>JAEVEX010000021.1 GCA_016842085.1 Candidatus Thermoflexus tengchongensis | reverse complement strand
GGTTGGATTGGATCCGATAGGGGCGGGAGGTTTCCACTTGAAGGATCTCCAGGGAATCGGGGAGGATGATGGTGAGGGTATAGGGGGGTTCTCCGGGGAAGGCGTAGTAGAACGCATCGAATGTGAGGGTGAAGGAGTGGCCGGGGCGGGGATCGCCTTCCAGGGAGAGGCAGAAGCGAGTGGGATGGTATCGACCGCCTTCGCAGATCGGTCGAGGGGTTGAGGGGGGAAGGAGGGGAAGGGGCGAGGCACCGGGTGCGCAGGCAAAGAGCAGACCCATCCCCACGAAGGCCAGCAGGCGATGCACACGGAGGATCTGCTCCGTCATCGTAGTTCTCCTGTCTGAGGTTGTTTTTTTTTAATTTTATCGGCCTGAGAGTTTCTGGTCAAGACAGAGGAGGGGGTCAGGAGCTCCGTCGGATCCACCAGGTGGACGGTGTCGGTTTCCTGGCGGTAAGGGAGGGAGGTTTCAACGGCCAGAACCTGCAGGACGGCCGGGAGATGGAGGATGAGGACGTGAGGGGAGGCGGAAGGGGGAAGGGAGTAGAACACGAGGAGGGTGAGGTGGAAGGGGTGGCCCACCTGAGGGGATTCTTCGAAGCGGAGACATGGGGAGCTGGGCCATGGGGGAGGGGATTCGCAGATCCAGTCGGAGGGGGAAGGCATAGGGCGGGAAGGGGAGGCCGCGCCGGGGAGACAGGTGGCCAGCAGGCTCAGCGCCAGGAAGGGCGCCCATCGGGGACGGACCCGCAAACGTAACGCGCTCATGGGTGCAACTCCCGGAAGAAAGTTGCTTTTTGAAGCAGGGCAACTGCTTGCAGTTGCCCTGCGGGGAACGGGGAGGCTCCGCTCCACGATCTGCGGTTGTCGCATTAAAGAACCGGCTCCCGGGGGATCGCCGTTCGGCGGTGGGCCGCTTCCATGGCGGGCAGATACATCTCGTGGAGATATTCTTTCATCATCCGGCGCGTGTTGAAGAAGGGGGCCAGGGAGCGGATGGATTCCTTCACCATGCGCAGCCAGCGATGGGGGATGCCATCGGCTTCCACATCGTAATAAAGGGGCACCACGGCGTTCTCCAGCAGCTCATAGAGCGAGGCGGCGTCGGCGATGTCCTGGGCCTCCGGATCCTCATAATCCCGATCCTCTCCGATAGCCCAGCCGTTAGCCCCGTTATATCCCTCCCGCCACCAGCCATCGAGCACGCTCAGGTTCAGCACGCCGTTGAGGGCGGCCTTCTGGCCGCTGGTCCCGCTGGCCTCCAGCGGCCGGCGTGGGGTGTTCAGCCAGACATCCACCCCCTGCACCAGGTAACGGGCCACCTCCATATCGTAGTCCTCAATGAAAACGATCCGCCCGCCAAAGGAGGGATCTTTGATCATGCGGTAGATCTCCTGGATCATCCGCTTGGCTGGCTCGTCGGCCGGATGCGCCTTCCCGGCCAGGATGATCTGGACGGGACGGTACGGGTCGTTCACCAGCCGCCGCAGGCGGTCGGGATCCCGAAAGAGCAGGTAAGCCCGCTTGTAGAGGGCGAACCGTCGGGCGAAGCCGATGGTCAGGGCGTAGGGGTCCAGGAGCACCCCCGAGGCCACGATCTGGATGGGAGAGACATGGTTGCGCTGCCAGCGCCGCCGCGCCCGCTCGCGCATGAAAGCAACCAGCTTGCGCTTGAGATGGCGCCGGACCGTCCACAGTTCTTCATCCGGGATTTCCAGAACCCGCTCCCAGAGGGCGGGATCATCCACGCGTTCCATCCAGTCCGGCCCCAGATAGCGCTGGTAAAGCGCCCGCATCCGGCGGGCCAGCCAGGTTCCGATATGAACACCGTTGGTGATATGGCGGATAGGGACCTCCTCCACCGGCCGGTCCGGCCACAGGTGTGCCCACATCCGGCGGGTCACCCGTCCATGCAGCTCGCTCACCGCGTTCCGATGTTCCGAGAAACGAAGGGCCAGGGCCGTCATATTGAACGTCGGCCCCCACGGTTCGTCCTGACGGGCCAGCTCGCAGAACTCCTGGAAGGAGAGCCTGAGCTGCTCCCAGTAGCCTGCGAACGCCTTCTCGATCAGGGTGAAGGAGAACCGGTCGTGGCCTGCGGGAACCGGAGTGTGGGTGGTGAACACCGTGGTTTCCCGCACCCGTGCAGCGGCTTCCTCAAAGGGGATCCCCTCAGCGATATACTCCCGCAGCCGTTCCAGGATGGAGAACGCCGAGTGCCCTTCGTTCAGATGCCAGACCGAGGGGCGCACCCTCAGGGCGCGCAGCGCCCGCACCCCCCCGATCCCCAGGATCATCTCCTGGGCGATGCGTCGTTCCGGATCCCCATCGTAGAGCCGGGCGGAGAGCTCCCGATCCGGAGGGAGGTTCTCCGGAAGATGGGTGTCCAGGAGGTAAAGGGGGATCCGCCCGATTTGCAGGCGCCAGATCTGAGCCCGAACCGGGCGGCCCGCGATGGCCACTTCCACCTGCAGGGGCTGTCCATCGGGACCGGTCACCCGGGTGAGGGGGAGGTTTTCGAGATCCAGGCGCTCATACAGCGCTTCCTGCCAGCCGTCCTCGGTGATGCGCTGAGTGAAATAGCCGTGCTGGTAGAGCAGACCCACCCCTACGATGGGGAGCCCGAGATCGCTGGCTTCCTTCAGGGAATCCCCGGCCAGCACCCCCAAACCGCCCGCATAAGCCGGGAACGCTTCGTGGATGCCGAACTCCGTGGAGAAATACGCGATCGTGATTCCGGTGTGCTCCGGGAAGGCCCGTTCGAACCAGGTCTCCCCGGCGATCGCCCGATCGAACTCCGTCAGAACCCGATCGTAGAGTTCCAGGTAAGCCGGGCTCTGGGCCGCCGCGTTGAGGCGGATCCGCTCGATCCGTCGGAGCAGGGCCACCGGGTTATGCCGCACCTCTTCCCAGAGCACCGGGTCGAGACGCTGAAACAACCGCTGGGCGTCCGGTTGCCAGGTCCACCAGAGGTTGCTGGCCAGGTCGCTCAGACGGACAAGGCGCTTGGGAATCATCCCATCGTTCCGGAGAGTGCTCATCAATCCCTCCTCATGGAGGTCAACGCGCCTGGATCCCCACCGGACTTCTCCAGGTGGCTGCTTCCTTCCCGGATTTCCAGCTCAACCTGAGTAAAGCGCTTTATCATTTTATCGGTAAAGGATATGAGTGCAAAATATTCGAATGTCCCCAAACGAACCGGGGGACTGGAATCCGCTCCAGCCCCCCCGGTTACCTTTTACCGGACCGCTCCTGATCTTTACCCTTTGGATCCCCCTTCATGGGCCTCGCCTTTTTCCACGGGGATCTCTTCGGGGGCGAAGGCCCTTCCATCCTGGAGCCGCCATGAACGTGGAAGCCATCCCTTTGCAAAAATCCCAGGTCGAATTGCGAAAGCCTGCCCCTCAGGCATGATATAATGCGGCTGATTTCGCTCCGCGCCTCCGGGCTGGGCCGGGCGTGAGGACCGATCGGTCGGTTCAGCCCGGACGACGATTTCGTTCCCTGGCGGGAGGTATCGAGATGCTCCATCTGGACGACGCGGTGCGTCTGCGGGCGCTGGATGCAGGCCGGATGCTGGACCTGGTGGCGGATCTCCCGCGACAATTGCGGGCGGGCTGGGAGCTGGCTATGAGCGTGCCCCTGCCCCGCGAGTGGGATGCCTCCGCTTTCCACGCCATCGTCATCGCCGGGATGGGCGGGTCGGCGATCGGCGCTTCTCTGGTCGCTGCCCTGACGGAGGGGGAATGCCCGATCCCGATTGTGGTGGTGCGGGATTACGCCCTGCCGGCCTTCGCGCATGGACCACGGGTTCTGGTGATCGCCTCCAGTTACTCGGGGGAGACCGAGGAGACCCTGGAGGTCTTCGAGACCGCCCGGAAACGCGGGTGCGCCCTGGCGGCGGTGGCAACAGGAGGGCGGCTGGCGGAATGGGCCCGGGCGTGGGAGGTTCCCCTGTTCCAGTTCGAGCCGGTCGGACAGCCCCGGGCAGCCCTGGGCTACTCCTTCGCCATCCTCCTCGGCCTGATCCACCGGCTGGGGCTGATCCCGGATCAGCGGCCGGCCATCGAGGAGGCGGTCGCTGTGATGCAGGAGGATCTCCCCCGGATGGCCCCGGAGGTCCCGGTGGTTCAGAACCCGGCCAAGCGGATGGCCGGGCAGCTGGTCGGGCGCATCCCGCTGATCTTCGGGGCGGGGCCCCTGGCCGAGGTGGCCCGCCGCTGGAAGACCCAGATCAACGAGAACGCGAAGGCGGTGGCCATTTTCGAGGCCCTGCCGGAAGCGGATCATAACACGGTGGTCGGCACGGAGTTTCCCTCCGAGCTGCTGTTCCATCTGATGGCCCTCTTCCTGACCGCGCCTTCGGACCATCCGCGCAACGCCCTGCGGGTGCGGATCACCCGGGAGCTGTTCATGCGCCAGGGCGTGAACACCGACCTCTTCGTCGGGCGTGGGGAGAGCCGCATCGCTCAGGCGTTCTCCCTCATCTTGCTGGGCGATTTCATCAGCGTGTATCTGGCGCTGGCTTATGAGATCGACCCCACGCCGGTTCAGGTGATCACGGAGCTGAAGGCCCGTCTGAGCGGATCGTGAAGGATCTCCGTGGGAAGATGAAGAAACTTTGTGGTAAGGCCTCGCAGGTTGTCTGTGCCCGTTAAGCGCTTCCAGCACGCTTTGGGAGGAGGATCCCATGCCGCAGTATGACGTGGTTATCATCGGAGGCGGGCCGGGCGGGTATGTGGCGGCCATCCGGGCGGCCCAGCTGGGCCTGAAGACGGCCCTGGTCGAGCGGGAGCATCTGGGCGGGGTGTGCCTGAACTGGGGCTGTATCCCCACCAAGGCGTTGCTGCGCAACGCCGAAGTGATCGAGCTCCTGCGCCGGGGGGACGAGTTCGGTTTCTCCTTTGAGAACCTGAGGGTCGACTATGAGGCGGCTTACCGCCGCAGCCGTCAGGTGGCGGACCGGCTGGTGCGGGGCGTTCAGTTCCTGATGCGCAAGAACCGGATCGACGTCTACGAGGGGGAAGGGCGTCTTCGGTCGGCCCGCGAGGTGGAGGTGCGCCCCACCCAGGGGGCGGCCGTGGGCGGCCAGAAGTTCGAAGGGGTGCTGGAGGCGAAATACATCATCCTGGCCACCGGCGCGCGGCCGCGGCTGCTGCCTGGCCTTTCCCTCGATCCCCCCCGGGTGATCACCTACCGCCAGGCCCTGGAGCTGAAACAGGTCCCCCGTTCCATCGTCATCATCGGCGCGGGCCCCATCGGGCTGGAGTTCGCCTATCTCTTCCGGGTTTATGGGGCGGAAGTGACCCTCATCGAGATGCTTCCGCACCTGGCGCCGCTGGAGGATGAGGAGATCAGCGTCGAGCTGGAGAAGCAGTTCACCCGCCTGGGGATCCGCTTCATGACGAACACCCGGGTGGAGGCGGTGCGGGCGGCGGGCGACGGGGTGATGGTGGAGGCGGGCGGGCAGACCCTTCAGGCCGAGACCGTGCTGGTGGCCATCGGCGTCCAGCCGAACATTGAGAACCTGGGTCTGGAGGCCGTGGGGGTGCAGACGGAGCGGGGAGCGATCGTGGTGAACGACTTCCTTCAGACCTCGGTGCCCAACATCTACGCCATCGGCGATGTCACCGGGAAGCTGGCCCTGGCCCATGTGGCCTCGGCCCAGGGGATCGTGGCCGTGGAACACATCGCCGCCCGCGAGGCGAAGGGCCCGATGCCGCCGGCCCTCGATTATCTCGCTATGCCGCGCTGCACCTACTGTCGCCCTCAGATCGCCTCCATGGGGTTGACGGAGAAACAGGCGAAAGAGCAGGGATACACGGTGAAAGTGGGGAAGTTCCCCTTCCAGGCCAACGGGAAAGCCCTGGCCTTTGGAGAGCACGCGGGGTTCATCAAGCTGGTCGTGGACGCCAAATACGGTGAGATCCTGGGGGTGCACCTCATCGGCCCCGAGGTCACCGAGCTGCTCCCGGAGATGGTCCTGGCGCGGACCGCGGAGCTCACCCCCGAGGAGATCGTGCGCGCGGTCCACGCCCATCCCACCCTCAGCGAGGTCCTGGCCGAAGCTGCCCACGCCGCCCTGGGCGCAGCCATCCATATCTAACAAAGAAAGGGGGTGAGCCGCAATGCGGCTCACCCCCTCGCTGGGATTTAGGGGACATCCACTACCGCTCGCACGTCGATGTCCACAGGCCCTGCCCCCTGGTTTTTCAGGGTCAAGTACCCGCAACCGACCTTGACCCCGCCCTGCGGACCCTTCCAGGAGCGTTCCACGCCTTGCTGGTTGACGGTCCAGAGGATGCCCTCGCCATCCCCGGCGGTGACCTTCCACGAGAGGGCAAAGCCGAAGGCAGCGCAGGCGGGCTGTTCATGGTAGCCGATCATCGCGGCGATCTCGAAGGCGTCATGGGCCCACGTGTCGTTAGCCTCCATATGGAGGTGGAAGCAGCCCTCGGCGACCCGATGGAGAAAGGGGGCCGTGGGCCCCGGGATCGGGGGGGCCGCGCAACCGACCCCGATGGGGGACGTCGGCGTGGGCGATGGGGCGGCTGTAGGCGATGGACCGGGCGCCAGCATGGGGGATGGGGCTACTGCAGGCGCTGGGCTGGGCATTGGCGTGGGCGATGGGATAGCGGTGGGCGTCGGGGTGACCTGGCATGCCCCCGCTAACCCGGCCCACAGGATCAGGATCGCAGCCTTCCCGTTCTTCATCCGCACCTCCCTGTTTGGGGATTCCATGGGATCGCTCACTCCCATCGGAAGAAGCGGGCAGCGAGCAGCCCACCGAGGATCCCGGTGACGATCAGGAACGTGATGTCCCCTATGTGGCGTCCAGGGGAACTTCCCGCCCATAGCCCGCGCATCAGGACGACGACGTGGGTCAGAGGCAGCCACGCGGAGATGCGGCGGACGGATTCCGGCAGGGTCTCCAACGGCATCCAGGCACCCCCCAGGGCCATCATAGGGAACGCCAGGATCATCCCAACGGCCTGCGCGGTGCGGGCGGTGGGCGCCATGCTCCCCACCGCTACCCCCAGTCCGAGGAAAGCCAGGGTGGCGACGGTGAAGCCAGCGAGGACGGCCAGGGGATTCCCATCGAAGCGCATGCCGAACAGCAGTCTCCCCGCGAGGACGAGGGCGATCCCCCCAAGGAGGGTTACAGCGTAATACATCACCAGCTGGGCAATGAGGTAGACCGCGGGGGGCAGTGGCGCTGCCCGAAACCGGCGCAGGATCCTCGCCTCCCGCCGCGTGGCTATGCCGATGGGGACGGAGATCAGTCCCACTGTGGCGATGATCATCCCGAGGTAGGCGGGCACGCTCACGTCGACCATCCCCCGGCCCCCGAGGAAGGGGGAGGGCTGATTGCCGAAGATCGAACCGAAGAGGATCAGCATCATCGGTGCGAAGGCGAACGTGAAAAACGCCGCTACCGGCTCGCGCAGATACAGTTTCACCTCGGTCATTACCAGTCTCAGCCCCATCTTCACCACCGTCATCGGTTGCCTCCTTGGTTCTCCCTGGGATTCGCTTCCTCCATGGGCCGACCGGTGAGGGCCAGGAAGACGTCCTCCAGGGTCGGCTGCTCGACCCGCAGGTCCCGCGGGGCGATGCCCCTGGCGACTAAAGCCTCCACGACCTGAGCCGCCAGGCGATCCCCCTTCCCGTAGATCACCACCCGCTCCCCGATCTGCTCCACCTGGGAAACCCCGGGGAGATCCCGGAGGGGGGTGGGATCGAATGGAGCGTTGGTGTGGAAGATCACCCGGTGTTCGGCCCCCAGCGCGTGGATCAGTCGCTCTGGCGTGTCCAAAGCCACGATTCGCCCCCGGTCCATGATTGCCACCCGATCGCACAGGCGTTCGGCCTCTTCCATGTAATGGGTGGTGAGGAACACCGTGCGTCCCTCCGCCCGGATCTCCCGCACCATGTCCCACATCGCGCGGCGGGCGTGGGGATCCAGACCGGTGGTGAGTTCATCCAGGAAGACCAGCTCCGGGTTGCCAACGAGGGCCAGGGCGATGAAGAGGCGCTGCTTCTGGCCTCCCGAAAGCTGACCGAAGGGGACACGGCGCAGCCCCGCCAACCCCAGCCGCTCCAACAGCGCCTGGGGATCCATAGGGCGGGGGTAGAAGGATGCGAACAGCGTCACCGCCTCCTCCACCCGAAGCCGGTCCGGCAGTCCTCCTTCCTGAAGCTGGATGCCGATCCGCTGTCGTAGCCGCAGGCCCTCCTGCTGGGGATCCAATCCCAGCACGCGCACGGTCCCCCCATCGGGCCGCCGCAGGCCCTCAATACACTCGATCGTGGTGGTCTTGCCCGCTCCGTTCGGTCCTACCATCCCGAAGATCTCCCCCTCATAGACCTCAAAGGAGATCCCGTCCACCGCGACGCGGGACCCGTAGGCTTTCCGTAACCCTTCCACCCTGATCACCGCTTGCATGTTCGGCCTCCTTTCCGGATCGGTGCAGTGTGCCGATGGGAAATCGGCCTTGCGAGGTGCTTCGCGCCGCGCGTCGGCCCGCGCTGACGCGAAAGGCTTCCTGGCCAGCGCAGGCCGGCCATCGGTCGAAGGCCTCTCAAGGTCGAATTCCTTCGACACATGGCTCAGCGCAGGAAGAGCAGCGGGACGGCGATATCGACCCAGATGTTGTTCAGGAAGTGCATCAGGATGCACGGATAGACCGAACGGTAGCGCAGGTAGAGCAGAGCGGGGAAGAAGGACCAGAGGAACATATACAGGACCAGCCCGGGCCCGATGGCCCCGTGATAGAGGGCGAAGAGCAGGTTGTGCAGGAGCACGGCCCCTGCACGTCCAGCCCGTTCTTCCAGGGCGGGAAGCCCATAACCCCGGAACATGGTTTCCTCCGCGGGCGGCACCAGGATCAGGCCGGCCAGGACGATCCAGACGAACTCCAGGGTGGAGGCGGGCTGGACGAAGCCCTGGCGTGCGGGATCCCAGTAGAGGGGGATCCCGAGGGCCTGCCGTGCGGCATCGAAGGGGAGCCAGAGCATCGCCGCGGCCCACGCGGCCAGGGCGGCCAGCCCTATGGCCTCCGGGGAAAGCCTCCCCCGCCAGCCCAGATCCGGAAGCCCCACGCCTTCCGAACGGAGGATCCGCACGAGGGCCCACGCGGTCACCGCGGCCCACGCGGCGTAAACCACCACGCGGAACACGCCGGGGTCCCGGATGCCCATGGCGAGGGCCGCTCTCTCGGGGGAAAGGCCCGCCATACGGATGCCGAAGAGGGTCAGGGACGTGGCGATGATACTGATGAAGGGGAAGAGAAGATACCGAATCGGAAGGGACACGCGCATCGCTTCGCCTCCTGTCTCCGGGTTTTCTCATCGCCCATCGATTCGACGGAGTTCGCGGAACCCCAGGGCGGCCATCGCCAGGCCCAGCCCACCTTCCAGGGCATAGGCCAGGTCCGGCCGACCGGCGAAGAGGGCGAGGAAGGGGATGCCGAAGGCGCTGAGGGCGCCCAGGGGGAAGAAGAGAGGAACCAGGACGCCGGAGATGAACAGGCCGATCCCGATGGCGTAGCCCCAGAGGGCGGTGACGGCCCCGGAGGGGAGGGAGGCGGGGCCCAGGCCGGCCGCCAGCAACGCCATCCCGCCCATGATCACCCCCCACGCCCAGCCCACCTTCGGGGCCAGCGCCGTGCGCAGCGGCGGCATCCCTTCCAGCCGCCCGCGGCGGAAGGCGATCGCATACGCGGCGATGATCCCCCCGGCCGCCGTCAGCAGGATCGCGGCGAGGATCCATCCACTGGATGGAACGGCCCGCGCGACGGCCCATGCGAGGGCGCCGGCGATGCCCCAGAGGATCAGGGCGGGGAGGGGACCGGCGATGGGCGCGGTGGCCCCGAAGAAGGCGAGGTAAAGGGTCGGGGCCCAGAAGGCGCGGCCGATCAGGAGATCCGAGAAGATATTGAACGCGGCGTAGAGGCCGAAGGCCACCATATAGAAAGCGAAATGACGGATCTCCGACCGTCCCTTCATCGCGATCACGCGGAGCACATCCACGGTCTCCAGCAGCTCCTGGAGCGCCTTCTCATCCTTCTCCATGCGAGGCCTCCATCGTGTTTTGAAACAGGGCAATCCTTCATATCGATCCGCGCTTGCGCCGTGCAGATTTCAGGATCCGGGCCAGGCGATCCAGGTAAACCTGCAGGCGGCGGTGCCCCTCCGGCGTGAGGGCATAGGTCGTGCGGGGCCGCCGGCCTGCAAAAGCCTTGTGCACCCGGATCAGGCCGTGCTCCTCCAGCACCCGCAGGTGCTGGGCCAGGTTGCCGTCTGTAACGCCCAGCTCCCGCTTCAGGGTCTGGAAGTCCAGTTCCCCCGCCTGAAGGAGCAGCGTCATGATCCCCAGGCGCACCCGCTCATGGATAATCGGATCCAGATCCAGGATCTCCATAGGCTGTTATCGCATTCCGGGGCTGTCCGAATATGCCGGCCGGGGAGGGGCTCCTTCCGCCAACTTCCGATCGCCTCCAGGCTCGGCAGGGCCACGACGCCGATCTCCTTTGCAGATCAGTTTACTTTTCTTATGAAAAGAACTTTGTGTGGCAAAGTATAACGGACTTCCCCGATCCTGTCAAGAGGGACGTTTCGGGCCCGCGGCCGGGGATGATTCGCGGACGTGACCCGCCTGACGGGCCCTCTTCCTTCCCACACTTTGGCACATGGGGCGCGGTGTGTTACGATAGCCATGGCGTTTGCTTCCAAGCTCGAGGATAGGGAGGCCGTGCAGCGATGACGCGATCCGATCCCTTTGGCGCGAAGGCGACGCTGACCACCGCAGCCGGAACGGTCGTGTATTATCGGCTCAGCCGGCTGGCGGAGCAGGGCGTAAGCGATCCCTCCCGTCTGCCTTTCTCCATCCGGGTCCTTCTGGAAAACCTCCTCCGGCACTGCGACGGCAGTCTGGTGACCGAGGAGGATGTCCTGGCCCTCGCCCGCTGGGCTCCCCAGGATCTCCCCGATCGGGAGATCCCCTTCATGCCCGCCCGGGTGATCCTCCAGGACTTCACCGGCGTCCCCGCGGTGGTGGATCTGGCGGCGATGCGCTCGGCGGTGAAGCGCCTGGGCGCGGATCCCCGGCGGATCAACCCCCTGGTCCCTGCGGATCTGGTGATCGATCACTCCGTCCAGGTGGATTTCTTCGGGACGGAGCTGGCCTTTTACCTGAACGTGGAAAAGGAGTTCGAGCGCAACCGGGAGCGCTATGCGCTGCTGCGCTGGGCCCAGAAGGCCTTCCAGAACTTCCGCGTGGTCCCTCCCGGCACCGGCATCGTCCACCAGGTGAACCTGGAATACCTGGCGAGGGTGGTCCAGACCCGCGAGGTGAATGGGGAGACGGTGGCCTTCCCGGATACCCTGGTGGGCACGGATTCCCACACGACGATGATCAACGCCCTGGGGGTGCTGGGCTGGGGTGTGGGCGGCATCGAGGCCGAAGCGGTGATGCTGGGCCAGCCTTACTATATGCGCATCCCGGAGGTGATCGGCGTTCGCCTGACCGGCCGTCTCCCCGAAGGCGCCACCGCCACCGACCTGGTCCTCACGGTCACACAGCTCCTCCGCAAGCGGGGAGTGGTGGATAAATTCGTGGAGTTCTTCGGACCTGGTCTGCGGAGCCTCAGCCTTCCGGATCGGGCGACCATCGCCAACATGGCCCCGGAGTATGGGGCGACCTGCGGGTTCTTCCCGGTGGACGAGGAGACGCTGGCGTATCTGCGGGGCACCGGCCGGGATCCGGAGCTGGTGGACCTGGTGGAGCGCTACACGAAAGCCCAGGGCCTCTTTTACGATGGCCATGGTCCGGATCCTGTATACACCGATGTGCTGGAGCTGGACCTGGGGACAATCGAACCCACTCTGGCCGGCCCGCGGCGGCCCCACGACCGGGTGCCTCTGCGGGAGGTGAAGCGCCAGTTCTGGGAGAACATCGCCTCGATGCTGCCGGCCTCGAACCCTGCGAACGCTCCGGCGGTCGGCCGGCTGGAAGGGGAAGGGGGCGCAGCCGCGCCGGCGCCGGTGGCCACGGCCGCTCCTTCCGCGCCGGCCACGTGGGTGAGCCTGGACGGCCAGATGGTGGCCCTGGGGCATGGATCCGTGGTCATCGCGGCCATCACCTCCTGCACCAATACCTCCAACCCCTCCGTGATGATCGGGGCGGGGCTGCTGGCCCGCAACGCGGTGAAGCGAGGGCTGACGGTGAAGCCCTATGTGAAGACCAGCCTGGCTCCCGGCTCGCCGGTGGTGGTGGATTACCTGCGCCGGGCGAACCTGCTGCCGTATCTGGAGGCCCTGCGCTTTCACCTGGTGGGCTTCGGCTGCACCACCTGTATCGGCAACAGCGGCCCGCTGCCGGAGCCCGTCGCGAAAGCGATCCGGGAGCACAACCTGGTGGCCGTCGCCGTCCTGAGCGGCAACCGCAACTTCGAGGCCCGCATCCATCCACTGGTGCGCGCCAACTACCTGGCCTCCCCGATGCTGGTGGTGGCCTACGCCCTGGCCGGCCGCATCGACATCGATTTCGAGAGCGAGCCGCTGGGATACGATCCCAACGGCCAGCCGGTCTTCCTGCGGGACATCTGGCCTTCCCAGGAGGAGATCCAGCGGACGATCCGCGAGAGCCTGGATCCGGAGATGTTCCGGGCCCGTTACGCCCGTGTCTTCGAAGGGGATGAGCGATGGCGAAGCCTCCCGGTCCCGGAGGGAGAGCTCTACGAATGGGATCCGGAGTCCACTTACATTCAGGAGCCGCCGTTCTTCCGGGACTTCACGCTGGAGCCGCCGCCGTTGCAGGACATCCGGGGGGCACGGGCCCTGGCGGTGCTGGGCGACACCATCACAACGGATCACATCTCGCCCGCGGGCAGCATCGCCGTCAACAGCCCGGCCGGGCAGTATCTGATCTCCCGGGGGGTTCAGCCCGCTGACTTCAACACCTACGGCGCGCGGCGGGGCAACCACGAGGTGATGATCCGCGGCACCTTCGCCAATATCCGTCTGAAGAACCTGCTGGTGCCGGGGACGGAGGGGGGTTACACCGTTTACCACCCCACCGGGGAGAAGATGACGATCTATGAGGCGGCGATGCGCTATCAGGAGGCCGGCATCCCGCTCATCATCATCGCCGGCAAGGAATACGGGAGCGGCTCCTCCCGGGATTGGGCGGCCAAGGGCACGGCGCTGCTGGGGGTGAAGGCGGTGCTGGCCGAGTCCTTCGAGCGGATCCACCGCAGCAACCTGGTGGGGATGGGCGTGCTGCCACTGCAATTCCGTCCTGGCGAGAACCGGGAGACCCTGGGCCTAACGGGCTTCGAGGTCTACGACATCGAGGGGATCGCCGCCGGGTTGCGGCCGCGACAGGAGGTGACCGTGCGGGCCCGACGGGCCGACGGGACGGAGGTTGTCTTCCCGGCCATCGCCCGCCTGGACACGCCGGTGGAGGTGGAATACTACCGGCACGGCGGGATCCTGCCCGCGGTGCTGCGGCGGATCCTTCAGGAGACCCATTGAGGCGATTTGCGGGAGGGGCCAGGCTCTCTTCATCCTATCCCTGCGGGAGGTTGCCATGGATGAGAAGCTAACGCAGCTCATCGAAGGACTGAACCGGGATCTCAATGCAGAGCTCAACACGATCATCCGCTACATCCGTCATGCCAGCGTCCTCAAGGGCCTGGCCGGCCACGAGGTCCGGGAGCTTCTGCAGAAGGAGGTGATGGACGAGGTCAAGCACGCCATGTACCTGGCCGATAAGATCGTGGCCCTGGGTGGGACCCCCCGGGTTCAGCCGCAGGCGCCCACGGAGGTCTCCGACTGGCGGGGCGTGCTGGAGGATTCCCTCAAATTCGAGCTCGAGGCGATCGCTGGCTATCGGGAGCGGGCGGCCCAGGCTGAAGCCGTCGGGGACATCGGCCTGAAGGCCACCCTGGAGATGTTCGCTGAGGACGAAACCCGGCACAAAGAGGAGATCGAACGCCTCCTGGGCGGCCCCGCCTTTTAGCCTTTTACAAGGAAGGCGGTGGGGTGCGGTCCGCTCGCACCTCACCGCCAGATTTGATCGTTTATAATCCAGACAATAACGCTTAAGAAGGAGTTGCCTGATGACGAAAAACCGATTGATTGTCCGTTCCCAGGAAATCCTGGGCGGCACCCCGGTGTTTGCAGGCACACGTGTTCCGATCCAGGTATTGCTGGATTACCTGGAGGCCGGACATACTCTGGATGAGTTTCTGGCGGATTTTCCCACGGTCACTCGAGAGCAGGCCATCGGGGTACTGGAACATCTGAAAACCCTGCTGCTGGCTGAGGCGTAAAGTCGGGATGCGGATATTATATGGAAGAAGTGCGCTCAATCCTTTCAGATCTTTCGCCCGGCCAGGTGATACGGATCGGTTGAGGGGTTTATGGCACTGGCTCGTTTTGTGGTGGGCCATGAGTCGATGATCAGGCGCCTGGAGCGTCAGCGGGCGGAAGGGCGGATCGCCCATGCCTACTTGTTCACGGGGCCACCGCAGGTGGGGCGGCGAACCCTGGCCTGGGCATGGGGGATGGCGCTGTTATGCCGGGAAGCGGATCCCCCATGCGGTTCGTGCCGATCGTGCCGGCGGATGCAGGCCGGTCATCATCCCGATGCGTTCCTCATCGCCCCGGAGGGGAGCAGTTTGAAGATCGATCAGGTGCGGGAGGCCCAGCGGCTTCTCGCCCACACACCCGTGGAGGGGCCTTACCGGATCCTGGTGTTCGATCAGGCCCAGGAGATGACGACGGAGGCGGCCAACGCCCTGCTCAAGACGCTGGAGGAGCCGCCCTCTTACGCGGTGCTGATGCTGATCGCCCCTTCGCCGGAGTCCCTGCTGCCCACCGTGGTTTCCCGCTGTCAGATTTTCCCGCTGGAGCCCCTCCCGGTACCGGTGGTTCGCCGGGCGCTCCAGGAGCGCTGGGATCTTCCCCAGGATCAGGCGGATCGCCTGGCCCGATTGTCAGGAGGGCGGATCGGATGGGCAGTGCAGGCCGCGCAGGATCCGGAGATCCTGTCGGCGTATGAGGAGCGGATCCAGCGGATCCACATGTTGCTGACCCAGGGGCGTGCCGGGCGCTTCGCGTTCGCGGAGATGATGGCCGATGAGGACGAGGAGGCGCGTTCCGCTTTCCTGGAAGCCGCGATGGCGTGGTGGCGGGATGTCCTGATCCTGGCCAGCGGCGCGGATCTCCCCTTAACCCATGAGGAGGATCGTCCGACCCTGCAGGAAGTAGCCGGGCGGGTTGGATTCACGGGGGCGCGGGCCGCGCTGGAGGCCACCCGTCGAACCTGGCTGGCGCTGCAGCGGAACGCCAACGCGCGGCTGGCCCTGGAGGCGATGTTCCTGGACTGGCCGGAACCCACGGGGGAGCACATATAGGGGGATCCGATGCGGGTTCGCGTGGTGACCGATGCCGGTGAGGAGATCGAGGGGCCGTTCCTCCTGCGCCTGAGCGGGTGGACCGAGGAACGTTACTTCCAGGAGGCCCCTGAGGATCGGATCTGGGAGTTTGAAGATGGGGAGGTGATTGTGCATTCGCCTGCAACGCCGCACCATCAACGGCTGGTCGGCTTTTTAACCTTCCTGTTGAAAGGATACGTGGAAGCGCGAGATCTGGGTGAGGTCCTGAACGGGCCGGCGCTCCTGCGGTTGAGGCCTGGAATCGCGAAAGAACCGGATCTGTTTTTCATCCATCAGGATCGCCGTTCGAGCATTCGGGAGGAGTGGGTCGATGGTCCGGCGGATCTGATCATCGAGGTCAGCTCGCCGGGGACATGGCGTTATGATCGGGAGGAGAAGGCTCGCGTTTATCAGGAGGGAGGGGTGATGGAATACTGGGTGGTGGATCCCGAGCGACGCGAGGTGCTGATCCATCGGGCCGATCATCCGGGATCTCGGGTGGGCGCGATCTCGAAGGGCCGTCTGGTCTCGACCGCCGTTCCCGGATTCTGGATCGAGGTGGAATGGCTGTGGAGGCACCCCCTTCCTTCTGCCCTGGACTGCCTTCGCCAGATCCTTGGCCCCGGCGGCCTGAAGGAGGGGACTTAAACGGATGGGGGGCGGATGGTTTCATCATCTCCCCTCTCCTCGAACCCTGGACTCAAATCCCTGCAACGGAGGTCCGGCGATGCATCGTGAAAGGGAAAATGGGGGGAAGCCAGCGCCTGGCCCGTGAGGGATCCCTCGCGGGTGACGAGGGAGGCGGTTCCCCGCGTGGGCGGGGCTAACCCGGCGCCAGCCGGGGAAAATCGAGGGTTCGGCGGATGCCGCCGGGGGCCCGGCCGCGGCCCCCACTTCCCCCCCATCGAAGCCGGCCGACAAAACCATCGGGCAACCGATGGGACAAAACGGCCGGCGGCGGCCTCATGCATGTTCCCCAGAGCGGGAATGCCCGGGAACAGCGCCTGCTCCTGTGCCCCTTCGGATCCATCGCGCAGGGGTTAAAGGGGTTTTCCGCGCCCTTCGGATCCATTGTCCGGGTGTCTGGATCCGAACGGTGGATCGCGCTCCGGGCATCCACAGCGTGCGGCCCTTCTGTTCAGATCGCTTACATCAGATGTCCGAGGAGGTTTCCCATGTGTGGGATCGTTGGGTATGTGGGGGATCGGGACGCGGTGCCTGTTCTGATCGAGGGCCTGAGACGGCTGGAGTATCGCGGCTATGACTCCGCCGGGCTGGTGGTGTGCCGGGATGGCCGTCTGGAGATCCGACGGCGCGCCGGGAAGATCCGGGAGCTGATCGACCTGCTGGAGGCGGAACCGGCCTCCGGGCCCATCGGGATGGGCCATACCCGCTGGGCTACCCATGGCGCCCCGGCGGATCACAATGCGCATCCACATCAGGATTGCACCGGGCGGATTGCCGTGATCCACAATGGGATTGTGGAGAATTTCATGGAGCTCCGTCAGCTCTTGCAATCCCGCGGCCATCGTTTCACCTCCGAAACGGACACCGAGGTGATCGCCCATCTGATCGAAGAGCACCTCCGGAACGGCGCGGATCTGGAGACCGCCGCCCGCCAGGCCTTCCAGGCCCTCCGGGGCGCCCATGCCGTTGTGGTGCTTTCGGCGGATCATCCGGACCGCCTGATCGCGGTGCGCATCGGCAATGCGGGCGGCGTGGTGATCGGCCTGGGGGAGGGGGAGATGTTCGTCGCCTCGGATATCCCGGCCATCCTGGAGCACACCCGCCGCATGCTCTTCCTGGAGAGCCGCCAGATGGCGATCGTGCGCCGCGATGAGGTGCGGGTGCTGACGCTGGAAGGAGAACCGGTGACGCTGCCGGCCCACACCATCCCGTGGGATCCGGTGGCGGCGGCGAAGGGGCCTTACCGGCATTTCATGCATAAGGAGATCCATGAACAGCCCCGGGCGGTGACCGACACGCTGCGGGGGCGGGTGGACTTCGAACATGGCCGGGTGCGGCTGGAGGAGGTCCCCCTGACCGAGGATGAAGCCCGGCGGATCTCGCGCCTGATCATCGTCGCCTGTGGCACCTCGTATTATGCCGGCCTCGTCGGAAAGTTCTACTTCGAGTCGCTGGCCCGCATCCCGACGGAGGTCGATTACGGGAGCGAGTTCCGGTATCGCGATCCGGTGCTGGGGGAGGGAACCGTTGTGCTGGCCATCTCCCAGAGCGGCGAGACGGTGGACACCCTGGCCGCGATGGAGCTGGCGCGGGAGCGGGGGGCGCGGTTGTGGAGCATCGTGAATGTCATCGGCTCCCAGGCGCATCGGATCGCCGATGCCTGTATCCTGATGCACGCGGGCCCGGAGATCGGGGTGGCCTCCTCGAAGGCGTTCACGGCCTCTCTGGTGGACCAGTTGCTGCTGGCATTGCGGCTGGCGGAGCTCCGGGGGGCCCTGAGCCCGGAGGCGATTCGGGAACACATCGAGGCCCTCGCCCGCCTCCCGGACCTCCTGGGTCGGGTCCTGGATCGGGAGGAGGCGGTGCGGAAGGTGGCCGAGGCTTTCTATCGCTATGAAAACTTCCTGTATCTGGGGCGGGGACTGCTGTATCCCATCGCCCTCGAGGGGGCCCTGAAGCTGAAGGAGCTGAGCTATATCCACGCGGAAGGCTATCCGGCGGGGGAGATGAAGCACGGGCCCATCGCCCTGATCGACGAGCGGATGCCCACAGTGGCCCTGGCGCTTCGGGATCCGGTGACCTATGAGAAAATGCTCAGCCAGATGGAACAGGTGCGGGCCCGGCGAGGACAGGTGATCGCGCTGATCACGGAGGGGGATCCGACGGCCGCCGCCCGCGCCGATGTGGTCCTCGAAGTCCCATCCGCCCCCCGGTGGCTGGCGCCGATGGTGGCCGTGATCCCGTTGCAACTGCTGGCCTATCATATGGCCGTGCTGCGGGGCTGCGATGTCGATCAGCCTCGAAATCTGGCCAAAAGCGTGACGGTGGAGTGAGCGAACCGGGATGGGCGCGGCGGTGAGGAACGGCGAGCGCTGGTCCATCGTGATCATCGGCCCCTTCGGATTGCGCCCGCGGGGGACGATGCGGGCGCGAGCGCTCCCGATGGCCCGGGCGCTGGCCCGTCGGGGTCACCGGGTGACGATCCTCCTGCCCCCGTGGCCAGGTCTGGAGGATGCCGGACGGTCCTGGGTGGAGGATGGCGTGCGCATCCAGTGCCTGCCCCGGCCTCAGGGACCGTTTTTCCATCTCCAGCTTGCTGGGGAGATGATGCGCGAGGTCCTGCGGCTGCGGCCGGACGTGGTGCATGGCTTCAAGCCGAAGGCCTATCCGGGCCTGGTCCACTGGGTTCTCTGGCACCTGCGCCGGATCGGGCGATTCCGGGGGGCGCTGGTGGTGGATACGGATGACTGGGAGGGGCCCGGGGGCTGGAACGATCGCAATCCTTATACCCCATGGCAGCGCCGCTTCTTCGCCTGGCAGGAGCGCTGGGGGATGACCCATGCGGACGCTCTCACCGTCGCCAGCCGGGCTCTGGAGACCCTGGCCTGGGCCATGGGGATCCCGTCGCGGCGGGTGTTCTATCTCCCCAACGCCGCGTGGTTCATCGGCCCACCTCGCCCGTTGCCCTCGGGCCCTCCCACGGTAGTGCTTTACACCCGTTTTCTGGAATTCGGGCTGGACCGCCTGATCCGGGTGATGGAAGCGCTCGCCCGGCGTTCTCCCGACCTGCGCTTTCTCTACGTGGGTCAGCCGCTCGGGGATGAAGAGGCGCGCTTTCGAGAGGCGGTGGCCGGGGCAGGCCTGATGCGCCGCATCGATTGGGAAGGGTGGGTGGAGCCCGCGCGGCTCCCGGAGGTTCTGGGACGTGGCCATCTGGCGCTCTACCTGATGGACGACAACCTGATCAATCGGGCGAAGTGTCCGATGAAGCTGATCGACCTGCTGGCGGCTGGCCTGCCCGTGGTCGCCGATGCGGTCGGCCAGGTCCCGGAGTATATTCGCCATGGGGAAACCGGATGGCTGGTCCCGCCGGGAGATGGATCCGCGATGGTGGAAGCGGCGTGGACGCTTTTGCAGGATCCGGCGGCGGCGTGGCGGATCGGGGAGAACGCCCGCCGGATGATCGCTGCCGCCCACGGCTGGGAACACCGGCTTCCCACGCTGGAAGCCGCCTATGCCGAAGCCCTGGCCCGGGCCGGCGGGCGCTGACGGGCTTTCTGAAGGGTTCATGGGAGACCGAGGCGGCCACATTCGCGAGGAGGGGAACCCGGTGATCCTGCGCAGCCGATGGCCGGTGATCGCGAGTGCTCCGACCGCCGTGCGGTGGGCGATGACCCTGTTCTGGATGGCGGTCATATTCTTCCTGTCCGCCCAGCCGCATCTGCCGCAGGCGCCGGAGCCATGGCTCGATACGTTGCTCAAGAAAACCGCCCACGGGCTGGAGTATGCGATCCTGGCCGTTCTGGCCCGCTGGACCCTTCAAGCCCATGGCGCGCCCCATGCGGGCCGCTGGGCATGGGGATGGGCGGTGCTTTACGCCCTCACGGATGAAGCCCATCAGATGCTGGTCCCCGGCCGCCACCCCAGCGGCTGGGATGTGCTGATCGATGCCCTGGGGGCGGCGATCGGGTTATGGGTGAGGAGAAGTTAAGCGAAGTCTACGCCATGCCTTTGTCATCCTAAGCATGATGGAGGAACGTGGGGATGCCCCGGCTGGACCATGTCGCGATCGTGGTGGAGGATCTGGAGGCCGCGCTGCCTTTCTTCCGGGACCTTCTCGGCCTGCCCCTGGACCGGGTGGCGGAGGTGCCGGAGGAGGAAGTCCGGGTCGCCTTTTTCCCGATGGAGGGAGGAGAGATTGAGCTGGTTCAGCCGACCACTTCGGATTCCGGAGTGGCCCGTTTCCTGGCCCGTCGGGGTCCCGGATTGCACCATATTTGCGTGGAAGTGGAGAACCTGGAAGCTACGCTGAGGCGGTTGCAGATGGCCGGCGTCCAGCTGATCCACGAAGCCCCCCTGATCGGGCGGGACGGAACCCGGTATGCGTTCATCCATCCGAAGAGCGCCTTCGGGGTGCTGGTGGAGCTTTACGAGCGGCCCCAGGCGAAGAAGCCCGTCGTCCCCGGTGAGGGATAGCCTCCTGGATGTTGTGAAGCGGCGCAAGGAGGAGGAAGGGAAGGGTCCATTCAATCCGGCGGGGAGCCGGAGCCAGGGGAGTTGGGCCTGCATCCATGGGGGAACAGGGATGGGATGATCATCTTCGACGGCCGGGTGATCAACGATCGGTTCCCGGGGATCGGGCGCTATGCCTATCGTTTGCTGGAGGCGATCCTGGCCCTGGAGCCGGAGCTGGAAGTCGTTCTGCTTTACACTCCGGCGTTGCCGAACCGGCGCTGGGATCTGCAACGTCTCACCGGATCGCCTCGCCTGCGCCTGCTCTCCGTTTCGATCCCCCCCTTTCATCCGGCCGAGCACGGCCTCATCCCATGGTTGCTCCGGCGGTGGCCGGAGGCCCTGGTCCATGTTCCCCATTATGCGGTCCCCGTGGGCCTGCTCTGGCGATCGAGTCCCCTGATCGCGACCCTGCTGGATCTGATCCCCCTGCGTCTGCCTGAAGCATGGCCTGCCTTTCAGCGGACGATTTACCGGCTGTGGCATCGTCTGGTTCTGGCCCGCGCGCGGGCGCTCCTCACCCTCTCCGAGGCCACCCATCAGGATCTCCTGCGCTTTTTCGGCCCTATCCGGCCGCTGGTGATCATCACTCCTGCCGCCGCCGATCCGGATTACGTTCCCCGTCGGCCTCAGGAGGTCGCGGCGGTGCGGCGGCGCTATGGCCTTCCATCCTCTTATGCCCTTTACGTAGGCATCAACAAGCCTTCGAAGAATCTGGGTCGGTTGCTGGAAGCCTGGCGGAGGGTTCGCCCCCGTTTGCGTTCCGATGGGGATCCTCCCCTCCTGGTCCTGGCCGGGCCGTGGGATCCGCGTTACCCATTGCGGCTCGGAGAGGGCGTTCGACATGTGGGGATGGTTCCGGAGGAAGCGCTGCCTGCGCTCTACACCGGCGCGCGGCTTTTCGTTTTCCCCTCGCTGTGGGAAGGATTTGGCCTGCCGGCTCTCGAGGCCATGGCCTGTGGCGTTCCGATGGCCTGTTCCGACATCCCGGCGCTGCGGGAGGTAGCGGGGGAAGCCGCCCGGTTCTTCGACCCGCGGGACATCGAATCGATGGCTCAGGTCATTAAGGAAGCCTGGGATCACGCGGGGGATCCCGCCTGGCGCGCGCGATGCCGGGCGCAGGCTGCCCGCTTCTCCTGGGAGGAGACCGCGCGGCGTACCCTGGAGGCGTATCGAGCGGTGAGCTGCTTGGGCTCATAACTCTATAATCTGTGGGATGTGGGATAGGGTCTTCAAGATGGATTCTGTCTGTTTCTCCAACATCCCGATTGGCCATGAAGCGATCTGCGCTAAACTCAAACCGAAGCCCTTCTGGAGGCGGTCCGGATGTCCATCCCCAGCCCGGCTTTTCGATCCCGGATTCGAGAAGGCCTGGAGAACGCAACGCTTCAGGAAGCCCTGCAGCGGGCCGTCCCCTCTTTCCTCGTCAGCCGCTCGAAGGCGTTTGAGGATCTCCCGGACGCTGAGGCGGTCCGCGATCGCGCCCGCGCGATCCGCGCCCATACCATCGCTCATCTGGACCGCTACCTCGAGCAGTTCGCGCGGGAGGTGGAGCGACGCGGCGGGAAGGTCTTCTGGGCCGCCACCGCTCGCGAGGCCTGCGATTATATCGTGAATCTGGCGCGATCCCGGGGCGTCGCCATGGTGGCGAAAAGCAAATCGATGGTCAGCGAGGAGATCGGCCTGAACCACGCCATGGAGGCGGCCGGGATCCGGGTGGTGGAAACCGATCTGGGGGAATTCATCATCCAGCTGGCCGGGGAACGGCCTTCCCATATCATCACCCCGGCGATCCATAAGCGTCGGGAGGATATCTCGAAGCTTTTCCAGAAGCATCTGGGCATGCCCCCTACCGACGAGATCCCGGAGATGACGGCGGCGGCCCGCCGCGCCCTGCGCCAGGTCTTCCTGGACGCCCGGATGGGGATCAGCGGGGTGAACTTTGGGATCGCGGAAACCGGAACCCTGGTGCTGGTGACCAACGAGGGCAACGGCCGCATGGTAACCACCCTGCCGCCGATCCACGTGGCCCTGATGGGCATCGAGCGGGTGGTGCCCACATGGGAGGACGCCGAGATCCTGCTGCGGGTGCTGGCCCGCAGCGCCACCGGCCAGGCCCTCACCGCCTATACCTCCTTCCTGACCGGCCCCCGCCGTCGGGAGGAGCCGGATGGGCCGGAGGAGCTCCATGTGGTGCTGGTGGACAACGGCCGATCCCGCTGGCTGGGGACGCCGCTGGAGGAGGCGCTGTATTGTATCCGGTGCGGCGCCTGCCTCAACGCATGCCCCGTCTATCGGGCGATCGGGGGCCACGCCTACGGCAGTGTGTATCCCGGCCCCATCGGGTCCATCGTCACGCCGATGCTGGGGGATGGGAACGGCGCGGAGCTCGCTTACGCCAGCAGCCTGTGCGGGGCCTGCCAGGAGATCTGCCCGGTGCGCATCCCGATCCCGGATCTCCTGGTCCGCTGGCGGCAGATGCGGGCGGGAAGCCTGCTGCCAGTATGGGAACGGATCGGGCTGCAGCTGTATGCCCATGCGGCCCGTCATCCATCGCTATGGGCGCGTGCGGGCCGCTGGGCGATGGGGCTCCTGCGCCGCCTGGGACGGGAAGGCTGGCTGCGCCGGGGGGTCGGACCGCTTCGGGCCTGGACAGCGGTTCGAGACTTTCCGGTTCCCCAGCGGCCTGCGTTTCGGGATTGGTGGACATCCCGGAGGGGAGGTGGCGAATGAATCATCCGGTGCTGGAGGCCGTGCGGCGTCGAGTCACCCGTCGGGCCGTTCCGCTCGAGCCGGCGCCCGCTCTGCCGCTGGACGCCCCGCCGGGGAGCGAGGTGGCGGTTCAGCGGTTGTGGGCTTCGTGGACCGGGATCGGCGTTCAGGGGGTTCGGTGCGCCACGGAGGCGGAAGCGATTCGAGAGGTGGTCGCCCGGCTGCGGGAACGGAAGATCCGGCACGTCCTGACAGACGCCCGGACGGCGCGTTCCTATCCGGGCCTGATCCCGGCCCTGGAGGATGCGGGGCTGACAGTGATGGGCGGGAACCTTCCCAGGGAGGAAGGGCCGCGCTATCTCGGGCTGGGGCGCTGGGCGATGGCGGAGGCTGGCATCACTGATGTGGTGGCGGCTTTTGCGGACACAGGGACGCTGTGGGTGGCGGGAGGCACCGGCGGGATGCGCTGCGCGTCCCTGCTCCCCCCCGTGCACATCGCCCTGGTCCGACGGGCTCAGGTCTTTCCATGCCTGGCCACTTGGCTGGCGGAGGCCCGGGCGTCGGGGGCGTTGATGGAATGGGTGGAGGAGAGCAGCGCGATGATCGCGATCACCGGCCCCAGCCGGACCTCGGATATCGAGAAGACGCTCACGCTGGGCGTGCACGGGCCGAAGGAGGTGATCGCCTTTCTGATCGAGGAGGCCGGATGAGCCAGACAGTCCAGCTCTTCGTCACATGCCTGGTGGACTGGTTGCGGCCGGAGATCGGGATCGCAACGGTTCGGTTGCTGGAAAAAGTCGGGGTCACCGTGCGCTTCCCCGAGGCCCAGACATGCTGCGGGCAGCCCGCCTTCAACGTCGGGCGATGGGAGGAGGCGCGGGCCATGGCCGAACACTGGGTGCGGACCTTCGACCCCGAGCTCCCGGTGGTGGTTCCCTCCGGCTCATGCGCGGCGATGGTCCGTCACGGCTACCACGTGCTACTGGAAGGACATCCCCTTCACGCGCGCTGGGAGGCGCTGGCCGCACAGACCTATGAGCTCAGCCAGTATCTGGTGGACGTGCTGAGGATCCAGGACCTGGGCGTTCGGCGGGAAGGGACGGTGACGTATCATCCTTCGTGCCATCTCCTGCGGATGCTGGGGGTGCGGGAGGCACCGGAGCGCCTGATCCGGGCGACCGGGGCGGCCTATCACCCGTTGCCGGAGGCGGAAACCTGCTGTGGGTTCGGCGGCCTCTTCTCCGTGCACTTCGAAGAGGTTTCCGGGGCGATGCTCGACCGGAAGATCCAGGCGATCCGCTCCACGGGCGCGGAGGTCGTCCTGGGATGCGACTGGAGCTGCCTGATGCACATCGGGGGCGGCCTGCATCGCCAGGGCCTTCCGGTTCGCGCCATGCATCTCGCCGAATGGCTGGCGGAAGGATTATTATAAAATCACAGCGAGCAGCGGTTTGGCATCCATGGGGATGATGGATCAATGGACCGAAGGGAGCGCGGATTCCGACGATCGACCCCGGCGCGCGGGCTGGAGCCTTTGATCGCTTTTCTTGCCGCCCAGCCGGATGTAGCGGCTGCTTATGTCTTCGGATCGGTCGCGCGGGGTGAGGCGACGCCCCGCTCGGATCTGGACATTGCGGTTCTGCTCTCCCCGGATCCTCGTTCTCCCGAGCCGGGATGGAAGCGGCAGAGCGCCCTGGCCGAAGCGCTGAGCCGGATTGCTGGCGGCCCGGTGGATGTGGTGGTTCTGAACGATGCCCCTCCTCTGCTCGGCCATCAGGTGTTGCGGGAAGGCCAGCTGATTTATGAACGGGATCCGGAGGCCCGCATCGAGTTCGAAGTCCGGGTGGGGAAGATCTACGCCGACCTGCAGCCGATGTGGGCCTTCTTCCATCAGGCACTTGAGCGGGAGCTCGAGGAGGGCCGCTTTGGGGAGCAACGACGAGGTCCTTCGGGAAAGGCTTCGGTGGCTTCGAAACGAAGTCGCGTATCTAAAAAGCGAAAGGGATAAGGTCCGCTCGTTTCAGGAATACGCCCGGAATATCCGCCTGAAACGTGCCATCGAGCGCAGCCTTCAGGTGGCGATTGAGGCGTGTCTGGATATCGGCCGTCGCCTAATCGCCCGGGAGGGATTTCGGTATCCGGAGGATAATGCGGATGTGTTCCGCGTGCTGGCCGAGCAGGGGATCCTCCCCTCCGATCTTCTTCCTCGTCTGATTGATATGGCTCGCTTTCGAAATGTGATTGTCCATGATTACATCCGCGTGGATGATGCCATCGTATACGGGATTCTTCGGAAGCGATTGGGGGATTTCGATCGCTTCGCCCGGGTTATTGCCGCTTATCTCCGGCGCCATCGTCATTAGACCCGCTGACCCATCCGATCTCTCCGGGGAGAGCGGATATTCGATCCGAAAGACAAGGTGACCGGGCCGATGGGCGTCAGGGGAAGCCCCCTGTGCTGGCTCAGGGAGCGCGGGGAGCGTCTGCCGGCGGCTCGATAGCGAGCGGGGCGTTGAAGTCGCGATAGCGCCGAACCATAAAGTGGCCGGGGCCCGCCATCATCACCTGGTGAAGGTGGAAATTATCCTCATCGATCCAGAAGGCCAGCGTTAGACGCAAAGGGCGATGCGTTGCCTCTTGTCGTCAATAGGAGGCGGAATATGATTTCGGTACCAGTCCTCCGCAGCCTGGGGTATGATGCTGTCCACCTCCATGAAGAGGGTCTTGAGCGTCTCGAAGACCAGGCGATTTTGGCCAAAGCCCGGGAAGAGAACCGGGTGCTTTTGACCCATGATCTGGATTTCAGTGAGCTGGTTGCTGCCGGTGGTGCCCGTTTACCCAGCGTCATTGTGTTTCGCCTGCGGAACATGCGCCCCGATAACGTCAACCGCTATTTGTTGCACATTATCGAACACGATCGAGAAGCTCTGATGAAAGGGGCCATCGTGAGCGTAACTGAGGGACGCGTTCGGGTTCGTGCTCTCCCTTTACGAGCTCCGGGTTCGGCTCCAGGATCTGTGACGAAGTGATCCGGCTCTCCGCAGCGAACCGGCTTAAGCGCTGGGATCGGTGTCCGCCGGCTGCTTCGCAAAGAGCGTCCACATCAACGGGAGGCGACCCCCGCTATCGGCTTCGCCACCAGAGGAAAAACCCCTTCTACAAAAGCTCCAGAGAAAAAGCGCCCCTACCGGATGAAGGGACGGGCTGGACTTTGACTCGAAGCAAGGTGGCGCTGGGGGCGTCGGGGTATGCTGGATCCTGGATGGAGATCCCCGGCCAGGAGGCGCGATCGATGCGGACCCTCTATTTCCTCGCTGTGGGCTTGCATTTGCTAACGGCGATCTTCTGGATCGGAGGGCAGCTTTTCCTGGCCCTGGCGGTCGTCCCGGTCGTCCGCCAGCCGGCGTTCCGCGCCCTCTCCCCGGCGCTTCTGCAGGCCATGGGCCTGCGGTTTCGGACCCTGGGCTGGATCACGCTGGGGATTCTGATCCTGACGGGCCTGATCAACCTGGCCGCCCGGGGGGTGACGCTGGAGCTCGTGCTGGATCCGGCGTTCTGGCGGGGCGCTTTCGGGCGGGCGCTGGCCGGGAAGCTGCTCGCGGTGGCCCTGGTCATCGGATTGAACGCGTTGCATGATTTCTGGGCTGGCCCTCGAGCGACCCGGGCCCTCGCCGCGGATCCGGACGGGGCCGAAGCGGCGCGCTGGCGGCTCCGGGCCTCGTGGCTGGCCCGGTTGACGTTGCTGGCCAGCCTGATGGCGATGGGGTTCGCGATGTTCATGGTTCGCGGGTGGCCGTGAGGTCTGGCCCCTTCGTAGATAACTGTTGTCGGAGGCGGGGATGCCGCGCCTGACCCGGTGGTTCCTTCGAGCTGCGCTGATCCATCTGATCCTGGCCCTGCTTCTGGGGTGGCTTCTGGGGCTGGGGCGCATCGTGGAGCTGCCCCCGGTCCTGGCCGCCGCCAGCCCGGTTTATTTCCACCTGTTTATGCTTGGCGGCGTTGCCCAGTTCATCATCGGGGTGGCCTGGTGGATGTTCCCGCCCCTCTCAAAGGAGCGCCCCCGAGGGAATGAGACGCTGGCCTGGGCGGTCTTCTTCCTGTTGAACGGCGGGCTGATCCTCCGGGCGATCTGCGAGCCGTGGGTCGCCGTGGATCCTCAGCCCATCGCCCGCTGGGGCCTGCTGCTGAGTGCGCTGACCCTGGTGGCGGCCGGATGGATCTTCGTGGGGCTGCTCTGGCCCCGGGTGAAGGGAAGGTGAGATGCCGCCGTTGAGCCGTTATATGATCCGGATGGCCCTGGGGCATCTGGCTCTCGGTTTCCTTATAGGCGGCCTGATGCTGGCCCATAAGGCATTCCCTTATGCGCCGTGGGTGATGCGTTTGCTCCCCTGGCATATCCACGCCCTCTTCATCGGCTGGACGGTTCAGCTGGCCTTCGGGGTGGCCTACTGGATCTTCCCGCGGTTCGCCCTGGAGCGCCCCGGGGATCCGCGCGGGCGGGCAGGGTGGGCCTGGGCTTCTTTCGGGCTGCTGAACGCCGGTGTCCTCAGCGCCGGCCTGGCGGGAGCGGCCGGATGGGGGATCGGGCTGGCCCTGGGGGCTGGATTGGAGGCGCTGGGGGTCCTCGCCTTTGCCATCCATCTGTGGCCCCGGGTGCGCCCTGCGATTCTCCAGTAAAATCGCTGGCACAACTCCTGCGCTGGATGGAGGAGCCTCATGCGAGATGCGCCCATCGTCTTCATCGCGGCTTTCATTGCGGGGGGGATGAACGCCATCGCGGGCGGGGGGACTCTGATCTCCTTCCCGGCGTTGCTGTGGCTGGGCCGTCATCCCATCCTGGCCAACGCCACCAACACGGTGGCCCTCCTCCCCGGATCCCTTGCCGGAGCCTTCGGGTTCCGTCACGAGTTGAAGCGGATCCGTCACTGGTTGCTGATCCTCTTATGGCCCTCCCTGGTCGGTGGATTCCTGGGATCGTATGTATTGCTTCACACGCCGGAACGGATGTTCCGGGGGATTATCCCCTATCTGCTGCTGTTCGCCACGATCCTTCTGATGATCGGCCCGCAGCTCCAGCGCTGGCTGCCGCGGTCCACGACTTCGATCTCCGCCCGGCGGTGGGCGGCTCTCGTCTTCTTCCAGCTTCTGGTGGGATTCTATGGGGGCTACTTTGGGGCCGGGATCGGCATCCTGATGCTGGCCGCCCTGGAACTGATGGGGCTGACGGATATCCATCAAATGAACGGGTTGAAAAACGTCCTGGCGTTTACCATCAACGGGATCGCCGCGCTTTACTTTATCCGTTCCGGCGCGGTGCTCTGGGGGGATGTGCTGTGGATGGCGATCGGCGCGCTGGCCGGGGGCTATGCATCCGCCGCCATCGCGCGTCGGGTCGATCGCATCTGGGTGCGGCGGACGGTGGTGGCGATCGGTTTCCTGGTGGCGTTCCGATCGTTCTTCCATTAGACTGGATACGCGGAGCTCGTGCCGCCGGGTTCGGATCGGGAGGACACCCCGCCGACGGAGAAAGGAGGCAGGGATGCCGCGGATCTTCGATGTGATCGAGTGGGCGGATGATACCGGCCGGGAGATTGTCCGACGGTTCCCCGAGGAGGGAGCCGGGGATTTCCGCCTGGGCTCTCAGCTCATCGTGCGGGAAAGCCAGGTGGCGGTCTTCTTCCGGGACGGGAAAGCCCTGGATGTGTTCGGCCCCGGCCGCCACACCCTCACCACCGCCAACATCCCGCTCCTGATCAACCTGTTGGGGCCGCTCTTCAGCGGCCGTTCCCCTTTCACGGCCGAGGTCTATTTCGTCTCCACCCGGGAGTTCGTGGATCTGAAATGGGGAACCCCCGAACCCATTGTGGTCCGCAACCCCGGCATGGGGTTGGGCGTGGTCCTGCTTCAGGGCCACGGAACCTTTGCGATCCAGGTGAGGGATCCCCAGCTGTTCGTCAATAAGATCGTGGGGGTCCAGCGTCTCTACGAGACGGAGCGCATTGTGGATTACCTGCGCAGCATCCTGGTGAGCAAGCTGGCCGATGTCGTGGGTAATTTCAACCGGCCGGTGGTGGATCTCGCGGGGTTTTTCGAGGAGCTGGGCGCGGCGGTGCGGGCCATGGCGCAGGATGATTTCGGGGCACTGGGCCTGGACCTGAAGGCGTTCTACGTGCAGTCCCTCCGCCCCTCCTCGAAGACCATTGAGGAGCTGCGGGCGATGGGGTTGCTGGACGTGCAGACCTATGCGCAGCTGCAGGCGGCGGATGCCCTGCGGGAGGCCGCGCAGCAGGAGCTGGGGGGACTGGCTGCGGCGGGCGTGGGCGCGGGGGCGGGTTTCGGGCTGGCCCAGTTTTTCACCCAGCTGTTCCAGGGGATGACGGCCCGGCCGGCCGCCCCTGCAGCGGCGCCCGAGGTGATGACGGTGGAAGAGGCCGCCGCCTACCTGAAGGTATCCCCGGAGGATGTCCTGCAGCTGATCGAATCCGGCCAGCTGAAGGCCCGCAAGATCGGCACCACCTATCGGATCAGCCGCTCCGCGATCGAGGAGTTCCTGAAGGGGTAACGCGCGGATGGCGGAGCGCTACGCTTTATTCAGCGTGACGGATCGGAGCGGGCTGGTGGAGTTCGCCCGGGGGCTGGTTGAGCTGGGCTGGCGGATCCTCGCCACGCGGGGAACCGCTCAGGCTCTCGCAGCCGCAGGGATCCCGGTAACCCCGCTGGAGGAATGGACGGGCGTTCCGGAGATCTTAGGAGGACGGGTGAAGACCCTCCATCCCAGGGTGCACGCCGGGATCCTGGCCCGGCCCACGGAAGCGGATCTGACGGAGCTCGCCGCCATCGGGGGGCATCCCATCGATCTGGTGGCGGTGAATCTTTACGCGTTCGAAGAGGCCGCCCGAGGGGGGAGCCTGGAGGAGGCGATCGAAGCCATTGATATCGGCGGCGTGGCGCTCCTGCGGGCGGCCGCGAAGAATTTCGCCCGGGTGATCGTGTGCAGCAGCCCCGCGGATTATCCCCTCGTCCTGGAAGCCCTTCGCCAGAGAGGAGACGTTCCCCTGGAGCTGCGACGGCACCTGGCGGCCCGCGCGTTCCGGCTGACGGCCGGTTACGATGCAATGATTGCCCGGTATCTGGAGCCGGAGGGCCCGGGCTCCGGGTCGCTCCCGGAGCGGTTGCTCCTCTCCGCGCGGCCGGCGATCGCCTTGCGATACGGCGAGAACCCCCATCAGGCCGGAGCCTTTTACCTGGATCCTCTTCGCCCCCTTCCGTTTGAGGTGCTCCAGGGGAAACCGCTTTCCTACAATAACCTGCTGGATCTGGAAGCCGCATGGCGGGCGGTGCAGGATCTCCCCGCGCCGGCCTCGGTCATCGTCAAGCACAACAATCCGTGCGGCGCCGCGGTGGCGGATACCGCGGCGCAGGCCTTCCGGCGCGCTCTGGCCAGTGATCCGGAAAGCGCCTACGGTGGGATCGTCGCGTTCAATTGTGAGGTCGATGAAGAGGCGGCCATGGCCCTTCGGGAGATTTTTCTGGAAGTCATTGTCGCCCCTGCCTATCGACCGGAAGCGATAACGCATCTGGCGAAGAAGAAGGCATGTCGGGTGCTCCGTATGAAGGAGGAAGATGTGCCTGCCCTGGAGATCCGAAGCGCCCTGGGTGGATTCCTGGTTCAAACCCCCGATCGCGAGTCAGAAGATCCGGCCACCTGGAAGGTTGTTACCCGCCGGTCGCCATCGGCATCGGAGTGGGAGGATCTCCGGTTTGCCTGGCGGGTGGTTCGCCATGTGCGCTCCAATGCGATTGTGCTGGCCCGGGAGGGCCAGACGGTGGGGATCGGAGCGGGGCAGATGAGCCGGGTGGATGCGGTGCGGATCGCTGTGGGAAAGGCGGGGGAGCGCGCCCGGGACGCCGTGCTGGCTTCCGATGCCTTCTTCCCCTTCCCGGATGGCGTGGAGGTCGCTGCGGTCGCCGGGGTGACGGCGATCATCCAACCTGGGGGCTCCATTCGGGATCCCGAGGTGATCGAGGCCGCCGATCGCTGGGGGATCGCCATGGTGTTCACCGGAAGGCGCCATTTCCGTCATTGATGTAAAATGAGATGGCTCGATGTTACCTCCAGGAGGGGCTGAAGGATGGCGTTCACCGTGGAAGATTTCGACGATCTGATTCGCCTGCTGGAAGAGAATCGGGAATGGCTTCAGCGCCTGCGCCAGCTATTGCTGGGCGAGGAGGTGATGGTCCTGCCCGCGCAGGTCCAGGCCCTCCAGGCGATGATCGGCACCGTGCTGGCGGAAGTCGCCCGTCATCAGCAGGAGCAAACGCGGGCCCTCTCCTCTATGCTCGCTGTGTTGCAAACCATAACGTCTTCGATTCAGGCCCTGGCGAATGTTCAGGAACGCCAGGTCGAAGCGCTCATTCGCTTCCGTTCAGAGGTGGATCAGCGCTTTGCGGATCTGGCGGCAAACCAGGCGAAGCTGGAGGAGGCGGTGGCGAAGCTGGCCGAGGCCCAGCGGCAGGCGGAGGAGCGATTGGCGCGGCTGGAGGAGGCGCAGATACGGGCGGAGGAGCGGCTGGCACGGCTGGAGGAGGCGGTGGCGAAGCTGGCCGAGGCCCAGCGGCAGGCGGAGGAGCGATTGGCCCGGCTGGAGGAGGCGCAGATTCGGACGGAGGAGCGGCTGGCCCGGCTGGAGGAGGCGGTGGCGAAGCTGGCTGAGGCCCAGCGGCAGGCGGAGGAGCGGCTGGCAAAGCTGGAGGAGGCGCAGATCCGGGCGGAGGAGCGGCTGGCAAAGCTGGAGGAGGCGCAGATCCGGGCGGAGGAGCGGCTGGCGCGGCTGGAGGAGGCGGTGGCGAAGCTGGCCGAGGCCCAGCGGCAGGCGGAGGAACGATTGGCCCGGCTGGAGGAGGCGCAGATACGGGCGGAGGAGCGGCTGGCGCGGCTGGAGGAGGCGCAGATTCGGACGGAGGAACGATTGGCCCGGCTGGAGGAGACACAGATCCGGATCCAGGAGGAGATCCGGGATCTGACTGCTCAGATCCGTCGGTTGGTCCTTGCGCAACAAGCGATGGGGGATCAACTCAACCGTTTCGGGTCCGTGGTGGGGATCGTGGCGGAGGAGCGCATGGCGGTCTATATGGAGCGATGGCTGGAAAGCCGGGGATATCAACTCCAGATGCCGATCTCCTCTCTACCCCTGGATTCTGAGACGGAGATCGACGGAGTCACTCAGGTTCGGGATGCCGGGGGAAACGTCGAATGGCTTCTGATCTCGGTGCGGGTGAGGGCTCGACCCCGGGATTTCGAGGATTTCGCGGGGATCCTCAGCCGGGAACGCATCCGGAGGCTCCTGCGGGAGCGGGGGATCCAGGGGCGGATCCGCCCGTTTATTTTCGGGATGACCATGCAGCTGGGGGCCGTTCAGGCTGCTCATCAGCATCGCATCGGGTTGATCTTGAGCGAACGAGGAGAGATGGCGCCGGCGGGCCTCTGGGAGCTTTAAGGCTTCCCCTCCAACAGAATCTCACTCCGCGTAGATTCGAACATAACGGTTCGGCTCCTTCCCGTAGCTGTGGGAAATCAGATTATACTGGCGGGCCAGAAGGTGTTGCTGGCGCCGGATATAAGCATTCTGGGGGGACAGATCCACGTATTTTGCTTCCCCGTTCAGGATCTTCCGGATGGCGGCCTCCGCCTCCTCCAGCGCCTGGGCCAGGCGATCGTCCTCTTCCCCCTCGGCAGGTGTCAGATTCAGGATATCCGCCAGGCAGCTTTCGATCTGGGTCACCGTGTTTGAGCGGACTACATAAATGGGGACCCCGCGACCTTCCGCTTCGTGAAGCACCCGGGGATGGCGCCGGTAATGGGCCTTCGTGGTGATCACCACGTCCGCCTCCCCGATTTGTTCCACGATCTGAATGGGGGTCCCGAAGACGCTGGCCGCCCGCTGGAGGCGGTTCCTCGCCAGGCCCAATGGATACACCCGCAGGGGGCGCCGCGGCCCATTGCCCGAGGGAAGCGGGGAGACCGTCCATGGGGCTTCCTCCAGCTCCTCCTCGTCTTCAAACACCCCTGCGCGCTCCACGGTCACCCGCGGGGAGGCGGGCAGGGATTCCCCGGCGGCGATCGGCGTGGTGGAGATGATCTCCCCGCGCCAGAAGGGGAGGGGAGACTTCCCCACCATCACCGCCCGCCGGAACCTGGGCTTCTCGATGTGGATACGACCCTCCTCGTCCCGATAACGCAGCTCCACATCGGGTTGCTGGCCTCGCAGGAGGGCATCCACGCTGGCGGCCACATCGTGATGAACCAGCAACCGCTGGCGGTCCTGGATCTCGATGAGCACATCGAACGTGGGAGGCGCGCGCCGCTCGAGGACCGTCTTCTGGGTGCCCCGCCGCCGGGCCTCCTCGTCTGAGAGCGTCACGCTCTCAATGCCACCCACGAGGTCGGAGAGGGTAGGGTTCATCAGCAGGTTCTCGAGGGTGTTCCCGTGGGCGGTGGCGATCAGCTGCACACCGCGCTCGGCGATGGTGCGGGCGGCGATCGCCTCCAGCTCGCGCCCGATCTCATCGATGATGATGACCTCGGGCATGTGGTTCTCCACGGCCTCGATCATCACCTCGTGCTGGAGGCTGGGCTTGGGGACCTGCATGCGGCGTGCACGACCGACCGCCGGATGCGGGATATCCCCGTCGCCTCCGATCTCGTTGGAGGTATCGACGATGATCACCCGCTTGTGCTCCGCCAGGACCCGTGCCGCCTCCCGCAGCATGGTGGTCTTGCCGACGCCCGGGCGGCCCAGCAGGAGGATGTTCTTTCCGGAGAGAATGATGTCCCGGATGATCTCGATCGTGCCGTAGACAGCCCGGCCGACCCGGCAGGTCAGGCCGATGATATTGCCGCGCCGGTTGCGGATCGCACTGATCCGATGCAGGGTCCGCTGGATCCCGGCCCGGTTGTCCGCATCGAACTCCCCGATGCGGGAGACCACGTATTGCAGGTCGGCTTCGGTCACCTCACGCTGGCAAAGGGTCACCTCGCCATCCGTATATCGGGCCTCCGGATATCGTCCCAGGTCCAGCACGACTTCCAGCAGGGCCTCATTCCGATTGCGATCCCGCACGGCCTGGGCGATGTCTGGAGGCAGAACGTTCAACAGCGCTTCCAGGTCATCGGTGATCTGGAACTGGGTCATCCTTGCGATGGCACTCCTCCATTCAGAGTTCAGGGCATGCCCCCAGGGGCCATCCGGCGGGATGACCAGCCCCCGCTGGAACGCGGGGGACGGCCCTGGGGGCTGATCCCTGGATCACCTTATTTTATTGCGATCCCGGGCGGCTGTCGAATCCCGGCGGTTGTTTTGCGGGTCACCCCTGGAGCGCCGTCCGCATCACCTCCAGAGGGGCCTCCTGACCGGTCCACATGGTGAACGCCAGGGCCCCCTGGTGCAGCAGCATCCCCAGGCCGTTGAAAGCGGGAATCCCCGCCGCCTCCGCCAGGGCCATCAAACGGGTCCGCGGCGGCTCATAGATGAGATCGATGACACCCTGCAGGCCCCAGGGGAACGGGCGTTCGGGCGGCCAGGGGGAGGCCTCGACCTCTGGTGCCATGCCGACCGGCGTGGTGTTGATGAGCAGCGCGACGCCTTCCGGGGGGGGCTCCTCCGGGCGGAGCACATGGGTGGGCGGCAGGCGAAGGCCAGCGGCGGGGAAGGTTTCCCCCAGTTCGGCGATCAGGCGGTGAGCCCGCTCCGGGCTTCGGTTGATCAGGAAGACCTCGGCGGCCTCTTCCATGGCCAGGGCGGCCAGGACCGCGCGGGCGGCCCCGCCGGCCCCCAGGACGGCCACCGCCTGTCCCCGGGCGGAAAGCCCGGTCTCCGTTAGGGCCCGGCGGAATCCTTCCACATCGGTGTTTTCCCCAACCCATCGTCCCTCCACCACCCGGAGGGTATTCACGGCTCCGATCGCCCGGGCCAGCGGGGAGATCTCATCCAGGTAAGGGATCACGGCCGCCTTATGGGGGACGGTGACATTGGCCCCGGCGAAGCCCATGGCGCGCAAACCCCGGAGGGCGTCTTCCAGCCTCTCGGGCGGAACGGGCAGGGGCACATAGACCCAATCCAGCCCCAGCGCCGCGAAGGCCGCGTTATGCATCTGGGGGCTCCGGCTATGGGCCACCGGCCATCCCAGCAACCCCACCAGGCGGGTCGTGCCGCGGATCCTCATGGGACCTCCAACGCGCTTTCTCCTCCCTCCCCAGGATCCTCGGGCGGGTTGTCCTGCTCACGGGCCTTGATCACTATTATTTTCGAAGCGCTGCCCCCCGCAAAACTGGCCGGGGTTCGCCCTTCAGGCTATGCTGAGACCATGTGGGCTTCGGGTGAACCTGGGGATTCCCGAGGCTCCCGGGCAGGAAACCGGGCAGGAAAATCCGGGGGTTCGTTCGTCCGAAGCACGGGGATATCGTCTCTGGTGGAACGATCGGATGGTCCATCCGACACGAATCCAGGCTCCATCGGTTCGCGAGGCCATCGCCTGGGCCGCCCGGCAGGTCCGGGCGACCCAGCCCCGGCTGGCCGCCGAGGTGATGCTGGCCCATATCCTCCGGGTATCGCGCGCCGATTTGCTGGCCCATCCGGAGCGGGTCCTGACGGATTCGGAGTGGGAGGCCTTCGCCCAGCTGGTGGCGCGCTCCGCGCGGGGGGAGCCCCTCTTTTATCTGATCGGAGAGCGCGAGTTCTATGGGATGCCCTTCAAGGTCACGCCCGCCGTCCTGATCCCGCGTCCGGAGACCGAACACCTGGTGGACGCCGCCCTGGAGTGGGCCCGGAGCCGGGCGTATCGAACCTACGCCCCGCTCACCTTCGCGGACATCGGCACGGGGTCCGGTTGCATCGCAGTAGCCCTCGCGGTTTATCTACCCAACAGTCGGGGCTATGCCACGGATCTCTCTCCCGAGGCTCTGGAGGTGGCCCGGGAGAATGCGATCCGCCATGGAGTTGCCCATCGGCTGACGTTCCTTCAGGGGGATCTCTGCGCCCCGCTGCCGGAGCCAGTGGATCTGCTGGTCGCAAATCTGCCCTATGTGGCCCGCTCCGAGTGGGAAGATCTGGATCCGGCGATCCGGGACTATGAGCCGATCCTGGCGCTGGACGGCGGGCCCGATGGCCTGGAGGCCATCCGCCGCTTCCTGGCTCAGGCGCCGGGTTACCTCCGGCCGATGGGGGCGGTGTTCCTGGAAATCGGGGCCGGTCAGGGCCCGGCCGTCCTCGATCTGGCGCGCTCGGCCTTCCCCCGAGCCGTGGTCCGTTTATTGAAAGATAGCGCCGGCCTCGACCGGGTCGTGGCGATCACCCATTAGCGCGCAGCTCCGATTTTCTCAAGGAGGAAACAGGGATGCGGATCGCGATCGGCGCGGATCATGCGGGGTATGCGTTGAAAGAGGTGCTCGCCGCTTATATGCGGGAGCGGGGGATCGAGGTCATCGATTTCGGAACCCACGGGCCGGATTCCGTGGATTATCCGGACTATGCCCGGGTGGTAGCGGAAGCGGTGGCCCGGGGCGATGCGGATTTCGGGGTTCTGATCTGCGGCACGGGCATCGGCATGTCCATCGTGGCCAACAAGGTGCCCGGGATCCGCGCCGCGGCGGTCTCGGATGTATATTCCGCTCGCATGAGCCGCGCGCATAACGACGCCAATATCCTGTGCATGGGAGGGCGGGTGGTGGGGCCGGGGCTGGCCATCGAGATCCTGGAGACCTGGCTGCGCACCCCCTTCGAGGGGGGGCGCCACGCCCGCCGGGTCGAGAAAATCCGGGCGCTCGAAACCGATTGTGGGGCCTCTTCCTGAATCAGTGTTAAGAAGAGGTCTCTCGTCTTTATATATAAGCCTTACATAGATAAATTGTGAGCTTTTCACACCCCCTTCACCTCCCTGATCATCTATCTTCCTCTTTCCGTGAATTCCCCGCGCCAACCTATGCCCGTATAAGTTGTGTAATTTTTCACAATTAGAGTGCTGAGTCGGCCAGGAAAGGTCTTGAGGGGTCTTGACAAGTCAGCTGGTATGTGGTATATAGAATACCGAACTCAGTATCCTGTATACAAAATGCAGGGTGGAGGAGGAGAATGACCCCATTGCGGATCGAGGCGGCCCCGCTTTTTATGACCCTTGAGGAATACGTGGCCAGCAAGCTCCGGGAGGCGATTTTGAAGGGGTATTTGAAGCCCGGGGAAAAGCTGGACCAGAACGAGATCGCGGAATTGCTGGGGGTAAGCCGCAGCCCGGTTCGGGATGCCTTGCGCAAGCTGGCAGCGGAAGGGCTGGTGCAGATCCATCCCTACCGGGGGGCGATCGTGGCGGAGCTATCGCCGGAGGAGCTGGAGGAGATCTACTTGCTGCGGCGGGTGCTGGAGGGGCTGGCTGCCCGTCTGGCGGTTCCCCAGATCGACGAGGAGCGCCTGGCGGCGCTGGAGGAAATCCTCCGGGCGATGGATGAGACCGAGGATGCGGATACGTGGATCGATCTGAACTATCGCTTCCATCATATGATTTATGAGGCGGCGAAACGGCCTCGATTGCTGGCCCTCATCGATAACCTCCGCAATATCGTGGCCCCCTACATTCGGCAATACATTTCCACCCCGGAATATCGCCAGTCCGCTCAGGCGAGCCATCGCCAGATCCTGGAGGCATGCCGTCGTCGGGATCCGGTTGCGGCCCAACGGGAAACGGAAGAGCATCTTCAGGCCGTTGTGGACGGTGTCCTGATCACCTCTCGCGCTGCGGTGACGGCAGGAACCCCCTCTTAAAAGGAGGCTTCCCATGGCTGATTACAAGGGTTATGCGCTGGACTATCAGTTCCTGGGGCGGCCCCACGAATGGGATCCACGGCGCCTTTACAGCATTACCGCGACGGACTGGCAATATCGGGTGGATTTCGAGCGCCTGCGCCGGGAGCGGCTCCAGCGGGTCTATGAGCAGATGAACAAGCATGATCTCGGTGCCCTTGTCCTCTTCGCCGGGCCGAATATCCGTTATGTTACCGGATCCTTCCAGGGGAACTGGAAATACAACATCAACATCCGCTATGCCGTGGTGCCGAACGGTGCCCCGCCGGTCCTTTTCGAGACAGCGGGCTCGGATCTGGAGTGCGCCAAGCTCGATCTCCCCTGGCTGGAGGGGCGGATCCGGCCGGCCATCACCTGGCAGTGGGCGGAGGGGGCGATCCCCTATATGGCCCGTCGGATGGTGGACAGCATTATTGAAGTTCTGGAGGAGCACGGAGTCCGCAATGAGCGGATTGGGATCGACAACATCGACATGGCCGCGCTGGAGGCGTTCCAGGAGCGGGGCCTGAAGATTGTGAACGGCTGGCCAGCGATGTCCGCTGCCCGCGTGGTCAAGACCCGGGATGAGATCGAGTTGCTGAAGATCGCCGCCGCCATCGGCAGCGCGGCGATGTGGAAGATCAAATACGAGTGGCTCAAGCCGGGGGTGCGGGAGCGGGATATCGAGGCCAAAGTCCATGAGTTCATGCTCTCCATGGGTTGTGAGGTGATCTACGACATCATCGTCGCCTCGGGTGGGAACACCAGTCCTTACCGCCGCTGGGCCACGGACAAGATGATCCAGCAGGGTGATCTGGTGATTGTGGATATCAACGCGGTGGGGCCTGGCGGTTACTTTGTGGATTTCGTCCGCTGCTTCAAGTGTGCGGCCAAGATGACGCAGGAGGAGATCGATCTCTACCGTGAAGTTTACGACTCGATGTATGCGGCGATCGACAAGCTGCGTCCCGGCAACACCACGGCCGACGTCGCGGCCTGTTTCCCCGAGTATGACGACGACAAATACGGCACGGTTACCCTCCAGCAGTTCGCCCACAGCATCGGCCTCTCGCTCTACGAAGGGATGTGGATCTCCCGCGCCTATTCCCTGAAGTACCCGGCGGAGATCAAGGAAAACATGTATTTCGCTGTCGAGACCTATGCGGGCAAGCCGGGTCTGCGGCAGACGGTGCGGCTGGAGGAGAACGTCCTGGTGACGAAGGAGGGCCCTGTGGTCTTCACCCTGATGGAGCATATGGAGGAGGCCGTGGGGGCCCGGGAGCTGGTGGGAGGGCGTTGATGGGCCCGCTGGTGGTGGTGACGGATTCGGTGTTCCCCACCCTGGAGCCGGCCCGGGAGGTGCTGGCCTCCATCGGGGCGGAGCTCCGCCTGGCTGAAGCGCCGGATCCGGCGCGGGTGGCTGCCCTGGCCCAGGAGGCAGATGCCCTGATGGTCACTTATATGCCGATCGGGGCCGAGCTGATCCAGCAATTGCGGCGCTGCCGAATCATCGCCCGCTTCGGGATCGGGGTAGACAACGTGGATGTGCCGGCGGCCACCCGGGCTGGCATCGTGGTCACCAACGTCCCGGATTATTGCATCGACGAGGTCTCCGACCACGCGCTGGCGCTGTTGCTCGCCCTTGCCCGTCGGTTATTCCCGGCTGATCGATCGGTGCGGGCTGGGACGTGGAGCGTGAGGGTGGTAACCCCGATCCACCGCCTGCGGGGCCGGGTGCTGGGTCTGGTGGGGTTTGGGAAGATCGCGCGGGCGCTTGCGCAGAAGGCCCGGGCCCTGGGCCTGGAGGTACTGGCCTTTGATCCCTATCTCTCCCCGGAGTTCGTGGAAGCCCAGGGCGCGCGCCCGGTCAGCCTGGAGGATCTCCTTCAGCGTTCGGATTTTATCTCCATCCATGTCCCGCTGACACCGGAAACCCGCCATCTGTTTAACGATGAAATCTTTCAGAAAGTGAAACCGGGCGCTTTCCTGATCAACACCGCCCGCGGGCCCATCGTGGATGAGGGAGCGCTGCTCCGAGCGCTGGATTCCGGGCGGCTGGCGGGGGCGGCCCTGGATGTGCTGGAGCAGGAGCCACCCCCCGCAGATTCGCCATTGCTTCGCCGGGAGGATGTGATCCTGACTCCTCATATCGCCTTCTACTCCGAGGAATCGCTGGTTGATCTCCAGACCAAGGCCGCCCAGGAAGTGGTCCGGGTGCTCCAGGGCCAGCCGCCGCGCAATCCGGTGAATCCCGAGGTGTTAGAAGCCGTTCATGCTCGCGCTGGGAGGTCATCGCAATGAGCAGCCATCAACCCTGGCAGACCGATCGCTGGTTCGTCAGCCCCTGGAACTATGTCGATGAGGTCCGGTCGCAGCTGCAGTTCCCGTCGCGCATTCAGATCCATGACGTGACCCTGCGGGACGGCGAGCAGCAGGCCGGGGTGATCTTCACCAAAGAGGACAAGATTCGCATTGCCGAGGCCCTCGCTGAGCTGGGGGTGCATCGTATCGAGGCGGGGATGCCTGCAGTTTCCCCCGACGACGCGGAGGCCATCCGGGAGATCGTGCGACGGAACCTGGGACCCAGGATCTATGCTTTCTCCCGCTGCATGGTGGAAGACATCAAGCGGGCGGTCGACTGCGGGGTTTCGGGTGTGGTGGTGGAAATCCCCTCCAGCGCCCATCTGATCCAGCATGCTTACCGCTGGCCGCTTCAAAAGGCCATTGATCTCTCCATCGAGGCCACTGCCTACGCCCATCAGCAGGGCCTGGAGGTGGTCTTTTTCCCCATCGATTTCACCCGCGCGGATATTCACTGGGTCCTCGATCTGATCACCCAGGTGGCCACCCATGGCCATATGGATGCCCTGGTGCTGGTGGACACCTTCGGGGTCTGTTCTCCTCATGCGATGACCTATTTCGTCCGAAATGTCAAGGAGCGGGTGAACGTCCGTCTGGAAGCCCACTTCCACATGGATTTCGGGCTGGGGGTGGCCAACACCCTGATCGCCCTGGCCAACGGCGTGGAGGTCATGCATACCACGGTCCTCGGGCTGGGGGAGCGAGCGGGGAACACCCCTATGGAGGAGACGGTGATGGCCCTCCTGGCCCTCTATGGGATCGATCTGGGGATCGACTATTCCAAGCTCTATGAGGTCGCCAAGCTGGTCCAGCGGCTTTCCGGCCAGTCGTTCCCCACGAACAAGCCGGTAGTGGGGGATGGGCTGTATCAGATCGAATCCGGGATCATTGCGTCCTGGTTCCGCAATTGCGGATATGAGAAAGTGACCGAGCTGTTCCCGTATCGCTGGGAGGTGGTGGGCCAGCGGCCGGCAGAGGTGGTGCTGGGAAAGGGGAGCGGTCTGGACTCGGTGAAGATGTGGCTGGAGCGGCTTGGCGTGCAGGCCACGGAGGAGGAGGCTGGACGCATCCTGATGGCGGTCAAAGCCCATTCCCTCCGCACCAAGCGGCTGCTCAGCGAAGAGGAGTTCCGGGAGATCGTGGAGGAGATCCTGGGCCCGGAGCGGGTCCCCGCCCGATAGCCTTCAGCTTGGGATCTGAGCGGATACAGCCGGAGGAAGTGGTGCAATGAATGAGGAGCGGCGCAGGGAAATCCTGGGGGCGGCACGGCGGTTCGCGGAGGAGGTCGTGCGTCCGCGGGCGGCGGAGCTGGATCAGAAGCCGGACCCGGAGAGCTGTTTCTCCTGGGAGATCGTGGAGCGGGGGGATGCTTATGGCCTGCGAACCCTCACGCTGGATCCAGCCTACGGGGGAGCAGGGGCGGATACGCTGACCACGGCCATGGTGATCGAGGAGCTGGCCCGAGCGGATGTGGGAGTGGCCGTCGTCTTCGCTCAGACCCTCAAGATCATCCAGGCGTTGCAGAAGGCGGCCACTCCGGCACAAAAGGCCCGCTTCCTCCCTCGCTTCCGGGAGGATCCGCGCTTCCTTTTGGCCATCGGGATCACCGAGCCGGAGACTTCCTCGAATTACATCATCCCTTATGATCACCCAGAGGCTCCTTTCCGGACCATCGCCACCCGAGCGCGCGGCGGCTGGATCCTCAACGGATGCAAGCATTTCATCTCCAACGGCAATCGTGCCCAGCTCTATATGATCTTCGCCCAGACCCGCCCTGGGGCCAGCCTCGTGGAAGGCAGCACCTGTTTTCTGGTGGAGCAGGGGACCCCTGGCTTCCGCATTGGGCGTGTGCACGACAAGCTGGGAGAGCGGTTTACGAACAATGCGGAGCTGATTTTTGATGATTGTTTTGTCCCGGATGAGAACGTGCTGGGGGAAGTGGATGGGGGCTTTGAGGTCCTCGCCCGGTTCTTCCCTGCCAGCAACGCCTATGCGGCTGCGACGATCCTTGGGGTGGCCGAAGAGGCTTACGAGCGTGCCCTCCGCTGGGCGCGGACACGGGTCCAGGGCGGGCGGCCGCTGATCGAACATGATCTCATCGCCGCGCTGCTTGCGGAGATGAAGATGAAGCTGGACGCCGCACGGGCTTATGTCTATCAAGCGGCGTGGGCGGCGGACCATCCGGAGGCGTGGGAGCCCACGCTCGGGGCTTTGCCCAAGGTCTTCGCCTCCCAGGTGGCGTGGGAGGTGGTGACTGCAGCCTTTGAGCTGCACGGCGGCTATGGCTTTATGAAAGATATGGGCACGGGGATGGAGAAGCTGCTCCGGGATGCCTCCACGTTTCTGCATTCCGATGGGGCAAACCGCTCGCTGTTGCTCAAGGCGGCCCGGTTCATCCGGCGTGCTGAGCCTGCGCTTGTCTGGAAGTCCTATCTGCAAGCCACAGCCTAGGAGGCCCCCATGCAGGCGATGGTGCTGCAAGGACCCCGGATGCTGATGCAGGCGGAGATCCCCCGCCCGCATCCCGGCCCAGCGGAAGTCCTGGTGCGGGTAACCCACAGTGGGATCTGTGGAACCGATCAGAAGATTTACACCGGGGCCATCCCGGTCCAGTATCCCCGAGTGATGGGCCATGAGATGATCGGCCGTGTGGTGGAGGATCCGGCGGGGGAGCTGCCCCCCGGGACGCGGGTGATTATCGATCCGGTGACCTTCTGCGGCTCCTGTTTTCACTGCCTGGCTGGGCGGACCCACCTCTGTCCGAACGGGCGATTGCTGGGACGGGATATAGATGGAGGGTTCGCGGAGTTTGTGACGGCGCCCCGTCGGAACGTCTACGTCCTGCCTGACAGTGTCCCGGATTATGCCGCTCCGGTGATCCAGGTCCTCAGCACCTGCTTGCATGCCCAGCGGCTGGCGTCGATCTTCCCAGGGACCTCCGTGGTGGTCCTGGGGCTGGGCGTTACAGGGCTGCTTCATGTGCAGCTGGCGAAAGCGCGCGGGGCCTTCCCGGTGATTGGGGTGACCCGCAGCGCGTGGAAGCGAGAGCTGGCCCGGGAGCTGGGGGCGGATCTGACCTTCAGCCCAGAGGAAGCCGTGGCTGGCGTGCGGGAGGCAACCGGTGGCCGGGGGGCGGACGTGGTGATCGAGTCGGTGGGGAGCGTCTCCACCCTGGCCCAGGCCGTGGAACTGGTCCGGATCGCCGGCCAGATCCTGGTTTTCGGGACCATCACCGCGCGGGAGGGCGCGCTGCCCTTCTATCAATGGTATTTCAAGGAGCTGGCCATCCTCAACGCCCGCGCGGCCAAGGGGGAGGATTACCCCGCCTCCATTGAGCTGGTCCGCCGTGGCCTGGTCCGGGTGGAGCCGCTGGTGACCCATCGCATGCCGCTGACGGAGCTCCCGGCGGCCCTGAACCTCCTGACCGCCTCTGAAGGCAGTGCCCTCAAGATTGTCCTGGAGCATGGATGATGCCCACGGTGGATGTGCATGCCCATTTCATCCCGGTCGACTTTATCGCCGCTGCCCGTCGGGGACGCGCCTTGGACGGCGTGGAGGTCCGCCGGGTGAACGGGGAGGAGCATGTGTGCCATCCTCAGGGTTACGCCTATCCACTGGCCCCTGAGTTCTGGGACCTGGAGGCGAAGCTCCGGCAAATGGATCGCCTGGGGATCGATATCACTGTGCTCTCCATTGCCCCGCCTCTGTTCTTCTACTGGGTGGATCCGAAGGCCGCGGTGGAGTTCTGTCGTGCAGCGAACGAAGCCATGGCCCGCCTGGTCGCGGAGTCGGGGGGGCGGTTATATGGGCTGGCCACCGTGCCGATGCAGGATCCAGAGTCGGCGGCCACAGAGCTCCGACACGCGATCACGGAGCTCGGGCTGAAAGGGGTGATCCTGGGCACCTCCGTGGAGGGTGTGCCACTGGAAGATGCGCGCTTTGAGCCGTTCTGGGCGGCCGCGGAGACCCTGGAGGCTCCCGTGTTGCTTCACCCATATTACGTGGGTCCACGCCCAGGTCTTTCTGATTTTTATCTGATCAACCTGATAGGCAACCCGTTCGATACCAGCGTCGCCGCAGCGCGGCTGATCCTGTCTGGATTCCTGGATCGCCATCCTCGTTTGCGTTTCCTGCTCGTCCACGGGGGCGGATTTCTGCCTTATCAGATCGGGCGTCTGGACCACGGATTTCACGTCCGGGCAGAGGCCCGACGATATATCGAGCGGCCGCCTTCTGCCTATCTGGATCGGTTCTACTTCGACACGGTGGTGCATGCGGATTTGCCCCTGCGCTTTCTCGTTGATTTGGTGGGATGCTCCCGGGTGATGGTGGGGACCGATCTCCCTTTCGACATGGCAGATGTGAAGTTCCCTGAGCATTTGGACGCCCTAAGTGGCGATCACGATCAGGAGGAGGCCATCAGTGGCGGGAACGCCTGTCGTCTCTTCCGTATCCCGAGCGGAGATCCGGCTCCGGCCACGCTATAACCACTGGATCGGCGGTCGGGAGGTGCCGCCGGCAGGCGGCGGATACTTCCCGGTGGAGAACCCGGCCACAGGTGAGGTGCTGGCTGAGGTAGCGGATGGGACCCCGGAGGATGTGGATCAGGCGGTCCAGGCGGCCGCCGAGGCCTTCCGGGATGGCCGCTGGTCCCGTCGGGATCCCCGGGAACGGGCGCGGATTCTTTATCGGCTGGCGCAATTGCTGGCGGAGGCTGTGGAAGATCTCGCCCGGATCGAAACCCTTCAAACCGGTCGTCCGATCCGGGAGATGCGAGCCCAGCTGGCGCGGATCCCGGAATGGTTTGAGTATTTCGGCGCCCTGGCGGTCGGGATGGAGGGGGCCGTGGTTCCCTTCTCCGGGCCGTATCTCAATTACGTCCGGCGGATCCCTCTGGGGGTCGTGGGGCTGCTTACCCCCTGGAATCACCCTCTGCTGATCACAACGAAGAAGCTGGCCCCTGCCCTGGCTGCCGGCAACACCGTGGTGATCAAGCCGTCGGAGCTGGCCCCGCTCACGGTGCTGGAGCTGGCCCGCCTGTGCGCTGAGGCCGGGATCCCGGAGGGGGTGGTGAATGTGGTGACGGGCTTCGGGCCGACCGCCGGGAAAGCCCTGGCCGAGCATCCGGGCCTGGCGAAAGTGGATCTCACCGGCGGAACCGCCACAGGGCGGGCGGTGGCGGCGGCGGCGGGACGGAACCTTGCCCGGGTGACGGCGGAGCTGGGGGGGAAAACCCCGGTCCTGGTATTTGAGGACGCGGATGTGGAGGCGGCCGTGAATGGGGCGGCCTTCGCTGCCTTCATCGCCACCGGCCAGACATGTGTGCAGGGGGCGCGGCTGCTGGTGCAACGGTCGATCCTGGAGCCTTTTGTGGAACGGCTGGTGCGTAAGACCCGTTCCCTGCGGCTGGGGGATCCTCTGGATCCGGCTACCCAGGTCGGCCCGCTGATCTCTCAGGCCCAGCGGGAGCGGGTGATGCGATACGTGGAGCTTGGGCTCCAGGAGGGCGCGCGGCTGCTATGCGGCGGTCGAATCCCGGAGGATCCGCGTCTGCAGCGGGGCTATTTCTTCGAGCCCACTATCCTGGGGGATGTCCGACCCGACATGGTAGTGGCCCGGGAGGAGATCTTCGGTCCGGTGACGGTGGTGATCCCCTTCGAGGATGAGGCGGAGGCCATCCGGCTGGCGAACGATTCCCCCTATGGGCTGGCGGCTGCGGTATGGACCCGGGATGTGGGGCGGGCGCATCGGGTGGCCCAGGCGCTGGAAGCAGGGGTGGTGTGGATCAACGATCACCATCGGATCGACCCGGCATCCCCGTGGGGCGGATTGAAGGCTAGCGGTCTCGGTCGGGAGAACGGATGGGAGGCCTTGCGGGAATACACCCAGACCCAGAGCATCATCGTGAAGCTGAGCCCGGAGCCGTTCGACTGGTATGGCACGACGGAGGTGATCCGATACAGCTGAGCGGGGGATGGAGATGGGTAGTCAGATCTGCGTTCGCAATGTGACTCACTTCTACACCAATCGATACACCCGAGAGACCGTACTGGCCTTAAAGGATGTGTCTTTTGAGGTGGATCAGGGAGAGTTCGTCTGCATCATCGGACCCAGCGGCTGCGGCAAGTCCACCCTGCTCTATTTGATCGCCGGGTTAATGAAGCCAACGATGGGAGAAATCCGGGTGGACGATCGCCCGGTCACCGGTCCGGGTCCGGATCGAGGGATGGTGTTCCAGGAATTCGCCATCCTCCCATGGCGGACAGTATGGCGGAACATCAGCCATGGCCTGGAGATCCAGGGGGTCCCTCGGGAGAAACGGGACGAGATCGTAAGGCGTTACATTCAGCTCATTGGGCTGGAGGGATTTGAGAACAAATATCCCTACGAGCTGTCGGGTGGAATGAAGCAGCGGGTGGCCCTCGCCCGGACGCTGGCGTGCAATCCCAAGGTGGTGTTGATGGACGAGCCGTTCGCTGCTCTGGATGTACAGACCCGGATCACGTTGCGAAACGAGCTGTTGAAGCTCAGCCTTCAGCTCTCGAACACGATCCTCTTCGTTACCCACAGCGTGGACGAGGCGGCCCTCCTGGGGGATCGGGTCATTGTGATGACGAAGCGCCCTGGACAGGTGAAAGAAATCGTGCAGAACCCCATCCCCCGGCGGGAGCGGAATGAGCGGACTCTGGAGGATCCTGCGTTCATCCGATACCGGAATCATCTTTTCCAATCTGTCCGTGCTGAGGTGCAGACAGCGGAATATGAAGAGCTGGTTCAGAGGAGCTGATGATGGCGGGCACGGGCTTGGCAGAGGCTGTGCGGCAGGCCAAAGGGATTGAGTGGAAGCGCCTCGAATTTCTGGAGGCCATAGTCTACAATGTGGGGCCTTATTTCTTGTTGCTGCTGGTTTGGGAAGGGGTGCGAGTTTTCCTCCAGCCCGATCCGCGTTTTGTTCCAGACGTCCGCGAGGTCATAGGGGAGTTGATCTATATCTTGAAGAACGGCATTCTGGTGGATTACCTGAGTCGTTCATTACTTCGGATCGCTCTGGCAGCGGGGGTTGCGATCCCGATTGGGATCCTGATCGGATTTGGGATCGGACTGAATGAGGCGATCGCGAACACCCTGTTGCCGCTCATTCGATTCTTTAACAGCATCCCGGCGATTGCCTGGTTGCCGTTGTTCATCATCTGGCTGGGGTTCAAAGATCAAACCATTATCCTGGACGCCAGCTATGGGCTGTTCTTCCCTGTAGTCTTCAACACCATCGTGGGCGTTCAGACCGTCCCTCGAGTCTTCCGCGACGCGGTGCGGACTCTGGGCGGTTCCTGGTGGCATGTTGTGACTGATGTGATCCTGCCCGGATCGCTGCCAGCTGTTTTGATCGGTATTCGGACCGGTTTCGCTTATGCCTGGCGAGGCCTGATCGCAGCAGAGATGATCGTGGCAGCAAACGGACTGGGATATTTGATCTTTAAGGCGCAATCGATGATCCTGGCCGATCGCATCATCGCCGGGATGATCCTGATTGGCCTCACATGGTCTTTCCTGGACTATTTCCTTCTCCAGCCACTGGAAGAGGGCACCATCCGGCGCTGGGGTTTAGTGCAGCGATAGGAGGTCACATGCGGGGCCGCGTTGTGGCGTGGACACAATCTGTGATTCCGTTTATCGGATTGATCCTGGCGTGGTGGATTCTCACCACCACCTATGCGATCCCGCGGGCGCTCTTTCCTCGCCCATCAGAGGTATGGGAGATTTTCGTGCAAAGCGTGGCTGATGGATCTCTGATCTGGAATCTGGGAATCAGCCTGGCTCGCCTGCTGATCAGCTTTGCTTTAGGGGGCATTCTGGGGATCCTGCTGGGCTTCGGGATGGGCTTGTTCGCCGGGCTGGGACGGTTCCTTCGACCGTTGATCAACTTCTTTAATTCCATTTCAGGAATAACCTGGCTCCCCTTGATCATGCTATGGCTCGGATTGGGCGAGCGAGTGATCGGGTTTGTGATCCTGAACGCTGTGGTTTTTGTGGTTGCTCTGAACACAATGGTGGGTGTTCAGGTCGTCCCCCGCGTCTACGAAAACGCGCTCTATACCCTTGGTGGGACCCGATGGCATGTCATCCGAGATGTGCTGATCCCAGGAGCTTTGCCACATATGCTGGCCGGCCTTCGGGTCGCACTGGGGATGGGCTGGAGGGCACTGATCGCCGGGGAGATCGTCGCCAGCTCATCCGGCATCGGATATCAGATTTACCTGGGCAGCTCCTATTTCAAGCAGGATCTGGTGGTGATGGGGATCTTGATGGTGGGCCTGATGGCGACCTTGCTCGACCGGTTGATCTTTGAGCCGCTGGAGCAGGCAACTATCCGCCGGTGGGGATTGGTGGTGGAGCACAAAGCCTGAAAGGAGCACGATGAAGCTCGGGATCCGCTTGCTGCTGCGCTGGCGTCCGGTTTGGGGTCTGGCCCTGATCCTCTTGATCCTGGGCGGGATCCGCCTCTACGCCATTGCGACCGCTGGAACCCGGATCGATCCGGCCCTGAAACAGGCTATGATCCAAACCTCGAGCTTTCCAAGGCTCATCGTCCGCCTGGATTTCACTCCTGAGGATTTCCACATCAAATATCTTCAGCAATTCGGGATGATTGGGGGCGTCCAGGGGAGCCGTGTTGTTCTCTTGAATGTGAAATCCGTCGATATATCCCGCTTAGGTGAGATCTACTGGATCCGGCGAGTCGAGCTCCCTGAATCCTCACCTTAAGGGAGGTGTGCCATGAGCTGGAAGCGATGGCTTTCGATATGGGGGGTTATAGGGCTGTTCGCCCTGGGAGCGTGCGCGCCGGCGACACCGACGGCACCCACGGCGGTGCCCGGTGGGGCCGCTCCGGCGGCCCCAGCGACGCCGGTGCCGACCCAGCCGGCGGCGACGCCAGCGCCTTCCCCGAGCCCGACGCCGGCGGCCGAACGGGTTCGCGTCGCGGTGGTCCTGAACCTTTTTGGGGCGCCATGGTTTGCGGGTGTGGAGGCGGGGATTTTCGCCAAGCATGGCCTGCAAGTAGAGATTCTGGGAACCCGATCCGGACAGGAGAGTGCGAAGGCCCTGTCAGCGGGGGATGTACTGATCGGAAGCTCCGCGATGAATAACTTCCAGGCGGAGATCGCGGCAGGCTCCCAGAACGTCGCAGTCGATGTGTGGATGGGGAACGGGGCGACGGTGATCAACGACCAGCCCCTGGCCATCATCGCGCGGGGAGACCGGGGCATTCGGGCGAACCATCCGGAGGACTTGAAAGGCAAGACGGTCGGCCTTTCAGCGGGTGGGACAGCAGAACTCTATCTGCGAACTGTGCTGTCGAAGGTGGGGGTGGATCCGAAAGAGGTGAAGATGGTTAACATCCCGCAGGAGAACTGGGTGGCGGCTCTGCAGAGCGGCCAGGTGGATGCGGTTTCCGGGTGGGAGCCCTTTGTCACCATGATGGAGAAGCAGGTGCCTGGAGCTGTGGTGGTTTCCCGCAATGGGGGTCACTTCGGATATGTGATCTTCACGCTGGTGCGGAAAGACTCGCTGTCGAAGCAGCGGGATGTGATTAAGCGGGTGATCGCCGCGCATGCGGAAGCCATGGCATGGGTGCGTCAGAACCCAGAGAAAGCAGGAGAGATCACTTCTCACTGGATTCAGGGCCTGGATCCGAAGATCGCAGCTGAGGCGCTGAAGAACGTGGTCTTTGACCCTCGTATCACTAACTTCACCAAGCAAGCCTGGGACATCTCCAACCAGCTCCTGATCCAGCAGGGACGGCTGAAGGAGCCAGCTCCGATGGAGGGCTATTTCGACACTTCCATTATTGAGGAGGTGCTCAAGGAACATCCGGAGTATTTCAAGGATCTTCCCGAGGCGCCGCTGCTTTCCCTCCGTCTCCCTTAATCTCTTGCCGCGCCCCAGGGATCGGATGGACCTCCGATCCCTGGGGCATCCGTCCGCGTAGGATGGACCGGATCTATTGGTGGAGATAGAGGGCGAGCGGCTTTCAAGAAACAGGAAACGGTTTCGTTCCATCCACAATTTGGCTGATCTCAAACAGGAGGGTGGTCATGGTCCGCATCATTCACTATCAGGATGTTCCAACGGATACCGATTATGAGAAGGGATTAAACATCAATTTTGGGATCAACGATAAGACCTGTGGCAATCCCCAGTTCACGATGGGGTACACCATTATTCCTCCTGGCTCTCGGAATCAGCGGCATTACCATGCCAACTGTGACGCCGGGTTCTTCGTTCTGAAAGGGCGGATTCGCTTGCTGATCGGGGAAGGGGAGAACTACTACGAAACCGAGGTCGGGGAGGGCACCTTCGTTTATATCCCGCGAGGGGAGATCCACGGGATTGTGAACTGCAGTGACACAGAAGATGCCCGTCTGGTCTTCACGTATCCCGGTGTGCCCAATCAGGCGGCGGCCGGGACGACCTTTGTGGAAGGCCCGGAGGTGGTGGAGCAGTATCGCCGTCAACGGGCGGGGACTGCGGCCAGTTGAGGGAGGTGTTTCTCATGGGAGATCGCTACGCCCGCCTCAAGGTGGCAGTGGCTCAAGCCTCTCCGGTCTTCCTGGATCGTGAGGCAACCACGGAGAAGGCCTGTCGGTTGATTCGAGAGGCAGGGCGAATGGGAGTCCGGTTAATCGGGTTCCCGGAGGGGTTCATCCCCGGGCATCCCCTCTGGTATCACTTTTATCCGGCCACCTCCCCCCGGAGCATTGAGTGGGCTGCTTGTCTGTTCGCGAACGCTGTTGAGATTCCTGGTCCAACCACGACAGCCCTATGCGAGGCGGCGCGTGAGGCGGGGGTTTATGTAGTGATCGGAGTCTGTGAGCGCCGTCCGGGGACCTTTGGAACCCTTTACAATACCCAGCTTTTCATCGGTCCCAGCGGAGAGATCCTGGGCAAGCATCAGAAGCTGGTGCCCACAGTGGGCGAACGTCTGGTCCACACCGGCGGTCGGGGGGACACGTTGCGGGCCTTTCCCACGGATTTTGGCCGGATCGCCGGCCTGATCTGTGCGGAGAGCTCCAATCCCCTCGCGGTATTCACGCTGGCCACGGAGTATCCCCACGTGATCGTGGTCAGCTGGCCTAACCTGAACCTCCGGTTTGGGGTCCCTGGCCAGGAACGGGTGTCGATCGCCGGGCGTGCGCTGGCGCTGATGACGAAGGCCTTCGTTCTGAATTGTCGGGGAACTATGACGGATGAGCTCCGGGAGATGATGGTTTACACCGAGGCCGACCGCGAATTCCTCTGGGATGAGCGGGCAACAGGAGGTTCCACCATTATCGATCCTTGGGGTCGGGTGATCGCTGGGCCTATGGGGCCGGAGGAGGGGATCCTGTGGGCGGAGATCGATCTGCTGGAATGTGTGAAGGCGAAGATGATCCATGACTATGCCGGACATTACAACCGGCCGGACATTTTCCATCTCATCGTCCGGGCCGGTGCTGAATCGATGCTGACCCGGGAGGATCTCACAGATGGGTCTGGTGCGCTTCGATGAACATACGGACAACCTGGTTGCAGGCCAGTATTCAGCAGCGCGAGGCCCTGTGCTACGGAGCGAGAAGATCGAGGTCGCAAAGATTTACTTTGCGAAAGGGGAGAGCGCCCAGCTGCATGCGCATCCTGAGGAGCAGGTGATCTATGTGCTCCGCGGCCGTTTGGAGGTGATCCTTGGGGAGGAACGTTACATCGTGGAGGCTGGCCAGGCCAGCTATCACCCCAGCAACGTCCCGCATGCGGTGCGCGCCCTGGAGGATACAGAAGCGTTGAGCTTTAAGAACATTGTGAATCCCCAATATCCATCGACCGGAGCACTCCGATGAGCGCGGACCAGGGGAAACCGACGTATTTCTACGACTTCAATGAGATGCCTGGCGAACTGGTGACGCCGAAATACTCCACTGCCTTTGGGCCTCTGCTGACGGGCCAGCAAATCGAGGTAGGCCTGCTGCGATATAAAGCGGGGGAAGGGGCAATCCCCCACGCCCATCCTTCCGAACAGATCCTGTATGTGATCAGCGGTCGGTTATGGGTGCGTATCGCGGATCAGACGGCGGAGCTTGGGCCCGGCCAGGCCTTCCTGGCCCCGCCCAATGTGGAGCATGAGGTCCGGGCGCTGGAGGACACGGTCGCCCTGAGCTGCAAGAACCTCGTGGCAGGCTACGGCCATCGATTGCCACCGGAGTGAGGGGAGAAACATGCGGGTAGAAGGCTACCGTCTTCACCGCTGGGGCGGGGAACTCGTGTGGGAGACCTTCGAGATCCCGGATCCAGGGCCGGATGAGGCGCTGATCCGGGTGGAGGCTTGCGGCATCGGCCTGACGGTTCTCAACTGCCTGCGGGGCGACCTGGCCGATGAGCGCGCAACATTGCCTCGGGTTCCCGGCCACGAAATTGTGGGGCGGGTGGTGGCGGTCGGAAATGGGGTGACCGGCCTGGCTCCCGGACAGCGGGTGATGGTCTATTTTTACCTGGCCTGTGGGGTCTGCCTTCCATGCCGCTCCGGGCGGGATTCCCTCTGTCAGAATCTCGCCGGATGGGTAGGCGTTCACCGGGATGGGGGCTATGCGCCTTATGCGGTCCTTCCTGCACGCAATCTCCTCCCACTTCCGGAGTCCATTCCCGCCCCACTGGCCACAGCCATCCCGGACGCCATCGCCACCCCGCTGCATGTGTGCAAAACCCGGGCTCAGGTTCGTCCAGGCGATCGGGTAGTTGTGATCGGGGCTGGCGGTGGAGTCGGCATTCACATGGTTCAAATGGCGCGGTTGTTCGGAGCCAGCGTAGTCGGCCTGGAGGCCCACGAGACCAAATTCGATCTGATCCGCGAGGCGGGTGGGATCCCGGTGCTGTCGCATGATTTCTCCCGGCTCGATCTGCGGGGGATCTGGGGCGGGGAACGCCCCACGGTGATCATCGACCTGGTGGGAACACCGGCCAGCCTGACCTGGGCGATGAACACGCTGGGCCCTGGGGGGCGGATGGTGGTCCTGACGACCTTCCGGGACGTGACGTTCCCGGCGGATCCCCGACAGATGGTCTTCCGGGAGCTCACCCTTCTGGGCTCCCGTTATGCCTCTAAAGCGGAGCTGATGGAGGCAGCGGAGATGGTCGCACAGGGTGTGATCCGCCCGGTGGTCACCCAGGTGGTCCCCCCACAGCGGGTTGAGGAGGTCCATCATGCCCTGCGGGCGGGTGAGCTGAAGGGGCGGGGGGCTGTAGTTTGGGATGCGGAACGGTGATTTCTGCCATTGGGGGTTAAGATGTCGCCTTCGTTCCTGGTGTTGCAGCTGCTGAACGGGTTATCCCTTGCCGCCCTGTATTTCATGGTGGCCAGCGGGTTCAGCCTGATTTTCGGCCTGATGCGAGTCGCCAATCTCTCCCATGGGGCGCTCTATCTGATCAGTGGTTACATCGGCCTGACGGTTGTTCGGTCCACCGGGAGCTTCCTGCTTGGCCTCGGCGCTGCGGTCATCGCCGCTGTGCTCCTCAACATTCTGATCAAAGAAGGTTTCCTTCGATTCGTCCGCAGTCGGGAGTTATCTCAGGTTTTGCTGACTATCGGGCTGGCTTTTATTACTGGGGATCTCTGCCTGGCGATATGGGGAGGGGTTCCCACTCTGATCCCGATCCCCTCGCCATTACAGGGAGCAATGAATCTGGGTCTGATCGCTTATCCGCGCTACCGGCTGCTGCTGATCCTCATCGGAGCGAGTGTGGCCGTGGCGCTCTGGCTGTTGCTGGAGCGCACCCGATGGGGGGCAGTGATCCGGGCCGGGGTGGATGATCCGGAGATGGTCTCCGCCCTGGGCATCGATATCGAGCGCGTGTTCCTGGGGGTCTTCGTCCTGGCTGCGATCCTGGCCGGCGTGGCGGGTGTGCTGGGTGGGGCATTGTTGGGGCTCTATCCTGGCGGGGACTCCGATATCCTGCTGATCAGCCTGGTGGTGGTGATCGTGGGTGGGCTGGGGAGCCTGCAAGGGGCGCTGGTGGGGAGCCTCCTGGCGGGGTTTCTGGAGGCCATCGGGAAATCCATGCTCCCGGAGCTTGCCTATTTCATCCTTTTCGCTCCCATGGTGATCATCCTGGCCTTTCGGCCTCAGGGGCTGGTGGGGAGGCGCTGATGAGCATCCGATGGCGGAAGCGGGCCGGCATCGCCCTGGCTTTGTTAGCGGGGGCTGCCATTCCTTATGTGGCTCCACCTGTTTATGTCAATCTGGCCAGTGAGATCCTGATCTTCGGCCTGCTGGCCATGAGCATTGACCTTCTCCTGGGATACACCGGTCTGGTCCCCCTTGGCCATGCCGCAATCTTTGGGGTGGCCGCCTATGTGGTGGCTTACCTGAATGCCCGAATGGGGCTTTCGCACACCGTTGCGATCCCAGCCGGGATCCTCGGAGCCCTGATCGTCAGCGGGGTGTTCGGTCTCCTCGCCGTCCGCACCGCAGGTCTCTACTTTATGTTGATCACCCTTGCAGAAGGGATGCTGGTCTGGGGCCTGGCTTACCGCTGGACTTCGGTGACGGGCTCGGAGAACGGGATCGGGGGCATCACTCGACCGGAGTTCCTGATCCTGCCATGGCAGTTCTATTACGCCGTGCTTGTGCTGTTTGCAGTTTGCGCCTGGATGCTCCATCGGATCGCCCATTCCCCCTTCGGCCTGACTCTACGAGGGATCCGAGACAATGAGGCCCGGATGCCCATGTTGGGCTATAACGTGACGCTCCATAAATTCCTTGCCTTTCTGATCAGCGGGGGGTTTGCCGGGATCGCCGGAGCAGCTTACGCCCTTTACAACCGCTTTGTAAGCCCAGCCACCGTGGAGTTCGCCCGATCGGCAGAGGGGGTTCTCATGGTGATCCTGGGAGGGAGTGGGACATTGATCGGCGCGCTGTTGGGTTCGGGCCTGATCCTCCTCACTCGCAACGTGATCAGCCTGTATACCGATCGCTGGCTGATCGTGATGGGAACGCTCTTTGTCCTGGTCATCCTCTTCATGCCCGATGGGTTGTTGCGAGGACTGGAGCGAGGGGTTCATCGGCTTCGGGTTGCTGTGTCACACCTTCGGTTTCTCGGTTCTCTGCTGCGGCCCATTCGATCTCCCACAACGGCTAAGGAGCCGGCAGGAGAGGTGCCAGTGCCAACCCGACATGAGACACCCTGAAGGAGGTCAACCATGCGCCGGGGCCACGGGATGGGATTCATGCTGTTCATGGTTGTGATTGCGCTGGCAATCGGGTGTGCACCAGCAGGCGGCCCGTCCGGCGGGGCCCGAGGACCTATCCGGATCGGGGTCCTTGCTCCTGCCTCGGGGGCCTTTGCAGCGAACGGGCAGGATATGGTGCGGGGGTGGGAGCTGTGGTGGAAGCAGCATGGGAACAGGGTGGCGGGGCGGGAGGTGCAGTGGTTCCACGAGGACACGGCGAGCAATCCGGACGTGACCCTGAACAAGGCCCGCCTCCTGGTGGAGCAGCGCGGCGTCCATATGCTCGTCGGGCCTCTTGCCGCGAATGAGGGGTTGGCGGTGGCCGGATACATCAAGGGCACCAATGTTCCTTTCTTCATGCCGGTAGTTTCGGCGGACGATCTGACGCAGCGCCAACGGTCGCCGAACATCCTGCGGGTGGCGGGCTGGACGAGCAGCCAGGTGCATCATCCCTTCGGCGAGTGGGCCTGCAAGCAGGGATACAAGACCATCGTCACCCTCTCCTACGATTTCGCCTTTGGCCATGAGGTGACGGGCGGTTTTGTGAACACTTACACGGATGCCGGTTGCAAAGTTCTGGAGCAGCTGTGGAACCCAATTAACGAACAGGACTTCAGCCCCTATCTCACCCGCATCCAGGCTTTAAAGCCAGACGCGGTGTTCGTCGCCCAGAGCGGGGCCCCGGCGATTCGCTTCTTCCAGGCCTGGGCTCAGTTCGGCCTGAAGGATAAGATCCCGCTCCTGGCCAACGAGACCCTGGTGGATCAACATGTCCTTCGAGGTTTGCAGAATCCCGATATCGTGGTGGGGATTATTTCGGCGGGGCATTATGCGGAGGGGCGGGAGAGTCCGGCGACGCAGGAGTTTGTGAAGGCGTATATGGAGGCATATGGGGACATTCCGAGCTACTATGCGGCGGCGATGTATACAGCGGCGCAGTGGTTGACGCAGGCGATTGAGGCGGTGCAGGGGAATGTGGAGGATCAGAAGGCGTTTCTGGATGCGATTCGGAAGGTGGAGTTGAAGGACTCGCCGTTTGGGCCGGAGAAGCTGGATGAATACGGCAATCCCATTTTGAATGTTTACATTCGGAGGGTGGAGCGGCGGCCGGACGGGCGGGTGTGGAATGTGGTGCTGGAGACGATTCCGAACGTATCGCAGTTCTGGAAGTGGGATCCGGAGGAGTATCTGAAGCGGCCGGTCTACAGCCGCGACTACCAGCCCGGATTCAATCCCAAGAAGTAGCAGGTCAATGGGTTTTTAAAATTTCAAATCCCTCGAGCCATCCTTTTGGGGAAAGGAGGGCAGCCATGCGACGGATGATCGTGTATGGGGTGGTGGCGCTGCTGCTGGTGGTAGGGTGTGCGCCGCCCGGAGGGAGGCCATCGGGGGCGGCCAAGGGGCCGATCAAGATCGGAATTCTCACCCCTACAACCGGCACGGCGGCGGCCGGCGGGCAGGATATGGTGCGGGGGTGGGAGCTGTGGTGGAAGCAGCATGGGAACAGGGTGGCGGGGCGGGAGGTGCAGTGGTTCCACGAGGACACGGCGAGCAATCCGGACGTGGCCCTGAACAAGGCCCGCCTCCTGGTGGAGCAGCGCGGCATCCACCTCCTGGCTGCTCCCGGGCTCCTGGCGAATGAGGGGCTGGCCGTGGCGGAATACATCAAGGGTACCAATGTTCCAATGTTCATGCCGGTAGTTTCGGCGGATGATCTGACGCAGCGCAAACGGTCGCCGAACATCCTGCGGGTGGCGGGCTGGACGAGCAGCCAGGTGCATCATCCCTTCGGCGAGTGGGCCTGCAAGCAGGGATACAAGACCATCGTCACTCTGGGTAATGACTACGCCTTCGGTCACGAGGTGGTGGGCGGCTTCGTGAATACTTACACGGATGCCGGTTGCAAGGTTCTGGAGCAGCTGTGGGATCCCCTGACCGAACAGGACTTCAGTTCGTATATTGCACGTATTCAGGCTTTGAAGCCGGACGCGGTGTTCGCCATCCAGGTGGGCGCATCGGCGACCCGCTTTCTCCAGGCCTGGGCCCAGTTCGGCCTGAAGGATAAGATCCCGCTCCTGGCTGGCGAGACCACGGTGGATCAGTCGAATATCCGGGGCCTTCAGGACCCCAGCATCGTGGTGGGGATTATTTCGGCGGGGCATTATGCGGAGGGGCGGGAGAGTCCGGCGACGCAGGAGTTTGTGAAGGCGTATATGGAGGCATATGGGGACATTCCGAGCTACTATGCGGCGGCGATGTATACAGCGGCGCAGTGGTTGACGCAGGCGATTGAGGCGGTGCAGGGGAATGTGGAGGATCAGAAGGCGTTTCTGGATGCGATTCGGAAGGTGGAGTTGAAGGACTCGCCGTTTGGGCCGGAGAAGCTGGATGAATACGGCAATCCCATTTTGAATGTTTACATTCGGAGGGTGGAGCGGCGGCCGGACGGGCGGGTGTGGAATGTGGTGCTGGAGACGATTCCGAACGTATCGCAGTTCTGGAAGTGGGATCCGGAGGAGTATCTGAAGCGGCCGGTCTACAGCCGCGACTACCAGCCCGGATTCAATCCGCCGAAGAAGTAAGTTCCTTTAGTATCTCTTGAGGGCATGGGGGGAGGCCATGCAGGGGCGGGCGGACGTGGCGGTCCTGGTTCTGGATCAGGTGAGCCGGGATTTCGGAGGACTGCGAGCGGTGGATCGTGTTTCTCTCCAGGTGGCCCGGGGAGAGCGGCGGGCGATCATCGGTCCTAATGGGGCTGGGAAGACCACTTTATTTAATCTCATCACAGGCGAGCTCGCAGTGACCTCGGGCCGGGTTTTCCTGTTCGGCCAGGACGTGACGGCCCTGCCGACACAGCGCCGTGCAGCTCTGGGATTGGGACGAACCTATCAGATCACACGGATCTTCCCTACCTTCACGGTGCGGGAGAATGTGCTGTTGGCGGCCATGGGCCTGCAGCCCATCAAGTTCGCCCTGCATCGGCCTCTCCTCTCTAATGGGCCGATCTGGAGGAGGACGGACGAGGTTCTGGAACGTGTGGGTCTAACCCATCGGGCTGAGACGCCGGCCCGGGCACTCTCCCACGGGGAGCAGCGACAGCTGGAGCTGGCCATCGCCTTAGCAGGAGACCCGCGGTTGCTGTTGCTGGATGAACCGGGAGCCGGGCTCTCCCCTGTGGAACGCCAGTTGCTCTACGCACTAATCCAGAGCCTTCCTCGAACCCTCACCGTGATCCTGATTGAGCACGATATGGATCTGGCCCTGGGGCTGGCGGATCGGGTCACCTGTCTCCATTACGGCCGGGTGATCGCCGAGGACACCCCCGACTGCATTTCGAAGAACGAGATGGTCCAGCAGATCTATCTGGGAAGCGGGTGAGCTATGCTGGAGATCGAGGATCTGCACAGTTATTATGGGCTCTCTCACATCTTGCAGGGGATCTCTATGGTGGTCCCTCCCGGCCGGGTGATTGCCTTGCTGGGGCGCAACGGGATGGGGAAGACGACGCTGGTTCGCTCCATTATGGGATTGCGGCCTCCCGAGATCCGTCAGGGCAGGATCCGCTATAACGGGCACGACCTGGTGGGGCGCCCTCCCCATGAGATCAGCCGGCTGGGGATCAGCCTGATCCCCCAGGGGAGGCGGGTTTTCCCGTCCCTGACTGTGGAGGAGAACCTGCGCATCGCATGGCGTCCACCTCGGGATGGTCAGCGCGAGGCCTGGACCGTGGAGCGGGTCTACGAGCTGTTTCCCCGCCTAGCTGAGCGACGATCCCAGCGAGCGAAGACGTTGAGCGGCGGGGAGCAGCAGATGCTGGCCATTGGCCGGGCCCTGATGGGAAATCCGGATCTGCTGCTCCTGGATGAGCCCTCGGAGGGGCTGGCACCGCTTCTGGTGCAGCTTCTGCGGGATCAGTTACTCGCCTTAAAGGGGACCGGCCTCGCAATGCTGCTGGTGGAGCAGAACGTAGGCCTCGCCATGGCGTTGGCGGATGAAGTTTATCTGCTCGAGAAGGGTATGATCGTCTATCACGGCACCCCCTCCGATCTGCAATCGCGACCGGAGCTTATGGGGCGATATCTGGGCCTTTCCAAGTGATTTCAGGATGGCCTCCGATATGGGGAAATCGGGATGGCTGAGGAAGCGGACCGGAGGATTGATCGTGAGGCCACCGGCTTTGCTGCGTTGATGATCCTGTTGGAGACAGAGCCACCTGGGGAGGTATCCGATGCGGGCCATGGCGGTGGTGGATTACACCCAACCCCTGAGGCCGATCGATGTCCCGGAGATCATCCCTCCTGCGGGCCATGTCCGGGTCCGAGTGCTCGCCTGTGGGGTTTGTTTCTCCGATGTGAAAACCGCGCGTGGGCACATGCCCTTCTCCTCCGGTCTCCGGCTGCCCCACATCCCGGGCCATGAAATCTGCGGAGAGGTCCTGGAAGCTCCGGAGGGCTCCGGGTTCCGGAAAGGGGACCGGGTGCTGGTTTACAACTACTGGGGCTGCGGGCGGTGCCCGATGTGTCGGATGGGGCAGGAAAACCTTTGCCTGAACCTCCAGGGATGGGTGGGGTTCACCAGCCCGGGGGGCTTTCAGGAGCAGCTCGCCGTGCCCCCGGAGCGGCTGTTGCCGCTTCCTTCGGAGATCCCACCAGAGCAGGCAGCGCCGATCGGCTGCGCCGTGGCCACCGCCTACCGGGCGGTGGTGACCCGCGCCGCGATCCGGCCCGGGGAGCTCGTCGGGGTGATCGGAGCAGGGGGTATCGGCCTGCATGCGATCCAGATTGCCCGGGCGGTGGGGGCACGGGTGATCGCGGTGGACATTGACCCCCGCAAGCTGGAAGCGGCCCGGGCGCTGGGAGCCGTGGAGGCCGTCTTCCCGGAGGAAGCGGAATCAGCCGCTCGTCGATGGAGCCATGGAATCGGTCTGGATGCGGTTCTTGAAACGGTGGGGCATGCCGATACCGTGGAGCTGGCGGTTCGTTCAGTCCGACGGGGTGGCCGGGTGATCGGGGTGGGCTATCGTATGGGGGATGCAGCCTCGATCCCCACTCCCCGCTGGGTCCTGGAGGAGATCACCCTCATGGGTTCCCGTTATGCGTTGCGCCATGAAGTCGAGCATGCCATCCGGCTGGTTGCCCAGGGGCTTGTCCGGCCGGTGGTTGATGCGGTGTTGCCCCTCGAATCGGCGAATGAGGCGCTGGAACGGCTGGAGCGCGGCCAGGTGATAGGCCGTGTGGTTCTCCGGGTCAGCGATACGCAGCCCTGAGGATCTCAAGTCCTCAGAGAAGCCATTCGTTCAGATTTGCGCAGCCGCGTGAGGAGCGGGTCCGATGAAAGCCGATCTGGTGATCCGAGGCGGGATCCTGGTCTTCCCTCAAGGCCGGATCCAGGCAGATCTGGTGATTCGGGATGGCCGCATTGTGGGGCATGCCGCCCCCGGGGAAGCGGAGGGGCGAGAGGTGGTGGAGGCCGATGGCCTCTATGTGCTCCCGGGCGGGGTGGATGCGCACGTTCATCTGCAGGATCCGGGCCTGACCGACCGGGAGGATTTCATCACCGGGACCGGAGCGGCGGCGGTAGGTGGCGTGACCACGGTGATCGACCATCACCGCACGATCCCTTTTGTGTTGCGTCCGGAGATCGTGCGAGAGAAAGCGGCTTACCTGGCTTCGCGGGCCCGAGTGGATTACGCCCTGTTGGGGGGCGCTCATCCCGACAACATCGATCAGCTCCGCCCGATGTGGGAAGCTGGGGTCGTGGGCTTCAAGGTCTTCACCTGCAACCTCCACGGGGTCCCGGCGGCCCTCCCGGATAAAATGCTGGAGATCTTCCGGACGGTGGCCTCCTTCGATGGGGTCTGTCTCGTCCACGCCGAGGACGAATTTATCACCCGCGCGAACGAGGAGCGGCTTCGCGCCGCTGGGCGGAAGGATTTTCGGGTGATCCCGGAATGGCGGACTCTGGAGGCGGAGCTGGTGGCGGTGAACACCGTGGTGTTCCTGGCGCGCCTGACCGGCTGTCGGGTGGTGATTGCCCATGTCAGCCATCCCTGCGTGTGCGAAGTCATCCGACGGGAGCGATCTCTGGGAGCTCGTGTCTGGGCGGAGAGCTGCCCGCAGTATTTCCACCTCTCCACCGATGAAATCGACCGCTGGGGCCCCTGGCACAAGTTCACCCCCCCTGCCCGGGAGCGGGAGGCGGCGGAGGCGATGTGGTCCTGTCTGGAGGCAGGGGACATCGATATGATCTGCTCGGATCATGCTCCGGCCACCCGCGCGGATAAGGCCCGGGGTCTGGAAGACATCTGGGCCTGTTCCTTCGGCATCCCGGGGGTGGAGACGGCATTGCCCCTGATGCTCACCGGTGTCAACGAGGGGCGTCTGAGCCTCGAGCGTCTGGTGATGGCTCGTTCTCAGATCCCGGCCCAGGTATATGGCCTTTGGCCGCGCAAAGGGGGGCTTCACATTGGGGCGGATGCCGACTTTGTCCTGGTGGATATGGCGGCGGAGCGGGTTCTGCGAGACGAGGATGTGGTCTCGAAAGCCGGCTGGACGCCGTATGCGGGCCGGCGGGTTCGTGGCCTGCCGGTGCGGACCTATGTGCGGGGGCGCCTGGTGGCAGCGGATGGGAAGCCGGTGGGTGAGCCGGGATGGGGGCGATTCCTACCGGGCCCGGGTTTTTCCTCCGGGAGGTGAGCCATGCAGGGCTTCGCCGTCGGTCCGTTCAACACCGCCTATGAACAGCGCATCGACTTCACGGCGCTGCGTCGGAAGCGGGTAGAGCGCGTGCGCGAGCTCATGCGGCAGGAGGGACTTCAAGCCCTTCTGGTTTGGAAAGACGAGAACGTTCGCTATCTGACAGATCTGCGTGCGCAGCAGATCGCAGGCAAGTCCTCGTTTTTGAATGGCGCCCTGCTCCTGGAGCAGGATGCTCCCATCCTGTTTTGCTCCGGGGGCGAGGTGGATCGGGTGCGCCGGACGATGCCCTGGATCTCCCAGGTCTACCCCATCCCCATCATGGAGGATGCCGGGCTGATCGAAGCCTTCATCCGGGATCAGCTCGTCCCATTGCTTTGGGACCACGGACTGTCCCGGGCCCGTATCGGGATGGATGCGGGGCCGATGGCGATGGTCCACGCTATCACTCGCCATCTTCCGGAAGTCGAACTCACGGATGGGGATGCGGTGATGCAACGCGCCCGCCGGATCAAGTTCCCGGAAGAGATCGCAGTCCTGGAGGAGGCCACGGCCATCGCGGATGCCGTCACGGCCGCTGCGGTGGCGGCGGTGCGGGAAGGGGTGCGGGAGTGCGAGGTGGCCGGGGAGGCGTTGCGCGCCCTCCTTACCCTGGGTGGGGAATACGCCCATGTGGTGACGCCCTTCGTGGCCTCCGGGGAGCGAATGGCTCCTCCGAACCGGTTTGCGACGGACAAGCTGATTCGTTACGGGGATGTGGTCTTCATCGATATCGGGGCATGCTGGAACGGCTACTATGCCGACGTCGGACGGACGGTGATCTGCGGGCGGCCCTCTCCCGAGCAGCGACGGATCTTCACTGCTGTTTATGAGGCGTTGCAGGCCTGCATTGAATCCATGCGCCCGGGCCGGACCAATGAGGAGGCGGCCCGGGCGGTTCGGGAGGCGGCCCGCCGGCACGGGCTCGAGGATCACCTCCTCTCCCTGTTCATCGGCCATGGGATCGGCATGGGAGCTAACGAGCCTCCTTACATCGGCGAGCCCTCTCCGGGAGCCCCCGTGATTGAGTTCCAGCCGGGGATGGTTTTCGCCGTGGAACCCCTGATCTGGGTGGAGGGTATTCGGGGGGGTGGAGGGGTCCGTCTGGAGGAGATGGTCCTGATCACGGAGCGGGGACCTTATGTCATGTCCCGCGCGCCCTTCGATGAGCGGTTGCTGGGATGAACCGGAGGAGGATTGGATGGCGCCACGGGTTTCTCCCCTTGAGCCTGCGGCGATCGACCCGACCCTCCGTCCGTATCTGGAGCGGGCGGAGGCGCGAGGCGCACCGAATGCGCTTTTGCTGCGGGTCATGGCGCATGACCCCTCGTCCCTTCGGATCTTCTACGAAGCGTGGGAGGCCGCCTTTTATGGAGGAAAGGTGGATCATGCGTTGAAGGAGCTGATGCGGGTTCGCATGGCTCTGCTGAGGGGATGCCGCTACTGAAGCGGGGTGCGGTCCGCTGCGGCGCAGCGGATGGAGGGCCTGGCGGCCAAGCTGGAGCGGATCTGGGATCTGGAGGATTCAATCTTCACCCCGCGGGAGCAAGCCGCCCTGGAGATGGCCACTCTGTTCACCGAGGATTATCGCGCGATCTCCGCAGAACACATTCAGCGATGGCGTCAGTTCTTCTCCGACGCCGAGCTGGTCGAGCTGGCCACCTTCATGGCGCTGGCCGATGGGTTCGGGAAGGTCGTGGAGATGCTTGGGCTGGGGGATGTCGAGCCTGCATGCAGCGCCGAGCTGTGAGCCGATGTATGTGAGGGATGCATCCTGTGGATGGTCAGCACGAGGTATCTGAGGGAATGGGAGGTCGGCTATGGGAGATCGTTCTCCGGTGGTGAGGGTAGGGGTCATTCAGGCGGCCCCGGCTTTCCTGGATCGGGAGGGGTCGGTAGCTCGCGCTGTGGAGTGGATCCACCGCGCCGCGGACCATGGTGCACGCCTGATTGTCTTTCCCGAAGGTTTCATCCCCGCCCATCCGGTCTGGTATCACTTCCACGCTGCCACCATCCGGGCCGCCCTGGAGATGGCACGAGAGCTGATGGCCAACTCGGTGGAGGTCCCGAGTGCGGCAACGGAGGCCATCGGCCGCGCGGCGGCTCAGCGAAAAGTTTACGTAGTGATCGGAGTCTGTGAACGGGATCCCGTGAACCCGGGTCTGTTGCACAATTCTCAGCTCTTCTTCGCTCCCGATGGCCGCCTGCTGGGCAAGCACCAGAAGATCATGCCGACCGTAGGGGAACGGCTAGTCCACGCGCCGGGGTTCGGAGATACATTACGGGTGTTCCCTACGGAGTTCGGCCCCATCGGCGGCCTGATTTGTGGAGAGGCCAGCAATCCTCTGGCCACTTTCGCTCTGTCCGCTCAGGGGGCTCGCATCATCGCGGTAAGCTGGCCGAATCACTTCTCGAAGAATGAACACCTGATGCGGGATGTCATCCTGATGGCCAGCCGGGCGTTGGGCTATCGCACGAATGCGTATGTACTGAGCGCGGCGGGGACCGTGAGTGAGGAGATGCGCCGTCGTCTGCCAGCCTCTTCGGAGGATGAGGCCTTCCTGTCCCGGCCCGGGGTCTCCGGTGGCTCCCTCATCGTTGATCCGCATGGTAACGTGATTGCCGGTCCATTAGGGGGGGAAGAGGACGTCCTGATTGCCGATATCGATCTCAACGAGGTGCTCTCCGCCAAGCTCGTGCATGACTACGCCGGGCATTACAACCGTCCGGAGGTATTCCGGCTGATCCTGTATGTGGATCGACCGCGATTGTTTGAAGAGCAAGCCCGGCATAGGGATCGGCTGGTCCATGAGGAACCACCGGGCGGGTTTGCCGTTGAAGAGCGTGAGGAGAGGGTGGTTGCCCCGGAGCGGCTGGTTCAGATTTCCTGACATAGAGGTATTCTGGCTGATCCTGTATGAAGAAGGCGATGAACGCTGGAAAATCCCAGCGGGGATGGATGAAGGCAGTGGCAGATCCGGCGGATCGATCCACCCCTCGGGTTCGCTGGGGCCAGCGGGTCGGCCCATGGCTGGGCATCGGGACCGGACCGGGGGCATTGGCGGTGGGCGGGGCGCTGGCGGATCGCTTCTCCCCTCCAGCGCTGGTGGGGGTCATCCTCGTGGGGGGGCTCCTACTGGCCGCCCTCGCAACCGCGCAGGGCTGGGTGAGCTGGCGTCGACGACAACCGCTGGCAGCTCAGGCTGAGGTAGTGTTCGGCGGGTTTGGAAAGGCCCTGAATCTGGCGATGGCCCTGGGGTTGCTGGGGTGGCTGGGGTTTTATATCGGCCTGGGCGGCGCGATGACCGCCCATCTGCTGGGGCTTCCAGACCCCCTGGGGGCGCTCCTTCTAACCGCTATCCTGGCAGGGGCCGCCGGTCGAGGAGTGGACCGCTGGAACGCCATGGCGGGATGGACAGCAGTGGCGGCGGTGCTGACGGCGCTCCTGGTATTCCGGCGCGTTGGGGTGACATGGCCTGCGCCGCCCTGGCAAGTCCCCGGAGTGATGGATCTGGGAGTGGGGCTGACTCAGGTGGTGGCCTATGCGATCATCTTCGCCCTCCGCGCCGGAGATTTCACCTGGGATCTGGAACGGGAGACCGACATATGGAAGGTGGGGGGTGCCCTTTACGGCACGCTGGTGATCTTTATGGGAATGGGGGCGTTGATGGGCTGGACCCTGGGCCACTGGAATCCGGCAGAGGCTCTGGCCCATACACCCGGTGCAGTCCTGGGGGAGCTGCTCCTGAGCCTGGCCACGATCGCTCCCGCCCTCTCGGCTTTGCACTCCGCCTCCCTGGCCATATCTGCCCTCCTCCCGGTGCCCTCTGCGTCCTTCTGGATCGCCCTGATGGGAGGGGTCCTGGGGGCTGGTCGGTTTGATCGGGGATTACTCCCGTTCCTGGACGGGCTGGGCCTGGCCATGCCGCCTGCGCTGATCGTGATGCTGTTCGACGAATGGGCACCTATCGATCTGTCTCCCTCTCTTCGGGCAGGAGCCTGGCTGGCCGGAGCAGGGGGAGCACTGGGTCTCCGATACCTGGCTGTGCCTTTCCCTATGTTGGGGGGGATGGCGATCGCCCTGGCCGTTCTGGGCGTTGGAGCCGTTGGATCGAAAAAAATGTGGAAAGCAGCCTGAGGTTGTGCATGGGGAAGCAAGCAACCGCTTCAGGAGGTGGAAGGGATGGAACCTCGGGTTGTCGAGGCCGATGGAATGCGCATCGAATATGATGTCCCCATCCCGATGGATGATGGGGTGGTCCTGCGGGCGGACATCTTTCGTCCGGCCGCAGAGGGACGGTATCCGGTGTTGCTGAGCTACGGACCGTATGGGAAAGGTCTTCCATTCCAGTTGGGCTATCCCCGCCAGTGGCATATTCTGATCCACCGCTGTCCGGAAGTCGCCGAGGGCTCCACCTGCCGCTATCAGAACTGGGAGGTGGAGGACCCGGAGAGATGGGTGCCGGAGGGCTATGTTTGCGTGCGGGTGGATTCCCGGGGGGCTGGCCGCTCTCCGGGCGTCCTGGATATTTTTTCGCCTCGCGAGACCCGCGATTTCTACGAGTGCATCGAATGGGCGGCAGTTCAGCCGTGGAGCAACGGACGGGTAGGGCTGAGCGGGATCTCTTATTATGCGATCAACCAGTGGCTGGTGGCGGGGTTGCAGCCCCCCCATCTGGCTGCTATGTGCGCCTGGGAGGGCGCGGCCGATTTTTACCGCGATTGGAATCGGCATGGCGGTATCCTATGCACCTTTACAGATTCCTGGTTTCGAGGGCAGGTGATCCCTGTCCAGCATGGGTTCGGGGCGCGGGGATTTGTCGATCCGGTCACCGGGGAGCTGGTGGCTGGACCGGAGACGCTGCCGGAGGACGAGCTCGCCCGAAATCGGGTGGACGCATTTCAGCAGGCCCGCTGGCGAGAACTGGACGACGAATGGTATCGGGAGCGATCCGCGGACTGGTCCCGGGTGAAGGTGCCATTCCTCTCTGCGGGAAACTGGGGCGGCCATGGGCTTCACCTGCGTGGCAATGTGGAGGCCTTCATGCAAGCGGCCTCCACCCAGAAATGGCTGGAGCTTCACGGCCTGGAGCACTGGACGCTTTATTACTCCCGTTATGGCTGGGAGCTGCGGAAGCGGTTTTTCGATCGCTTCCTCAAGGGGATTGATAACGGATGGGATCGGGAGCCCCGGGTTCTTCTGAACATCCGCCACGTCGATGGCTTTGAGTTTCGGAAGGAGAACGAGTGGCCGCTGGCCCGCACCCAGTGGACGCGGCTATATCTCAACCCGGCTGCTCGGGCCCTCAGCTGGGAGCCGGTGGGATCCCAGAGTTTTGTGGAATACGAGGCCCTCCGCAGTGGGGTAACGTTCCGAACCCCGCCGTTCCCTCAGGAGACGGAGATCACTGGTCCGCTGGCCGCTCGATTGTTCATTTCCTCCAGCACGCCCGATGCGGATCTGTTCCTGATCCTCCGGCTTTTCGATCCGGAGGGCCGGGAGGTCTCGTTTGTGGGTGCCCTGGACCCTCGCGCCCCGCTGGCCCAGGGCTGGTTGCGGGCCTCTCATCGCAAGCTGGATCCGGAGCGCAGCCTGCCCTACCGGCCCTATCATACCCACGACGAGCTCCAACTCCTGACCCCAGGCCGGATCTACGAGGTGGAGGTGGAGATCTGGCCGACCTCCATTGTGATCCCACCCGGTTACACCCTGGCTCTCACGATCCAGGGGAGGGATTTCGAACGGGAGGAGGCAGTGGGAGGCGTGGGCCCCTGGGCAGCGTTCCGCGGATCCGGCCCCTTCCTCCACAACGATCCGTGGGATCGCCGCCCGGAACGGGTTGGAGGCCGGGTTCGGATTTATGGAGGGGGCGAGACGCCTTCCTCTTTGCTGGTGCCGATCATTCCACGGGAGTGAGGCCGGGGAGGCGATGATGCGACAGGTGATGCTGATGGATCGCTCGGAGTGGATCGCGGCGCTGCGCCGGCAACTGGAGATGGACCCGGCGCGAACAGCGGTGATCCTGGTGGATGCCCATCGAGGCCACCTGGACCCCGAAGTCGCGACGATGCCGGTGGCCCCGGAGGACGCCCAAAGGGTCCGGGAAGCACTGGTCCGCCTAGTGCAGGGGGCACGGGCGCTGGGGGTGATGGTTGTGCATGTTGTGATGACCCACCGGCGCATCCCGTATCCAGGTGCGGAGAGCATGACCAACCCCTTCTGGCGAGCGGTGGAAGCGGCCCGTCAGAACCTCACGCCGGATCGACCCAGCACGATCTCCGGACACAATCTGGAGGGATCGCCCCAGGCCGAGATCCTCCCCGAGCTGGGCCCAGAGCCCACAGATTATGTGATCCGCACCAAGAAGCGTCTCTCCGCCTTCTACGGGACGGACCTGGAATTCTTGTTGCGGATCCATCAGATCGAGACGGTGATCCTGGCCGGCATCAATACCAACACTTGTGTGCTGTGCACTGCCTTTGAGGCCTTCAATCGGGATCTACGGGTGGTGGTGGCGGCGGATGCGGTGGCCAGCATGTATGGGGAGGATCTGCACATCTTAGGCCTGGAGAACGTCGCTCGGTGTCTGGGATGGGTCCTTACAGTGGATGAGATCCTGGATCATCTCCGCGCCCGGGCCCATTTCCCCGTAGCTTCCGAAGCTCGAGCTTAAGGTGAAATCCTGGAATCCCTTCCGGCGTCTTGTATCAGTCGAAGCGGGAGGTAAGCGATGGGTCGCATCATCGACCTGAGCGTTCCAGTGGATGTGGAGACCCGAAGCCCGCCTTCTACGGACCTTCGAGTGGAGTTGCGTCGCCACCGGCGGGGGCCAGGGTTCTGGCAGGTGACCGTGGCGACTCTCAGCCTCCACACGGGCACCCATATCGATTCTCCTTTGCATTGCTTTGAGGATGGCATCACCACCGCGGAGATCCCGCTGGATCGAGTGTGCGGGACGGCGGTGGTGCTGGATTGTTCCCATGTGGGTCCGCGATCCCCGGTCTCCGCCGCCGATCTGGAGCGGGCAGCGGCCCGGGTGGAGATGCGGCCCGGCGACATCCTCCTCGTCCGCACGGACTGGACGGATCGGATGTGGGGCCGCTTCCCGGAGTTCTTCGTGGATTCTCCTTTTCTTACGCTTGACGCGGCGGAGTGGCTGGTCGCGCAGCATCCAAAGGCGGTCGGCTTCGATTTCTTCGAAGAATACAGCGCGCGGCTCCCCGATTTCACCTCTGAGGACTTCGTGGTCCATCGCCGGCTGCTGCGGGAAGGGATCCCGCTCCTGGAGCAGGCCACGAATCTGGGCCTGCTGGGGGATCGCCGCGTCTCCTTCTTTGCGGCTTTCTATAAGATCCGGGGCACTGAAGGAGCGCCCGCCCGGTTCTTCGCTATCCTGGAGGATTAGTCGAGCCAGAATCAGATCAAGGAAGTGTCTGGGATCATCGCCCCCATTCCCTGAGAGGTCTGCCGGAGCATCCATTACAGGCAGGATACAGGAGCGCATCGATGGTGCACCTGGGATCTGCCTTTCCCGAGGAAGCGGATGGCCTTTTCATCGGCGCGGGTCATAACGCCCTGGTGGCCGCCAACTACCTGGCCCGCGCCGGAGCCCGTGTAATCGTGGTGGAGGAGCGGGCGCAGATCGGAGGCGGCCTGTGCACGGAGGAGATCACCCTGCCCCTCTTCCTGCACAACCTCCACGTCTTCTTCGTCCGCTGGTCCCCCGATTATCGGATCTGGCGAGATCTGGAGCTGGAACGTTACGGACTGGAAATCCTCACCCCTGAAGTCCAGAATGCAATCCCTTTCCGGGAAGGAGGGGGACTGGTCACTTTCCGCTCCGTGGAGCGAAGCATCGAGGAGATCCGCCGTTTGAGCCCACGCGATGCGGAGACTTATCGGCACATCCATCGTGAGTTCTCCGAATTGACTGCCCGGATCCTGAATCCGCTTCGCTTCGCCCCACCCCTTCATGAAGAGGAGCTGGCCGAGCGTCTGGAGCATAGCCCCCTGGGCCGTCGGTTTCTGAGGTGGTGGCGGCCCTCCGCCCTGGATCTGGTGCGCGAGCTCTTTGAGCACGAGACAGTGCGCGCGCTGGTGTTGATCAACGCGGCCGTGCGGGGATACCTGCCGGTTCTGGATGTGCCGGGGACCGGTTATATCGTCGTCCAGGCCCTGCCGGGATCCCATACCGGCTCCCTGGTGCGGGGCGGCTCGGCGGCCGCCGCTCGCGCGCTGGCGGCCAGCCTATATGCCCATGGGGGCCGCATCCTGACTCGCGCCCGCGTTGAGCGGATCCTAATTGAGGGGGGACGGGCCGTGGGAGTGGAGCTGGCGAATGGCTGGCGTATTCGAGCCCGGCAGTTCGTGTGCTCCAGCCTCCCCGCCCCCCTCACTCTGGGAAGGCTGATCGAGCCAGCACAGCTTGATCCTTCCCTGCGAGAGGCCCTCGCTCGTTACCGCTGGAACGAAGAGGCCCTCTTCGGCGTGCACCTGGCTTTGACGTCGCCTCCATGCTACCGGGGGACTGACCCCGCTCATCCCCTCAACCATGCCCTGAATCATTTCCCCGGCTACGAAACCAGCATGGCTATCGAGGAGTGTATGCATTGGATCCGGGAGGGAAAGCTGCCCGAGGGAGGGGGGCTGCATGTGGGCATCCCAACTCAGTGGGATCCATCTCAGGCGCCGGCTGGCTATGCTACGGCTTTTGCATGGCAATTCGTGCCCAGCGGAACGGAGATGCAAGCGCGCTGGGCCGGCCCGGAGCGCCTCCAACACGCCCATTGGGTCCTGGACCGCTGGGCGGATTATGCGCCGGACCTACCGGGGAAGATCCTGGCGTTCGAGGTGCACACCCCGCTGGATACCGAGCAGCAGATCCCCAGCATGGTGTGGGGGGACCGTCATCACGGTTCTTATCATCCGAGCAACTTCTGGTCTTCGCGGCCTCATCGAACCCTGGGTCGCTATCGCACGCCTATCGAAGGCCTCTACATGTGCGGATCAGGCACTTTCCCGGGCGGAAGCTTCACCGGACAACCGGGTCACAATGCGGCGATGATCATCGCGGAGGACTTCGGCTATCCGCTGTGGTGGCGACCTCGGCATGCGGAGGAGATCCTGGCAGAGCTGGAGGGATGAGGGGGAATGTCCCACATCGGGATCGCCTGTGTGCAGCTGGAAGCAAGGGATCTGGAGCACGCGGAGGAAGCCCTGGAGTGGGCACTGGCGCGGGTGGAGGAGGCTGGCCGGCATCGGCCGGAGATCATCCTGCTCCCGGAGTGCACCTACCCGGCCTATTATCTGCACTCCCTGGAGGCTTATCGACGATCTGAACCGCGCCCTGTGGAGGAGGTCCTCCGGCTGTTCGGAGAAAAGGCCCGCCGCCACCGGGCCTATATCGCGGTGGGCCTTGCCCGCCCACACCCCTCAGGACAGTTGCGCAACTCGGTGGCCCTCATCGATCCTCAGGGTCAGGTCCTGGGCTTCCACGATAAACTCTTCCTCTGGCACTTCGATCGGGAGTGGTTCGATCCCGGGGCGGAGCTCCCGGTTTTCGATCTCCCCTTCGGGCGGGTGGGCCTGATGATCTGCGCCGACGCCCGCATGCCCGAGATCCCCCGCGCCCTGGCCCTGCGCGGCGCCCGCCTGATCCTGGATGCCACCGCCCTGGTGACCTCCACGGGGGCTCCAGGCGCCCGCACCAATCCGCAGGTGCTCTATATGCTCCCGGCGCGGGCGATGGAGAACGGCGTGTGGATCGCGGTGGCCAATAAGGTCGGAATGGAAGCGGGCAGCGTCGTCTATTGCGGCCGCAGCGGGGTGATCGCCCCCGATGGACAATATCGGTCGATGGGAAGCCCGGATCGAGAGGAGATCGTGCTTGCGGAGATCGACATGGAAGCGGCGCCGGGCCCGCGGGTTCGGCCGGCCGCACCGGATCCGCTGCGAACGGCGCCCTCTGGAGATCTTCCGGTGGCCCAGGCGCTTCAGGCGCCCATCCCTCCGGATGCCCTGTATCTCCGGGTGGGCCTGCTCCAGATGGGATCGTATCCCACCGCGACCCCATGGCTCCAGCGCGTCGCCGCGTTGGGGGAGACCCTGATCCGCCAGGGCGCTTCTCTCCTGGTCGTATCCGGGCCTCCACCGGGCGCCGATCCTTCGATCCTCGAGGCCATGGAAGCCCTCAGCGCCCGATGGCCGTGCGGATGGATCGTTCCGTTCCCCGAGGAAGACGCAGGCCCGGCGGGGATCGCCATGTATTTCCTGGACCGCGGACGGCGGATCGGCCGCTATCCCGGGGATGGGCAGAGGGGGTTCCCCGTCTATTCCATCGGCGGGGGCATGGTGGGGGTGCTGCGGGAGTCCGAGGGATGGGCGCCGGAGATCGCCCGCAGCGCGATGCTGCGAGGGGCCGAGCTCCTGATCTGGTGGGTGTCTGCCGCGGAACCGGATCTTTACACCCTGGCCCGCGCCCGTGCGGATGAGAATCGGGTGTTTGTGGCGCTGGCCGCCCCGCCCGGCCAGGCGGAGGGAGTCGCCTCCGCGATCTTTGACCCGCTGGGCCAGCCTCTGGCCACCGGGGTTCCCGGGGCTGAGCACGCGATCTTCGTTTCCCTGTTTCGACCCCTCACCCGCCACAAAGAGATGGCTCCCGGATCCCATGTGGTGTTCGGCCGGAGGCCCGAGGCTTTTCATGATCTTCCGGGCTGATGGGCTTCTCGAGTAGCGTGTGAGAAGTGCCCTGGGGCCAGTATCTCCTTAGAGGCTGGGTCGTATGGGGAGAGAGGAGAGACAGGCTTCCTGGGCTTTTGATACACCTTCTCCGGAGGGTGGGCGTTCGAGAAGCGGGGGCGGCGATGAAGCCGCCCCCGCCTTGTTCTTCGGGGTTTACGCCATCGGGCTCAGGCGGAATTCTGGCTTATGTGCGCATCCATTCGGCCTGGGCAGCCGCAACCCCTGCGCCAGGGGTAATGGAATGACCCAGATGGCGCAGGGCGATTTCGATGGCGCTGAGGGTCTGAAGGAGAGCCGGCAGGCCGATCTCCCCCATATGGCCGACCCGGAAGGAGCGGCCGCGCAACGCCGGGTGGATCGCTCCGGCCACGGTCACCCCCGCCTGTTCGATCTCCCGGAGCAAACGGTCATCCACCCCATCCGGGTAGTAGATCACGCTCAGGGTGACCGCAGCCCAGGCGGGATCCCGGGGCACCATCTCCAGCTCCATTGCCCGCAGCCCGGCCCGGAAGGCGCGGGCGATCCGCTCGTGGCGAGCCCACCGGGCTTCCATCCCTTCCGCCCGGATGCGGCGGAGAGAGACAGCCAGAGCCGCCACCAGATTGACCGCTGGGGTCGCGAAGTAGGCAGGGCGGCCGGCCTGGAAAGCCTCCATCACCGGGAGCCATTTCCCCCAATCCGCGTAATAAGACCGTGTTCGGGTCCGCCGGCGGCGATAAGCATCCAGAGCGGATGGGCGGGCGACGACGATGGCCAGCCCGGGCGGGACGGCGAGGGCTTTCTGGGAGCCGGTGAGGGCCACATCGACTTCCCACCCCGTCTGATGGAAGCGCTGTCCTCCGACCGCGCACACCCCATCGACGACCACCAGGGCACCGTAGCGGTGGGCCAGAGGGGCCCAGCGTTCCACCGGAACCACCACCCCGGTGGAAGTATCCACATGGGTGAGGGTCAGGACTTTGGCCCCCTGTCGGAGGGCGGCCTCGAGCTGCGATTCCTCTGGGAGGACACCCGGCTCCGCTGTCACTCGAATGACTTCGGCGTCCAGCCATTCAGCGAGCTCCGCCATCCGGGCGGCGAAATACCCGGTGTCCACCACCACCACACGATCGCCCGGCTCGACCAGGTTGGCCAGCGCCATTTCCATCGCCAGGGTGCCGGATCCCGGGACCAGGAACGGCTGGCCATCCGGAGCATCGAAGGCTTCCCGCAGGCCCATGAGGGATTCCTGCATCAGGGCCGCGAAGGCCGTGGACATGTGGCTGAGGGGAGGACGGGCCATCGCCTCCAGGACCTCAGGGTCCACCTCCACCGGACCGGGAATCATGAGCAGGGTGCGGCTGGCCATGGGTGAGGTTCTCCGAGAGCGAGATCGGTGAGTTGCGAACGAATCGACTTCAGCGGGAATACTTGGTCCCATAGAACCATGGTCTCGATTCTGTCTGGCGATCCTCCGGCAAGGGGCGATGCTTTATCGACGACCTTTCCGGGCGGCCGCTCGTTTCCGCTTTGAAACAGGAGGGCCATCCTTCCCCCAGATAATCCGCCCGTAGGAGAAAACCAGATGGAAGCCCAGGTTATAGATCCGCTCCCGCACCTCGGGGCGAGCCCGATAGCAGAAGCATACGGGGATGAGGAGGCGCTTTTCGTTCTCCCCGTGCTCGTAATTCAGATACCGGGAGATCATAGGCAGCTTCCGGGCGAACCGATTGACCTCTCCGATGGTGATGTTGTATTTGGTCTCACCGACGATCCAGATCTCATATCCGGGGCGGGTGGGATCATAGGCCCGGCCGATGAGATCGACCTCCAGGTCGTGACCGTCCCAGCGAAGGTGGGCGCGTTCCAGGACATCCACCTTCCATCCCAGCTCCCGGGTGAAGGTGTCGTGGATAACGATATAGGCTGCATCCTCCAGGTCGCCGCCGATCACGTCGCTCAGGGCGCCGACCTGACGGGCCATCCGGTCCATGGCCCGCTCCAGGCGGGTGACCCGTTCGTCGGTGCGGGCCTGGGCTTCGGCGAGACGGGCCAGGGCCTCCTCCAGGCGACGCTGGCCCTCCTCCAGGCGGGCCGTCCGCTCCTCATTGCGAGCCTGAGCTTCCTCGACGCGGGCGAGGCGCTCCTCCGTGCGAGCCTGGGCTTCCTCCAGGCGGGCGACGCGTTCTTCGGTGCGGGCCTGGGCCTCGGCCAGGCGGGCGAGGGCTTCCTCGACGCGGGCGAGGCGCTCCTCCGTGCGGGCCTGGGCTTCTTCCAGGCGGGCGACGCGTTCTTCGGTGCGGGCCTGGGCCTCGGCCAGGCGGGCGAGGGCTTCCTCGACGCGGGCGAGGCGCTCCTCCGTGCGGGCCTGG
>JAEVEX010000032.1 GCA_016842085.1 Candidatus Thermoflexus tengchongensis | reverse complement strand
CGGGGCGGCTCCTCCCGGGATCCCCAGCGATCGCGATACGCTTCGCCAAAGCGGTATTCCAGGGGCGTGATCCGGAGGTCATCCACCCGGACGCCTGTCCCCATGGAGCTCGTGGTTTCTGCAGGCGTCGGGGGCGTTCCGAATGCGGGCGGGACGATCCCTGCCGGAGTGGGGGTCCCCAGAGATCCAACCAGCCCGGCGAACAGACCGAAGGCAGCGATAAGGGCACAAACGGCGCAGAGGCCACTCAGAGCCAGAACCCCGATGACGATCCCCAGGCCGATCTTCAGCGCATCCCGCATGGGAGGCCTTCTCCATGGAATGGTTTCCGGCTTTCTCATGCCATCCGCCGGGTCCTGATGGCCGACACGGCCCCCGGGGATGCTCCGATCATGGGATAAGCCCAAAACGCCGAAGCGCCTCCTCGATCTGTTTCGGATCCGTGAGGCGATAGTACCGACGTTTCCCCCCGCGAGAAGCCTCCTCAGGCTCCAGAAATCCCAGCCGGGCCAGCTGGCGCAGTTTGGATGGATGAAAGGAGCCTCCGAAGCGCTGCCGGAAAGGCTCAATGACCCAGGAGTAGCAGATGCTCCGCTCCTCTTCGGGCATGGATTCTCCACGCCAGTATTCATAGCAGGCCCACAAAACCCGTCGGAGTTCCGGATGGCCCTCCAGCTTCCTCACGGCTTCCTCAGAGCCCATTCTCGTCCTCCTCAGGATTTCAATTTCAATTCCAATTCGCTCATGATATTCTCAAGCGCCTTCAGCCACTCATTCAAGTCGTTTTCGAAATCCAGATATCCCAGATCGCTCAGCAGAAACCTCCAGAAGCGGCGCAAGATCTCGATAAGCTCCGCTGTCCCCCCGCCCTCCCACGGCTCGTTCAGGATGGCCTCTTGCCGATCGGGAGCTCCCACACGAGGCCAGCGGGGATTGAAGGCGATCACTTCCCCCAGCCCCGGCTCGCCGAGCAGGCATCCTCGCAGGCCGGGGGACCATCCCGGCTCAGGGAAGCAGCGCTCGATCAGCTTCGGATGGGAGACGGTCAACAGACCCATCCCCATCAGCAAGAGGGCATGCTCCCAGGAGATCTGACCGGACAGCGCAATGTCGAGGGCGATGGATCCTTGCGTGGAGATGGTCAGACACATCCGCGCCGGGCAGTTTTCTTCCTCGCTCCAGATTCCCGCAAGGACCAGATGCTGACCTCGGCTCTCGACTAGGTCAAACCGCCTCAGAACACATTTTTGGAATTGCGGGATAAAGTCCTTCCATCCATATGCCAGTGGGGAATCGTTCACCCAATACAGGAGCTCCATCCGCTCCGAGGAAGACCATGGCCGCCCGGACGATCCCATCCGTCGCCGTTCCTCATAGCCCAGGCGGAAGGCAATCCACGTCGAGGGCTGCCGGCGGCTAATGAAAGGCGCTATGGCATGCCTCAAAGCGTCCGAAGTCCACATGATGGAGGTCCCGGCTTCGATCGGGAAGGCCGGATGGGGAGGCGCGGCGAAGAGGTTTCGCAGGGTCCGGGGGTCCGCCTCCACGCTGGAAGCGCCGCGCCGGATCAGAACTTTCCCCGCCTGTCCTGTCCGGAAGATCACCGGTCGGCTGGGGGCTCGCTCCGGATCCACGCGCACGACCAGGAGATAGCGGGGACTCCCCGGCTCATGCCCCTCCCCCAGGGCTCCCGCCGGGACTTCCACCATCCGGATCTCCGGGATAAAGGGCGGATCCAGGAGGTCCCGGCATTGGTGTTCCAGGCGCATCCGGTCCTCCGGGGGGACCCCCACGACCTGTCCCGGGCGCCCGGTTGACCCTCTTCCCTCCCTGCTCTCCTCCACCCCGATCAGGATCAGGCCGCCATTCGTATTGGCCATGGCGGCAATGGCCTTCACGGCCTCATCCGAGACCTCCCGCTTGTATTCCAGCCACTCCCGCTCCTCCTCCCGGAGGGAGAGGAATTGCTCGACAGCCTCCCAGGAGATCTCACGCCGGTAGAGCAGCGAGCGCGCCTCCATCAATCCTCCCCCCTTCCCGGGGCCAGATAGGCCCGCAGCAGGGCCCGGAACACTTTCCCGTGGTTGGGCACCTTGAGGTGCAGGAGCTCATGGACGATCACCTCCGCCCGGAAGGCTGCCGGCTGCCGCAAAAGCTCCGTGTTGAAGGTGAGCACCCCGCGCGAGGAGCAGCTGGCCCACTTCCGCTTCATCGGCCGCAGCCGCACCTCCCGCGGCCACACGCCCATCCGCCGGGCCCAGGCCGCCACCTCCGCCCGGAAAATCTCCTCGGGGACGATCTCCTCCAGGGGCTGCCACCCGCTCATCCTTCCGCCCTCCGCAACAGGTTCAGTAGCCGTTCCACCCATGCTGGCCGGTCCTTTAACCCAGCCTGCCGCAGGGCTTGATACAGGGCGATCCGCAGCTCTCGCTCCTGGGCCTCGCTCCGCCGCCAGTGGGGGAAGCGCCGGAAGGCCTCATCCACGGACCGGGCCAACGCATCCGCCTCCGGGACCTCCTCCCGCTTTAGGAGCCAGCGGGCGGCGAAGCCCTCCGGGGAGAGATCGCTTCGGGCCCGCTCCGCCTCAGCCTCCCGGACGGCCGTGACCAGCTGCCGCAGCTTCTCCAGGGCCTCCCGGGCCGAGAGCATTCGCTCCTCAAAAGCCGAGGCGATCTCCGCCGCCCGCTCCCCCACGGACCAGAGGTAGGGCGCCCGGCCCCCCTCCCGCTCTGCCAGCTGGTAGAGGGCCTTGATCAGGTTGAAGACCTTCACAGCCTCCGATCCCGGCTTCTCGGCCAGCCGCTCCAGGGCTGCTGCGTCCAGGCGGTGGATCTCCTCTGGCTCCACGAAGCGGCTGAGGTGGGTGTGCTTCCGGACGATCTCCGCGGTCTTGCGCAGGAAGCTTTTATCCACCAGGACATGGGGCTCGTAGGCCCCCCGCACGGCCCGGTAGAGATCGGCCAGCGCCTGGTAGTCCTCCAGGAAGGGCCGCAGGAAGGGGTCCGGGGAGAGGATCTCGTAAAGCTCTTGGAGCTCCCGGAAGAACCGGTAGAACTCCTCCCGCTTGTCCCGGGACCGGAAATGCTCCAGGGCGGCCTCGAGGGCCTTGTCCGGAGGCCTCCCAACGGTGAGCGGGAGGTAGCCCCGCCGCCCCCGCTCCATCAGGGCCGCGAAGCGCTCCTTGAGGACGTCCAGCCCCTCGATCACCCCAACGATGTCTGCCGAGTCAAAGGCCAGCGCCCGTTCCAGGTTCTCGAAGACTCCCACGAAATCCACGATCAGCCCGGCGGTCTTGCGCCTTCCCCCCTCATCCTCATACGGGCGGTTCACCCGGGCGATGGCCTGCAGCAGCACGTGGTCCCGCATCGGCTTGTCCAGATACATGCAGTAGAGGATAGGGGCGTCGTAGCCGGTGAGCAGCTTCTCCGTGACGATCAGGATCTTGGGAGGCTCATCCGGCCGACGGAAGGCCTGGCGGATCTGCCGTTCCTCTTCCTCCGAGAGATGATAGCGGGCCAGATGCGGCGGATCGTTGTAGCCGGGGCTGATCACCACCCGGGAATATTCCGGCGGCAGATAGTGGTCCAGAGCCTCTTTATAGAGGGCGCAGGCCTCCCGGTCCACGGCCACCAGGAAGGCTTTGTAGCCCATAGGCTCCACATGCTCCCGGAAATGCCGGGCGACGAAGCCCGCCACCCGCTTCACCCGCTCCGGACTTTTGAGCATCGTCTTCAGGGTTACCGCCCGGTCCAGCACCCGGTTGAGCTCCTCGATGTCACTCACCCCCTCCAGGGCCGCCTCCCGCCAGAACTCCCGCTCCATCGCCTCCTGGTCGGCCAGGAACTCGTTGGGGGCCAGGGTGTAGTGCAGCGGCACCGTGGTCCCATCCGCGATGGACTCCCGGATGGAATACTTGTCCAGATAGCCATGGGGGTCATCGATCCCGAAGGTTTGGAAGGTTCCCCGGCCGTGGGCCGTCCGATCGATCGGGGTGCCGGTGAAACCGATGAAGGTGGCGTTGGGTAATGCCCCCATCAGGTAGTTGCCCAGGTCCGCCCCGGTGCTGCGGTGGGCCTCGTCGACAAGGACGAAGATGTTGCGCCGGGCGTTGAGGTTCGCCGGCATGTCATCGAACTTATGAATCATGGAGACGATGAGCCCCCGCGTGTCCTGGGCCAGGAGCTCCCGCAGGTGCCGCTTGCTCCGGGCCACCGTCACATGCCGGATGCCCGCCTCCTGCAGGTTCTGGAAGAGCTGCTGCTCCAGCTCGTTGCGATCCACAATCATCAGGACGGTGGGGTTCTGGAAGTCCGGGTCCTCCATGAGCTTCCGGGCCACCGTGATCATGGTGTAGGTCTTGCCCGCTCCCTGGGCATGCCAGATCAGCCCCCGCCGCTTCACGGGATCCCGACAGCGGCCCAGCGCCCGCTCCGCCGCCCGCATCTGATGGGGCCGCAGCACCACCTTGGTGAGCTCTTGGTCCTTGCGGGCGAAGAGGATGTAGTCCGTGAGGACCCGTAGCACCCGCCGGGGCGCAATGAAGGCTTTGACCAGGGTCTCGAAGTCCCCCGCCTGCTCCTCCCGCCAGTTGAAGAGGGCCTGGCGGGAGAGGTTCCAGGTGGGGCCGTAAAAGAAATGGAGGAGGTGGGTAAGGGTGTGGAGCTGGACGAGGGCCATGAGCTCCGGCCCCTCCCGATGGTAACGGCGGATCTGGTCGAAGGCCTCGGCGATCCCCTCCAGCCGGGTGGCCGCCTTGGTCTCCACCACGATCACCGGGATCCCGTTGATGAGAAAGACCACGTCAGGCCGAATGCGATGGACCCCGTTGTCGAACTCGAACTCATCCGTGACATGGAAGGTGTTGGCCTGAACCTGATCGGGGTCCAGCAGGCGCAGGTTCCGCTCCTGGTTCTCCTCGGGGACGAAGATGGTCTTCAGCCCCTTGAGATACTCCCAGGCGTCCAGGTTCCCCTCGATGGAAGGGCGGACGCGGATCAGACGTTCAACCACCGCCTCTGCCTGGGAGAGGTCCTTGACGACGCCGGGGTTGAGACGCTGGAGCCGATCGACCAGGATCTCCCATAGAATCGGGCTGCTCTCCCCCCGGCGCAGGCGCAGGGCCTCCTGTGGAGGGAGATAGATCCAGCCGGCCTCCTGAGCATAATTGAGGAGAGGCTGCTGGACGACGGAGCGCTCCTTCCCCAGCCTCATAACGATCCTCCTATAATGGCATAGCCACCCCTTCGAAAAGCGCCGCGTTCATGCCGGACCCTCAAATCGAGCGATGAACTCTCGCGGCAACCGCCGCCGGGCGGTCATCAGGTCATGCAACAGGGTCTTGAAGAGCGCCTCCAGCGCGCGGGCATAGGCCTCCTCCGCCTGGATGCGCCGATCCACTGTCTGCAGAATGCGCGCAATCTCCTGTTGCTCGGGGAGAGGAGAGAGGGGGATAAGATAGCTTTCCAAATCGGACCTCTGAAGGCTTGGGATTGTGGTTTTAGCGTGCTCCCCGGAAGGAGGATTCATCCTCATGAGCTCAAAAACGAAGCCTAAGCTGATCGGCTTTTTCCACTCCAGGTAAAAAGTCGTGTCCGATGGCCAGCACGGCTGTTCACAAAGCCAAACTTGACCCGCTGTGCCTTTTCGTCCAATAACAAGCGTGGGAAATCTTACAAGTGCTGTTTTGGTATAAGCGTAAACACCGCCAGAACCCACCACCGGTACCGTGCCTTCATCTTCCGGCTTCGCTTTGCCGTATTTGACTTGAGCCACCTCCCCCAACCTCACCACCTTCCAATGCTCCGGGATAGGTCCGATTTCGGTTTCCTTTAGGGTTACCCGGTCAGTTTGGGCGATCGGTATGGGGCCGTAGGTGAAAAGGTGGCGCATGAGGCTCTTTTTGAGTTCCTTGAGGGCCGCGATGACCCGCTCCGTGGCCCCCTTGGCCCGCTGCACCGTGCGGAGCACGTGGGCGATGGCCTGTTGCTCGGGAAGAGGGGGGAGGGGGATGGAGATTGATAAGAAGTCATTTTTTCGTATAGCTCGCCTTCGATTAACAGCACCAGAAGCAAAACGATTGTAGGCGCTTATTGTGTTGGGCATTCGTAAGAGCAGATCGATAAACCATGCATAGGCTTTATCTGACTTGACTTCCCAGACAGGGTAAACAGGACTAACAACTCCAGCCTCATACCTATCCAGAATGTGAATTGCCCCTTCCCAGATCACATATGGGTTATACACAATTTGGCCACGATAGACCACTTTATATTCGCTGACATCTTCTGTAGCAATGCGCTTCCCGAAACGCTCTATTTGTAAGACCAATCCCTCGTTCTTTGTTAATGATAAAACTGGCAACTTATAAGCACTTTCTCCTAAATCCCCAACGCGGACATCCATTTCACGGAGCACCTCCCCCAACCGCACCACCTGCCACTCCTCTGGCAGGGGGCCGAGTTCAGTCATCTTGAAGCCTTCGGGGAGGCTCTCGATGCCCTGGCTACCGTGCTCACTCATGGGGATCTCCGGAACTTAACGCATCGCCAAGCTTAGGGACGGGATGCAACAAGAACGTCACCTCGTAACAGCGCAGCTCGATATCAGGCACAGCAGACAGCGCATAAAGCAGCCCCTGGTCGATCTGGCGGGCAATTATGAGACCCCGCACCGACTCCCCAGGCTTCGCCAGATGGTGGCGTACCCAGCCCATGTAACGCAGAACCTGCCCCACTGTGGCATCAGCCGTCTGATTGCGCTTGAGCTCGATGACCAGCCACTCTGGCTTGGAGCGGTGGCGGGCCAGGATGTCAATGCGCCCCACATCGGTGGGGTACTCGCAACCACGCTCTGGATCGCCGGGTTCCTCGTAGATCATCCAGTCGCGTGCCAGTTCAATGTGATCCCAGTTGTCACGCAGAAACTCCAGTAGATGGCGCTCCAGGCTGAAGCTGAGCGCTTCTCTAGGCTGCACCTCGCTCGATGTCTCGCCCTCAAACCTCTGCGGTTCTTGCGAGCTAAACTCGTAATACCAGAGCAGGGCGTCCAGGGTCCACAAATCAATGCCCAGATCCTTTGACAGCCGGACGAGCAAGGCGTTGACTTGCTCATAACGTTGCCCCGCGGACTCGCCCCGCCTGAAGTCGGGCCAGATGCCGAGACGCTTGAGCGCAACTTCTGAGACGTTGTTCCACACACCGTACTTGTCAGGGTAGGCAACCAGGAGGATTGCGGAGGCGATTGCTTTCCCCAGACCCCGAACGGAAGAAACCGCCTCGTCGAAGCGCTGGGCCAGGGGCCTGATCTCGTCCAAAAGCGTGCCCAGCGCCTGGCGGAGAAGGTCCATGTTAGCGCAGATGCTGTTGCCCTGGCGGTAGAGGCCCGTCCAGTGCTTGTTGTTCTCGTCGCGCAGGAAGGCCCTGATTTCCGCCTCCTCAAGCTGAGGTATATGCTCGGGCGAGAAGACAGGATTGAAGCGGGCTAACACGGCATCCCGAGAATTGACTATTTCCTGATAAGATCGGTTTTTGGACGCCTCGACCATCGCAGCACGCAAGCGGCCTAAGGCATCAGCGTAGGACCCTAATCCGGTCATAGTAGACCTTCCCCAACTAGCCCTAGTTGTGCCAGCACCCGGCGCAGCTCGCGGTCGGCCGCCGCACGCTCCTCCTCAGCTTCCTGAAGAAGGACCATGGCTTCCTCCAACGGAAGGACTTCCTCCTTTTCGTTGGCAGCCACATACCGGCTGGGGCTCAGGTTGTAGTCGTTGCGCGCTGCCTCCTCTTTGGTGATGATGGCAGAAAGGCCCTCCGTCGCCTGCCAGGCATGATAAACATCGGCGATCTTCTGGATGTGCTCCTCGGTCAGGTAGTTTTTGGGCCGCCCCTTGACGAAAAGCTTGCTGGCGTTGATCAGCAGGATCTCGCCCGGGCGCCGCTTGGCCCGGTTGATGATCAGGATGATCCCGGGGGCGGTCGTGTTGTAGAAGAGGTTCTCGGGCAGCAGGATGACGGCCTCAATAAGATCCGCCTCCACAAAGGCCCGACGGATGTCCCGCTCACGGTTGGAGCCTTGGTTCCCTGAGCCGCGCGAGACGGCTCCCGTATCCAGCACCACGGCCATCCGCCCCCTCTCCTTTAAAGAGGCATACATATGCTGGATCCAGCCCCAATCCGCGCTGGAGGCGGGCGGCGCGCCGAAGCGGAACCGATGGTAGGGATCGCTCTCGTAGATCTCCGGGCCTCCGAAAGCATCCGCCTTCTGGTTCCACATCGGGTTGGCGATCACCAGGTCGAACAGCTTCAACCTCCCGTCCGGGCCCAGGAAGGCCGGGCGGGTCATGGTGTTGCCCAGACGGATATCCGCCTCCAGCTCATGCAGCACGGCGTTGATCTTGGCAATGGCGTAGGTATCCGGGTTGATCTCCTGCCCATAGAGCCGCAGGGGCGGGACATCGGCCGGGAGCTCCCGCCGGCCATTCCGTATCACCCCATGGGTCTCCAGGAGGCGTAGATGGCACTTGATGAGAAGTCCCCCCGATCCGCAGCAGGGGTCATAGACCTCCATCCCGGGCTGAGGCTCCAGAAGGCGAGCCATCAGAATGCTGACTTCACGTGGAGTGTAGAACTCCCCCGCGCTCTGCCCCTGCCCCTCCGCAAACTTGCGCAGAAGATATTCATAGGCCCGGCCCAGGATGTCCGGCTCCGCCTCCTTCAGCCCCAGCCGATGGCGGGAGAGGACCTCGATCAGCTGTTTCAGAGCGGCATCATCCAGGATCCGCTGTCCGCCAGCTGTGGCATTGAAGTCCACCCGGTCGATGGCCCCCTGGAGCTTCGGGTTCTCCCGGGCCACCGCCCGCATCGCATCGGTCAGATATTGTCCCAGGCCGCTGGACTGCTGGCGGAGCCGGCCCCAGCGGGCTTCCGGGGGAAGGTAGAACCGCACTACCTTATGGTCCCTTTCTACCAGGCGCTCCGCCTCCGCCCGGCTCCCGAAGGCCTCGGTCAGGCGCTCCAGCTCATCTTCGAAGACATCCGAGAGGCGCTTCAGGAAGATGAGTGGGAGGATGTAATCCTTGAATTTGGGTGCATCCACCGGCCCCCGGATGACACAAGCCGCTTCCCACAGCCAGTTTTCCAGGGTCGGAAGGTCGAGCTGGAAGGTCATCGGCATCGTGCTCATGGATGGAGAACCTCCCTCTAAAAGCCAGCGCCCGCCGGGGCCCTTCTTGCCCGCGGCGGGCGCGCTGTGCTAAACTATTCCCCGCCGGGGCGCCACGACCGCCCCGTGCCATCGCCTCGCCGTGGGAGGGACCGGCGAGGCGTTTTTGTTTTCAAGGCCATGATAGCGCCGGATGAAGACTGCCGGCAAGAATCCTCACGCCGGCGCCTCCTTCGAGCCGCAGGAGCCTCGCCACACAACCTTCCCCCGCCGCTCCGGGGGATGCCGGGGAACAGCCGCCTTTTTTCCAGAGCTCCCGCGCCGATTTTGTCCGGCCCGCCTCCGGATCCGCGCCCGGGGGCGCCTTCAGCGAACGCCCCAGCCCATCCACCCGCCGCCCCTGACCTTTAAAACCCGGCGTCCAACCAGACCGGGAAGGGCATGCCCGCGATAGGGAAATGGCTGGCCGGGGATTTCAGCGAAGAAGAGCCAGACATCTGTCGAGATGGTGGCAGGCGGCGCCCTGACAGAGGGCGATGGCCAGCAGGTGCTCGCGACAGGCAGCCCGGCGAGGCTTGCGACCGCTTCATCTTCGTTTAGAGTCAGAATCCTCGGATATTGAGCCAGCTCTTCAGCTTCTCCGGGCTTCAGAAAACCGCGCATCGCTGAACAGGCGGATCCGCGGATTGGGATCCCGGATCGCTGGCTTGCCGGCCTTCTCCCGGTTCACCATGCCGCAATGCACCATCCGGTGTCACCATAACACCAGCGCCAGACCCTGGGATACCAGCGCCATCCGTCAAAGCGGCCCACTTCATACCAGAACGGATTCATCCCGCTCCGGAAGCACCATCCCTCGAAATAACACGGCGAGCCATGCTCGTCGAAGTAGGCCGGAGTGGAGCGACCGGCTTTAGACATAGCGCTGCGCAGGGATGACCTCTTCCCTCCCAGGTACCGGCGAATCTCCATCCGGATGCCGGATTGGATCTGACTCTGGTACTGGCTGACCCACTGCCGGACATTGCTGATGTACCGGGCAGTGAGGTTCTCAGATGGGGGGGCATACTTTATGATCACGCATCGGATTGGATCCGAATCCATGCGGCATCCCTGGTAATTCTTATCATGAGCGAGGAGATCAAATAAGGCCCGAATTCCATCCTCCCGCGTATTGAAGACCCCGAATCCATTGCTGCAACCTGCGGCGCCATAATCCTGCTGAGCCGCAGGGCATTTGATGTTGCCGAAATTATTGGCATACTTCCCGGTCTTTCCGAAGTTAGTCTCCTGCCGCATAATGGCCAGCACAAAGGCAGGGTTCACTCCGTACCGGTAAGCATAGTCCCGAAAGGTCGCGCCGGTCCCTTCAAGGGGGGTGCCCTGAAGAATGCGATCGATAGCCCTTGCAACAGCCTCCTGTGTGATAGGATCCCTGCTCGCCACGCTGTCAGGAGGAAGCCATGAGGTATCCCACGGAGCAGGCAGTCTGGGAGCTTGCGCGCCAGCAGCGGGCGCGAGCCATAGCGTCGCCATGACCACAACCATCCATCGAACGATTGTGAAGATCATCCGCCCCATTTCGCCCTCCTTTCATTCTCCGTTCTCTGCGATCGCGCGCCTCCCGGAGCGCGGGGTTCCCGTCGGGTCATCCCAATCGCTCCACCACCGCCCTCAGGTCCTTTTCGGAGGGCCGCGTGTAGCGGGCAGTGGTGTTGAGGGATTCATGCCCCAGCAACTCCGCCACTGTGACCAAATCGGCCCCAGCCTCCCGGAGCAGCCGCGTGGCGAAGGTGTGGCGTAACACATGGGGATGAACGTCTTCCAGCCCCGCTTTGCGGGCATACTCCGCCACGATCCTCCAGACCCCCGAAGGAGTCAGCGGGCCCCTCCTTCCGATGAACAGGTGATCGTCCGGCACCGCCGGCCGGGCCGAAAGCCATCCCCTCAAGGCCTCCCGGACTTCCGCATTGAGAGGGATTTCACGGATCTTTTCTCCTTTCCCCCGCACCGTGAGCTTCCCCTTGCGCTCTGAGAGGACAAGATCCGCAAGGCGGAGCGCACAGAGCTCGGAGGCCCGGAGGCCGGTGTGCGCGAGCAGGAAAATCACCGCGCGGTGGAGGGGGTTGAAAGAGCGCCGGGCCTCCCGCAGCAGCCGCCGCAGCTCGGCCTCCGAGAGCGCTTTGGGGGCCGCCCGCCCGGCGCGGACGTCGGGGATGCGGGCGGCGGGGTTGGAAGAGATCTCGCCGCGGGCGGCGAGGAAGGCGAAGAAGGAGCGGATCGCCGCCAGGCGGCGGTTGACGGTGGAGGGGGCGGCGCGGCGGACGGCGAGCAGATGCTGGCGGTAGTCTCGGAGATCCTCGGGGAGGACGGCCTTTGGATCGAAGGCCTCTCCGTAGCGGCCTTCGATCCAGGCGATGAAGTCAATCAGGTCCTTTCGATAGCCCTCGATGGTGCGCGGGCTTCTTCCGGCCCGCGCCAGATCCTCCAGGAAGGCCTCCACCATGGGATGAATGCCGGTCATTTGTGGGACCCTCCGAACATTATCTTGCGAAAGTTTCCGGGGATAAGGCCCCGGAAACCCTGGCTGGAGCATAGGGGCAAAGGGGGTTTTTGTCAAGTCAAGGGGCCTTGGATTGCGAAATTATGTTGCGATCATCCCGGGCCGCTATCCCAGCAGCGCCAGGCTGCGCAGCCCCCGCGCCACCGCCTCCCGCTCCCCGGGCGCCTCCCCCTCTCCCTCCTTCCGCCCGCCCCGCACATGCGGGCGGACGAAGGTGTATCCCTCCGGAACCACCACCCCGAAGCCCATGGCGATCGCCCGGGCCTCCTCCGACGGCTTCCATCCGGGCGGAAGCCGCCGCAGATGCCCCCGCACCGCGTGGGCGGCGCGAACAATCCGCTCCCGCTCCTCCCGCTCCCCCCAATCCACCTCGGGCTCTTTATCGGGTTGTCGAAACAACCCGATAAAAGCCTCCTGTTCCCCCCGGACCACGAAGGGGCGGGGGAGGATGGCCGGTCGTTCGGGGGACGTCTCCCGGCGCTCCCTCGCCGGCGCCTCCCGGGCCTCTCCGCGCTCCCGCGGGGCGCGGGGGACCCCCACCACCAGGTCATGCCAGAGGGCCGCCGCGGCGGCGAGCCAGGCCGGATCGGCGGCCATGTCCGGGCGGGGCGGAAGCTCGCGGTCGAACCGGAAGATCTCCCCCGGCCCCCGGCCCCCCACGAGCTGGATCCACAGCCCGCGGGGATCGGCGGCCACCCGGAGGGCCGTCACGCCGGCCTGCCGGAAAAGCGGAAGATCCGGCGCCCGCACCCGGAACCGCCCGGCGGGGACGTATCGGGCCTCCCGGGCCGCGATCTCCATCAGAGCCCGGTGCAGCCCCCGGGCCAGATCGGGATCCGCCGAGGGGGCTTCCCCCTGGAGGACATGCAGGCCCCGGGTGTAGGCCGCCTCCGACGGGGGCCAGTCAGGGGGCGGAAGGGGGCGCCCCGCCTTCCGGGACCGAACCAGGTCCAGCCACAGGCTCCAGTCCCGGACGGTCCAGGGCGTGAAGCCATGGCCTGTCCCGGCCGCCCGGGCCAGG
>JAEVEX010000070.1 GCA_016842085.1 Candidatus Thermoflexus tengchongensis | reverse complement strand
CGTGGCTGAACCGCTTCCGGCGGCTGTTGATCCGCTGGGAAAAGAAGATCGAGAACTACTTGGCTATGCTCCATTTCGCTTGTGCCTGGATTGCCTTCCGTGCTGCTGGACTTTTCGGATAGGCACTAAGGAGGCATGCTCCGAACGGAGCATACGACGATATCTTCCCTCCCCACGCCCCTTTGCGGCGTGGGGAGGGAAGAACGGGAAGAGGACGTCCAGCCTTCTGGATCGGAGCCCGGTGGCGGATATCCTGGGGGGTTACGGCGCGCGCTCCCGCACCCGATCCGGCCAGGGCCCGCCCGGTGTGAGCTCCTGATAGCGCTGATAGAAGCGACGGGCTTCCTCCGGCTTCCCCTGATCCCAGAGGGCATCCCCCAGATAGAGATACGCCAGCGCGTGGTCCGGAGCGAGGACCGTCAGGGCCCGCAGGATCGGCTCGGCCTCCTGAGGGCGGTGATCCTGAACCAGCAGGTCCGCGTATTCGGTCAGAGCATCCCGGTAGGTCCGGGCATAGCTCGGGGCCTGGGGATCCGCGCCGAACGCCTCCTGGGCCCACTCCTCCAGCGACCGGGGGCGCTGCTTCCAGTCCATGGGCAGGAAGGTCCCCCTATCCAGCCGGTAACGGAAGGAAGCGATCGAGAAAGCCGCGTGAAGCGCGCGCCGCGCCCCGGCGACATCTCCGGCCTCCGCCCGCTGGCGGGCTACAGCCATCCCCTGCCGGAGGGCCAGCGCGGCCAGTTCCGGATCCGCGTCGACTTCATTCGTAAACCCCCTGTCATAGGCCTCGAAGGCCTCCTCCAGTCGTCCGGCCTCGATATATTTCCGAACCTCTTCATAAGTCTGAGCGGCCAGATTGATACGGACCACCTCTACCTGCTGGAACTCCTTCCCATCCCACCTGGCCTCCAGCGAAACCCCCCGTCCGCCTCCTGACACGTTGACCCACTGGATGATCTGTTCGTTCTCATCGCAGAAGACATCATACAGCCGGGGGAGTCGTTCCCCTTCGCTCAGCGAATCCAGGCCGGGGGCTTCCTGTTGAAGGGATCCCTCCAGATCGAAAATCCAGAAGCCCACAACCACGAATATTCGATCCCCGAACCGGCACATCCCCACCGGATTCGTCTTCATACCGCTCAGATCGAAAATCTCCTCCCTGCTCAGGTGGTGACGCTGCGCCATCTGCTCGAGCGCCCAGTCATACAGAGGATCGTAGGAGGTGGCACCTCGCATGTGGTAAAGCGTGAGATAGAGCTCCCCCCGGAAGCCTTTCGGCGGCATCCCGGGGATCAGGCGACCCCGGTCGTCCAGGCATCGGCATGCCTTGCGGACCAGCGAGAGGGCACCCTCGATATGTCGGCGGGCCTCCGGGCCCTCCGCGTTCAGAGCCAGGCGGAGACCCTGGATCATGATCCGGTTCAGAACGGATGCGGGAAACGGATGCTCTCGCGCTGATTCCAGGATCGCCTGGGCTGCGGCCCAATCGCCGCGCTGGATCGCCTCTTCAAGCGTGAGGGTGGTTTCCCCGGAAGAGGTGGCTGGCCCCATGGGAACGATATCCACCGTCGCCTCGTGGGTCGCGTTTTCGAGACCCCCCCGGTGAACATCGTCGGTTGGTCTCCCGGGAACGATATCCGCTGTCGGCCGGGAATCCCTCCCGGTAGCTGCGCCGGCGCAAGCGGCGCTAAGGATCACGACTCCCATCAGAAGCCATCGCAGCGTCTTCATGGGTTCTGACCTCCCGGAGCAGACCATAAGCGGATAAGAAACTCGCGGGTTGGGGTGAAATCCGGATCTTCTGTGAGACGGTTGAGGATCTTCTCCCGGAAGGCGCGCTGGAACTCCGGGCTCACGGCGTGGCCGCTCAGATCCTGAAGGCGGTTAAGCCATCCGGCCAGGAACCGGCGCTGGGAGGGATCCCGGGCCAGCTCCAGATAGCGGTTCAGGCGCAGTTCCAGATACGCCTCCACCGCGGCCTCGGGAGTTCCCGGGTTCTGTTGCTGAACTTCCTGCAAGAACCCCTGGGCCCGCCCCGGGCCCATGTTGACGGCCGTGTCCATATGCACCAGCCCCAGCGGTCGGGGGAGCCTTCCTGCCCCGGATTGCTCCCAGAACTCGCGGTAGATCGCCTCGGCTTCTGCCGGCGTGATCCGGGCCACCTCCTGCGGGGGGAGGCCATGGCGACGACGGTAATCGTCATAGGTGGCCTGGGTGATGCCCATATTCGTCGGTCCGCCCCGATCATGGGGATCGTGGACATATCCGCCCTCCCACTTGCGGATGAAGGCATAGGCTTCTTCAAACGAGGCCGCCACCGCCGTGGTCGGGAGGGCACCCCCAGGGGCGAATACGCCTGGCCCCTCCAGGAGCCGGGCGGCCTCCTGGAAGGCGCTCTCCAGGCGAGCCAGGGCCTGCTCCAGGGTCCGTGTTAGGAGCTCGACCTGGCCCTCGATCCGGCCCAGGTATCTTGCCTGAGCCGTGTTCTCCGCTTGAAATCCTCGCCCGGGAGCTGCGCGGACCGTCTCGATCAGCGCGATGCCCACCCGCTGGGCGGCCCTCAGCTGCTCGGCCCATTCCGCTCGCCACCTCCGCAGGCGCTGGATCTGCTGGCGGACTTCTTCTGGATGGATACGCAGACTGGAACTCATCCCCCGACCTCCTTTCAGTGGGTTCAGAACCTCCCCCTCCGGCCTTCACCCGGCGAGGCTGACGCCGCGGGTCTCCGAACCGAAAAGACGAGGTGTTCCTCCTCAGGCCTCTGGTCCTGTGCGAGCTTCTTCCATGAAGATGATAGCCATGATCCGCAGGCTATCCGTGAAGTCCGTCACAGGGCTTTCCGGTTTCGGGGAGTGCCTCGTTGACCGCTCTCCCGGGGCTTTTGGAGGCTGGGGGGAGTGCCGCAGGCGCCCCCGGGTCCCGAAGGCCTTCAGGGAGAGACCAGCCGCGCAGCATAGAAAACTGGAAAGCCAGGACCCCATTGCACTTGGCAGCGTGGGCTCTGAATGGCATACTCTGGGATCAGGAGGTCTGGCCAGGAATACAGCTGGGACGATGGGACCGATGGTGAAGCCGCCCGCCCCATCATCCCAAACACTGGGGCGGTTCCGGGGGAAGATCCGAGCGGGGAGGTTCCGGGATGTCGCTGTCGATCGACGAACAGGTTGCTCTCCTGATGCAGGGCACCGAATACGGCGATGAGACCCTGCGCCGGACGATGGAGGACGAGCTGCGGGAACGGCTCCGGGAGGGGCGCCCGCTGCGGGTCTATCTGGGGGTGGACCCGCGGACCAGCGATCTGCACCTGGGGCACACGGTGCCCCTGCGGAAGCTGCGCCAGTTTCAGGACCTGGGGCACGAGACCATCCTGGTGATCGGCACGTTCACCGCGCTGGTCGGGGATCCCTCGGATCAACTGCGGGGGCGGGCGCTGATGTCCCCGGAGGAGGTGGAGGCCAACGCGCGCATCTATGCGGAGCAGGCCTTCCGGGTGCTGGATCCGCAAAAGACCATCATCCGTTATAACGCCGAGTGGCTTTCCAAACTCACATTCGCCGATCTGATCCGTCTGGCCTCCCATTTCACCGTGCAGCAATTCCTGGCCCGGGAATCCTTCGCGGAACGCCTGAAGAGCGGCGATCCCATTTTTCTGCACGAGACCTTTTACCCGCTGATGCAGGGCTACGACGCCGTGGCCCTGCAGGCGGATGTGCAGATCGGCGGGACGGATCAGCTGTTCAACATCGTGGTGGCCGGCCGGAAGCTGCAGGAAGCCTTCGGTCAGCGGCCCCAGGTGGCGATCCTGCTCCCGTTGCTGCCGGGCACGGACGGCGTCCGCAAGATGTCCAAGTCCCTGGGCAATCACATCCCGCTCAACACAACGCCGGAGGACATGTTCGGGAAGGTCATGAGCATCCCCGATGAGGCGATGCCGATTTACTTCAAGCTGATCACCCGTTACCCGCCTCCCCGGATCGCAGCCATTGAGGAGGGATTGCGCTCAGGAAGCCTCCATCCGCGGGACGTGAAGATGGAGCTGGCCCGGGAGATCGTTTCGATCTTCTTCGGGGAAGAGGCCGCGGAGCGGGCGGAGTCCCATTTCCGCACGGTGTTCCAGGAGCGGGCTTTCCCCGAAGAGATGCCTATGTTCTCCCTTCCTGGCCCGCAGGCGCTGGTGGATGTGCTGGTAGCCACCGGGCTGGCCCCCAGCCGGAGCGAGGCCCGCCGCCTGATCCGCCAGGGCGGGGTCCGGCTGGATGGAGAGACGGTTTCCGATGTAGAGGCCGTGGTGGCGATCGACCGGCCGAAGGTGCTTCAGGTGGGCCGCCGGCGCTTTGTCCGCCTGGTGCCTGGGGGCGGTTCGTAAGCCCCAGGTTTCCAGCGGCGTTCCCCGAGGTACCCGCCCGTATAGAACCCATCTTTTCCCTGGGGAGGCTTCACGCCATGGAAGGGAAGCGGGTTCAGGATAGCGAGGTGGTGCTGACGCAGATCATGCAGCCGGAGCATGCCAACATCCTGGGCAACATCCACGGTGGATGGATCATGAAGCTCATGGACGAGGCGGGGGCGATCGTATCCTCCCGCCATGCCCGCCGGCCCACCGTGACCGTGGTGGTGGATTCCATCCAGTTCTGCGCCCCGGTCCACGTAGGGGATCTGGTGCATGTGCGGGCGCGCATGACCCGCGCATGGCGCACCTCGATGGAGGTGGAGATCCAGGCCGAGGCGGAGGATCTGCTGACGGGGGAGCGGCGGGTGACGGCGACAGCTTATTTCGTTTACGTGGCGCTGGATCGGGATGGTCGGCCCGCGCCGGTGCCCCCGCTGATCCTGGAGACGGAGGAGGAGCGCCGCAAAGCGGAGGAGGCGGACCAGCGTCGGGCGGAACGCCTGGCCCGCCGGGAGAGCCTGACCCCCCGATCCGCGCCGTAATCCATCATCCCCGGGGAATCCCTCTCACTGGACCCATCGCATCCAGAGCAGCAGAAGAAGCGCCTCCAGGCCGATGGCCAGGCTGTTGGCCAGGGCCGGGCCGGAGGCGCCCAGAAGGGGGATCAGCGCCGGGGCCATCACCAGATATATGGCAGTGCCTGCGATGGCTGCCGCCAGCGGCCGGAGGAAATCGTGGCGCGCATAGAAGGCGCGCGCGGTGAGCTCTGCAACGGTGTAGGTCACCAGCCCGGGCGCGAACATTCGAAGGGCGGCCCCCACCGCCTCCACGGATGTCTCCCCGAAGGCTCCCCGAGCCAGCAACCACCGCACCGCCATTTCCCCTCCGAACCACAACGCCCCGCCGGCCAGCGCGGAGAGCATCCCGGCGATCCCCAGCGTCCAGACCAGGTCCCGCCGCAGGGCTTCCCCATCCCCCCGGGCGGCGTGGGCGGCCAGGGTGGGGAGGAGCACAATCGCCAGGCTGGTGCTGATCAGGGTCTGGGGAACCTGCATCAGGCGCCAGCCGTAAGCGAGGGCTGCGACCGCGCCGGGCTCCAGGCCGCCGATCAGGCGATAGCCCCAGGCGATCTGGAAATAGGCCAGCGACACGATCAGCGCCCGCGGGATCAGCAATGCGCCCACCCTTCGCAACCCTGCATGCCCTGGATCCAGCGCCCAGGTCCACGGCCAGCCTCGCAGCCCGGGAAGCAGCGTCAGGGTGTGGAAGAAGGCGCCCAGGACCACCCCCCATGCGAGCCCCATGATGCCCAGGGGGCGGGCCAGCAGAAGCGCTCCGAGGATCGGTCCGGCATCCGCCAGCACCGAGCCCAGGGCCGGCCAGACGAAGCGCCGGGCCGAGTGCAACACCGCCGTGAGCACCCCGCTGAGCCCGAACAGAACCGCCACCACCCAGAGCACTCGAAGCAGGCGGATCGCCTGATCCTGCACCGGTGCGGGAAGCCCCGGCCCGAAGACCACCTGCACCCAGAAAGGGGCGCTCCATGCGATCAGCAGCCCCGCCAGGGTCAGCGCACCCACCGTCAGGAGCGTCACGGTGGTGGCGAGGCGGGCGGCCTCCTGGGGGTGGCGCACCGACCACATGGTCAGCACCGGCACCAGAACCACGGCCAGGGTCCCGCCGGTGAACAGGAACAGGAAGTCCGGCATGACCATCGCCACATCGAAGGCGCTTTTATCCGGCCCGGTGCCGAAGCGGGCGGCGATCACGGCCTGCGCCAGGAAGCCGGTGAGCTTTCCCAGCAGGCTCAGCCCCGCCACCACGGCCGCTGGTTGCATGATCCGGCGGAGGAACCCGTGGAGCTCTTCCGACACGGCGCGAATCTCCTGCAGGAATTCCGCCACAGGTTTTCCCCGTGGGGCCATCGGGCCGGTTATCGCCTTAACCCTCGCCAGGGCTCCGTATAGAAATCGAGATAGGCTTCCAGCGCCTGAGCCCACAGGGGATCCTCATGCCCCCCGGGATGGATCTCCAGGCGTATCGGGATCCCCCGGGCTTCGAAGATCTCCGCCAGCTGTCGGGTTCCCGCCAGCGCCCAGTCGGTATCGCCGGCATCCAGGTAGATCCGCAGCCCCCGCAGATCCGCTTCCTGAGCCAGCTGGAAGGGATCATAAGCGGGCGGGGCCTGGTTCACGCTCAGCGCCGGGCTATGTCCCCCAACGCTGGCGAACGCCTCCGGATGGCGCAGGGCGATCTCCAGCGCCCACACGCCGCCCCGCGAGATCCCGCCGATCGCCCGAGCCCAGCGGGCTCTCTCAACCGGATAGCGGGCTTCGATCTGGGGGATCAGGACCTCCATCATCGCCGCCTCCACCGATCCGGGCCCGCCGCTGGTGTAGAGATACAGATCATCGGGGAAGCCCGGCAGCACGATCAGGAAAGGTGGCCAGCGCCCCGACCGGATCCCCTCCGTCATGATCTCATCGATCCCCAGCTGATCCCAGTGGGTCTGATCATACGGATAACCGTGGAGGAGATAGAGCGCCGGGTAGCGCCGGGCCGGATCCCAGCATGGAGGAAGATACACCTGATAGGCGATCTCCACGCCAGGGGTGGGCATCCAGACCGAACCGACCTCCCAGTGCCCCGGCGCACACGTGGGGGTGGGCAAGGGCATCGGCGTGGCCGTCGGCGTCGGGGTCCATGTGGGCGTCGAGGTCGGGGGGATCGGGGTGGCGGTCGGCGTGGGGGTAGGCGGTGGAGAGAGATCGACCATGGCCTGCGGCGTCAGAAGCAGAGCCAGGTTCAGCATAAGCAGCATCCCGATGAGGACCAGCCAGCTGGGCCTTCGCATCGCGACGGACATCCGGGTCAGGGATCCTGAGTTCCTCTATCGAACCACCGCATACGGATAGCGGGCCATCGCATCCTCGATCCGAACCCGCCAGCGGGCATCCAGCGGCTCGGGGAGCTGGTTCAGCGGGAAGAACCCCACCTCCAGGGATTCGACGCCGTCCGCCTGAAGACGGCCGCCGGTGATGCGGGCTTCGAAGCAGGCGACCACCGGCTGGGAACGATCGCCGTTCGGGTAAGTGAACGTCCACGCCGGATCCGTATACAGGCCCACCAGGCGGGTCGGCTCCACCTCCAGCCCCGTCTCCTCTGCCACCTCGCGGATGAGCGTTTGATCGATGCGCTCGCCGAGCTCCATGATCCCGCCGGGCAGCCCCCACTCCCCATTATCATCGCGGCGCTGCAGGAGGATCTCCCCGCGCTCGTTGAAAATCACGGCGCTGGTGGCGGGGACCACCAGGGTGGCCGGGCCGACCCGTTCCCGCAAACGCTGGATGGTTTCCCCGGGTTTCCGAACCGGCTGCCCGGGCACCCCGCTCCGGAAGACCGTTGCGGGATCGTTCCGCCGATAATCAGCGATCATCGCGGCATACCATCGCGGTAGAGGCGGGAGTGCTTCCAGGGGGAACCATTGCAGCGCCTGAGACTCCCGCCCATCCGGGCGCAGAGCGCCCCCGGTCGGACGCGTCAGGAAACAGGCGGTCACCGGATGAACGATGTCGCCGCTGGGATAGCGGACCATGAACTCGGGGGACGTATACAGGCCGATCAGTTTCCCGGCCTGGATGGTCAGGCCGGTTTCCTCCTCGACCTCGCGGTGAAGGGCCTGGAGGAGGGATTCGCCGGGCTCCATCACGCCGCCGGGCAGGCCCCATGCCTCGAAGTCCGCCCGCCGCTGCAGGAGGACGCGCCCGGCTTCGTCCACGATCAGAGCGGTGGCGTAAACCAGCCAGACCGGTTCCGATCCGATATGCTGTCGCAACCAGCGAACGTAGTCCATCTCAGGCCCTGCCGTGCGTTGAAAATAAATCGGGCGCGGCCTGCGCCGCGCCCGTGGCTGGTGGCCCCGGCGGGATTTGAACCCGCGATCTCTGCCTTGAGAGGGCAGCGTCCTGGACCGGGCTAGACGACGGGGCCACGGTCTTTCGACTTTAATCTTACCGTGAGCGGTTCCCTCCGTCAAGGCGGAAGGCGCATGCCCTTCCAGGCCTCGCATGCGGGATGCCGGCGCGTGGCCGTGTCGATCCAGCGGCCATCGATGGTGATGAACCGGAACACGATGCGACAGGCGTCTGCCTCCACCCGCATCGCCCCGTATTGCTCTCGATAACGGACCCGACTGCCAGGGATCGGGGTGCGGAACGGGTAGCGGGCCGGATGTCCTCCCAGCCCGTTGACGAAGTAGAGGATCCCGTCCCGCTCGATGCGTTCATAGACGTGATCGTGCCCGGCGAGGACGGTCGTGACTCCCCAGGCCGCGAAGGGCCATTGCAGCGCAGGGGTGGAGCCGTGGAGGCCGGAGGAGTAAGGGGGATGATGGAGGATCACCAGCCGCCATGGGGCATCCGAGGCCTCGAGCCGCGCCCGCAGCCACCGCGCCTGGCGGGAATCCGCGGTGATCCCATCGGGCTCACGGGGATCGCTGTCCAGGAAGAACAGGTGCACGGGGCCCCAGCGGACGTCGTAGTAACGCTCGTTCCCGGGCAGGGAGAAGTAATCGAAATACGCCCGCGCGCTGGCGGCCGCCCAGTCGTGGTTGCCCAGGGTCGGGAAGAAGCGGTTGCGGTCGGCGCCGGGGCCATAGCGGCCCCGATAGGGCGCAATGAACATGTGGTAATAGCGCCCGATGTTTCCATCGATGGTCCGGGCCTCGCCGCGCGGGTAGTTGTTATCCCCCGTGGTGACGACGAAATCCGGGTTCCAGCTCTGAACCAGCCGGGCGACGGCCTCAGCGGGCGGCCCGGCCTGGCCGGAGTCGCCGATCACCGCGAAGCGCACCCGCGCCGGCGGAGGGGTGGGCGGGACGGTCCCGGGCCCTATGGCCCGTTCCGCATCCGGCGCCCCGAAGGCCAGCGCCCCGAGCAGGAGAAGACCGAAGGGAATGGATTTCCATCCGCGCATCGTTCCGGTTTGTTCCCGGCGCATCCGCCGCGATCTCCCCTTCGTCCCAGCTGTTTCCTGTTTTCTTCATTCATAGGGGCTGGGCCTTATGGTTCCCCGGTGAGGCGAAGCAGTGCCTCCCGTTCCGCGATATAAAGATACGCGGCCGGCCGATCCTTCGGCAACGGCGGCGGCGTGGGAAGCCACTCCAGGGCTTCCGAGGTCCAGGCCAGCCACCGCCCATCGGCAGAGAGAGCCGGGTGGTAGCTGGGCCCCGTGAGCGGCCCGGCCTCGCCCCGGCTCAGGACCACGAGGCGGTGGGTCGCCCGATCCCACACGGCCAGCCACAGGTCGCATGGACGTCCCCACACCGGCCGGGGCGGGCACTCCGTCCGTCCCACCGGTCCCAGGTTGCGGGCCCGGGTGGCGAAGGCGATCCAGCGACCATCGCCGGAGAGGGTCGGCCCCTCGGCGGCCCCATCCCCCGGCTCGCCGGCTGCGTTCTGGTCCACCAGTGTAATAGTCCCGGTTTCCCGGTCATACAGGTAGATGTGGCGGCAGAACGGCAAAGGCTCCGCCCATGACCAGGGCGTGCACGGCGACAGCGATCGATCCACCAGGCGAGCGGCCGAGGCAAAGGCCAGAAAACGACCATCGGCCGAAAGCGCAATCCCCCCTTCCCAGGCCCCGTCCGTATTGGGCACGAAATGCACGCCGCTGGGCTGGGGAGGATCCTCGGGTCGGACAGGCCGGCTGACCCAGATCGTCTGGCCGGTCTCCCTGTCGTAAAGGAAAACATCGAACTGTCCATTGTGGTCCTCCGGGACCACGTCATCGTCGGCGGTGACGAAGGCCAGGAAGCGGCCATCGGCGGAGAGGGCCACCAGGGCGCCGCCGGAGACCGCTGGTGGCTGATCGCTCTGGGGATGGACCCGATAGAGGTGCTGGGCGGAGCGGTCGTAGAGGTAGACGCCGGGGCCAGGGGAGCAGAGGGTGTCGTTCGCCCAGGCGATCCAGCGGCCATCGGCGGAGAGGGCGGGGCCGGCCAGGCCCGCGATGCCCGCCCGGGAAACGCCAGCGGGGAGCCATTCCAGTTGCCCTGTGGGGAGATCGTAGAGGGCCAGGGGGTAGCAATCGGGGTCCCCAGGCGGGGTGGGGCGGGGCTGGCGGGCGAAGAAAGCGATGAGGCGGCCGTCGGCGGAGAGGGCGGGGCCGATGCCCGCGGCCGGCTGCCCCTCCGAGCCCACGCGCAGGGGCTCGAAGACCTCGCGCCCGGCGTCCCAGAGGAAGAGGGACTCCCCCCCGTCGATCGCCACTCCCCAGCGGCCATCGGCGGACAGGCGGATCCCATAGCCGGGCCCAAGCCATCGGACGACCTGAGCGGCTGGAGTCGACCGGGCCGGCGTGGGAGCGGAGATGGGCGAAGCTCCAGATGAGGAGGCCGCTGGGGAGGATGGAGGAGGCGAGGGCGGCATGCGCCCACATCCCATCAGGATCCCCAGGACGATCCATCCGTATAAAAGATAAATCGCTTTCATAAAAGTTCCTCCATCAAACAGGAAATGATCTGCCACCACTCACCCGCATGGGCGAGGATCCGTTGATCTGCCTGGCGTTCCACCAGGATTCCGGTCAGGGCTTCTATTGCCTCTGCAGAGAGAAGCGCTCAAAGAACGGAGAAGTAAATCCGCTCAATCCTCGCCAGACGATCCATCTACCGAGCGCTCCGCTTATCTGCCGCAGCAGCCGCCGCCTTCCCCAATCCACGCCGGGCACCGGCCCGCCGTGCCGGGCCACCCGCAGGGCCCTTACCGGGCCCAGGATCTGGAGCAACCGCATCCGCATCGCCAGGCCCGGTGAAGACCCGGATGCGCTCCCCTACGATCTCCAGGCGCATCGGCTCTTAGCGCCAGCCAGGGTGAGCCTGGTTCAGCAGGGCCTGCACCTCGGGCTCCCGCAGCGAGCGCACCTGCAGCCGTCCCTCGCTCAGAGCCTGCACCGCTTGGGCCAGAGCGGTGCACACGGAACACCCGCCCGCGAACAGCCGCCACCGCTCGTTGGCGAATTCAACGCAGGGACCATAAGCGCACGGTTCCGTCGATGGAGCCGGAAGCCAGGGTCTGTCCATCCGGTGAAAGCTTCAGGGTCACAATAGCGTCTGTGTGACCGTTCAGGGACTGAAGGAGCGCTCCATCCGGCATCCGCCAGATCCTTATCATTCCATCCCCGGTGCCGGAGGCCAGCCAGGTGTTCCCCGGCCCGAAAGTCAGGCGAAGCACCGCCTCGGAGCCCGCTGGCCAGCGGGCAACCGGCTGTCCGGTGGCGGTTGCATATAAAGCGATCCAGGCGCCGGGAAGCCCGCGCTCCGCCACCGCCAGCCATTCACCCCCGTCTGACAGCGCGAGGGCTTCAATGGCCATCCCGGTCGTCGGCCTCACGGGCGGCCACCTGGCTCCCGTGGAGACATGCCAGATCCCAATCTCCCGGCCATCAGAGGCAGCTACCCAGGTTCCATCCGGTGAGAAGGTTACCAAAGCAGGGGGCTTTTCGGAAAGCCATCCCAGATGACGGATCATCTGTCCATCGGCGCGGCGGATCAGCCGGAAGCCGCCCTCTGAATCGCTCAGGGCGAGGAGCTCCCCATCTGGCGAGAAGGCAGCCCCACTTCCTCCTCCGGGGATCCAGAGCATACGCGTTCCATCCGCCGTCCGCCAGATCCCCCATCCAGCCGCTCCCGCTGGGTGGGGATCGGGGGCCAGCGCCCAGCGGCCATCGGGAGAGAGGGACAGGGCGGCCATGGGCTCCGCAGATAGAGTCAGGCGCTGCACGCGCTGGACCCCATGGCCGGTGACCCTCCAGAGGGATACAATCCACTGAGGAGTATCAATGGGTCGCTGGCTGTAGGTGGCGATCCACAGCTGATCCTTCCCAAAGGCCAGGTCCAGCACCGGCTCCAGATATCCCTCCCAGTGACCCTCCTGCGTCCCTTCTGGGAGGCGTCGGATCTCCAGAGCACCCCCCGAAGAAGCGATGGCCAGCCGCAAGCCCTCCGGGTCGAAGGTTAGCCCGACGATAGCGCTTTCGGACACCTCACCTTGCCATCGGAGGTGGAAACGCATCCCAACCTGCTCCCAGACCTGCACGGTTCCCCCGTCAGTGCCCACGGCCAGCCACCGGCTGTCCGGCGAGAAGATCAGATGGCGGATGGCTCCTCGACCGCTGATGGAAAGCTGCTGCCCAAGCGATCCCTCGCCCCCGGAATAGAGATACACCTCCCTGGCGATCCCCACCGCGAGCCACGCGCCATCCGAGGAAAGGGCGAAGGTCCGGGCGATCTCTCCGGGCGGGGGAGTCCATTCCGTCCGGTGAATCAGGAAGCCGCCCTGGATCCGACGCCATTCTCCCCGGGTGGGACCTGCCAGGATCAGCGTCTTCCCATCCGGAGCGAAGGCAAGCCATCCGGCCCCAGACGAGGGAATCAGCTCGAGCTCTTCGCCTTATGAGTTTTGACAATCAAGATCGGTAAAGGCATACTCGGGTCATCACGCATGAAAGGAGCGAAAGATGGCCCGACGTAGAACAGTAACATTGACGGAAGAGGAACGCCAACAACTGATTAACCATCGAGATCACGATCCTC
>JAEVEX010000018.1 GCA_016842085.1 Candidatus Thermoflexus tengchongensis | reverse complement strand
CCGGTCGGCGCCGCCCGCGCCGCCGAGGGCTTTTTTGTTTCAAAGGCTGCTTCTATTTATGTCTCCGAGCGCCCCTTTTGTCAAGTTCCGGACGCGGAGCGCGGATTCCAAATTCAGCCCTCCTGCGTCCGGGACCATCCCCACGGCCGTCCCCGCGTCATGCAGCAGCTGAGCGGCACAGCCCCCGCAAGCCCATCCTCCCTCAAGCTCGCGCCATGGCTTCCGCAACCGCGCGAGCTCCTCCTGCCGCTGTCTCTCCCACGAGACGGATGCGCTGCTCATCGGCCTCCTTGAGGGAGCCGTTGGGCGGCTCAGAAGATGGAGTGGCGACTCAGGCTTTACGGCCTGAGCTACGGCCTGAACAGGGCGCAGCGTCCGGAAGGCCAAGGCTCTTAGGCCCTGGCCTTCCGGGCGAGATCGGCCGCGCCTGGACATTCCCCGGCGATCGCCACCGGCGAATATCGCTCCCGGAAAACCTCCCCGCCATCCGGTCCGCGCTCCCCTTCTTTCGTCACGGCGCGAGCTCATCCCGCCCGGCCCGCAGGGGATCCAACCGCCGGCGACGGACAGCTGCCCGCACCATGAGGACCGGCATGGGAGCAATGTCCACGCCAATGACGTTCGCCCCCGCGGGCTCCGAGAGGGGTGTCCATGAGGATGATAGCCGGTTGGGCGGGGGAACGTTCGGCGCTCAAGTCCAGCATGGGGGCGACCGCAACACATATGATTGGTTTTGACGCCAAAAGGCAGACCACAAGCGAGGCAAAATAATTGCCCCCCATCTCACGGATGCGCAAGTTGGCGGCGCTTCTTTGGGCCCTGGGCTTGAGTCTGCGCAAGGCGCAGATCGTCCTATCCGCATTGGGGATGCGCCTCAGCCATATGTCGGTCTGGCGGGACATGCAAGAACAGGCTACCCTGCTGGCGAAGCGTCGCCGGAAGCCGGTGCGGATGCTGGGGGTGGACGGCGTCTATCCTTCGCTCCGGGGCAAGAAACGCCCGATCCTGGTTGCGGCAGACCCGGGAGATGGAAAACCGCTTGCGATGGGCGAAGTAGACGAGAGCGACCCTGGGGCGGTGAAACGCTTTCCCGCCCCCCTGGTGGCGGAATTGGGCGTGGAAGCGATGGTCACAGATGACCTGACAGGTTGCCGCACGGGGGCGAAGGAACCGGGTCTGAAGCATCAGGTCTGTCCGTTCCATGTGCGGCGTTGGGCATGCCGCGCGCTGCGAGCGTTGCGAGAGACCATCCCCGGGGAAAAGGGAGTTGGCGTCTGTTTGAACGATGGCAACAGATTCCTGAGAGGCATCCTGGGAAGGGACGGCGACTTACGCCTTTGAGCCGTTTGCGGGCTTTGCTCCTGCGCTTGGGTGAGCATGGGTCGAGTTATCGCGTTTTGGCAGGGGAGAAGGGGGCGCCTCGGACAAATAACGGTAGCGAGCAGGCGATTGGGCGGATGCAGATGCGCGGTCGCACGGCGCGCGGATCCGGATCCCGGGATGGGATGCGGGCGGCGCCTATGTTGAGCGGGGCGGGGCCGTCGTGATCGAACAAGCGGATGGCAGGGGAAATGACGCCTGTGCCATTTTGCCACATTCGCCAACTGGGTATGTTACAGTCACCGGAGTGCTTGACAGGGGGATCTTCCCTTACTAAAATAAGGCCAAACATGGGCCCGGGCGGGCAACCGATCTGGGGCCCATCGACCATTTCACGGTTGTCGGAATTCAACCCCAGGCGGACCCGTTCGGCGCCTGGGGTTTCTTTCTATGAAAAACAAGGCCCGCCGGCGCCCCCAACACCGGCGGGCGGTCGGAGCGGGGCAAGGGGTCCCCGCGGACGCCCCCATTATAACCCCGCTCCGACCTCCGGTCAAGAGTCCGGCTTTTGTCCCGGAGGTCAAGCATGGAGCGGCGGATCTTCAAACGCGAAGCCGCGCAGCGCCTGCTGCGCCTGCTCCCTCATGGGAGCCGCAGGGCTTTCGCCGAGGCGATCGGCATCACCCCTCAGGCCCTCAGCCGCTGGCTGAACCCGGAGGATCCACAGGCCCCCCGGCTCCCGCATATCTGGGCCATCGGGGCACAACTGCTGCGGCAGAAGGTCCCGTCCTTCGTGGTTCGCGAGCTCCTCGTCCTTTTCATCCTTTCGGATCCGGATCGGGCGCCCCTGCTCCTCGATGAGGGATTCCCGGAAAGCCTCACCCCCAGGGGGCTGGTGGAGGAAGTGGAAAGCGCCCTCCATCCGCCGATGAGGTGGCTCTGCGCATCCGACTACGGCCGGTGGCTCAGGCGGATCCGGGAGCGGATCCGAGCCCTGGAGCGGCTGGCGTGTCGGCTCTCCCCCTCTGATCCCTGGAGCCCGCTTCTCCGGACGTGTCAGGTAGCCCTCTGGCTCGCCGCGGCCAACTCGGCCAATGCTCTGGATCGCCTCGAGGAGGCGCTGGAATGGGGGCAGCGGGCCCGCCATTGGGCATGGCATCTGCTCCAATCCGACGCTTTGAGGGATCCCTGGCTCCGAAGTAATCTGGGCAGGGGCTTCTATCGGATCGGATCCTGGATCCTCTCTGCCGTTTGGGGGGATTGCTCGGCCTGGTATAACTCCGGATGCCCGGAAATTGCGTGGGACCACCTCGAGCAAGGGGCAGTTATCGACCCGGAGGCCTGGGAGGCCACCGCTCCATGGAAAAGCCAATTTCGTATTAGCCTGACGGCAGGCCGTCTCGCTTACGCATCGGCAGCCCAAGCGCTTTCCTTCCGCGAGATCCAGAGCCTCTATGGGGAAGGGGAGCGCCTCCTGGAAGGCGCCAGCCTGCCGAATCCCCACTTCTTCCGCTTTCACGCCGGCCTCATCCGCTACGCGGTGTGGGCGCTGCTGCGCCGGGAGAAGGTCCCCTCCTCTCAGCGTCGATGGGCACGGAGGCAGCTGGAGCCGGTCCTTCGGGAACGCCGACGCCTGGATCCCCTGGCGCAAATCCTCATCCTTCGAGCGTGGGGGGAGCTTCGATGGCGGGATGAGGAGCGCGAAGAGGCGGTGGCGGCGATCCGGGAGGCCATCGTCATCGCTCGTCAATACCATCTTCACAACCAGCTCCGCAAGATCAGGGAGGCCTGGGAGAAGCGCCTTTCCGGTCAAAATTAAACTTCGGGGCCCGGAAGGCGAAGCCATCTTTCGGCTTTCCGTCATGTTTTGAACCTTTCGCATCCGGCTGATCGGCTCGTGCTTTACTGTAAAGCAAACCACAGGCCGGGAGGCGCGCGATGTCGGACAAGTGGCAGCATCAAGAGCTCGAACACGAGTCGAGCTTTTTCGGGGGGGATCGATGGAAAGACCGCTGGAAGAGCGACTCGGGCCATACGGTGACCGGCTATGGCTCCACGCCTGAGGAGGCTCGAAGGGACGCCCTGCAAAAGATCGAGCGTCACCAATATGATGACTCGCTCTGCCTTCTCACCACCGCCTGTGTCCGTTGGGCTGCCCTCCCGCCGGATTGCCGGGAGCTTGCCCGGATTCGCCAACTTCGGGACCGCTACATCCGGGGCCTGCCCCAGGGGGAAAGCCTGATTGCCACTTACTACGCTCTGGCCCCTCTCCTCCTTCGGCGCATCGAGCTCCATCCGGAGGGAGCCTCCATCTGGGCCCGTCTCCTGGAGGTCATTCGACAGGTGGCGGACCTGGTGGAGGCCGGACGATGGGAGCAGGCCGGCGCGGTCGGCTGGAACGCCTTCCGGGCCCTCTCCCGCGAGCTCCTGGGAGCGGATCCGGGTCCGGCGATGGCTTTCCATGAAGAGGTCTCCAACCCGACCGAAGACCCGGGTCATCAGTAAGGAGAGAAGGCAAAGCGAGTAAAGGATCGTCCGGATCCGAACCGCACCATGCGACCTGATCCTCGTTCCTTTACTCGGCCGGGTCAAGAGGATGGAGCTGATGGGCGCCTGGAGACAGCGGTTAAGGAGGAACTCTTCCCGGGTCGAGGCGGCCGCTCGACCCTGACCTAATGGCTTTTCGACTAATGCCCCTTAATCATTGAGTTAAATGGCAAGCCCTTTTGGTGGCCCCATATATGGGCATGAAGCGTAAAGGGGCATTAGTTAAATTTTTGGGTCCGGTGAGAAGAGGTCCTTTTCTGCACTTTCCGCCCCGCCTTGAATTTTTCAGCATCCGGCCGACTCGGTTCCCTAAGATTAAGAATGGGCCGGCCATGTAAAGTCAGGGCTCAGGCCAGGAGCATGAAAATCCAACCGGATTTTCTCCTCCACCCCAGGATCTCAAGGATTCGATATATGATGAGGCTGGTGCAATTGGCTGGGATGCCTTCCGGGCTCTTTCCCAGCGCTTCCTGGGGGTGGATCCAGGCCCGATGAATAAAGATTCCCATCTATATCTAAGGTAAGGAGCGGGGGACGGCATGTGCCATAAGAGCCTTCCGAAAACGATTTTCCTCCCACTCAGCTTGATGCGGCATCCGGATGGCTCCGTGGATCTCCTCACCACCATAATGGTGGGGAAAGCGGTCTCCAAGCGGAACGGGGTCCACCAGACCTCCTTGGCCTATCCCATGGGGCGGTGGATTCGGGATCCCAACTGGATCCCCGGTTCCCACGAGCGCTGCCTGCACTTCGCCAGCGCCTATGACGTGGCCGCCGGATGGCTGAACAGCTACGGCTCCCATCGCCTTCTTATTCTGCCCAGTTTTCAGCTCTACGGCAGCGGGGATGAGACGGGGTTCTGCTGGCACGATGGCGCAGCCTTGCCGGTGCTCTGCCTGGACTGCGAGGGGATCCAGGTTTTCGATCCGGTAAGCCAGCCGGAGTTCTGGCAATCGGTTCTGAATCTCCCGCCCGGTCGGCCGTGGAGGGTGGCGATCCCATGGCTGATCCGGGAGATCCCGGAGCCGCAGCGGCTCTGGATGGTCCGGAAGCGCGTTCCGGCCGACTGGGTTGCGGCCTGGGCCCGCTAGCCCCGCTCGTCGACGATAGGCCGTCGGCCCGGTGGGAATGAGCGATCGCGCTCCCGGCGGGATGGTTCCCGCCGCGCGGGATGTGAGGCGAATCCGCGGCTTGATCTCCGGCTTTATTGCGGGATGAGCTCATCCCGGCATCCTAAGATTTTCCATCCAACAAGGAGGTGGTCATGCAGCCAGAGGTTCGGAGCCTTGACTTAAATCGTCTCCGGGACCTGATCCTGGAGCACCAAAGGCGAGGCGAGGAGCTTCCGGTCCGCCCGGCGGAGAAGGTCTTCGTCGATCCGGAGGGCCGCATCTTGCTTGGCCCTCCGTCCGGAAAGGAGCAGGTCCTGTCGGAGGTGCCACAGGGGATCTTCGCCGGATGGGACAAGCGCCTGGCCCGGGATCGGGAGGCGGCGGCCCGGAAGCTTCCTGCCAACACGCGATTCCTGGTGGTCGATGGGGTTCCCGGATGGCTATACACCATCACGGATGAGTTCGGGCGGTCTTACACCATGTTTCTCTACTTCGACGGGAGCCTGTATCAGGTGAAAGTGGTCTGGCCGGAGGTGGAAGGGCGCTATGATCCGCACCGGGGCCACCTATTTCGGGATGGGCGGATCTGCCTGGGCCCCAACGGGGGGCTGCCCACGCTGGAGCAGGCCTACGCCAAATCCGTTCTTTGGGCCAATGGATTCACGGTCTTTGAGCGGACCGGCATATTTCCTTTCAGCCTTTAGGTAGAAGCCTATGTTGCACATCCTGGATACGGTGATCGAGGCCGTAGAGGAAAAGCTCCTTGCGCATCCTCCGGAGCGGGGTGGAGCGCTCCTGGGGCCGCCTGGGCATGCTCTGGTATCCCACTTCGTGGCGGATGAGTGGGCGCCTTCCTCCCCGATCCAGTACCGGCCGTCGCGAGAGCTGGCGGAGCGGGTTCGCCGGCTGGAGGCCAACCTGGACCTTGAGTTCAAGGGGATCGTCCATTCCCATCCAGGGGGCCTCCCTCGACCCTCGGAGGCGGATCGGCAAGCGCTGGCGGAGGGGCTCCGGGGGAACCCGTATCTGGCCCAGCTCCTCGGCCTGATCGCCGTTCGGGAAGGGGCTCCACCCTTCGAAGCGCATGAGGTCCCCCTAACCCAAGGCAAGCTTTGCTGTTTCGCGGCCTACCGGGCCCCGGATGGCCAGGTCCGCCTCACCACGCTTCCGGTCCGGGTCCTTCCGCTGCGCCGGGACCTGGAAACCCTCCGGATCCGGCTGGGCGGGTCGGAGCCGGCGGAGGTGTTCCTGGCCCGCCTCGGGGAGGAGATGCTGCCGGCAGGGCGATTGCTTCTCCCCGGAGGCCTGGAGCTGCTCTTCCTGATCGGCGAGGGATACCCGCTGCTTCCGCCGGTCCTTCTCGCAACGATCGATGGGGAAACCGAGGCGGTGGGGCTGCGATGGCCCCTGACGGCGCCGCCGGAGGAGCGCCTGATCCGGGCGGTGGAGGAGTTCCTCTGGCCCCCCGGGCCTTACCGGAAGGCCTTTGGCCCGCCCGGAGGGCCGGCCATGACCCGGGATCCGGCCGCCGCGCGGGCCGCCGGATGGATCCCCGGGTTTGGGGGCGAGCCGGCTCGAAAGGCGGAGGAGATCTATGAGGGCCTGCGCCAGCGGACGATCGGCCTCGCGCCGGGAAGCCTGGCCGGACGGCGGGCGCTGATCGCCGGGCTGGGTTCGGTAGGCTCCTATCTGGCAGAGCAGCTGGCCCGGGCGGGGGTCGGGGCTCTCACCCTCATCGATCCGGAGAGGGTCGAGGCGGTCAACCTCTCGCGCGCCATTTATGAGGCGGCGGACCTCGGGAAGCCCAAGGTGGAGGCGGCGGCGGGGCGGCTGTGGCGGATCCGGCCCGATTTGAGCCTCCGGTTGTTTCAGCGCTCGGTTCAGGAGCTCTCCCCGAAGGAGCTGGCCGCTGAGATGGAGGGCGCCGATCTGGTGATCGCCGCCACCGATGATCCGCAAGCCCAGCACCTCCTCAACCACTGGGCTTACGCCCGGGGGAAGCCGGCCCTGTTCATCGGGCTCTATGCCCGCGCCCGAGGCGGGGAAATCATCTTCACCGTTCCCGAACGAACCGCCTGCTATCGGTGTGCGACGAAGGTCCGCGCTGGGGCCGGGGCGTGGGAGCCCGGCGTCGACTACGGCGCCGGCCGTCTTCGAGGCGAACCGGCTCTGGCAGCCGACATCCAGCATGTGGCCTCCGCCGCCGTCAAGCTGGCTCTTGCCCTGCTGGCCAGGCCGGGGGAGACGGAGGCCAGCGAGCTTCTGAACCCGGCGCTCGAAGAGGGGATGAACTACGTCACCTTCTCCATGGCCCCGGGGTTTTGGTTTTATCCATGTATTTTCGAGGGGGTGCCGGGCCAGCATGCGTTCCAGAGCGTGTGGCTGACGCCCACCCGGGATTCGGACTGTCCGATCTGCGGGAACCCCGAGGGTCGGGTCGACCCTGCGGAGATGAGCCTGCATGGCCCGGCGCTGAGCCAGCTGCGAGGTCTGGCCCATGCATCCAAGCCTGGAGAGCCTGAGGCGGGCGGCTAGTCCTCCATCCAGTCCTCCACCCCGGGGAGAGATCCTCACCCCGGATGAGCTCCGACGGCTTCTGGAAGTGGAAGGGCATGGGCCCCCTCCATCGCCCCCTCCGCCTCCGCCGTCCCCAGCATCCAGGAGGAGGAGGAGGGCTGTTCCAGGAGGAGGAGGGCTGTGGCCCCTCGGGGGAGGGGTGGGGCTCCTTGCGGGAGGGGCGATGGGGGCCCTGGTCGGGGCTTTGGCGGGAGCCTTCGTCGGACTCCTGGCCCTAGGTCTGGCGCTGCTGTCTGGCGGCCTCGCCTTCCTTGCCCTTCTGCTCATGTTGCTCGCCGCCATCTTCGGAGACGGGGGGGGCGAAGGCTGGGGGGAAGCCCTTGTAGGAGCCCTTGTAGGAGGGGCGGTCTCGGCCCTTCTCCTTTTGCTTGTCCGATGGGTGGGAAGCTTCATTCCCTTCTTCATACCGCTCATCGATGCCATCCTGATTGGGGCTCGCTCCTCGATCCCCCTGCTCAAAGAGCCCGACTGGTTTTTCATGGTTCGGGGAGCGGCCCTTCTCGGGGCGATCGCGGGGGGGATTGGCGGGCTGATTCTTGGGGGAGGGATGGGCGTTTCGATCGGCCGCATGGCCTCGGTGGGATTCCTCCTCGCGGGAATAGCCGTGCTGGCGGTGGTCTTCACGTTCCGGATCGGATCCGGGCTGGGGCCCCATGTTCGATCCCTTCCGCTCGCTCAGGAAGGGATGGCTCCTTCGAGCCCAACCCCCACACCGATGCCGCGCACTGAGATCTCGAGGGGCTCTCAAACGGTCGAGGGCCTCCCGCTCCGAGCCGGGTGCGTCCCCAAGGACCGCCCGCTACGCCGCTCCCCGGAGGGGCCGATCATCGGCTCCCTCCCCAGGGGAACGCCGGTCTGGGTGCTGCATCCGGAGGGATCCGGCTTCCGGATCCGAACCCCGGAGGGCGAGGAGGGCTACCTGGCTGGGGAAGTTCGAATGCCGCCCTTTACGGATCTGCCGGTGGCCTGCGTGCGATCCACCCGGCGCCTGAACCTGCGGGCGGGGCCGGGGACCCGCTACGAAATTCGGGCCCGGCTGGAGCCAGGAACCCCGATAGGAGTGCTGGAGCCTCCGCGCGCCGGATGGATGAAGGTGCGGACCTCGGACGGGTTGGAGGGCTTTGTAAGCGTGGAGTGGATCTCCCCCTTCGCCCTGGGGCCGGGGGACAAGAAGATGACATGGCGATGATCCCGCCCCGCCCGCCCCTGAGCCTGACGCGGCGTCCCGATGGCTTCGTGGATCTCCTCACCGGCTGGGCAAGGCGGTTTCCGGGCGGGAAGAGCTCATCCCATTGGCGCAGGGGAAGGCTTGTCTCCTCAGGCCGTAGGGAAAGCGTAGGAAAGCCGTCGGGTTTCAGTCCTACCTCGGACTCTTGATCAGAGTTAAAATTGAATAAGATGTAGCGCCCCGGGTTGCCGCTCGAGGTGACCGGGGCTTTTTTTGTATCTGCCCCCACCACCGGCGGCGGTCGGAGCGGGGCAAGGGGTCCCGCGGACGCCCCCTCTAGCCCCGCTTTCGACCTCGGGCAAGACCCTTCTCTTTGTCGTGCTGACCCATCCGCCGCTGAGCCAGGGTGAAGCCTGGCGAGCCCTGTGGCTCGCCCGGATTCGGGAGGTTAGCATGGACCTTCGGAACCCGAGCCCTCCTGGAGTCGGATGGCTCATGGGCCGCCTGTTGCGGATGACCGGCAGCCGCGAGAAGGTCCGGCAGGCCCTGGGGGTCTCGGAGCCACGGCTCAGCAACCTTCTGGCCGAGCTGGAGGCGGGCCGCCGGCTTCCGGCGGAGCGCGCCCGGCTCCTTGTCGATCCCCTCCGCCTCCTGATGCCGGATTCGGAGATCGAACTGCTGGCGCGGCAAATCGGCGAGGAGCCGGCGCTTCCGGAGGCCTGTTTGCCCCCCGAAGACACCGAGGATGTCCTCCTCTTGCTTCGCCAGCGATGCCGTGCTGTCCCCTTTCTCGAGCCGCTCCCTGCGGATCGGGCTCCTCCGCAAGCCGTTCCCCTGTATCTGGATCCGGCGGGGATGGCCGCCTTCGTCCGGGCGCTTCAGGCGCGGGCGGTCGATGAGCCTTCGCTGGACATGGCCGAGATGGGGCTTCATCTGGCCCACCTGGCGGAGCGGGCGGGGGCCTGGGTCAGCATGGGGATGGCTCTGCGGGTAGTCTGGGAGGTCCTCCGGCAGGCCCCCTCCCGGAAGCCCCGCCGGGGAAGCGAGAACCGGGTTCGAGTCCTTCACTTGATATTGGGGTGGCTCAACAGCCAGGCCGTGCTGGCCTACAACCTGGAGGATCTCGGCCGGGCTGGGAAGCTGCTTGTTTTCGCGGAGGGGTTCCTCGAAGCCAGCGCGTGGGCCGGGCCCCCTCTGCCGGAGGACTTTCGCTGGGTCTGGCAGGTCCGCCTTCGACTCAATCAAGCATTTTACCTGGTTTCCATCAGGGAGGCCCGGGACTGTCTGGAGGGTCTCCCCGGCCGGCCCCCCCGGCCGGACTGGCATCCGGATCCCTGCGGCCTGGCGCGCAATTTCATGGTCTACGCGGACGCAGCCTACATCACGGTTGCGCTCCGCGCTGGCATCCGGCCCCGTGACCTTCGGGAGCGAATCCGGCGCCTGGAGGAGGCCTTCCGGGAGGAGGATCTTCCTCCCGCCCTGCGGGCCGCTGTCGGGCGAAAAGCGGCAATGGGCTGGAATACCCTGGGCGAGCTGGATCGGGCGCTCGATCTGGCGAGCGAGACGATCCGCCTGGGGAAGCAGTTCCGGCTGGCCTCGCAGGTTCAAAAGACATTGCGCCGGTTTCCGGAGTTGGGGGAGGGGAAATTCGAGCCGGAATTTCGTCCCCGTCCCCGATTTCCGGCAATGATTTAGGCTTTGTCATAGAAAACCGGCGAGGGAGGTTGGCCATGAGCGGCAAGCTGACGATCCGAAAGGGAAATCAGGAGGTCACCATCGAGGGGAAGACCGTGGAGGACTACTCGCCAAACACCTTAGTCTACCTGGTTCCAGGCGCGGGCCAGCTGCTCCTTATGGCCGATCTCCTCACCGGCGAGCTCGACACCAAAAAGAAGGTAACCATCCACACCGACCGCGGCGACTTCACCGGCTACGGCCGCACCGAAGAAGAGGCGGAGGAGCAGGCCTGGCGGGAGTTCGAGCGGAAGACCGGCTTCTCGCGGCCCCGTTAGCGCCTCCCGGGCGGGAGTGTCCCCCGATGGCCCCGGGAAGGGCCCGGCAACAAGCCGGGCCCTTCCCGAAGGCGCGGGCCGCCTCCGGGCGCAAGGCTGCTCCAAATAGGGAAAGCTGCTTTGCTGAAGGGCCGGACTCGGACTTCCGGGAGTGACAATGTTGGAATCCCGGTCGTCAGAACCCGGCGCCCGTTTCCGGAACCCAGGGGAGGAAGACGATGATCAGCCATCTGATTCCCAAATCGCTGCTACCGCTGTCTGAACCCAAGCCCAGGCCCTCATTGCCTGAACCCAAGCCCAAGCCCTCATTGCCTGAACCCAGGCCCAAGCCCTCATTGCCTGAACCCAGGCCCAGGCCATCCTCGATCTGCTGCGCCGGGAAACATTTCGGCTGAAAGGAGGCAGCTATGCGCGGACCCGCGACGAGCAGCTTCCTGACCGTCCTGCTGGCGGCGGCCTTCCTCTTCCAACCGGTAATCCCGCCGGATGGCTGGCCAGTGCCACCCACCGCCAACTCCACACCCGCGGTTGCGCCCCCGCCGCCTCATTGTCAGACTCCCGAGGATGAACGATTATGGGCCTGGGGGATCCGAGGGGGCGCATTCGTCGGCGGGAAGATCACGGGGGATCCCAGGATGGGGCCGCTCATTGGGTTTTTAGCGCCGGTTCGGGTAAACTGGCGAGCCGCCCTGCCATGGAGCTGGTGTCCGGAGCATCTTTTCCAGCTCAATGTGGCTCGATAAGGAAAGGCTGCCGTCCATCAGGGCATCCGGTAAAGGCCTGGCATATGCGGGCCTTGCCGTTTCCACCACCCGGATAGAGCCGAGCTCCTTAACCCCGGGCTGCCGTCTCCCGTTCCTCCCCGCCATGTTTGAGGAATCCGCCATGTGGACGCCATGGGAGGAGGAGCCATGATCGCCATACCCCTTATCTTTCTCCTGGGAGCGGTGATTTTCTCGCCGCTCCCGGCCTGGGTCAAGGTCATCGCCGTCCTGATCTTCTTGGCGGTTGCCCTTCGACGACGACCGTGATAGCCGCAACCTGCGCCTCCGCCGCCCCGGTTTAGGGGGCAGATGGCCATGGGATCCGGCCGTTCTGCCCCCTAAACCGCCCCCGCGCTCTCGCGCGGGAACGAACCGGGCCCTCACCCTCCTCCCAGCAGCGCCAGGCTTCTTAACCCCCGCGCCACCGCCTCCCGCTCCCCGGGCGCCTCCGCCTCGCCCTCCTTTTCCTCCTTCCGCCCGCCCCGCACATGCGGGCGGACGAACGTGTATCCATCCGGAACCACCACCCCGAAGCCCATGGCGATGGTCCGGGCCTCCTCGGATGGCTTCCATCCCGGGGGCAGCCGCCGCAGATGCCCCCGCACCGCATGGGCTGCCCGGGCAATCCGCTCCCGCTCCTCCCGCTCCCCCCAATCCACCTCCGGTTCTTTATCGGTTTGTTTTGACAACCCGATAAAAGCCTCCTGTTCCCCCCGGACCACGAATGGGCGGGGGAGGATGGCCGGTCGTTCGGGGGGCGCCTCCCGGCGCTCCCTCGCCGGAGCCTCCCGGGCCTCTCCGCGCTCGCGCGGGGCGCGGGGGACCCCCACGGTCAGGTCATGCCAGAGGGCCGCCGCGGCGGCGAGCCAGGCCGGATCGGCGGCCATGTCCGGGCGGGGCGGGAGCTCCCGGTCAAACCGGAAGATCTCCCCCGGCCCCCGGTCCCCCAAAAACTGGATCCACAGCCCGCGGGGGTCCGCCGCCACCCGGATGGCCGTCACGCCCGCATGCCGGAAGAGCGGCAGCTCCGGCGCCCGCACCCGGAACCGCCCGGCGGGGACGTAGCGGGCCTCCCGGGCCGCGATCTCCATGAGAGCCCGGTGCAGCCCCCGGGCCAGATCGGGATCCGCCGAGGGGGCTTCCCCCTGGAGGACATGCAGGCCCCGGGTGTAGGCCGCCTCCGGCGGGGGCCAGTCAGGGGGCGGAAGGGGGCGCCCCGCCTTCCGGGACCGAACCAGGTCCAGCCACAGGCTCCAGTCCCGGACAACCCAGGGCATCAGCCCGGCGCCCTCCCCGGCGATCCGGGCCAGGCTGATGGCCACGAAGAAGCCCGCCGGGGTGGGAAGGGAGGAGGGAAGGCTTTCCGGATCCCACAGGGCCTTCCCGGCCTCGATGGCCAGCAGCGCGGTGTCGACCCCGGAGAAGGAGAGATCGAAGGCCTCCAGGGCCGCCTCCAGGTCCGGGGCCTCCCAAATCCGGCGGAGGAGCCGAGGAAGCTCCGCCTTCCGATCCAGCGGCCGGAGCCGCCCGGTCTGCCCCCCTTCGTGGCGGTGGACCAGGAAGGTCAGGGCGGACGCCGCCACCCGGAACGATTCCCGCTGCTCCTCGGGCATGGACCGCGGGTCCTGGCCCGCCCACGCCAAGAGGACGAAGGGGGCGATCAACCATGCGGGCAGGCCGCCCTCCTCCTCCTCCAGGATCCGCAGTCCCTCCAGTGGGCGGGCTGGGAAGCCCAGGCGGAGGATATAGGTCTCGTCGTCCGCCCGGGCCATGGCGGCCCAGACGTGGGGGGACGGCGAGGCCGGGGTGGGACGGAACAGGCGGGGGGCAAGCTGCGGGGAAAGGAAATGAAGCTCCCGCGCCATCGCCGCGGCGAGGCGCGTCAG
>JAEVEX010000010.1 GCA_016842085.1 Candidatus Thermoflexus tengchongensis | reverse complement strand
CGACGCCGCTGGCGGCCTCGCTCGCCAGCGATGGTCGCCGGCTTGACCGACCATATTTGGACTGTTAAAGAGCTACTGATGACCGTTGTGGCTCCTGAAGTCATCAACACAAAATAGGGAGACTACCGAAGATCAGGAAGGTGCGCAGGGTGAGGAGTGCCCACCAGAACACCAGACGATGGGCCAGCCAGAACGCAAAGGTGGGAGCGCGGCCCCATTCCACATGATAGATCCAGGTGGGGCGACGAGCGGGGGGCCCGGCCAGGGCCTGGGAGGGAACGGCAACCGCCGTGATCCATCCAACCAGGAGGTAGACCATCAGCAGCACCGGATAGGGTCCCCAAATTTGCCCCCGGCCCAGGAAATAACCGGCGATCAGCGGGCCGATCACCACCGCCGGGATCTCCATAAACCCTTTGATCCCGGAGGCCCGACCCCGCTGATCCTCGGGCACGTGATCGGGGATCAATCCCTGGTAAGCGGCCTGCACCATATTGGAGAATGTTTGCACCAGGAGCAGGGCCAGGATGAGCAGCGGCACGGACGGCGCGGCGATCAGGAAGGCCAGGGCCAGCGCCAGGAGCAGGCTGCCCAGCCAGAGGAACGGCTTGCGGCGTCCCCAGGGACTGTGGATCCGATCGCTCCAGGCTCCAAAGACCGGCTGAACCAGGGCGGCCCAGATCAGGCCGATGAAGGCCACGCTGCCCAGCAGGGTGTTCTGCCAGCCCGGACCTGCCAGCTCGCTTGCTTTCTGGCTCAGCCATGGGGGATCCACCACATTGGAGGTCATGGTTAAAGCCAGCCCATACAGGCTCAGGGCGATCCACTGGGGCCAGGTGGTGGCAGCGCCTCGCGCGGTCGTCATCGTGGAATCCTCCGGCCGGAAGGGATGAGATTCTCCACGCCTCCGGGTATGATTCTAACTCAGAGAGTGATGGGAAGAACTCGCGCTCCCAAATCCCAGAGGGGAAACGGCGGCGCAACCCCTGATGCCACAAGATGATGGGAAAGCTCGGGGGGACCATATGAAAGATCTCGCCCTGCTGGTGATGGTGGGCCCGATGGGGAACCACCCGCTGGAACAGCAAATGGGGCGGATCCTCCGGGTGGCGGCGCAGGAGACCATCCGCCGGATCATGGATACCGGACAGGTGGCCCGGGTCATTCTGGCCGCTCCAGATCGAGAGGGCCTGGAAGCTCTGGAAGGGGCCTCTTTCCCTCTGGAAGTGGATCTGGATCCGGGTGATCGGCCGTTCGAATTCGGCGCCCGCCTGGCCGAGCTGATCCAGCGCCATCAGATCTCCCGCCTGCTTTATGTGGGGGCCGGCGCTGCGCCCCTGATGAGCACAGCGGGCTGGGAGGCTGTGCTGAGCGCATTTGCGAAAATCGAGGAGGGCCTGCTCACCAACAACCTGCATTCCAGCGACTGGGTCGTGGTGGCCCCGGCGGAGATCATCCCTGCCTGCGCCCGGCGGCTTCCCACGGACAATGCCATGGCATGGGTGCTCCATCGGGAGGCCGGGCTTCCAGCCCGGGTCTGGCCCCGCTCCACCGCCTCCCTCCTGGATCTGGATACACCGGTGGATGCCCTGATCGCGGCCCAGCATCCCCAGGCACCGGCTGCCCTCCGGGAGGCCGTGGCGCGAACCGGATGGGATCTTTCCCGGGTGCACCGGATCCAGGCCCTGTTGCGGACCCCCGGGAGTCGTCTGATCCTGACAGGGCGTGTCCCCTCGTGGGCCTGGGCGGCCCTGGAACGACACGCCCAGGTCTGGACCCGCGTGTTCAGCGAGGAGCGGGGGATGCAGGCCAGCGCCCGGATGCAGCGGGGCGAAGTGCGTTCCCTGGTGTATGCTTATCTCCAGGCGGTAGGGCCCCAACGCTTCTTCGAGACGCTGGCGGAACTGGCTGATGGAGCTCTGCTGGACATCCGGGTCTGGATGGCAGCCGCTGGCCGCTGGCCCTCGCCAGCGGACCGCTACGCCGCGGATCTCTTTGCGGTCTCCGAGATCCGCGATCCGGTGATTCGAGAGTGGATCGAAGCGGCTGCCCGGGCACCCCTGGCCGTCCTGGTGGGAGGCCATACGCTGGTTGCCGCCGGCCTGGTGGCGCTGCTGGAAGCTGCCTTTGATATCCCGCGCATCTCCATAGAGTAGGGTTTATGCACTCGTGATCAGGAAAGGGGGCACCGGATGGGATTCCATCGGAAGTGGATCGGGCTCAGCCTGCTGGTGGCGTTCCTGAGCCTGGGGGCCATCTGGGAGGGCCTCCATCGCCTTCCCCCACGCTATATCGCTCGAGTGGTCCCGGAGCCGCTTCAGCCATGGTTCTGGCCCGCGCATCCGGAAGAGGTGCCCACGCCGATGGCGACGGTGCCCCCGGAACGGCTGGCGATTCTCCTCACACCGGTTTCTCCACGCCCTTCCCCGGCGTGGACCGCCCGTCCTTCCCCGACGCCGGCGCCTTCTCCGTCGCCGACCCTCACCCCGCCTCCCTCCCCGCCTCCCTCGACGCCAACGCCCACCGTCACCCGGCCGGCGTTCCCGGGGCCGACCCAGGCGGCGCGCAATACCCCGGCGGCGCTGGATCAGGCCGATGTGTTGCTCTACGGGGTGCGTCACACGTTCCAGACCTGGAACAATTGCGGGCCGGCCACCCTGGCGATGGCCCTGAGCTTCTATGGGTGGCGGGGCACTCAGCGGGATGCTGCAGCCGTCCTGAAGCCGGATCCGGAGGACAAAAACGTCTCGCCGGAGGAAATGGCGGCCTTCGCCCGAAGCCTGGGGCTCGGCGCGCGGGTGCGGGTGAATGGGGATCTCGAACTGCTCAAGCGGCTGCTTCGATCCGGTTTCCCGGTGATCATCGAGACCGGCTTCGAGCCGGATCCCAAACAGGGATGGATGGGGCATTACAAGCTCCTGATCGGCTACAGCGAGCGGTCAGGACAGTTCATCATTATGGATTCCTACATGGGGCCCAACCAGGGGGTCCCGTATGAGGAGGTGGACCGCTACTGGCGGCACTTCAATCGCACGTATATCGTGATCTATCCCCCAGAGGCAGAGGGCCGCCTCCGGGAGCTGATCGGCCCGATCTGGGACGACGACCGCCGGATGTGGGAGGAAACGCTGGCCCGGGCACAGGAAGAGCTGGCGGCAAATCCCCAGGATGCCTTCGCCTGGTTCAATGCGGGCGCCGCGTTGCTCCATCTGGGGCGAGTGGAGGACGCAGCAACGGCGTTCGATCAGGCGCGCGCTTTACGGTTACCCTGGCGGATCCTATGGTATCGGTTTGAGCCCTTCGAGGCCTACCTAACGGTGGGCCGTTACGCCGATGTGATCGCCCTGGCGGATGCGAACCTGCGGGTGACCCCTTATGTGGAGGAATGGTATGACTATAAAGGCCAGGCGCTGCTGGCGTTAGGGGATCGGGAGCGGGCCCGGGCGCTCTTCGAGCAGGCCCTGCGGTTCAACCCGAACTTCCAGGCCGCCCGGGCCCATCTGGCGGCCGTGTCACCATAGCCGTTCTGCAGGGCATGGTCATTCCTTGTCATCCACTGGAAGGCTCGAAACGATCTCACGGGCTGGGTGCGGGTAGATGAGTCGTTCTCCTCAGGGATCTGAGACACCCCTTCTTCTGTGCTGGGGAACCGGATTCGCTTCATCCCCAGATTCATTCGCTTGCTCTGAAGCCATACAGGTGGTATACTCCCATCAAAGATTGAAATGGGTCGCTGAAATCGTTGTATGGAGGAGGAAAAAGATGGGCCTTCATGAGATTATTGTCAGTAAAATCCGCGATCTTCCTGAGCACCTGATGCAGGAAGTAAACGATTTTGTGGATTTCCTGATCATAAAACATGATCGAGAGCGGTGGCAGTTATGGCTACAGTTCGCCGAAGCGATGGAGCTGGCCGAATCCGATCTCGCCGACTATGTGTCCAACCTGGAAGCATATGAGGAGCGCCTGGCGCGTGGAGAGATCCAATGGTGACCCTCCGGCGCGGTGATGTGGTGCTGTGTGACCTGAACCCCGTCGTCGGCACCGAGCAAGCCGGCATTCGGCCCGCAGTGGTGGTGCAGGTCGATCGCGCGAACGCCGCAAGTCCGCATACGATCATTGTGCCCCTTACGACGAAAATCCGGCAGGCCCTTTTGCCCTCGCATGCTTTCATCCCTGCTGGAGTCGGGGGGCTGGATCGAGATTCGGTGGCCCTCTGCGAGCAGATACGAGTGATTGATAAACGCAGAATCATTCGCGTGTTAGGGCACCTGGACGACGCCTGCCTCGAAGAAGTAGCAAAAGCTTTACGCACAATCCTGGGATTGTGAGCCCGATACACTGGTGCCACCCGCTGCGCTTTGCGCCCGCAGGTGAAGTGCGGGCCGTTGGACTGCCTGCGGAGGGATGGACATCCGCATGGCCGGGTTGCGTAAGGTGCGGGGAGACGACCCGGAGGCCGATCCCTGACGTGGAGATGATCGGAGTCGTTCATTAAAGGGAATGCCGTGAAACCCAGGGCGCTCCCCCGGAGGCGTTTTATGGGATGACTGCTCGGCGGGGTTTCCGGGATCCTCTCAAGGCGAGGATCCCTGCATTCGGCGCCCCAGACGGATCATCCATCCACCGACCTGGAACCAGAAGGTCTGCCCCCTCTCTCCCTGTTCAGCCTCTCGATATAGCCCCTCACGCCGGATTTCGGCCAGTCGATCCTGACGATAAAGCTGGGCCCAAAGTTCGGGATCCAGGAACATTTTACCCCTCCCAATTTTATCAACCGATCAATCTTAATTCATACTGCTCTGATTGTCAAATACAAAAATAGTAAATTATGGCCGATCTCCGCTCGACTGCAAAGATAAAAAGGGTGTCGGGAGAAAAATGAAAGGAGGCTCGCACTGGGAAAAAATCGATCCCAAGCCAAGGCCGCTCGTGTGATTGAGTACTGGAGTTCCCCTCCCAGAACTCTGCAGGGGTGGGAGTCCCCTTTCCCGGGCCTGCCGGGAGGAATGGTCCATACGGGATTTGATGAGTTAAGATAGAGTTCAGATATCCCGGTTAAGGAGGCGAGGCGATGGATCCGGAGATCCGCAAGCGCACGCTGAGGCTGATCACCTATGGGCTTTATGTGCTCACCGCGGCGGACGGCGAGGAGATCGCCGCCGGGACCATCAACTGGCTCTCCCAGGCCTCGTTCAACCCACCCCTGGTGATGGTGGGAGTGAAACGGGACAGCCATCTCCATGCGTTGATCGAGCGGACCGGTCAATTCGCCGTGAACATCCTGGGGGCCGGGCAGAAAGAGATCGCTGCGGCTTTCTTCCGCCCCACCCAGGTGTCCGAAGGGCGGTTGAACGGCTATCCCTTCGAGCGGGGCCCCCAGACCGGCGCGCCGCTCCTCCTGGACCTGCCGGCATGGTTTGAGGCCCGGGTGACGGATGCGGTGCGCCGGGGGGATCATACCGTGTTCGTGGCGGAGGTGATCGAGGCCGGCCTGCGGGATCCTGACGCGAGGCCGCTGGAGATGTGGGATACCGGATGGTATTATGGAGGATGATGGGCTGCACCTCTCCATCAGGAGCGAACTTGAGTTCGACTTCGGAGGCTCTATGGTTCGGATCGTCACGGACAGCGGCGCGCATCTTCCGCCTGAATTGTTCCGCCAGTATGAGATCACAGTAGTCCCCCTGGTGGTGAACATGGGCGGACGGACTTACTATGAGGGAGAGGATCTGGATCTGGAAGCTTTTTATCAATACCTTCGGACCTCCCCCACGCTCCCCACGACCTCTCAGCCGCCGGTGGGTCGGTTTTATGAGGCCTACCGCCGGCTGAGCGAGGAGGGACATCCGATCGTCTCCATCCATCTCTCCTCGGCGCTGAGTGGGACCTACGCCTCGGCGGTGACGGCTCGGGAGATGCTCCCCGAAGCGGAGATCCACGTGGTGGATACTCGCCTGATCTCCGTCCCCCAGGGGATCCTGGTGCTGGAAGCCGCTCATATGGCCCGGGCAGGGGCAACCGCCCGTGAGATCGTAGAGCGCCTGGAGTTCATGAAGACCCGGACCGTGTTCTATTTCGTCCTGGACACCCTGGAGTATCTGGCGAAGGGAGGAAGGGTGAGCAACATTCAGGCACTGATGGGAAACCTGCTCCAGTTGAAGCCGATCCTGAAGCTCCACGAGGGTCGGATCGAGGCCCACGAGCGGGTGCGCACAACCCAGCGAGCCCGGGCCCGACTGCAGGAGCTGATCCGGGAGTATGCGCGCGGACGACGGGATCTCCGGATCGGGGTGATGCACACCCGGCTTCCGGAGGTGGCGGAAGATATCGCCCGCGCCCTGCAGGAGGAGCTGCAACCGACGGAGATCTTCGTCGCCGAGGCCGGGCCCGCCGTGGCCACCCATGCCGGGCCTGGAGGATTGGGGCTGGCATGTTACGGATCCGAGGGGTAGACTCCCCATCGGAGCGCGATAGCCGGGTCTGATAGCAAGGGCACAGGAGGCGGAGATGGGGCGCTGGAAGTTCGGCGCGCGGGTGGAGGTGGCGGAGCGGATGACGGCCGAGGAGTTCCTGGAGCTGGCGCCGGAGGATCGCAAGGCCGAGCTCATCGACGGAGTGATGATCATGCCCTCGCCCGCCCTGGATATCCACGAACGATTGTTCGGATTCCTGTTCCGCCTGATCAGCGAATATGTGGAGCTTCATGATCTGGGGGAGGTGCGGGGATCCCGCACGCCGGTGGTGCTGGCCCCCGATCAGGTCTACGAGCCGGACATCCTGTTCGTGGCCCGGGAGCGAGCCCACCTCATCACCGAGCGCGGGGTGATGGGCGCGCCCGATCTGACGGTGGAGATCCTCTCCCGAGGAACCGTCGCCTACGATCGGGGGCCGAAGCTGCAAGGATACGAGCGAGCGGGGGTGCGGGAGGTATGGCTGATCGACCCATATGGGCCAGCGGGGACAGAGTTTTACCGGCTGGAGGGAGGCCGTTTGACGCCAGTGGAGATGGAGGGCGGGGTGTTGCGGAGCGTGGCCCTCCCCGGCTTCGCCATGCCGGTGGAATGGCTGTGGCCCGAAGGAAAATTCATCCCCATCCGCGAAGCCCTCGCCTGGATCGAAACCCACCGGGAACGCTCCTCCTTGTGAGCCGTGCGAACACGGATAAAGGGAGGCGGAGATGGGACGCTGGAAATTCGGCGCGCGGGTGGAGGTGGCGGAGCGGATGACAGCGGAGGAGTTCCTGGAGCTGGCGCCCGAGGACCGCAAGGCCGAGCTCATCGACGGAGTGATGATTATGCCCTCGCCCGCTCTGGACATCCACGAACGATTGTTCGGATTCCTGTACACCCTCCTGCGGGTGTATGTGGAGCTTCATGATCTGGGGGAAGTGCGGGGATCCCGCACGCCGGTAGTGCTGGCCCCGGACCAGGTCTACGAGCCGGACATCCTGTTCGTGGCCCGGGAGCGAGCCCACCTCATCACCGAGCGCGGGGTGAGGGGCGCGCCCGATCTGGTGGTGGAGATCCTCTCCCGGGGCACCGTCGCCTATGACCGCGGACCGAAGCTGCAGGGCTATGAACGGGCAGGCGTGCGAGAGGTATGGCTCATCGACCCCTACGGACCGGCAGGAACCGAGTTCTACCGGCTGGAGGGAAATCGCCTGACGCCTGTAAAGGTGGAGGGAGGAATCCTGCGGAGCGTGGCCCTCCCTGGCTTTGCCATGCAGCTGGAGTGGTTATGGCCAGAGGGGAAATTCATCCCCATCCGGGAAGCCCTGGCCTGGATCGAAGCCCATAGGGAGCGGTCCCCTGAGGGATAGATGGGCTGGCCGGATCCGGCCCGGGCATGGCTTCGGATATCCAGTGTTCCCCCTGGCGGCAGAGGTGGAAGACAGGGAAGTCGTCGATCCGCCCTCTCTCACCGACCGGTCTCAGCCCCCTGAGATGCCAGCCTTTGCCGCGGAAGCGGACGGTTGGTCCCCTCCATCGTCGCGTTGTATCCCCGCCCGATGCCCCGGTAGATAAACCCCAGCTCCCGCATCACCTGGGGCTCATAGATGTTCCGGCCATCAATGATCACGGGCCGGCGCATAAGCCCCCTGATCCGTGGAAGATCCAGATGCTTGAACTCATTCCAGTCCGTCACCACCACAAGGGCATCCGCGCCCTCGGCCAGCTCATAGGGGTCAGCGCACATGATCAGCTGCGGCAGGACCCGCGCGGCGTTGGGCATAGCCACCGGATCGTAAGCGCGGACGATCGCGCCCTCCTGAAGCAGATACCCCGCGATCTCCAGAGCCGGGGCCTCCCGGATGTCATCGGTATTCGGCTTGAAGGCCAGCCCAAGCAGCCCGATCACCATGCCGTTCAGATCCTCCAGGATCTCCCTCAGCCTCTGCACCACCCGCCGCCGCTGGTCCCGGTTGATCTCCACCACGGCCTGCAACAGCTGCGGATGGCATCCGTGGACAATCGCCATGTGGATGAGGGCCTTGACGTCCTTGGGGAAGCACGATCCACCCCACCCCACCCCCGCATCCAGGAAGGCGCGGCCGATGCGCTTGTCGTAGCCCATGCCGGCCGCCACCTCCTTGACATCGGCCCCCAGGGCCTCACAGATGTTCGCGATCTCGTTGATGAAAGAGATCTTGGTGGCCAGGAAGGCGTTGGAAGCGTATTTGATCATCTCCGCGGTGCGCAGATCCGTGATCATAATCGTGCTGCGCAGGGGGAGGTAAAGCTGCGCCACTTTCTCCGCCGCCTCGCGATCCAGCGACCCCAGCACGATGCGGTCCGGGTTCATGAAATCGTAAACGGCAGATCCCTCGCGCAGGAACTCGGGATTCGAGACCACCCAGAACGGGATGGGCTGGCGCTGGCGGCTGCGCACGATATCCGCCACCCAGTCCCCTGTCCCCACCGGCACCGTGCTCTTATTGACAATGATGAGGGAATGATCCATCACCTCGCCGATGCGCTCGGCGGCCATGCGCACATATCGCAGATCCGCTTCGCCATCTACCCCCTCCGGGGTTCCCACCGCGATGAAGACGAACTCCGCCGGAAGGCCGTTGATGCCCTCCTCATAGGACATCGTGAAGGAAAGCCGACCGGCCTTCATGTTGCGGCGGACGATCTCCTCGAGCCCCGGCTCGAAAATCGGGAGGCGACCTTCCTGGAGCATCGCGATCTTCTCTTCGTTGATATCCACACACGCCACCCGGTTGCCCAGGTCGGCCAGGCATGCCGCCGTGGTGAGTCCCACATATCCTGCGCCGATCACGCAAATCCGCTTCATCCATACCTCCTGAGGGGATGGTCTTCCAAACCAGTCGGGGCTCTGCCTCCACCCTCGTGCAGAGCTCACGCCGCTGGGCCTGAATCGGGGGTGGGATGATTCCCTCTTGCTTCCCTTTGCGTGGCCCGGGGATCACCAGGATGGTTGGCCCTGCCCTTCTTCGATCCGCCGGGGAATGAGCCCGGAGCCCTTCACGCCCGCTCAGAGGGTTGCGCGATCGGCCATCGTTCCGCCGGGAACACGCCGGCCATCAGCAGCCCAACCTGCTGCAGCGTGGCCTCCGCCCGATCCAGGATGGCGACGATGCGCCCCCGATACATCACCGCAATCCGATCCGCCAGGGAGAAGATCTCATCCAGCTCCGTGGAGACCAGGAGAACTGCTGCCCCCTGATCGCGCATCTCCACGATCTTACGATGGATATACTCGGTCGCCCCTACGTCCAGGCCCCGGGTGGGCTGGTTGGCGACCAGCAGGCGGATCGGGCGGGAAAGTTCCCGGGCGGCGATCACCTTCTGCTGATTCCCTCCGGAGAGGCTCCGCACCGGAGTATCGGGGCTGGGCGTTCGGATATCGTAGAGGGCGATCAGACGCCGCGCGTGCTCCAGGACCGCCTGAGGTTGCCGCTGGATCCCGCGGGCGAAAGGAGGCTGATAGTAAGTATTGAGAACCAGATTATCTGCCACCGAGTAAGGCAACACCAGGCCATGTTTCTGACGGTCCTCCGGGATGTGGGCCATTCCCCGTTCGGTTCGATAACGGGGCGGCTGAAGGGTGATCTCCTCGCCCAGCAGGAGCACCCGTCCGCCAGCGGTTGGCCGCAGCCCCACCAGGGCCTCGATCAGCTCGGTCTGGCCGTTGCCCTGCACCCCGGCGATCCCCAGGATCTCGCCCGCATGCACAGAGAAGCTGACCCCATTGACCACCACCGCGCCCCGGTCGTCCCGGACCCGGAGATCCTCCACCCGCAGGACCTCCGGACCGGGCCGGGCGGAAGTCTTCTCGACCGTTAGCATCACCTCACGCCCGACCATCATCGCCGCCAGGTGGGCCTCATCGGCCTCCTCAGGGGTCAGGGTCCCCATCACGCGGCCGTTGCGGAGCACGGTGATGCGATCGGCGATCGCCATGACTTCCTTCAACTTGTGGGTGATGAAGATGATCGAGACCCCCTGCTGCTGCAGGTTGCGCATCACCCGGAACAGCTCCTCGGTTTCCTGGGGGGTCAGCACCGCAGTCGGCTCGTCCAGGATCAGGATATCCGCCTTCCGGTAAAGGGCCTTCAGGATCTCCACCCGCTGCTGAACCCCGACCGGCAGATCCTTCACCAGCGCCTCCGGGTCGACCTCCAGGCCGTAGCGCTGGGAGAGGGCACGGACTTCCTCCACGGCCCGCCGGAGATCCAGGAAGGGCCCGTGATGAACTTCCTGCCCCAGGATGATGTTCTCCGCCACCGTGAACACGGGCACCAGCATAAAGTGCTGGTGGACCATCCCGATGCCCAGGCGGATGGCGTCGCTGGGGCTGCGGATCTCCACCGGCTGGCCCCGGATGTAGATTTCCCCTTCATCGGGATGATAGAGGCCATAAAGGATGTTCATCAGCGTGGTCTTCCCCGCCCCGTTCTCCCCCAGGATGGCATGGATCTCCCCCCGCCGCAGGGAGAAATTCACATGATCGTTGGCGACCACGCCGGGGAAGCGCTTGACGATCCCCACCGCCCGCAGGACCTCTCCATCCGTGGAGAGCTCAAGGGGAGACGGGCGAGCGGTCCGGCGTCGAGGGGGCAGGATTTCTTTCTCATAGGGCTGCCCATCCGCCGCAGGCGGGATGGTCCGGCCCACAATGCCGGTCAGCACCAGCATCGTCATCACATAGGGCACCATGCCCACGAACTGGGAGGGAGCGGGGAACTCGAACTGCTGGGCGTTGGCCTGAAGGGCCTGCGCCGCCCCGAACAGCAGCGTGGCTGCCCAGGCCCCGAAAGGCGTCCAGTTTCCGAAGATCATCGCGGCCAGGGAGATGAAGCCCCGACCGCTGGTCATCAGGGGCTCGAAGGCCGGCACCGACTCCAGGGTGAAGTAAGCGCCCGCCAGGCCGGCGATCGCCCCTCCCAGGATCACATTGATATAGCGAAGCCGGATCACATCGATCCCCAGGGTGTCCGCCCCACGCGGATGCTCACCCACCGCCCGTGTCCGCAGGCCCCACACCGTCCGGAACAGGAGGATGTGCACCAGGATCACCAGGATGGGCGCCAGCCAGGTGATCGGCTGCTGGCTGAAGATGCTGCCCACCAGAGGGAGTTCGGAAAGCCCGGGGAGGGCGATGCGGGGAAGCACGCCGGGAGAATGGGGCATCTGGCCGCCGAAGAAAAGCTGGCGGTTCAGATAACCCGTGATCCCCACTGCCAGGATGTTGATCACGGTCCCGCTGATGATCTGATCGGTCTTATAGGTGACCGAAAGGATGGCGTGCAGCAGCCCCAGGAGAGCGCCGGTGAGGATAGCGATGAGCACACCCAGGAGAAGGGCCACGAGGCCCGGAACGCCGGCGTCGTAAATGTATAGCGAGGCGGTGAACCCGGTGAACGCCGCCGTCAGCATCATGCCCTCGATGGCGATGTTCACCACCCCGCTCCGCTCGCAGAAGATGCCGGAGAGAGCCCCCAGCACCAGGGGGGTGGAAACCCGGATGGTGGTGGCCAGCATGCTGACGATAATGACCGTCGCCGGATAGCGCCCGTAGCCCAGTGCCACCGCCGTTCCAAAAATCAGGGCGATCACGCCGATAACGAAGCCGAATCGCCGTGCGTCCATTCCGGATCCTCTCTGAACCAGGCTGTCAACATGCCGATCACCTCGTAGGGGTGAAGACCATAGGAGCAAAGACCCCGCGCGATAGGGCGTCGAAGGCCTCTGCGCTTACAGCTCCCCCCACCCGCGGGTCAGCACCATCTGTTCCGCCTCGGCTGCCCGGCGGAAGAGCGGCCGGTAGAGGGCGCGAATGATCGCTTCCGCGGCCACAAACATCAAAATCAGCGCCTGGATCACCGAGATCAGATCCACCGGAACCTGGGTGAGGAATTGCATGCGGCTGGCCCCGTTGCGCAGCGCGCCGAAGAGGAAAGCCGCCAGCACCACCCCAAAGGGGTGGACTTTGCCCAGCAGCGCAATGGCAATGGCGTCGAAGCCATATCCCAGGTTGAAACTCAGCTCGTGACGGTAATTGAGCCCGGTCACCTGCACCGCGCCAGCCATCCCGGCCAGAAAGCCGCTCATGGCCATCGTGAGAACCGTGATCCGGACAATCGGGATGCCAGCATAGCGGGCGGCGTGGGGGTTCAACCCCACCGTCCGGATCTCAAATCCCAGCGTGGTCCGCCAGAGGAGCCAGGCCACCAGCAGGGCCATCCCCAGGGCGATCAGGAAGCCGGCATGGAGGCGGAGATCCGGATCCCCAAACAGACGGGGGAGCCGGGCGGTCTCCGCGATGCGGGGTGTGCGCGCCACCACATTGGTCGGGCTGGGATCCCGCATGGGGCCGTTCAGGAGGTAGCTGGCCGTGAGAAGCGCAATGTAGTTCATCATAATCGTATTGATGACCTCATGCCCGCCGGTGCGCGCCTTCAGCCAGCCCGGGATCGCCGCCCAGAACGCCCCCGCCAGGGCCCCGCCCAGGATCGCCAGGGGGATGTGAAGGAAGGTCGGGATCGTCCCGCCAACCAGCGGAGGGAGGGCATACCCGATCCACGCGGCCACGATCGCGCCCAGGGCCAGCTGTCCCTCCGCGCCGATGTTGAACAAGCCTCCGTGGAACGCCAGGGCGATGCCCAGGCCGGCGAAGACATAAGGCGTCATCTGGACAAGGGTCTCGCTGAGGGCTTTCGGGGATCCGAAGGCGCCTTCCCAGAGCCCCTGGTAGGCCAGGAGGGCCAGGTGCGGCTGGCCGGTAGCCAGAGTGACCACGATGCCCCCGATCCCCAGCGCCGTGAAGACGGCCAGGATCGGAACCCACAGCGCGCCCCCCTGAACGGACTGGCGCAGGAAGAGCGTCAGCCTGTCCAGTCGCCCTTCCCATACCTGTAGAATTCCCCGTGCATTCCGCTCCACTATTCGCCTCCCATTCAGGAGCAGTCCGGGCTTTGCCCGGAGGGAGAGGCATACAACCGTGATTTCGATTTTATGCGTAAAGGATGGCGTCAGACAAGCAGGCCAGACAGGGCTTTTCCATTACTCAGGACTTACGCGGTTGAGCGTGGATCGAGAGAAGGGATCCTCGTCCTTCAGCTTGAAACCTCAGCCGATGCGTTCGCGGTCGGGTCCCATCGCGCCTTCCAGCCATGCCTTCACCACTTCCCCAATTTCCGTCAGAGGGCCCCGGTGGATGGCGCAGGGGGGAAGCGCAGTCAGAAACCACGCGCCATAGGTGCGGCTCATGATCCGCCGATCCAGGATCACCACCACCCCCCGATCCGAGCGGCTGCGGATCAGCCGCCCGAACCCCTGGCGGAACCGCAGCACGGCCTCCGGCACAGCATAATCCAGAAAAGGATCTCGATACTGGGCGCTCCGGGCGGCGAAAACGGGTTCGTCCGGCACCTCGAAAGGAAGCCGGGTGATCACCAGACACGAGAGGGCCTCGCCCGGGATGTCCACCCCTTCCCACAGGCTTCGGGTCCCCAGCAGCACGGCCCGCTCCGCGGACCGGAAGCGTTCCACCAGCTGTCGCCGGGAGCTTCCATCGCCCTGTTCGTATACGGCGATCCCTGCCTTCGCCAGCGGCGCCATTAGCGCGCGGGCGGCCCGCCGCAGAGGGGCATACGCAGTGAAGAGCACCATGGTGCGCCCCCCGATGGCCCGGGCCGCTTCCAGGATCGCCTGTTCCACCGCCCGCTGATAGCCGGCCTGGCCGGGCTCCGGGATGTCCGTCACCAGATACAGCAGCGCGTTTCGCTGATAATCAAAGGGGGAATCCAGGGCCAGCTCCTCCATCTCCCAGGCCCCCAGCCGGTTTTTAAGATGCATAAAGGAAGGCTCCTGACGTTCCCGATCCACGGTCCGCAAGGTGGCGGAGGTCATAATCACGCATCGCCTGGGCTCCAGCAGATGCCGCCGCACCAGCGGCCCCACATCCAGAGGAGCGGCATACAGGCCCACCCGGGCCCAGTCCCCCTCGCCCACATGGCCCTCCAGCCAGTAAACCATATCGGGCGATGGCTTTCGGATGGCCGCCTCCAGGGCCTGATGGATCTTCTCGAAGTCATGGCTGAGCCCGTTAGCCAGCCCCAGAGCCTCCTCCACCTCCGCAAACCCGTGATCCAGCAGCTCGGTGAGCGACGCCCGGATCGCGTTCAGGGCCTCCTGAACAGCTCCCCACCGAACGGCGAGGAGCCCCCATGCCTGCTCCACGGCGGCCCAGGCCGGGCGGTTCCGTTCGGCACTCGTAAGCAGCACCCTGCGGGTATATTCTCCACTGCCCGGAGCCGTCTCCTCCAGGAAGGCCGTGAGGGCGTTCATCAGAAGGTCCACGCCGGTTCGCGCCGACTCCACCGCATCGCTCAGACGACGGGTCATGCCCGCCAGGGTGTTGCGCAGGGCCGGCGGCAGGCTCCGCCCCAGGTTCAGCAATGCTCCAACCAGCCCGCCTCGATGCTCCCGGGCGCTGCCGGCTTCCTGGAGCAGCCGCAACAACCCGAAGCGATCGATTTCCACGGTTAGCTGTTTTGTGGCCGCCTGCTCCAGATGATGCGCCTCGTCGATGATCAGATGGCGGTATTCGGGAAGCACCATATTCTGGGTTGCCGCATCGGCGAAGAGCAGCGCATGGTTCACAATGATCAGGTGGGCAGCCTCTGCGGCCTTTCGGGCCCGATGGAGGAAACATCCCCCCTCGCCCCACGCGGCGCAAACCTCGGCCGTGCAGGTCTCGTTGTCCGCGGAGAGGCGAGCCCACAGCGCCCGCTCCACCGGCGTGGGCAGATAGAGCTCATCCCCATCGCCCGTTTGCGTCGTGGGCAGCCATACCAGGATCTTGGCCAGCACCCGCATCTCTTCGACGCTGGCTGGCCCAACGTGCCGCCATTGCATCAACCGGGCCGGACACAGGTAATGCGCCCGGCCCTTCAGCAACGCCACGCGCAGGGCAGAGCCATCCGCCAGACCGGATTCGGAGAGCAGACGCTGGAGGATGGGGATATCTTTCTGGAGCAACTGTTCCTGGAGATTAATGGTGTTGGTGGAAATCACCACCCGCTCACCGTTGCGCATGGCCCAGAGAGCAGCGGGGATCAGGTAGGCCAGGCTCTTGCCCACCCCGGTTCCCGCTTCGATCATCCAGTGCTTTCCCTCGTTAAACGCCTCGACAACAGCCTGAAGCATGGCCACCTGCTGGGGGCGATGCTCATACTCGGGGAAGATCCGGGAGAGGGCGCCGCCGGGCTCCAGCAGCCGGGCCAGCTCCTCCCCATCGATCGGCTGGGGTTGCGGCCGGGGGCGCAGAGGCCGCGTTCGCACGGGAGGAGGGGCCAGATACGCTTCCGGGGTGGCCAGGCCCTTCGCCCGCAACTGAGCGCCGATGCTCTGATCCGTAAAACGACCCCGCTGCACGGTCCGCAGTGCTTCCTCGAAGAAGCGCCGGGGCGGCCAGGGAAGATGGGCCGCATGACGGACGATCTCCTCCAGGATGGGCTCGGGCAGCTGGCAGGCGCGCTCGAACAGGGCCAGGAACAGCCGATGGGTCAGCCGCGCGTCCTCCAGCGCCCGGTGGACCACCCCCACCGGGATCCCCAGGTCCTGAGCCAGGGTGGAGAGCCCATGGCCGCCGGCGAAGGGGACCAGGATGGCCGCCAGCTCATAGGTATCCAGGGCTTCGTTTTCCAGGAAGAGGCCATGACGTCGCAGGAACGCCAGATCCTGATCGATGGAGTGACCGACCAGGATCGCATTCCCCACCATCGCCCGGAGGCGGGGCAGGACGGCTCGCAGAGGAGGTGCCTGTTCGGCCTCCTCCGGCCGGATCCCGGTGAGCTCGACCACGGAGGGAGGGATCGGCCGTTCCGGGCGGACCAGGGTGCTCCAGGTGTTGAGCACGGTCTCCCCACGGAACTTGACGACCCCGATCTCGATGATGGCATCGGTTTCCGGGTCCAGACCGGTGGTCTCCAGATCCAGGGCGACAAAGATCGGAGGCATGATCCCGTGAACCTCAGCAGAAGCTACGCACAGGAGTCCAGCGGCGCAAGTCCTGTCTTACCCAAAAAACAGGGGGTTGGGAACGAACCGGCGCTGCATCCCCAACCCCCTGAGCCCGTCTTCCGGCCTTCCTGCCTTTAGAGGTCGATGGCGGTGGTCACCGCCTCCGCCAGCGTGGGACCTGCCCCGCCGCGGGACATGGCCTCCATCCCGCGCTTCTCCGCGTAATACCGGAACCCGGTCCCGGCCGGGATCAGGCGACCGATGATCACGTTCTCCTTCAGACCGCGCAGCTCGTCGATCTTGCCCTCCAGGGCCGTCCCGGCCAGCACCCGGATGGTATGCTGGAAGGAAGCAGCCGACAGGAAGGAATCCGTCGCCAGGGCCGCCTTGGTGATGCCGAGCAGGACCTGCTGGGCGGTGGCCGGGCGCTTGCCCTCTGCGGTCAGCCTGGCGTTGATATCCTGGAGGATCAGACGATCCACCAGATCGCCGGGCAGGAAATCAGTGTCGCCCGGGTTGATGATCTGGACCTTGCTCAGCATCTTGCGGATGATGATCTCGAAGTGCTTGTCATTGATGTTCACGCCCTGGGAGCGGTAAACCTTCTGGAGCTCGCTGAGCAGGTAGAGTTGCACCGCCTCACGCCCCAGCAGCCGCAGGATTCGATGCGGATTCTTGGGCCCCTCGGTCAGCGCGTCCCCTGCCTTCACCCGCTGCCCTTCCTCTACCAGCAGGCGGGCGGTAGCGGGCACCTCATATTCCCGTTCCTCCCGGAGCTCATAGACCACCTTTAGCGGCTCTCCCTTGCGGTAGACCACGCGCCCGCTGTGCCTGGCGGTGATCTGCTGCTCCCCCCGGCTGGCCAGCACCTGGCCTTCGACGACCTCCTGGCCATCCTCCACCTTGATCGACCAGTTGCCGGGGATCTCGTAGGAATCTTCCTTCCGCTCGCTCTTCACGATGCGGATCCGCCGCCCTCCCTCCTCCGTGCGGTAGATGTGGACGATGCCATCGATATCCGCCATCAGGCCCTCGCCCCTGGGATGCCGGCGGGCCTCGAAGAGCTCTTCCACCCGCGGCAGACCCTGGGTGATGTCGGCCACGCCGGCCACACCGCCCGTGTGGAAGGTCCGCAAAGTAAGCTGGGTCCCGGGCTCGCCAATGGACTGGGCGGCGATGATCCCCACTGCCGTTCCCACTTCCACCAGCCGGCCCGTCCCCAGATCACGCCCATAGCAGAGGGCGCAGACCCCGTAACGTAGCTGACAGGTCATGGGCGAGCGGACATAAACCTCCTGGACGCCCGCCTTCTCAATGCGCTCCGCCAGCCCTTCGTCCAGGAGCGTGCCGGTATCGGCGATCAGCGCGCCGGTCCGGGGATCGAAGACGGGCGCGGCGAGGACGCGGCCGAAGATCCGCTCTCGCAGGGTCTGGCCGCCGACATCGTCGGTGGCCCGGATCCAGATGCCGGAGCGGGTGCCGCAATCGTGGGCGTTGATGATCACATCCTGGGCCACATCCACCAGGCGGCGGGTGAGATAGCCCGCATCGGCGGTCCGCAGAGCCGTGTCGGCCAGACCCTTCCGGGCGCCGTGCGTCGAGATGAAATATTCAATCGTGGTCAGCCCCTCCCGGAAATTGGAGCGGATCGGGAGCTCGATGATCCGGCCGGTGGGGTCGGCCATCAGGCCGCGCATCCCCGCCAGCTGCGCCACCGGCTGGAAGCCGCCCTTGGTGGCACCCGAGAGGGCCATGATCGCTACGTTGTTATCCGGGCTCATGATCTGCTTCACGGCCTCGGCGACCTCGTTGGTCGCCCGCTGCCACAGGTCGATCACCCGGTTGTAACGCTCCTCCTCCGTCAGCAGCCCCCGCCGATACTGGCGCTCCACTTCAGCCACCATGGCCTCATAGCGGGCCAGCACGTCCCGCTTGGCCGGCGGGATCGGGAGATCGGCCACGGCGATGGTGACGCCGGAACGGGTAGCGTAGCGGAACCCGATCTCCTTCAGCCGATCCACCATCTCCACCGTGGCCTCCGGCCCCAGCCACTGGAAGCACTGGGCTACCAGATCCTTGAGCCGGCCCTTGTCCATCGTCTCATTCACGAAGCGCAACCCCTCGGGCAGCACCAGGTTGAAGAGGACCCGCCCAACGGTGGTTTCGATCAGGCGCCGGCGCGGCTTGCCATCGGCATACCGCTGGCCGTTTTCATCGTAGACAGTATCCGTGTAGACCCGGATTGGGGTGTGCAGCGAGACCTTGCCCAGATGGTAGGCCAGCTCCACCTCCTCCAGGCTCACGAAGACCTTTCGCGCCTCCCCCTGGCCATCCGGGAGGGTCATCGTCATATAGTAGCAACCCAGCACCATATCCTTGGTGGGGCCGACCACAGGCTCACCGTTGGCCGGCAGCAGCAGGTTCTTGCTGGACAGCATCAGGTTCCGGGCCTCCCAGACGGCCATATCCGAAAGCGGGACATGGACGGCCATCTGGTCCCCATCGAAGTCGGCATTGAAGGCGGCGCACACCAGCGGGTGGATCTGGATCGCCTTGCCCTCCACCAGCACCGGTTCGAACGCCTGGATACCCAGGCGGTGGAGGGTGGGGGCCCGGTTGAGCAGCACCGGCCGTTCCTTGATCACCTCCTCGAGCACCTCCCAGACTTCCGGCCGCTGGCGCTCGATCAGCCGCCGGGCGCCCTTGATATTGGCCGCATAGTTATACTGGATCAGCTTGGCGATCACGAACGGCTTGTAGAGCTCCAGGGCCATGGTCTTGGGGAGGCCACACTGATGGAGCTTCAGCTGCGGCCCCACCACGATCACCGAGCGCCCGGAGTAGTCCACCCGCTTGCCCAGCAGGTTCCGGCGGAAACGCCCCTTCTTCCCCCGCAGCATATCGCTGAGGGATTTCAACTCGCGACGCCCGCGGCGGGACATGGCCTTGCCCCGCTGGGAGTTGTCGATGAGCGCATCCACCGCCTCCTGGAGCATGCGCTTCTCGTTGCGGATGATGACATCGGGCGCTCCCAGCTCCAGCAGACGCTTCAGGCGGTTGTTCCGATTGATCACCCGCCGGTAGAGGTCGTTCAGGTCCGAAGTGGCGAAGCGACCGCCATCCAGCTGGACCATGGGCCGCAGATCCGGCGGGAGAACGGGCAGGACCCGCAGGATCATCCACTCGGGGCGGTTGCCGCTCCGCAGGAAGGCGCGGACGATCTGGAGGCGCTTGATGGCCTTCTTACGGCGCTGCTTGGACTTGGCCTGACGGATCTCCTGCCACAGCTCCTTGGCCATCTGCTCCAGATCCAGGCGCTGCAGGATCTCCAGGAAAGCCTCCGCCCCCATCTCCGCTTTAAAGACCTGCCCCCACTTGCTCTTCAATTCCCGATACTTGTTCTCGCCCAGGAACTGAAGGGGGGCGAGGCTCACCAGCTCATCACGCTCCGCCTGGATCCGCTGACGCAGGGCCTCCACCTCGCGGGCGGCCTGATCCTTCAGCGCCGCGATCTTCTCCTCCGCGGCCTCCCGCAGGGCCTTCAGGGTTTCCTCCGTTTTCGCCAGGGCCCGGGAGCGCTCCGCCGCCTCTTTTTCCTTGATGCGGTTCAGCTGCTCGTCCAGGATCCGCTTCAGGGCGGCCAGATGCTCGCGGGTCACCGTCTCCCCGGCGTCCGCGATCACCTCGCCGGTCGGCTCAAAGACCACTGGAACGCGGATGGTCTTGCCCAGCCGCTCCTCCAGCCGGGCCTGGGTGCGCTGGGCCTCCCGCATCAGCGCCTCGACCTCCGCGTCCCACTTCTCCTCAATCCGCGCCTCCCGATCCGCAAGCTTCTGCCGCTCCCGCTCCTCCAGCTTCTGAACCTTCGAGAGGAGCGCCTCGATTTCCTTCTGGTATTTCGCTTCAATCGCGCGGCGTTCGCGATCGAATTCTTCCTCCAGGCGCTTCAGGGCTCGCTGCCGCGCCTCCTCGTCCACCGAGGTGATCACATACTGGGCGAAATAGAGGACCCGATCCAGGTTGCGGCGGGAGATGTCGAGCAGCAAGCCCAGGTAAGAGGGAACGCGCCGGGTATACCAGATGTGGGCCACCGGGGCGGCCAGCGTGATATGCCCCATCCGCTCCCGGCGCACTGTCGCGCGGGTTACTTCAACGCCGCATTTCTCGCAGACAATGCCCTTATAGCGAGGACCTTTATACTTCCCGCAGTAGCATTGATAATCCCGGGTAGGCCCGAAGATGACCTCACAGAACAGGCCATCCTTCTCCGGCCGCAGCCGGCGATAGTTGATGGTCTCCGGCTTGGTGACCTCGCCGTAGGACCAGGAGAGGATTTGCTCCGGCGATGCCAGCGAGATCCGCAGGGCGCGAAATTCCTTGGCCTCCACAGGTGCCTCCTCTGAGGACAAATCGCATCCTTTCTCGCCGATGGCGCTCTGAGGGGATGGGCCGTCAAGCCACCTACCCCACCCCCTGACCTTTCTTAACCCCCTGCCCGAAAAACCGCAGGAAGGGAAGTCAGAGGATCAGAACGTTCCTCCCGATACAGGCAAAAGCTTCCCACCTCTCGATGACCGCGAAAACCGAGCGGGATTGAGATGGGGATGATCCATCCGGATTACGCGCTGCATTCCCCTGGCGGAATGCAGGCTTCTCAGCTCTGGCTGGATCCGGAAGAGGCGCTCCCGAACAATCCTTCTAAACCCTCAGGGTCTGCTGGTAAAAGACAACAAGAGACCCTTCCCTGGGGCTTCTCAACCAGGGACTGGATCTCCCACATCGATTTCGGCACGAAAACCGGGTCTTCATGAGGGCTGTTCTCAACTATAGTCAGAAGAGGGGGTTTTGTCAAATTTGCGCGGCTCCCCTGCAAGGCTTTCCAATCCGGACCTGCGCCCTTCGACTCCCAGGGGCGGCCATCGGCCCGTCCCTGCTGGTGCCTGAGCCGGTTCTCCGGGCCTGGGGAGAGGCACCTGCCGCTCTGTCAAGTTCGCCTCCTCCGGGGGAGCAAGGGGAATGGGCCATTCCGCCCCTTTAATGGGCGCCAGAGGGCGCGGGTTCTAAGAGCATGAAAAGCCCTGGTCCAGCGGAAGGCTACTTAAGCTATAATGGAAATAGCATCGTGGTTCTCTCGCCTGCAAATCGGAAAACAGGGGCTTCCCATGCGTCGCTGGCCTCCCATCGGCTGGATCCTCCTGGGTCTGGTGGCTCTGGCCCTGGTGGTGGCGTTCCTGGTTTTCCTCTATATGCACCCGGCCACCGCCGCGGTCCTGCGGGATATTCTGATCATCGCCCTCACCCTCCAGCTGATCCTGCTCACCGCCGTGGCGCTCTTTCTGGTCTATCGTCTGATCCGCCTCGTCGACTGGTTGCAACAGGAGGTCCAGCCGATCCTCCAGCGCGCCCGGGAGACGGTCGATACCGTATATGGGACCAGCGCCTTCCTGGGCCGGCGTCTGACCCGTCCGACCATTGAGGCGGCCAGTGTGGCGGCTGGCGTCGCTCAGGCGTTACGAACGCTGATCCGCCTGCTGCGCGGCCGAGCGCTGTGAAGGAGAGAAGGATAACGATTGAGCCCCCAATCCTTATGATACGGAGGTGACGTATGGCGGAGCGGGAGCATGGTGGAGAGTTCGGGGCTTTTCTGGCCGGGTTCCTGACCGGGGCCCTGGTGGGCGCCGTAGTGGCTCTGCTGTTTGCGCCCCGCTCCGGGGAGGAGACCCGACGGCTGTTGCAGGAACGGGGGATTGAGCTGAAAACGCATGCAGAGGAACTGACGACCCAGGCTCGCTCTCAGGCGGAGGCCGCGCTGATGGAGGCCCGTCGACGGGCGGAGGAGGCCGCAGCGGAAGCGCGGCGCCGCGCGGAGGAGCTTCGGAAATGGCTGGAGGAAAGCCGGGCCCAGTTTGAGCAAATGATGGCCCAGCGTCGAGGCGCCACGCCTCCAGCAACCGGCGAGTCGTCCGCGGAGGGCAGCGGTTCCTGAAGGAGCGCCCCCTTGATCGCATCGGAAGACTGGGTGCTGGTCTATGAGGCGGGGAACCTGATCGAGGGCCAGATGATACAGGCCCGACTGGAGCAGGAAGGGATCCCCGCCCGGCTTCGCTACGAAGCCATCCATACCCTGATTGCGTCCACCTTCCACCGGGTCGAGGTCCTGGTTCCAGTCGAGTGGGCGGAGCAGGCCCGGGAGCTGCTCTCATCGGGGGCCCTTCCTCTGGAATCGGATCTGCCGGATTAGGCAGGATTTACCGATGGGGCGGGCGCCGTGCCCTCCGGGATTTCGGCGGGTTTGACGTTCGAGCGGCCCCATGCTATGATCTTCTCCGGCATCCTGTTCCAGGAAGGAGGATCATATTTCCGCGCGAAAATATCGTGTGAATGAGGCGATCCGGGCACGCCAGGTCCGGCTGATCGGCCCGGATGGGAAGCAGATCGGCGTGGTTTCCCTGATGGAAGCGCTCGCGGCGGCGCGCCAGTATGGCCTGGATCTGGTGGAGGTCGCCCCCCAGGCCGACCCGCCGGTCTGCCGCATCATGGATTACGGCAAGTTCCTCTACGAACAGGCGAAGAAGGAACGGGAAGCCCGCAAGGCCCTCAAACAAATTGTCGTGAAAGAGATCCGCTTGCGGCCCACCACGGATCCCCACCATGTCGGATTCAAGGTGCGGGATGCCCGGCGTTTTCTCAACGATGGCAACAAGGTCAAGGTTCAGGTTCGGATGCGTGGGCGCGAGATGATGCACCTGCAGCTGGCCACGGAGATGCTCCAGCGTTTCGCGGAGCAGGTGGCCGATGTGGGAATGGTGGAGACCCCACCCAGTATGGAGGGCCAGAGCATGGTGATGGTGCTGGCCCCCCTGCGTCGCAAGGGAGGGCAGCCAGCGGAACGGAAAGCGGAATCCAGCCCGGAGGTGATCGAAGGTGCCCAAGATTCGGACCCACAAGGCGACCGCTAAGCGGCTTCGCTATACCGGAAGCGGGAAGCTGGTGCGCGCGAAGATCGGCCGCAGCCACCTGCGGCGCAAGCGCGCTAAACGCACCAAGCGGCTTTACGATGAGATGCTCACCGTGACCGAGCCTTTCGTTTACAAGCAGGTGAAGCGGCTGGCCCCCTACCTGGACAAGAAGGATTAATGGGGCCGGTTGTTCCATAGCTTTTGAAGAGATTCATGGGCTGGGGCGCCCCTTTCAGCGGCGCCCCAGCCTTCTCTACGAAGTAGAAGTCCCGTCACGGGCCTCTTCCTGAGGGCTTTTGGGGAGAGACCGCCCCACCTCCCAAAATGGGAGCATAGCCGTGCAGGTCCTGAATTAAGGGTTAAGGAAAGGATGGGAAAGGGGGCTCTGGCACCCCAGCCTCATCCTGGATATTCTTTTCGCTCATACAGGGGGAAGTCGCGATGACTCGTGTGAAAAGCAGCGTCACGAATCGCCGTCGCCACAAGAAGGTTCTGAAGATGGTGGAAGGCCAGCGGGGGTCCCGCAGCCGGCATTACCGGCGAGCGCACGAGGCGATGATTAAATCCCTCGCTTACGCCTATCGTCATCGGCGGGAGCGCAAGCGGGATTTCCGCCGCCTCTGGATTATGCGGATCAATGCGGCAGCCCGTCAGAACGGCCTCTCTTATAGCCGGTTGATGGCCGGGCTGCGGGCCGCCGGGATCGCCATCAATCGCAAGATCCTGGCGGATCTGGCGGTCCGGGATGCAGCGGCGTTCGCCCGGCTGGTCGAAACCGCTCGTCAGGCGCTGGGCCTTGCCTGATGGCTCGGCTTCCATCCCCACAGGCTCTGGGGGCGGGACGGCGCACGCCTGGCGCGCTGCCCTGCCCCCTGAGGTATTTTTTCTTCTTCACTATCGATCTGGAGAACGGGAGAGCCCGGAGGATGGGCTATATCGTATTCCCATATGCTCCGGATCACCAGTCCCTCCAATGAGAAAGTCAAGCGAGTGCGGGCGCTACTGGAACAGCGGAAAGCCCGTCGCGCCTACCGACAAATGGTTCTGGAAAGCCCGCGCCTGATCGACGAAGCCCTGCGCTTCAGCGCTCAGCATCCGGAATACCGCCTCCTTTTCGCGTTCTACGCGGATCCCACCCCCCGCGCTCAGGAGACCCTGGCCCGCCTTCAGGCAGCCGGGGTGCCCTGTTATGAGGTCACCCCCGCGATCCTTCAGATGTGCACGGAGGCGGAGACCCCCCAGGGGGTGATCGCCGTAGCGCCGATCCCGGAACTCCCCTGGCCCACATCACCGACCTTCCTGATCCTCCTGGATCGAGTTCAGGAACCAGGGAATGTAGGCGCCGTATTGCGCAGCGCGGCGGCGGCGGGTGCGGAGGGGATGATCATCCCACCGGGGACCGCCGATCCGTGGCATCCGAAGGCGGTGCGGGCAGCCGCGGGGGCCCACTTCGTTCTGCCCGTGCGCCCGGCCTCCTGGACGGAAATCCCCGCTCTCCTGATGGGCACCACCATCTGGCTCGCGACACCCCGGGGCACGCATGCCTACCTGGAGGTCGACTGGCGGGAGCCCATAACGCTGATCCTGGGGGGGGAAGCAGCAGGCCCGGGACCGGAGGCCCAGCATCTGTCCCATCGCACCGTACGGATCCCGATGGCGCGGGAGATGGAGTCCCTCAACGTCGCCGTCGCCGCGGCCCTTCTCCTCTATGAGGTCGCCCGCCAGCGGGGATTGGTGAAATGACCCGAGCGGGGAAGACGAGAGCCCCTTTCCCGAGGCCTTCGCAGGAGAGAGGAAGAGGAAAATGAACCGGATCCGCCTGACGCTGGAACAAATGGCTCATGGGGGCGAGGCCATCGGCCGCCATGAGGGCAAAGTGATATTCGTCCCCTTCGGCATCCCGGGGGAGATCGTGGATATCGAAGTGGTGGAAGATCGGAGCTCCTACGCCCGGGGGCGGATCCAGAACGTGGTCTCCCCTTCCCCGGTGCGGAGGGAGCCTCCCTGCGCCCATTTCGGGGAGTGCGGCGGCTGCCATTTCCAGCATATGAGCTACGAGGCCCAGCTGCAGTTCAAGGCCGAGATCGTTCGGGATCAGCTGCGCCGGATCGGGAAGATCGAGAACCCACCGGTGCGTCCCACGATCCCCAGTCCCGATCCCCTGGGCTATCGCAATCAGGTCCAGTTTTCCGTAACCCCCGATGGCCGCCTGGGGTTTCAGGCCATGCGCTCCCATCGGGTGGTCCCCATCACCCGCTGCTGGATTGCCCATCCGATGCTCCAGGAGCTGTATGAAGCCCTGGACATCGAGGGGCTGGCCCTGCGGCGGCTCACGCTACGCTGTGGCGTTCGCACCGGGGATCGAATGGTGATTTTCGAAACAGAAGGAGACGAGCTGCCCGTTCTGGAGACGGACCTGCGGGTTTCCCTGGTCCTTCTCACGGAGGATGAGAAGACGGTCCCGCTGATCGGCCTGGATTATCTCACGGAGGAAGTGGGGGGTTTCCTTTTCCGCATCTCAGCCCCCAGCTTCTTTCAGACCAACACCGCCGTGGCCGAACAAATCGTCCATCGGGTGGTGGAGTGGTCCGACCTGCACGGGACGGAGGCCGTCCTGGATGCTTACTGCGGGGTCGGGTTGTTCACCGCGCATCTGGCGCCTTTTGCCCGACGGGTGGTCGGCATCGAAGCGCATCCGGCAGCCGTAGCCGACGCCCAGCATAATCTGGCCCGGTTCCCTCATGTGGAGATCCGGGCCGGGACCGTGGAGGCGGTCGCGCCGACGCTGGAGGAGCCCTTTGAGGTCGTGGTGGTGGATCCGCCCCGAACCGGATGCTCCCGGGAGGCTCTGGAGGCCCTTCTCCGGCTGGCTCCCCGGCGCTGGATCTATGTCTCCTGCGATCCCGCCACCCTGGCCCGCGACGCCCGCCGCATCCTCGATGCGGGTTATCAATTGCGGGAGGTGCAGCCGTTTGATATGTTTCCACAGACCTATCACATCGAGACCGTCTCACTGTTCGAGAAAGGGGCATGACCCGCCCCGCTCCTTACAGGGATTCGCCCCGTCCATAGGGCAGCGATCCGTTCGCGATTCCAGAAGGGAATCGCCCTCCTCCCTCCCCATGTGGCTTCATCACACGAAGCGGGGGGATCTATGGTTCACGGGATACGGGGTGCCGAAGACCGTTCTGTGACTCATCGTCATTTATTTCACTCCCACGGGGCGAAACAAATGACTGGCCACTTCCTGCTTCCTCGACCCGTGGCTCGTAGACCGGCTCTCCGCCGTTCCGCCGCCAGAGGAGTCTCCACAGGCGTCACTTCCCGGGGAACTCCCGGTAGGGCCGTTGAGGGCGGCCAGCCCATAGTTGCGAAGATTCATGGCCGCGTTGAGATCCCGATCCACCTCCAGCCCACAAGCTTTGCAACAGAACACGCGTTGGTTTAAGGGAATCCTCCCGTTCCGATGCCCGCATTGCGAGCAGAGCTGGGTGGATGGGAAATCTCGCGGCGCGATGATGAGCTGCGCTCCATACCACTGGCACTTGTATTCCAGCATCCGGCGGAACATCCCCCAGCCCACATCCGCAACAGAACGGGAAAGACGCCCACGAGCCAGGCCCTTCACGGAAAGATCCTCCACCACAATCGCCGACTTGGTTTTCGCCAGCGCCGTGGTGGAATGCGGTGCCTAGGCACCGCACTCCAGTCCCGCCGAATGTTCCGAATCCGCCGATGCAGCCGGGCCAGACGAAGAGAAGCTTTGCGGTGGTTGTTGGAGCCTTTCTGCTTGCGGGAAAGTTGCTTGGAGCGACGCTTCAACAACCGCATCCCTCTGGACAGCGGCTTCGGCGCTTCGATGCGCGTTCCATCGGACAGCACCAGGAAGGACATGAGTCCCAGATCCACGCCCACCACATCGCCATTCCGAGGGGAAGGGTCAGGGTGCTCCACCTCACAGGTGAGGCTCACAAACCAGCGGTCAGCCTCTCGGGAAATGGTGGCCGAGAGAATGCGGGCTCTTTTTGCCTGAAGGAGTTCCATCAGTTTGTCTGTTCGTTCTTTGGTGCGCACCCTTCCAATGCGGGGGAGTTGAACGTGGCGAGGGGTCACCCGGATGGAGCCTGTCAGGCGGGCCTTGTTATCGTCCAGGCTCTTCTTTCGCTTGAAGCGGGGCCTTCCCGCCCGACCCTGTCTCCAGTTGCGGAAAGCCCGCTCCAGGTCCCGAAAGGCCTCCTGGGGGGCGCACTTGGACACCTCCACCCACCAGGAGGCGTTCTCCCGCTTCCAGATGTTCCACGCCTTGTGGAGCTGGGCGGCGGAGGGAAGGGGCAGGCCCTGCTCCAGCGCTTCCAGACATCGGGACAGGCCCCAATTGTAGGCAAAGCGGGCCGCTCCCACGTGTTTGGCCAGGGCCACTCGCTGCTCCCCATTGGGATCCAGCTCAAAGCGAAACCCCTGCATCACCCGCATCCCATCGCCTCCAGCGCCCGCCGGGCACGGTTCCGGGCCGACCGGCGCCTTGGAGTGCGGTGCCCAGGCACCGCATTCCAGCCGCCCGCAGGCAGAAGGGAGGATCTCCAGAAGATCCCGCACCAGGTCGTCCGCAACCTCGCCCTCTTCCACGACGACCACGCGCTTGCCCGCCGCCGCCAGGGCCGCCTCGACCATCTCGAACCCGAACCCGGCCAGCCGGTCACGGTGCTCCACCACGATCCGGCTCACCCGGGGGTCGCGCAACGCCCGCAGCCGCTTCTTCCGCTTCCCGTTGAGCCCGGAACCGATCTCGGCCACCACGTCGAAGTCCGTCCAGCCCTGCTCCAGGGCGAACGCCTGCAGGCGCTGCCCTTGACGCTGCAGGTCATCCTTCCGGTCGGCGGAGGAGACCCGTGCGTAGAGCACCGTGCGGCCTTCCGGGTTGGGTTCCTCGACCAGGATGGTGCCGGTGGGGAGCTGCCGGGCAGGAACGGGAAGCTTGCCCGCCTGGAACCACCGCCATGCGGTCAGGTAGCGGATCCCCTGCTGGCGAGCTCAGTCCGAGAGCTTCATGGCTGAAATGGATGATAATAAAAACTGCAGCTGCTGTCAACCCCCCCGCCCGGCCCCTGAGCTACCTCGAAGCGGTTGAGAACGGAACATCCGGGTATTCGCGGATAAAATACCTTCTGGTTCGGATTCCTTGCCGGGGAGTTCCCCGATGAGCCGTCGGATCTATCTGGAAGATATCCCCCTGGAGGAAGCCTGGGCGCGCTTCCTTCGAGCGCTGGCGGAGGCCGGCCTGGATGGACCCTTCCCGGGCGAGCGCGTGCCCCTGGATCAGGCGCTGGGGCGGATCACGGCGGAGCCTGTCTGGGCACGGTTGTCGGTCCCCCCCTACCCGGCTGCTGCGATGGATGGGTTCGCCCTCCGCGCTCAGGATACAATCGGTGCCACCGAAACCCAGCCGCGGGTGCTGCCCGTCCATCCGGCCGATGCCGGGGAGGGAGCCTGCTATGTGGATACCGGGGATCCCCTTCCGCCCTGGGCGGACGCGGTGGTCCCGGTGGAGCAGGTGCAATTCGACGCGGAAGCCCCTGAGCGGGCCACCCAAATCACCCTGTATCAACCGGTCGCCCCCTGGACCAACGTCCGCCCGGTCGCTGAGGATATCGCCGCCGCCGAGCTGGTGTTGCCCGCCAACCATCGTCTGCGGCCGGTGGATCTGGGAGTCATCGCGGCGTGTGGTTACGCAGACGTCTGCGTGCGCCGTCAGCCCCGGGTGGCGATCCTTCCCACCGGGACAGAGCTGATTCCCCCCGAGCAGGCTGCGGCACGAGGGGTGCGGCCGGGGGAGATCATCGAATTCAACTCCCTGGTGCTGGCGGCGCAGATCCGCGAGTGGGGCGGACTTCCCACCCGTTTCCCGATCATCCCCGATGACTTCGAACGTCTCCTCGAAGCGACCCGCGAAGCGGCTCGCACCCATGATCTGGTCCTCATGAACGCAGGCTCCTCTGCGGGGCGTGAGGATTTCACCGCGCGGGTCGTCTCCACCCTGGGCACCCTCCTGGTGCATGGGGTGGCGGTGCGCCCGGGCCACCCGGTGATCCTGGGGATGCTCCAGGTGGATGGGCGTTCCATCCCCGTCATTGGGGTTCCGGGGTTCCCGGTCTCTGCGGCCCTGACCGGCGAGATCTTTGTGGAACCTCTGCTCGCCCGCTGGCTGGGCCGCCCACCCTCCCGGCGACCGCGCCTTTCCGCCGTGCTGACCCGCAAGCTGCTCTCCCCGCTGGGAGACGAGGAGTGGGTGCGGGTGACCGTGGGACGGGTGGGTGAACGCTATGTGGCGGCGCCCCTCTCCCGCGGAGCCGGGGTCCTGTCCTCTCTGGTGCGAGCGGATGGAATCCTGCGGATCCCCCGATTTGTGGAGGGATACGATCAGGGCCAGGTGGTTTCCATCGAGCTTTACACCCCCATGGAGGAGATCGAAGGCACCATCCTGGCCATCGGCAGCCATGATATGGCCCTGGATTTGATGGCCCAGTTTCTGGCGGAACGTCATCCCGGCCGGAGGCTTCAGAGCGCGAACGCGGGCAGTCTGGGAGGCCTCATCGCCCTCCGTCGGGGGGAATGCCATCTGGCCGGCTCCCACCTTCTGGATCCGGAGAGCGGCGAATATAATTTGCCCTACATCCGCCGGTATCTCGCCGGAATTCCCGTGGTGGTGGTCACCCTGGCGCACCGGGAGCAGGGCCTGATGGTCGCTCCGGGGAATCCTAAGGGGATCCGGGATCTGCATGATCTGGCACGGCCGGATGTGCGGTTCGTGAACCGCCAGCGAGGGGCGGGAACCCGGATCCTCCTGGATTATCACCTCCAGCGTCTGGGCATTGACCCCCGGGCGATCCCGGGCTACGAACGGGAGGAGCTGACCCATCTGGCCGTGGCGGCAGCGGTAGCCAGCGGCCGGGCGGATGTCGGCCTGGGGATCCGCGCGGCAGCCGCTGCGATGGGGCTCGAGTTCATCCCCCTGGCCCTCGAACGCTATGACCTGGTGATCCCGCTGGCCCTCTATGAGGATCCCTGGCTCCAGCCGGTGCTGGACCTCCTGCATGAGGCCCGGTTCCAGACCGCGGTGGCCGCTTTGCCCGGGTATGATGTCCGGGAAATGGGACGGGAAGTGGCCCGGTTCGCTGAACCCTGATCATTGCACAGGACTTACGCAAATAATAAAGGGTGAGAGCTCTCCCATGTGGACGGTTGAGCTGGGACGCACTGGCGTTCGATTGCCGAACCTCGCCCTGGGAACGTGGAACATCCGGGATCCGGCGGCGATGCGAGAGACCATCCGGGCCGCGGTGGATCTGGGGGTCTTCCACATCGACACCGCGGAGATTTATCCGGGGGCAGAGGAGATCGTGGGGGAAGCGATCCGCGGGATCCGGGATCGCGTCTTCCTGACCACCAAGGTGGCGCCTCAGCACGCCTCTTACTCCGGGACCCTGGCCGCCTGTGAGGGGAGCCTCCGGAGGCTGGGCACTTCCTACATTGACCTTTATCTCCTGCACTGGCTGGAGCGGAATACCCCCCTGGAGGAAACGCTTCGGGCGTTCCGAACACTGATCGAACAGGGGAAGGTGCGGTTCGCCGGGGTGAGCAACTTCGGTGTTCGCGAGCTCCGCCGGGCCCAGGTGCTGTTCCAGCCTTATGCGTTGGTCAACGATCAGGTGGAATACAACCTGACCCGCCGTCAGATCGAGCGGGATCTCCTGCCTTACTGCCGGGAGGCCGGCATCACCGTTTCGGGCTACTCGCCGTTCTGGGAAGGCCGGATCCCCCGGCGCAGCTCCCGCTGGCGGGGCCTGGAGCAGATCGCCGCCCGGTATGGGCGGAGCCCTCATCAGATCGTCCTGAACTTCCTGGCCCGGCAACGGGATGTGATCTTGATCTTTAAAACGGAGCGTGTGGAGCATCTCCGGGAGAACATCGCCGCGCTGGATTTCGCCCTGGAGCCCGAAGATATAGCCTGGATCGAGGCGAATTTCCCAGCACCCGCAGGAGGATCATGATGGACGATCCGACACGCTACCCCCGGCTTCGCCCGGTGGATCTGCGCCCGATTGTTCGCAATGGCCGCCGATATGTGGTGGTGCGGGATCCTCTCCGGCTCTCGGAACAGATGGTGATGATCCCGCAACCCCTGGCGCCGGCGCTGATCCTGTGTGACGGCACACGGGATCTGCGGGCCCTCCGCGCGGCGCTGATGGTGCGCTACGGTGTTCGAGTGGACGAAGAGACCCTTCGCTCGCTGATCGCCACGCTGGATGAGCTGTATCTGCTGGAGAACGAACGGTTCCGGGAGGCCCAGGCCCGGGCTCTGGAGATCTATCGCCGGGCCCCCTTCCGCCCACCCATGCTCGCGGAAGAGGTCTATCCGGAGGACCCAACAGCTCTGCGCCAGCTGTTCCGTCGCTTCGAAGAGGATGCCTCGGGAGAGGATCCCGAAGAGGACGGGCGCGGATTGGTGAGCCCCCACATCGATTACGCTCGGGGCGGCCGAACCTACGCGCGGGTCTGGAGGCGGGCCGCCCCGTTTGTGCGGGAGGCCGACCTGGTGGTCATCCTGGGGACGGATCATTATGGGGAGGACCGATCGATCACGTTGACCCGACAGCACTACGCTACACCCTTCGGTGTGCTTCCCACGGCGCAGCCGATCGTGGAGGCCCTGGCCCAGGCCCTGGGGGAGGAAGCCGCCTTCGCCGGCGAGCTCCGCCATCGAGGGGAACACTCCATCGAGCTGGCCGCCGTGTGGCTGCATGCAACCCGCGAGGGGAAACCGGTGGAACTGGTGCCCATCCTCTGCGGCCCCCTGATGTCCTTCATCCAGGAGGATCGGGATCCGATCTCCGATCCGGTGATCGCCCGCTTTATCGAGACCCTGCGCGCCGCGATCGCCGGGCGCCGGGCGGTGATCGTGGCCGCCGGGGATCTGGCTCACGTCGGCCCGGCTTTCGGCGGCCGTCCGCTGGATCTCCAGGGACGGGCCCGCCTGAAAGCTGATGACGAGGCCCTGATCGAACGCATGGCCGCCGGAGATGCCGCGGGTTTCTTCGAGGAGATCCGGCGGACCAAAGACCGCAACAATGTGTGCGGGGTCTCCCCCATCTACCTCGCCCTGCGCATCCTGGAGCCCACCACCGGGGAGAAGGTGGATTACGCCCTGTGCCCGGCGGATGAGCAGGGAACTTCAGTGGTCTCCATCTGCGGCCTCCTATGGCGATGAGCGTTGAGGTCTCCCTTTTCCCCTTCCTGGCTGGCATGGGATTCAGCTTCGGCCTCGGGCGGATGGTCCAGGCCCTCCTCCGGCCCTCCCGCCGGCACCCGGACGCTCGCCTGCTGCTTCTGGTTCTCCTCGCCTTCGCGTTGCGGGTGGGCTCCCTGACCGCCCAGCCCCTCTGGCGGGATGAGGTGGATGCCCTGCGGTTCGGGCGGGATCTCTCAATGGAGATCGCCGGGGCATTCCAGCGGGGCGATGAAGCGGGATGGGAGCGACTGGCCGCGCTGCTGACCCGCCCGGGCTTCAATGGACCGCTCTATTTCATCGGGCTTTTCCAGTGGGTTCGCCTGGCCGGCGATTCGGAATTCGCCCTCCGGTTCCCATCGGTCTGGCTGGGGACCCTGACGGTGGCCCTGGGGTTCGCCCTCTTCCGGCGATATCTGCCGGCCACCGCCGCACGGCTGACCGCGTGGTTCCTGGCGATGGCGCCTTTCCTGGTCTGGTATGGCCAGGAGGCGAAGATGTATGCCCTTCTGGTGTTCCTCTTCCTGGCCGCCTGGGGCGCTCAGGAGGCCGCCCGCCGGGATCCACGGGGATGGATCGAAGCGGCCCTCTGGCTGCTGCTGGGGCTCTACAGCCACATCCTCTTCGCACTGTTCCTCCCGGCTTTCCTTGCCCTGGCGTGGATCCGGAAGGGATGGTCGTGGAAAGCGCTGGCCGGCATGGCCGCAGCGGGCCTGTTGCTCCTGATCGCCGATCTCCCCCTGCTGCGCTGGCAGATCGGCCAGGTGCTTCAATGGAACGGAGGGATCCGCCCGATCTGTGGGGAGACCGGATTTCCCCGGGTGACTCCGTGGGATGGATTGGGGATGCTGGCCTGGGGGGCAGCGGTCGGAGTGTGGGGTGGATTCCCGGATTGGGGGCTTCTCCCTCTGAGCGCAGGGATGGCCCTGGGGATCCTGGCGGGCCGGGTCTCCTGGCGGGTGCGCGGCGGGCTGACGCTATGGGCGTTGAGTCCGTGGGCCTTGCTTTCCCTGCTCTCCCTCTGCCGCCCACTCTTCGTGGAGCGCTATCTTATCGCAGCCCTGCCCGCCTGGTTCGCTCTTGTGGCGATCGGCTGGGAACGGATCCCGGGGCGCATCGGACGGGTGATGGCCCTGGCGCTCGTTCTGGCCCCGATGACCATGGGCCTGTGGGCGCAGGCCGCCACACCCATCAAGTCGGATTTCCGGTCGGCAGCTCGTATCGTGGCCTCGGGTTACCACCCGGGGGAACTCATCCTTTTCCATATCGGCTACATCCAGCATGTGTTCGACTATTATTTCCGCCAGCCCTATGAAGGGGCATGGGCACCGGCCACCAACTTCCGGACCCCCGAAGGGACCTATCTGCTGGGGGAAGCGGAGGTGGCAACCCGGATGGCCGCCCTGGTGCAGGGCCGAAGAGTGGTCTGGCTGATTTACTCGGAAGCCTCCATGTGGGACGATCGGGATCTGGTCCGGCGCTGGCTGGAAGCCCACGGCCGGCTGACCGGGCGCTGGGTGTTTCAGCTGGTGGAAGTGCAGCGGTATGAGCTTCCCTGAAGATCCCTGGGCTTCTCTCCCCCGATAGCCCCTTAATACGACAACCGCGTTCCCCGTAGGGCAACTGCAAGCAGTTGCCCTACTCGCATCGGATGGGATCTGAATCGGGCATCAGGGGTTTCTTCTATGGGAGAGCACACCGAAGATACATCCCCCTGATTTTCGATCATCATTTTCATCGAAATAATCTCCCTTTTGCCGGCTTCAATTCGACTTTTCACGAATTTCGTTTATAATTAATGAGGGTGGAAATGTGGAAGACGCACCCCTTATGCTATGATCCGCGCCCGACGGAAGGACGAGCCCAGGATTCGGAACAGGATCCTTCTCGTGGGCTCGATCCTCCGCCTTCCGGAACCCTGGCTTTCGGGCCGGTGGCGAGCGATCGAGCGAAGGGATTCTTTTATATTCCTCACCCGACCCCTTCCCCGAACCACTGTCTTCCTCCACCGCTGGACGTCCCCACTTCCCTGCCGTTCTGAGCGCGCCGCAGGATCGAGGCCCCTCTCCGATGCCATCCGAACGCTTGTTCGGGCATGGCATGCTGTTCGGACACCTTCCTCGATGGGGTCCTTCGGGCTGGGGAGGGGGGTGTCGAAGACGCCTGTTCCCATTCCCCAACCCGGGGAAAGGCGGCCTGGGGTTATCCCTTCCAGGAGGCTTCCATGTCGGTCAAAGGGTGGATCACGGTCGACGAGCGGTTCTGCAAGGGTTGCGAGCTTTGCGTGCACTTCTGCCCCCAGCAGGTGCTGGGGCTGGCCTGGGATCGCCTGACGCCGAAGGGCTATCACCCGGCACAGCTGGTGGACCCGGAGCGATGCACCGGTTGTGAGGTATGCGCGGTGGTGTGTCCGGAGGGGGCCATTACCGTTTACCGGCAGGCGCCTGTCCGGGCACAGCGAGCTCCTTCTCTGGCGTAAGGAGGCAATCATGCCGCGGGAGTTACTCAAGGGCAACGAGGCGATGGCCGAGGCAGCCATCCGGGCCGGTGTGGAGGCTTACTTCGGCTATCCGATCACGCCCCAGACGGAGCTGCTGGAATACATGGCCCGACGCATGCCGGAGCTGGGCCGGGTGTTCGTCCAGGCGGAAAGCGAGATCGCAGCCATCAACATGGTCTATGGGGCCGCGTGCACCGGCGCCCGGGTGATGACTTCCTCCTCCGGCCCCGGGATCAGCCTGATGATGGAGGGCCTCTCCTATATTGCCGGCACGGAGGTCCCCTGCGTGATCATTGATGTGATGCGCGGCGGCCCTGGCCTGGGGAACATTGCCCCCTCCCAGGGCGACTACCACCAGATCGTCCGCGGCGGTGGCCATGGGGACTATCGGGTGATCACCCTGGCTCCTGCGACCGTTCAGGAGGCGATCGATCTCACGGTTCTGGCCTTCGATCTGGCGGAGAAATACCGGACGATCGCGGTGGTGCTGACGGATGGGAGCATCGGACAGATGATGGAGCCCGCCGAGCTGCCGCCGATGCGGGAGGTTCCCCGGACCCGGCCGGAGTGGGCGGTAACGGGCGCTCAGGGCCGCCCCCGGCGTGTTCTGACCTCCATCTACCTGGACCCTTACGAGGAGGAAAAGACCAATCAGCGTCTGCTGGAGCGATGGCGTCAGATCCAGGCCCATGAGGTGCGCTACCGGGAATATTACCTGGACGACGCAGAGATCGTGGTGGTGGGATTCGGGATCGCCGGGCGGGTGGCGCTCTCTGCGGTGCGAGCCGCCCGCGCGGAAGGGATCCGGGTGGGATTGTTGCGGCCGATCACCCTCAGTCCCTTCCCTTATGCGGCCATTGAGGCGCTCTGCCGGCAGGCCCGGGCGTTTCTGGTGGTGGAGATGAATGCGGGCCAGATGCTGGAGGATGTGATGCTGGCGGTCGCCCGACGTGTCCCGGTGGCTTTCTATGGCCGGATGGGCGGCGTGGTGCCCTTCCCGGACGAGATCCTGGAGGAGATCCGCCGGGTCGTCCGACAGCCACCGCGCCTGGAGGAGGATCCGCGGGAGGCCTGGTTCCAGCGATGGAGTCTCGCGCGGTAAAGGATCGAGCGACTCATGCCGGATGGGTGGGGCGGGCGGCCTCGCCGCCCGCCTCCCTCCCTGAAACCCGAAGTCTGCAACAGGGGGATGCCGAGATGGTGACCGCAATCGCGCCGGAGACAACTTATGAGAAGGTCTATGAGCGCCCTCGCATCCTGATCGAGGTGCACACTCACTACTGCCCGGGATGCACCCATGGCGTGGCCCATCGCCTGATCGCTGAGGTCCTGGAGGAAATGGGCCTGCGGGAGCGCACCATCGGGGTGGCCTCCGTGGGGTGCTCGGTCTTCGCTTACAACTACTTTGATGTGGATTTCGTGGAGGCCCCCCATGGCCGGGCACCCGCGATGGCTACGGGGATCAAACGGATGCTGCCCGACCGCATCGTTTTCACTTACCAGGGCGATGGCGATCTGGCTTCCATCGGGATGGGGGAGATCATCCACACAGCCGCGCGCGGGGAGAACATCACGGTGATCTTCATCAACAACGCCAACTACGGGATGACGGGCGGCCAGATGGCACCCACCACCATCCCGGGCCAGCGAACGACCACGACGCCGAATGGGCGGGATGTGCGCCGCAGCGGCTTCCCGATCCGGATGGCGGAGATGCTGGCCACCCTGGAGGGGCCCAGCTATGTGGCGCGGCGCAGCCTCCACGATCCCCGGAACATCCGCCTGGCGAAGAAAGCGATCCGCATGGCCTTCGAGGCCCAGGTGCGCGGGCTGGGCTTCTCCTTCGTGGAGCTGCTCTCCACCTGCCCCACCAACTGGGGGCTGTCACCGATCGAAGCGATGCAATGGGTGGAGGAGATGATGATTCCCGTCTTCCCGCTGGGGGAATTCAAGGTCGTTCCCGAGTTGAAAGGATTACGGGTGTAGCATCCTGTTTTGAAACAGGAAGTGCGCAGCTGGCCCCCTCATCGGCCAGGCTCGAGGGCGGCGAGGTCGCTTTGCCATCCCCGGGCCGCCCGCATACGTCTATAGTTTTTCGGGGTGGGGAGCCGCTGGAGGCGATCCCTGACCCCCAGGATGATGGCTGCTGGAGATCCATGATCGGAGGCGCGTCGATGCAGGTGGAAATCATCATCGCCGGGTTCGGCGGGCAGGGGATCCTGTTCGCGGGGCAGATCCTCGCCTATGCCGCAATGGATGCCGGGAAGAACGTGACGTGGTTCCCCTCCTATGGGCCGGAGATGCGGGGGGGCACCGCGAACTGCACGGTGATCATTTCAGACGAAGAGATCGGCTCCCCACTGGTCCGCCATCCCCGCGCCGCCATCGTGATGAACCGGCCATCGCTCGATAAATATGAACCCCTGGTGCAACCCGGAGGCGTTCTGGTGGTGAACGCCTCCATGGCCGGGCGGGCGGCGGAGCGGACCGATGTGGAGGTGGTGGCTCTCCCGGCGAACGAGATGGCCGAAGCCCTGGGGGATCGACGCCTGGCGAATATGATCCTGGTCGGCGCATTGCTGGCCCGGCTCCCGGTGCTGACACTGGAGCAGGTGGAGCATGCGCTCCGGGAGCACATGCCCGGGCGCCATCGGCATCTGATCGAGCGGAATATCCGGGCCCTGCAAGAGGGGGCTCGCGCCGCCCAGGCGGCTTTCACACCGGCTATGCCTGGATAAGCCCACCTGCTCCCTTTCCCCCGCCCACGGCCCCTATCGCCGTGGGAACAGGGCTTTTCAATGCGCTTATCATCCCCATGGGGGGGGTGCGCAGCGGGCTTCCCCAGGGGACTATGCTCTCCTTCCTGTCTCCCGGATGGAAAGCCTCAGCCGTGGGAAAAGAAAGCATGGTCTTGAGGAATAAGCCCGGTGACTGCCCCTGCCACCCTGCCTCCCATTCCCCGGGGTTGGGATGGCCATCGTCCCCATGAAGAACCCGCGGGCTATACTGAAAGAGGGGGCGAGGCTTCCCGTCTTCCAGGAAGCGAAGGATCCCCTATTCTGGAGACGATCTTGCTCGCCCTCCCCCACCCTTCCAGACGAGGCCATGGAATCCCGTCGAAGCAGGGGGATCGCCGGGCGATGACAGGGAAAGGAAGCCGGGATGCTCCGCAATGGCTCGATCGCTCGGGGGATTATGGCCTTCGTATGGACCGTCGAACTGCTGGCCCTCTGCCAGCGAGCGCCCGGGGGGCCGGCGTTCCCCCCAGCGTCCGTTCCCACCCCTCTCATCGGTGAAAGCCCCTTCGCCCCGCCCGTGTCCGCCCCGGCCTCTCCAGAGCCCCCGCTTCAGCCGACCCCTCTCTTCCAGTGGGGTTTCCATGACTACCCGCTGCGCATGGCCTGGTCTCCTCGTCGTCCGTGGCTGGCGCTGGCCTCTTCCAATCGCCTCTATGTCTATCATTTCCCTTCCCTCCGGCTCCTGGCGTTCTTCACCGTGGAGGAGCGCCTCCAGGAGCTGGCCTTCACAGCGGATGGGGAGCTCCTGATCGGCCGGCTGGAGGATGGAACCCTGAAGGCCTGGGAGATCCCCTCCCGCCGGGAGCGCTGGTCCCGAAGCGATATGCCGGGCTTCGGCCTGGCGATGGCCCCAGGCACTCGACGGCTGGCCGCCGGCCATCAGGAGGGCTTCGTTCGATTGCTGGATCCGATGAGCGGATGGGAGATCCGGGAGCTTCCGGGTCGTGTTCCCCTGACTTTCTCCCCGGATGGGACATTGCTGGTTACATGCCCAAGCCCGGAGTGGCTCGATCCGCTCCGTATCCGGTGCTCCCCCACGGAAGATCTGCTCCTGGTCGATGTGGCCAGCGCACAGGTGCAGGCCACCATCCCCAGCGTGGTCCCACCGATATGGATCTCCGATGGGCATCGGGTGATCGTGGGCCGCGCGGACGGGACCGTTCGAGCGCTGGATCCTTCCACCGGCGCGGAGGAGATCCTGTGGCAGCGCCCCGGCGCGCGGATCCGCCAGGTGCTGCTCTCCGCCGATCAGCGATGGCTGGCCATCCAGTATGGCGGATCCGTGGATATCGTGGCCCGAGCGACCGGCGAGATCCGCTGGTCCGGAGCGGGCGGGCCCGCCGCCTTCTCCCCAGACGGATCCACCCTGGCCTGGGTGAAAGGGGCACCGTTAGGGCTCTTCCTGCTGGACCTGAAAACAGGGGAGGAGCGAGCGTTCCCTTCTGGCATCCCCGAAGGGTTATGGCCTCTTCAGCTGGTCTTTTCCCCTGACGGCCGATGGCTGGCCTTTCAGGGAGAGGAACAGGCAGATCGGGCTTCTATCATGCCGCTGGTGCAGATCTGGGAGGTGGCGACGGGCGCTGAACGCTACCGGTTCTTCCCCCGGCTGATGCCCATCTGGGATCTCGGCTTCTCGCCGGACGGGGAGACGCTGGGGGTGGTGGAGGGCGCGCGGGTTCGGCTTTATGATCTGGATTCGGGACGCTCCCGGTGGCACCTTCCGCTTCGGATCGCCGATGGGTTGAGCCTGGCCTTCTCACCGGACGGTCGATGGCTCGCAGCAGGGCTGGCGGATGGCCACATCCGGCTCTATCGCCAGATCCCCAAAGGCGGATGGATCACGGATCGCATCCTGACCGGGCATGAGGGCCCGGTGCGGGGCGTGGCGTTCTCGCCGGATAGCCGGCTGCTGGCTTCTGCCTCATGGGATCGGACGGTGCGGGTGTGGGATGTCGCTCAGGGTCAGGAGCGGATGCGCCTGGAAGGACACGCCGCAGAGGTCTGGGATGTGGCCTTCTCGCCCGATGGGCAAACGCTGGTTTCCGCGGGGGGAGACGGGGCGTTGCATCTTGGGTGGGAAACGGCCACGGGCGGTCAGAGCCAGCTTCTGACGGCCTATGAGGTGCGGATTTACCGGGTGGCCTTCTCGCCCGATGGGCGCTATCTGGCCGCGGGGCTGGAGGATGGGACCGTGCGGCTCTGGGACGCGACGGCCCGCTATGAACGCCGAACCCTGACGGTGGGTTCAAAGCCGGTGCGGGCGCTGGCGTTCTCGCCCGACGGCCGGCTTCTGGCCGCCGGGGACGCGGGAGGCCGGCTGGTCCTGTGGGCGATCCCGGAGGGGACGGAACGGCTTCGGTGGGCGAAGGAAGACGATGCCCTTTACAGCCTGGCCTTTTCCCCGGATGGCACACAGCTAACGCTGGGTTTCCGGAGCGGGATCGTGCAGGTGTGGAAGCTCCGGTGATCCACCGGATTTCCCCCTGGGGTTTTGCTCCCCCTCGCGGTGGCCCAAAAGACCCGGGAGACGGTCATCCGGCCTTCCCAATCGGAACCCATTCGCACCCCCCTGAACTCACGCGGCCGGTTCCATCGCTCGCTTCAGCCCCCACAACAACACAAGGGCCAGCGTATAGAACCCGAAGGAGAGGGCGAACAACCCCCGATACCCGATGAGATCGGCGATCAGGCCTCCCGTGGACGTGGAGAGCAGGGCGATCCCCAGGAGGGTGTTCGTGAGGCCGATCGTGAGCGGCCGGTCGTGGCCCGGGGCGATCTCCAGCAGCATGGACATTCCCCCAATGGCCGCCCCGGAGGCATAGGCCCCGCTCAGAACAAACACCAGAAGCATCAGCCAGCCGGACAGACCGGGCCAGGGCCTGCTCAAGGGACCAACGAGCAGCGCCCACAGCGCGCTCAGCAGGCCGCACAGGGTGGCCCCCTCCAGCACGGCCCGGTGCCCCCGGCGGAGGCTCATCCAGCTCCACAGCACGTTTGAAACCAGAGAGGCTCCAACGTTGAAACCCAGATAGAGCCCGATCATCGCGTCCGGCACCCTCAGCTCCCGGACCGCATAGGCGGTGAAGAACGGCGTGGCGATGGCCGCCCACATCAGGGCGATCCGGGCTCCCAGAAAGAGACGATAAGAAGTTCGTCGCCACAGGGTCCGGATGGCCTCCCGCCACGGCGGGAGGGGAGCGCGTCCATCCGGCGCGGGGCTGGGCGGTTCCACGACCATGGCGAAAACCGCCATCCCGATGGAGGTAAACACAGCGAAGATGAGGAACAGAAGGGCAACGTTGTGGGGGAAGGACAGGCCGGCCTGCTCCTGGAGGAGCAGGCGAACCATTCCGCTCGCAGCCAGCCCCAGGAGCCCGCCGAAAAAGAGCCGGGCCGCGAAGAACACCCCGCGCTGGCGGGGTGGGATGGTCTTGCCCACGATCTCCATAAAGGGCAAACCGGAGATCCCGGAGGCCAGGGAGATCACGAAATATGGAATAAAGAAGGCAAGGAGCATACCCGCTGGATGCGGGGCGGCCAGCCAGACCCCCAGCGCCATGGCGAAGGCCCCGAGGGCGCGCACCAGGGCCATCCACCGATAGAGGCCCATATAGTAGACCTGATGGCGCATCCACCGGGAAACCAGCAATTGCGGGAGGAACCACAACCCATCCCGCATCGGGGAGACCAGCGCCAGCAGGAAATTGGGGGCGCCCAGGCGGGAAAGGAACCAGACCAGCACCAGATTGGGATCCAGGATGGTCTCGGCGAAGATGAAAAGCGTTCCGTTCACCACCCCCGCGATGAAATTCCGACGGAGATGGGGATCCCGGGCCCCCTCTGGTGAGACCAGGGAGGCCCGAAGCCGCGCCGATCGGATTCGCCAATCCCGCCAGACCCGCATGGGATTCATTCCGCCTCCTCCAGCATCGGCAGCGTCCATCCCAGCCCTCCGATCACCAGAAGCAACGCCACCCCCATTCCGATCAGCGCCGGGACGAGCGTCAGGGCCCGCGCTTCGATCGAGAGCGGGAGGATGAACGTGCTGCTCATGACGATGGCCCCCGCGTTCCAGAGGCCATGGAGAAGCCAGGCGAAAAGATACGCCCCTGCTCCCTCGAGGAAGCGACCCCGGCGCACGCGGCTCCAGGCCCACCCCATCATCCCCCCATTCAGGACGTGGAGCGCGGTCGCGCCCAGGCGGCCGATCGCCGTGAACGTCCATGGGATGCCGGGTTGCCAGCTCAACATGTTCTCCGCCAGGGCAAAGCCCGCTCCCCCCATCGCGCCATACAGGATCAGCGAAACTCCGGAGGCGGCCGGATCCCGCATCCGCAGCACAGCGGGAAGGGCCTTGAGGGCTTCCTCCATCGCGGGAACCAGGACAGCGGCTCCGATCAGGATCCCGATCCAGAGCCATGGATCCGCCATCAGGCCCTCGGGGAGCCGCGAGAGCCGCTCGGGCGAAAATCCCTGGGGAAACCACCGGGTGAAAAATCCGGGACCTTCCAGAAGGATGCGCAACACCAGCATGACCAGAACCAGCACGGCCCCCGCGATGCTTTCCAGGAACAGAGCCAGCGCCGGGACCAGGAGGCTTCCCAGGCCCAGCGCCCACCACCCGGCGCGACGGGACCATGGGGCGTGCAGGCGCCAGCGCAGGAGGTTGAACCCCAGAAAGGGCCCCAGGGCGGCCACTCCCACGTGGAACGGCAGGATCAGAACCGGCAGCCGGGAGCCGAAAGCTTCTGCGATCGCCCCACATCCGATCAAAATCAAAAGGAATAGCAAAGTCCGCCCCAGGACCCGGGTCTCCGCTCCAGGCCAGGGGGCATCGGGCTCGCCCCGCGCGATCCGCATCCCTTCCCGGAAAAGCCCGCCTCCGACGAGCAGGCCGAGCACCGCCAATCCGGGAGCGGGGATCGGAAGCCGGAGCATCGCCGCCAGGGCCGCCAGGCCCAGCCACAGGCTGAACAACAGGCCTCCCGCCAGTGCCCCAACCCCCATCCACAGCGCTCCTGTGGAAGGAGCACGGGGGGAGACACGCTCCTGGATCACCGGTGGAACCACCTCAGGGGGCAAAGCTTCCATCCCGTCTATTCCTGCTCTTCGATGATCACCTCCAGCAGTCGATCGCCAGGCGGCGCTCCGGGCTCCGCCTCTGGATTCCGGGGACGCAGCATACGCACCACCTCCAATCCCTCCACCACACGTCCGAAGAGCGTATAGCGGCCGTTCAGTTGAGGCAGCGGCGCCATGGTGATGAAGAACTGGCTCCCATTGGTGTTCGGGCCCGCGTTCAGCATCCCGACCATGCCCGGCGCGTCGAACGTCAGGGTCTCCGTGATCTCATCCGGGATCGTGTAGCCAGGCCCGCCGAATCCCGTCCCGCTGGGATCCCCGGTGATGGCAACCACATCGGTGATCACATAATGGAAGGTGATATCGTTATACCATCCGTTTCGGGCCAGGAAGACGAAATTGTTGACGGTGACAGGGGCCCGGTCAGCGAAAAGCTCGATCACGATATCCCCTTTCTCGGTCTTCAGAACGGCCCGGTAGCGACGGGATGGATCAATGCGCATCGGAGGTGGGGCCTCGAATTGCCGATCCTGAAGCCGGGCCAGCTTCACCATCGCCTCCAGATGGGCATACTCCAGATAATTCAGGGTCTGGGGCCATGGCCGGCCGTTCACCAGCAGGAAAGGCGTGCCGGGGAGCCCCAGGGCCACCGCTTCGGCATAGGCCGCTTCGACCTTCGCTCGATAACGGCCCTCCTCCAGATCCCGGCGGAATCGCTCCACATCCAGGCCCAGGGATTGGGCGGCCGAGATCAGGGTCGCGGTGATGTTCGGGCTGGCGACCCATTCCGCCTGATGATCGAAAAGCCAGTCGTGCATCTCCCAGAACTTCCCCTGGGCGCCGGCGGCCTCGCTCGCCTCCGCCGTGATCATGGCCTTATCGTGGATGGTCCGCAGGGGGAAATGCCGGTATACCACACGAACTTCATCGGGATAGGCGTCTACCAGACGCCGGAGCAGCGGCGCAAGCTGCCCGCAGTAGGGTCACTGGAAATCGCCCCATTCGATGAAGGTGACCCGTGCCTCCGCGGCCCCCTTGCTCCAGTCCTCCGGCGTCGGGAAAAGGATGCGCTGGAGATCCGGCGTCGCCGCCGGGGTCGCCCCGGAAGCCGGTTCCGGCGATGGGCTGGGCGACGGCGAGGCCGTCGGGGAGGGAGCCGGCGTTGGGCGAGCGCACGCCGCCAGCGCGAGCAGAAGCCATGCGGCCATCACCAGAAAGATCTTTTGCATCGGACGCTCCTTTCCTTGTAGTAGAAGTTACGCCGTTGGCCTCTTCCTGAGGGCTTCTGGGACTGGGCCGTTCTGCTTCCCCGAATGAGAGCTCAACGGCGGATGCCCCGCACCGGAATCCATCTATGCCATGGCAGATCGCGCTATGCCTCTTGCAGCGGGAAATCGGTCTCAGTATAACACAGATGGAGAGATCCCCTGAGGGTTGGGGGGCGACGGGCCGCCTTCGTGGCCCGCCCCTTATGTCGCTTTTCTCCTCGGGGAGGGACTTCGCAAACCTCTCCAGAGAATCCCACCGGAATGGACGGCACGCGCTGGCAACGGAGCGGAGATCCAGCCATCCTCTCCCGGAGGTCCGTCGATGTTCGCCACAGGCTTTCGCTGCGGACGTTGTGGGGCCACGTATGACCTGGATGAGGTTCGTTATGTCTGCCCCCGTGACGGCGTGGAAGGAACCCTCGACGTGCTGTATGACTACGATCGCTTGCGAGCGACCGTGAGCCCGGGACAGCTGCGGGGGCATCCCTCCCGCTCCATCTGGCGTTACGCGCCGCTGCTTCCCCTGCGCCCAGAGAGCATCCACCGGGTGGAGGGCGCAGGAGCTCTGCAGGCCGTCGGCTGGACCCCGATGTATCGAGCGGAGCGGACGGCCCGGCGGCTGGGCGTGCGGGCGATCTACATCAAGGACGACGGGCGCAACCCCACGGCCTCATTCAAGGACCGCGCCAGCGCCGTGGTGGCCCTGAAAGCCATCGAGGAAGGCGCCTCCGCGATCACCACCGCGTCCTCCGGGAACGCCGCGGCGGCCCTGGCGGGCATGGCGGCGGCCCTGAATCTGCCCGCGATCATTTTCGTTCCCCATACCGCTCCGGAGGCCAAAGTCGCCCAGCTGCTGATCTACGGGGCTCAGGTTTTCCTGGTAGAAGGCACCTATGATGAAGCCTTCGACCTGACCCTGGCGGCAGCCGAAGCCTTCGGCTGGTATTGCCGCAATACGGCATATAATCCCTTCACCCGGGAAGGCAAGAAGACCGCTGCCTATGAGATCTGGGAGCAACTTCAGGGCCGGGTTCCGGATCGCGTGTTCGTCTCCGTCGGGGATGGCAATATCCTGAGCGGGCTCTGGAAGGGCTTTCGAGATCTAACGGCGCTGGGCTGGATCGAACGTCCCCCTATCCTGATGGGGATCCAGGCGGAAGGGGCCGCCGTGCTGGCCCGGGCCTGGGCGGAGGGGGAGGAGAACATCCGGCCCGAGCCGCCGCGCACCATCGCCGACAGCATCGCGGTGGGCCAGCCGCGGGATGCGCGCTTCGCCCTCCAGGCGGTGCGGGAGACCGGCGGGGCGTTTCTCACGGTCACCGACGAAGAGATCCTGACCGCGATGCGGACCCTGGCCCGGGAGGCCGGAGTGTTCGCAGAGCCAGCGGCGGCCGCCGCTTTCGCCGGGCTGGAGAAGGCGGTTCGGGAAGGTCTGATGGGGGAAGAGGAGACCGTCGTCGTGATGATCACCGGCAACGGTCTGAAGGATATCCCCAGCGCCATGCGCGCGGTGGGACAGGCCCATCGGGTCTCCCCGGAAGTTCCGACAGCCCTCCGGCAATTGCAGGAGGCGATCCGATCCCATCCCCTATCATGACGCGTGGGGCACGGGATGCCCCGTGCCCCACTGCGCCAGGAGGTGAGCCATGGGCCTGCCACTCCCCGGCCAGGCAGGCCTTGTGAAATTTATCTCGAAAATGGGCATTTGTCAACTTTCGGCGAGGGGCTGTCGCCCATCCCACGGTAGGGGCGACCCGCCGGGTCGCCCCTACCCGGCGGGTTCGCCCCCTTTACGCAAGTTCCACCTCATCCAGGCGAGCTCCCCGCACATTCCTCGGGATGCTCCTCACAATACGGACGGGTTCCTGGCAGATGTCCCCGGTGAGCGGCTACCCACTCATAGCCAGCATCGGCAATCCACCGGAAAAGGGGGACCCGGTAAACCGCCCGGATCCATGGGCAGCCCAGGGCCTCGCTGAGGGCAACCAGGATCGCTGCGGCGCCCCGGTGTCGCGCGCCATCCGGCGTGATCGCCCACGCGGCCTGTTCGCATGCCTCCCGGGTCAGGCCATAGCGCTCCGGCGCGCCCGGCTGTTGAAAGGGCACCAGCTGGATTCGACGCTTCCGGTCCCAGCGCTTCACCCACCGCGCCGCCCGGGAACAGAAACCACAGTTCCCATCGAAGATCAAAACCGTCTTCTCCATCCCCATTGCCTGGCTCCCCTTCGAAAGCGACGCGAACCCGTGAGATCTCGCATCCTCAGGGCTCTTCCACATTCCCTGAACATGCGCTGCCGGGCTCAGTTTGGGAAGTGGATGGTCCTTCCCCCTTCATGAGGCCCGGGGTCAGCCCCGCCACCTCTGGTGGCCGGCCTGGCCCCACAAGCTCCCATCGAACTGCGTAACTCCTTATGTGAAAGGGGAGGGCATCGAAACGCCCCATCTCATTCCGACGTGTCCAGCCTCCTCCTCCATTCGCCTTATAATCAGAAGATGCCCAACGGGTTTTTCCCGGAAGCTTCAAGGGACGGGCGGGAGCCTCTGGTTCCTGCCCGGCCCCAGGGAGTATTTCTCTCCTCTGCGGCCCGGAGGGCCCGGGGAGGGGGAATCCTGTCGCTGGCCCCGGATCGCAAACGCGTGACGATCTCCTGTAGAGGAAGTTTATGCGCATCCTGATCACAGGGGCAGGCGGACAGCTGGGGCGGGCCCTGCAGGAGGCCCTGGCGGATCACTCGTTGATTCCGCTGACCCGCGCCGATCTGGACATCACGGATCGCGCGGCGGTCTTTCGGGCCATCCTTCGCCATCGGCCCGATGTGGTCATCCACGCGGCCGCGATGACCGATGTGGATGGCTGCGCACGGGATCCGGAGCGGGCCTTTCGGGTGAACGCCCTGGGCACGCAAACTGTGGCGATGGCCTGTGGGGCTGCGGGGGCCGCGATGGTCTACATCAGCACCAATGAAGTGTTCGATGGGACCAAAGCCGAGCCCTATTTGGAGTTCGATCCTCCCAATCCCATCAACCCCTACGGTCGCAGCAAGTGGGCAGGGGAGTGGTTCGTCTCCCATCTGCTTCGTCGCTTCTATATCGTCCGAACGGCGTGGGTCTTCGGCCCCGGGGGCAATCACTTCATTCGCAAGATCCTCCAGCGGGCCGATGAACAGGGGGCCCTCCGCGTGGTTCATGATGAGGTGGGCTCGCCCAGCTACACCCGGGATGTGGCGGCAGCGATCGCCCGCCTGATCGAGACCGAAGCCTACGGGATCTATCATTTCACCAATGAGGGGATGTGCTCTCGTTACGAGTATGCCATCGAAATCCTCCGTCGGACCGGTCGTTCGCACATCCCGGTGACTCCCATCTCCCTGACGGAATTCCCTCGCCCCTCCCGGGTCCCTCCGTTTACCCCGCTGCGCAACCTGTGTGGGGCCGCCCTGGGGATCACCCTGCGCGCGTGGCCGGAGGCGTTGCAGGCTTACCTGGCGGAAGAAGGATGGCTGGCCGAATGAGCGAGCCGCTGGTCTCGGTGATCATCCCCAACTGGAACGGCGCGGTCCATCTGCCCACCTGCCTGGAGGCGCTGCGCCGGCAGACCTATACCCGGCGGGAAGTCCTGGTGGTGGACAACGGTTCCACCGATGATTCCCTGAAGCTCCTCGCCGGCTACCCGGAGGTCCGGATCCTGGCCCTGGGATCCAACCGGGGCTTTGCGGGGGCCGTCAACGCCGGGATCCGCGCCGCCCATGGGGAGATCCTTGTGCTCCTGAACAATGATACGGAGGCCTCTCCCACCTGGCTGGAGGCCCTGGTGGCGGCCTTCGAACGCCATCCGGATGCAGGTCTTCTGGCCTCCAGGATCCTCCTCTTCGATCGCCGGGATGTCTTCCATTCCGCCGGCGATTACTACCGGGTGGATGGGATCCCGGGAAACCGTGGGGTCTGGGAGACGGATCAGGGGCAGTATGATCGGGAAGAGGAAGTGTTCTCCGCCTGCGGGGCGGCGGCCGCCTATCGGCGGGAGCTTTTCCAGGACATCGGGCTCTTCGATGAGGATTTCTTTTACTCGTGCGAGGATGTGGATCTGGCCTGGCGGGCCCAGATCGCGGGATGGAATTGCTGGTATGTCCCGACCGCGGTGGTCTATCACAAGTTGAGCGCCACCGGCGGCGGGCCGATCGCCAGCTTCTACGATGGACGGAATTTCATCTACCTGATCGCCAAAGATTACCCGGCGGGATTGCTGAGGCAGTTCTGGCCGCAGATTCTGCGGGCGCAATTCCAGATCGCGTGGGATGCCCTCCGGGCGTGGAGGGGAGCGGCCGCCCGAGCCCGGCTGCGGGGGATGCTGGCCGGTCTTCTCACCTGGCCGCGCGTCGCCCGGAAGCGGCCCCAGGTCTTCGCCCGCCGTCGTCGTTCCGATGCCGCCTTGCTGGAACGGCTGATGCGGGCTCCCGCTTGAAGCGCTGGGCGGCTCATCCGCGCGACCGCCCCGCGGCTGACCTGCGACCCCAGGATGAATTGACCCTCCCTTCGCTTCGAGAGACAATGTCTATAACTCCTGCTCAGGAGCGATCATGCGCCGATTCTGGATCGCGTTGCTGATCATGATCGTGCTGGCCTGCAGCGCGGGGGCCGTCGCGCTGGTCTGGTCTGCCGCCCATCTAACTTCCCCAGCGATCCTTGCTACTCCCACCACGACATTTGTGCCCCGCCTGTGTCGACCGCAACCATGCCATCACCGGGCGCCACCCCTTCCCCACCCACCCCCTCGCCAGGAACCCCCACACCGGATCTAAGGGTCTTCGACGGGATCGCCCGGGTGGTGGAACAGATCCGGGGACTGGAGGCGACCGGGCCTTACACGCGCTCCCTGATGACGCAGGCGGAGTTGCGAGCATATCAGGAGAAGAAGTTTGAGAAAGATTACACGCCAGAAGAGGCCCGCCAGGATACGCTGACCCTGGCCGCCTTCGATCTGTTGCCCCGGGATTTCAACCTGCGGGAGTTCCTGCTCGATCTTTACACCGAACAGATCGCGGGCTTCTACGACCCGGACACCAAACAATTCTTCGTGATCAGCGACCAGGAACGGCCGGGGATTCTGGAGCGGGTGACCTTTGCCCATGAATACACGCACCTTCTGCAGGATCAGCACTTCGACCTCGTCGCCCTCGGGTTCACGGATGATGAAAGCAAGCGGCCGAAGGATCTGGATGATGACGCGATGCTCGCCCGGCGGGCCCTGGTGGAAGGGGATGCGACCCTCACGCAGCTGCTCTATCTGAGCCGCCTCTCCCGGACGGAGCAACGGGAATGGCTGGAGGCCGTCCAGCGCCAGCCCAGTGAAGTCTTCGACCGCGCTCCCCGGGTCATCCGGGAGGAGCTCACCTTCCCTTACGACGCCGGATTCGCTTTCGTTCAGACGCTATATGAGCAGGGAGGATGGGATGCGGTCAACGCCGCCTTCCGGGATCCGCCGGCCTCCACCGAACAGATCCTGCATCCGGAGAAGTTCCGGAGCCGCGAGCGGCCGATCCGGGTGACGCTGCCGCCCCTCACCGATACACTCGGGAGCAGCTGGCGGCTGGTCGATGAGAACGTGCTGGGGGAGTTCTTCATGCGGGTCTATCTGGAGGAACGGCTCCCGGCGTCTCAGGCGGAAAAAGCCGCTGCCGGATGGGGTGGGGATCGCTATGCGGTCTATGTGAACGAGGCGGCCGGTCAGGACCTGCTGGTGCTCGCCGTGGCCTGGGATAGCGAGGCGGAGGCCCGCGAGTTCGTGGAAGCCTATCGATCCTATGCCGCCGCTCGTTATGGGGGAGGCCCTGTCCGGGAGGCCGCCGGTCAGGCCCTCTGGGTCGGAAAGGACGTGTTGTGGCTGGAATGGAAAGGGGCAGAGGCGCTGATCCTCCGCGGGCCCAGTGAGGAGGTGGTGGCTCGGGTCCGTGCTCGCATCTCATGGCCTCGGTGAGACCGCAACCCATGGATCCACGGTCTGGTGCTCCCTCCCTGATACAAATCCTGGAGGCCTCCCGGACTTTGCGGCGGGTGCTTCCAGCGACCCCCCTGCGGACGTTCCCCGTATTGAACCGCATGCTTGGGGGCCAGATCTGGCTGAAGCTCGAAGCCTGGCAGCCGACCGGCTCGTTTAAGGTTCGCGGCGCTCTGGCCCGGCTGGCGCAGCTGACGTCCGAGGAGCGCGCGCGAGGAGTGGTCACCGCCTCTGCAGGCAACCACGGTCTGGCCGTGGCGTTCGCCGCCCGGCTGCTGGGAGGAATCCCTACCACGGTCTTCATACCGGAAACCGCCGCCCGGAACAAGATCCGGGCCCTGGAGGCTATGGAAGTCCACCTGCGGCCGGTCGGTCGGAGTTACGCGGAAGCCCACGAAGCCGCGTGGGCCTTCGCAGCCTCGACCGGCGCATGCTATATCCATGCATATGAGGATCCCTGGGTGGTGTATGTAGGGCAACTGCTTGCAGTTGCCCTACCTCGATAGGTGCGGCCGTAGGATTTAGGGGCCGGGCGAGATGTCGGGCGAAGACCGATCGACAAATCCAATCCTTCAGGAGGAAGGAGCTCCATGAGCCCCTTGCGACATTTCATCTCCCTGGTGGACTGGTCTCCGGAGGAGATCGAAGCAATGATCATGGAAGCCGCCCGAATGAAGGCGGACTGGAAAGCGGGGGTTCGGCCGCCGATCCTGGCGGGCAGGACCCTGGGGATGCTCTTTGAAAAACCCTCCCTGCGCACGCGGGTTTCCTTCGAGATGGCCATGCGCCATCTGGGCGGGGACGCCATCTATCTTTCCCCGCAGGAGGTTGGCCTGGGCAAGCGGGAAAGCGTGGCCGACGTCGCCCGGGTGCTCAGCCGTTATGTGGATGCCATTATGGCCCGGGTCTTCGCCCACTCCGTCCTGGAGGAGATGGCACGCTATGCAACGGTCCCCGTCATCAACGGGCTCTCTGACGATGAGCACCCCTGCCAGGCTCTGGGAGATATGCTCACGGTTTATGAGAAGAAAGGATGCCTGCGGGGGCTGAAGCTGGCCTTTGTGGGGGATGGGAACAACGTGGCCACGGCCCTGCTTTACATCTGTGCCATGCTGGGGGTGGATTTCGCCATCGCAACGCCTCCGGGTTACATGCTGAAAGAACCGGTTATCGAACGGGGGAAAGCCTTCGCCGCCCGCAGCGGCAGCCGCCTGCTGTTCACCCACGATCCGATGGAGGCCGTGCGGGATGCCGATGTGATCTACACGGACGTGTGGGCGAGCATGGGGCAGGAAGCGGAGGCGGAGATCCGGCGTCAGATCTTTCCACCCTATCAGGTCAACGCCGCGCTGGTGGCGAAGGCGAAGCCGGATGTCATCGTCATGCACTGCCTACCGGCCCATCGCGGCGAGGAGATCACTGATGATGTGGCGGACGGCCCACATTCGGTGATCTTCGATCAGGCGGAGAACCGCCTCCACGCCCAGAAGGCTCTCCTGGTTCGCCTGCTGAGCGGGTAAGGGAACCACTATCCCTGGGGTCAGGGAGCAGGGCAGAGCGCCGAAGGAGCCCGGCTCGCTCCTCATGTCGCTTCCCCTTCCTCCCTGGCCCCTGGGGCCTGCTTTGCAGCGGATCCAAACCGCTTCTGAAAGGCCGCGAGGAAAGGACGAAGGGTCGCCTCATCGAGGATCACCACCCGGATCTCCCGGGGCGGCTCCCCGGGATGAGCGGCGGCGAAGGCGGCGATCGTCTCCCAGAAGATCGGGGCCGCCCGCTCCTTTGGGAAGCCGAAAATGCCGGTGCTGATCGCCGGCATCGCGATCCGCTCGTATCCCTGCTCCCGGGCGATCCTCAGAACGTTATGAATCGCCTCCGCCAGCAAACGCTCTTCCCCCTGGGTCCCGCCTGCCCATACCGGCCCGACCGCATGCAGGATGGCGCGGGCTTTGAGACGTCCGGCGCTGGTGATCGCCACCCCGCCCACGGGAACCGGTCCATGGCGACGGATCCATTCATCGCTCTCCGCCTGAATCTGGGGGCCACCTTTCCGAACCAGCGCGCCAGCGACGCCCCCTCCATGCTTCAGGTAGGTGTTGGCCGCGTTCACCAGGGCGTCTGCCTCTTCTTCCGTGAGATCTCCATGCACCAGCGTCACGCGATGACCGGAGGGAAGGGTTGCTTCCGCAACGACTTGACGAGGCGCTGTCATGGCAAACCCTCCTGTGCGATCGATCCAGGCTTGCGCAGATCGAGCACGCCCGCAACACCCCTTCCAGCCTGAATATATTTTCACCCTCTCTGCGGCCCTTTCAGGCTGCAGGGAGAACAGAGGATTTCGCCACCTGTCCTGCCATTTTCATTCTCCCCCCTCTCTGTGCTGCAAAGAAATTTGGAGAAGGGCAGGAGGGAAAGGCTCCTGGAGCCACGGCCGGGCTCGCCGGAATGGGAACAGGGCTCATCAAAAACAAAGGCCCTGCCAGAGGCAGGGCCTTTGTTCGGGTTAACGGAGGATCCGATCAGGCGGATGTGCGGATCACATCGTAAGCCTGCGGCCCCTTCGCCGTCTGCCGGACGCTGAATTCCACCCGGTCCCCTTCCTCCAGGTTCCGGAAACCATCCCCCGCGATCCCGGAATAGTGGACGAAGATGTCTTTCTCTCCGTGATCGGGCCGGATGAACCCGTAACCCTTGGTGCGGTTGAACCAGCGAACGGTCCCCTTCATGCGTGCTTCAGACATCGGACGAACTCCTTAAAAAGTTTTAGGGTGAAGCCTGAGCGGAGGCTTCGGTTTGAAGCGAAGGGGTCTGGCGATAGGCTGGAGGACGGCATGGGGCCGATTCCAGATCAACAAAAAACCGCCGGGGCGTCTCAGCAGACCCGGCGGTCCGGCCTTCGACTTCCCTTCACGCGTGCGCTCACCACGCATCCATATGTTACCAGAGCAGAGAGAATCTGTCAAATTCCTGGAACCTGCCTTTTCAGGTCGAGCTGGAGGCTCATCCCCGGGCCCCATGGCGTGGGGGGCGGTGGCGCAGCGCGCGGCCCTCACGCCCATGCGGGACGAGCCTGGCTTTACATCCCCATGGCGGCCCAGACCGCGCGCTCCAGCCGCCCATTGCTGACCACCGCAGCGGAGTTCCAGAAGGACCACGGCGTGCCATCCGGTTGATAAAGCGCCCCGCCTGCTTCGCGGACGATCACCGCCGCAGCGGCCACATCCCAGGGTTGCAACGCGAAGTGAAAATAGAGATCGAGCCATCCAGCCGCCACATAGGCCATCCCCAGGGCCGCAGATCCGATGGCGCGCACGGTTTGACACCGCACTGCCAGCCGGCTCAACCATCCCAGGATTTGTTCTCGAGTCTCATTGCGGTGCCCCCAATCCAGCCCGATCAGTGCCTGCTCCAGCCGCTCCGTCTCGCTCACCCGGATCGGCTTTCCGTTGAGGAACGCTCCGCGCCCCCGGGCTGCCGTGAAGAGCATATCCTTCAGCGGATCATAAATTGCTCCGACCACAGGCTCGCCATCCACCAGCAGCCCGACCGAAACCGAAAAACATGGAAACCGCCGGGCGAAGTTCGTGGTCCCATCCAGGGGATCCACCACCCAGACGATCCCCTCCTTTACCTCCGCTACGCCCCGCTCTCCCTCTTCAGCCAGGATCCGATGCTCCGGGCCATGGCGCCGGATGACCGTCAGGATCGCTTCCTGAGCAGCCAGATCAGCGGAGGTCACCCAATCCCGGAATCCCTTTTCGTGGATCTGGCGGGACAGGGGCCAGTAGGTGCGAAGGACCGCTCCGCCCGCAAGGGCCGCCTCGATGGCCGTCAGCAACCAGACTTCCAGATGAGCGCCGGAGGGACTCACTGTTCCTTCCTCCTCGCAGGAAATGCTTTCCCGGGTTGTGCGGGGCATCTTCGGCGCCCCGAACAGTTCCCAGCCGCCTCCACAGGGAAACCCGCCGCGTCTTCGGGATGAGGCGTGCGATCACCCTCAGGAATCACGGAGGCGAAGCGCTCTGTAACCGCTCAAGGATCGCGGAGATATCGGCTCCGCCTTCCAGCAGATTCAGCGCTTCATCCAGACGGCTCAGAGCGCTCCGGCCCTCTGGGGGTTCCTCAAAATATCCCTGGAGCGCCCAGCTCAGCACCATGCTCTGCCGGGCTTCCGCCCCTGCCCGCTGGCGCAAGCGCAGGGCTGCAGCTCGACGGACGGGGATCGATCGGGCATCCTGCGCCCAGCGCGTCTGGGCCTCGACCCCCACGGCCCAGCGCAGAAAGGACCATGCCGCGGCTTGCTGGTCTGGATCCCGAGCTGTAATCGCCAGATCCCAGCCCCATCCGGGCAGAATCGTCTCTCCCTGTCCAGATGGAGCGGGCAGGGGAGCCAGCATCAGCCGGAATTTTAACCGCCCGGCTTCGGTCTCCCGCTCCAGCGTGGAAAGCCAGCGGGTGGAGCCGAACAGAATAACGGTCTCGCCCTCCAGAAAAGCCCGTAACGCCGCCTCGGGTTCCATCAGGCGGCCACATCCGGTTCTCAGCATGAAGGCCATGTCCTCGATCCATCCCCTCAGCTCAGCCATGGAACGCCGGGCCAGCCAGCCCTGGAGCACATGCCCGTCCCGCGGGGCGATCCAGCCTGCGGTATCCGGTCGTCCATCCCCATTCAGATCCAGCGCTCCCCGCAGGCACACCTGGCGAATTCCTTCCCAGTCCCCCGGAAGTTGCTCCAAACCGGATTCCATCAATCGATCTTCATCCGCATACATGATGAGCCCATCCCGCAGAAATGGAATGGAGCCGGGCGTCATGGAGGCCAGCAGATCGTCTTGCTCCTCAGCCGATAGCCCGTGTTGCGGATCCTCCAGCCAGCGGCGGAGGGGGATCAGCCGTCCGGATCCCCACAACTCCGGCACGACCTCTGTGGGGATCAGAACCAGGTCCGGCCCCCGCTCCGAGGGTTGCTGCAACCGGTTCAGCAGCTCCCGGACTCCGGGGAACGCCTCCATATAAATCGCGCCGTCGGGATGTTCGGCCATATAGGCCTCTGTCAGCCGGGCCAGGGCAGTCCCACGCCCGGGGTCCAGGGCATGCCAGAGGACGATCAACCTCGGCGGCCTCGTCACCGATGCACAGGCAACCATCCCGAGAAGCAGAACCCATCCCCATCGCAATAAGGATCGCATTGCCGGATCCCTCTCCATCAGGAGATTGGGAGGAATGGCGCGGTTGACCTCTTCCCCGGGAGCATTTGGAACCGACCCGGCCCTTAAAAGGAAGAGGCCATCCCGCCTAAGTCCTGCGGAATATCCGCCTGGAACGTTCCTCAGACCGCCTCTGGCGGCAGACGCCCCTTCCAGGTTATTATTTCACAGAACCGATAATCCAACAGGCCATCCACCCGGAAGTATGTGGGGTCTGCCGGCCCCGGCCCATGGTCTGTTCAGATCCCCCCAATTCCATGCTTGCCTCGGGGGATCGAACGGACTTCCGATCGATTCATCCAGAACACCGCGACCGTGGAGGTTCCCGAATGAAAGCCCTGAAAATCGGTCTGGCCCAGATCTACCCGCTGCTGGGCGATCTGCAAGCCAATCTCCGCAAGCATCTGGAGGTTATCGAGGACGCGGTGGCGCGAGGCGCTGAGCTGATTGTGTTCCCTGAGCTTTCCCTCACCGGATATGTGCTCCAGGATCTGACATACGAAGTGGCCATCCGTCCTGAACCGGGCCATCCCATCCTCCAACCCCTGCTGGAAGCCAGCCGGCGGGCTGATCTGGTCGTCGGGTTTGTGGAGATGGATGAGCGAGGGCGCTATTACACAGCAGGCGCTTATCTATCCGGAGGGCGCATGATTCACCGCCATCGCAAAGTCTACCTCCCCACCTATGGGATGTTCGATGAGGGAAGGGATATGGCCCCCGGGGATCGGGTTCGGGCCTTCGATACCCGCTTTGGGCGCTTTGGATTATTGATCTGCGAGGATTTCTGGCATATCAGCCCGCCTTATCTCCTGTGGCTGGATGGAGCGGAGGTGTTAATCTTCACCTCGGCGAGCCCGGGGCGTGGATTGGGAACCCCGGGGAAGCTGGGGAGCGCCAGGTGGGTCGAGCTGGTCAACCAGGCCTATGCAAGCCTCTTCACCGTCTTCGTCATCCATGTGAACCGGGCGGGATTTGAGGATGGGCAGAACTTCTGGGGGGGATCCACTATCTTTGATCCGAACGGGGATCTGGTGGTGCAGGGCCCTTATTTCGATGAAGCCTTGATCCTGGCTTCGATCGATCTGGATCAAATCCGCCGGACCCGGATTCGATTGCCCCTTTTGCGAGACGAACGACCGGCCCTGGTTCTTCGTGAGCTCCAGCGGATCCTGAATGCTTAGAGCCAGATCGGGAAGGCCACATACCCCTTCCCTCCGGCCACAGCGGGAAGGGAGGGAAGCATCTCCCCAGCGGCCCGGGGCCGAGCCGGCCGCTGAAGGCGGCCAGCCTGGCCCTGAAGGCTCTCCGCCAGAAGGTCAGCACCGTAACTCTGGAGAGATCCGTCCTCTTCCCCGGACCCAGAGGGCCCGGGGAAGAGGATGGAAAAGCGTTCGGGAGGTGGGAAGGGGATACAGCGTTCAGCGCTTGGGCGACTGAGGCGCCTTGCGCGCGCGCCGGAGTCCCGGCTTCTTGCGCTCTTTCTCCCGCGGATCGCGCGTTAACATGCCGTGCTGTTTCAGCAGAGGACGCAACCCCGGATCCACCAGAAGCAGCGCGCGGGCCAGCCCCAGGCGAATCGCGCCGGCCTGGCCCGTGAGGCCGCCTCCCTCCACCTTCACGGTGACGTCCAGCTTCCCTTCCAGGCCCGTCAGGCGGAGCGGCTCGAACAGGTGGTGGAGATCCTGCTCGCGAGCAAAGTAATCCTGCACTGGCTTGTTATTCACAATAAAAACTCCACTTCCGCCTGTGTATAGCCGAACACGGGCGACAGCCCGCTTGCGTCGACCCACACCCTCGACATAAGGACGGCCTTTGAAAGCCTCAAAGGTAATCCCTTCCACAACAGCCGCCATAGGCGCTCCTTTCCCCCGTATTGCAGGTTTGAAGCCGGATATGCTTACAACGGAAGCGGTTTGGGCTGCTGAGCCTGGTGCGGATGTTCTGGCCCGGCGTAGACCTTCAGCTTTTTCAGCATGCGTCGCCCCAGACGGTTCTTCGGCAACATCCCCCACACTGCCTTCTGAATCACCCGCTCGGGATGGGTCTGCAACATCCGGCGCAGCGGGATTTCCCTCAAACCGCCCGGATATCCACTGTGACGGTAGTAAATCTTCTGCTCCAGATGACGGGGATGAACCGCCACCTTCGCCGCATTGATCACGATCACATAATCCCCGCAATCCTGCGAGGGGTCAAAATACGGCTTATGCTTGCCGCGAAGGATCTGGGCGATCCGGCTGGCCAGCCGCCCCAGGTTCTGATTGGTCGCATCCACAATCCACCATTCCGCCCGGATATCGGCCGGCTTGGTGACATAAGTCTTCACGGTGCTTTCCCTCCTGTAACAGGTGTGCCTGGACTCCTAAGGAAACGCAGATAAAGCCCTACCGGTCCTTTAACACTCGAAGGCTGTCGATCAGGAACTGCGGTGGCAGCGGAACAGGGATCCGATCATAGCGCGCGCCGACAAAATACAGACCATAAGGCGGGGCCGGGGCATGGGCGGGATAGGCGTCCGGGCGCCTCAGGTAGGCCGCCGCCGTCTCCGGGGATCGCTCCCCCCGGCCGATGGCGATCAGCACGGCGACCATAATGCGCACCATATGATAAAGAAACGCATCCGCCTCGATCTCAAAGACCACCCACTCCCCATCCGCTACGACAGCCGTCCTTCGGACCTCCCGCACCGTGTTTTGCCCTCTGGGGGGACGGCCAAACGCTCCGAAGTCATGGCGTCCGACCCACAGGGCAGCCGCCTGGCGCATCGCCTCGACATCGAGCGGCAGTGGCACATGCCAGGCCAGCATGCGCCCGAACGGATCCCGCCATCGTCCATTGTAAATCAGATAGCGATAGATCCGGGCCTGGGCCTCCCGACGCGGATGGAAATCCGACGGCGCCTCCCCCAGGGCCCAGACGACCATGTCGGACGGCAGGAGCGCATTCAGGGCCCGTTGCAGATCCTGCAGGGAATGCCGCCAGGAGATGTCAAAAGCGACCACCTGGCCTAACGCATGGACTCCTGCATCGGTGCGGCCGGCCCCACGCACCCGGACCGGAGCCCCGGCCAGCTGGTGGAGCGTCGCCTCCAGAACGCCCTGGATGGTCGGTTCATGAGATGGAGCCAGGCGCTGGAACCCCCGATACCTTGTGCCTTCATAAGCAAGGGCCGCCCAGATTCGCATTCCGAATCACGCCACAGGAAGCCTTTTCAAGACAGGCGGACCATTGAAAACAACCCGCGCTGCCCTGAACATGTGAGGGAGATAAAGCACTCCCCTCGAGGAGAGCAGGAGCCTTCCTCCATGCCGGACGCGCCCCTCCCGGACCCAAAAGGATCCACCTATTCCTGAACCAGCTCCAGACGGGCTACCGGTGCCGCGTCCCCCCGACGGAATCCGAGTTTATAAATCCGGGTGTATCCCCCGTTCCGGTCCCTGTAGCGCGGCGCGATCTCATCGAAAAGCTTTTTGACCACCTCGCGGCCATAAAGGCGGGCCGCTGCCAGCCGCCGCGCGGCCACCTGCTTCGAAGGATCCTCCAGCGCCTGCTTGGCCAGGGTGATCAATTTCTCCGCATAGGCCTGGACAAATTTCGCCTTGGCCTCGGTTGTTTCGATCGCCCCATGCAGAAAGAGCTGGGTGGCCAGATTCCGTGCCAGGGCTTCCCGATGGTCTTTATCTCGACTCAATGTCTTCCCGGCAACTCGATGGCGCATGGTCAGGCCTCCTCCGTCTCCTCTGCGGGCTGCGGCAGATCCTCAGGCCTCAGAAAGCCCCGCTCGATCAGGCGCTCCTTTAATTCCTCAAGGGACTTGGCCCCGAAATTGCGAACCGAGAGCAACGCCTCCTCCCCCCGATAGAACAGTTCCAGGACCTGGCCCACGGTGGTGATACCTGCCCGTCGAAGAGGATTGATCACCCGCGCGCTCAGCTCCAGGCTCTCCAGAGATGTCTCGTAAGCCTGGGGTGGGATCATCTCCCGCACCGGCTGGGGCGGGGCTTCCACCTCCTCGGGCCCCACGAACTCCGAGATCAGGGAGAAGTGCTGCAGCAACAACCGGGCCGCTTCAATCAAGGCATCTTTCGGCCCCATCGTTCCATCCGTCCAGATCTCCATCACCAGCCGGTCATATGTGGTTCGCTGCCCCACACGGGCCCGATCGATCTCAAAGGTGCAGCGCCGGACCGGGCTGAAGATGGCGTCCACCGGGATTTCCCCGATCGGCAGGCGGCCCCGTTCCTCGGCCGGCGAATATCCCCGCCCACGCTCGACGGTCATCTCGATCTCCAGACGGGTCCGATCATCATCCACAGTGAATAAATAGAGATCGGGATTCACGATCTCCACCTCAGGCGGGCACTGGATATCCGCCGCCGTGACCACCCCCTCGCCGGCCACTTCCAGCCGCAGGCGGGCCGGGCCGTCCCCGTAGAGCTTCATCCGAAGCTGCTTAATGTTCAGAATGATCTGGATCACATCCTCCCGGACGCCGGGGATCGTTGAGTATTCATGGGGCACATCCGTGATCCGGATGCTGGTCACCGCAGCGCCCGGCAGTGAGCTCAACAGCACCCGCCGGAGGGCGTTCCCAATGGTCACTCCATAGCCCGGCTCCAGCGGGCTGATAACGAAACGCCCATAGGACTGCGTTAGGATTTCCGCTTCCACCTTCGGCAGAACCAGCGTTACGCCAGCCACCCAAACCTCCTTTTGCCGATGGAACTGGTCCCCGCGGCCCATGGGGCCGCGGGAAAGTGGATTTCCTCGTGGGGGCCAGGCAGGAAGTCCCACCGCCCGCCCGTCCCCTCACCCTGTTTTCTCTTTCCCTCTGCGGCTCCCCGGCCTCGTGGGAAGGAGATCAGCGGGCTCGCCCAGAGTCCAGCCCGCCCATTAACGCGAGTAGAACTCCACAATAAGATGCTCCTGCACCCGCGTATCGATTTCCTCCCGAACCGGAAGACGCAGCACCTGGCCGGATAGATCCTGGGGATTCAGCTGCAGCCAGGGCGGTGGGCGATGACCCTCCAGGCGCTCCAGGATGTTCTTGAAATACTCCTTCTCCCGACTGCTATCTCGCACCCGGATCACATCCCCCGGCTTCACCTGATAGGAAGGGATATCGACCTTGCGGCCATTGACCTCAAAATGACCATGGCGAACCAGCTGCCGCGCCTGAGCTCGTGAACTGGCGAACCCCAGACGATAGACGACATTATCCAGACGGCGCTCCAGCAGGATCAGCAGGAGGGCGCCGGTCATCCCACGAGCCCGCTGGGCGATTTCAAAGTAGCGCCGGAACTGGCGCTCCAGCACCCCATAGATTCGCCGCAGCTTCTGCTTCTCCCGCAGCTGAAGCCCATAATCCGAAGGCCGGCTTCGGCGGAATTGCAACTCCCGACCGTGCTGGCCCGGGGGATAATTTCGTCGTTCAATCGCGCACTTCGGCGTGAAACAACGCTCCCCTTTCAGATAAAGCTTCTCACCTTCTCGGCGACACAATCGACAGACAGGTCCGATATAACGTGCCATCCGTTCCTCCTGAATCGGTTACCAGATTGATATCATAAGCCCATATCTGGGAGACCAAACACCCCCTTACCTTTCTGGGGCCGTGGGGAGCGCCGAAAGGTACCCCGCACGGCCCCAAAAAGGCCCCTCCAACCCGGGAGACAGATAAGCCCACCCAGGAAATGTGAGATCAGCTTATACCCGGCGCTTAGAAGGCGGTTTGCATCCGTTGTGAGGAATGGGCGTGACATCGGTGATCGATCGGATCTTCAGCCCCATCGCGTGCAGCGCGCGCAGCGCGGCCTCCCGCCCGGGGCCCGGGCCGTTGATGAAGACATCGATTTCCCGAACCCCCATATCCATCGCTTTTCGAGCGGCCTGTTCGGCCGCCAGACGTGCCGCATAGGGGGTGCTCTTCTTCGAGCCCTTGTAGCCAATGGTCCCCCCACTGGCCCACGTCAGGGTATCTCCATTGGGATCCGTAACCGTAACGATCGTATTGTTGAACGTTGCATGGATATAAACGTGGGCTCGGGTGACATTCTTCCGGGCCTTTCGACTGCCCCTCGAACCTCGCGCCATAGATGCCTCCTCCCAGGCGAATCCACCCAGATTTCATCGGCCTGAATCTTTGTAAACAAGCCCCATCGTCAGCCATCCGGGGGCCCGGCGGGCCCTTTCCCTTCCGCTATCTTCCCTGACCTGAAAACTCCTCTCTCGGCCACGCTTCAAGCGGCGGAGAGAGGAGCGCGCGGTGTTTCCTCCGCTCGGAGAAGTCGGTCGGGTGACCCGCTGTGCCCACCGGGCCACTTCCGGAGGGATTTCCCAACTCCGAAGCCCCCGCGAAACACAAAGCCCGGATACCCCATTGTATCCAACCCCATCGACCAGGGTCGGAAAACGGACAGGGCACCCTGGATGCCGTGTCCATCCCGGATCACTTCTTCTTGGCGCCACGCTTGCGGCCGCGACCGGGCACCGTCTTCCGCGGCCCTTTCCGGGTGCGGGCGTTGGTTCGGGTTCGCTGGCCCCGCACCGGGAGATTCATCTTATGCCGCAGGCCGCGGTAACACCCGATATCGATCAGCCGTTTGATGTTCATGGCGATTTCCCGGCGCAGATCGCCCTCTACCTTATAGTTCCGCTCAATGGTCTCCCGCAGGAGGTTCACCTCGCTCTCCGTCAGGTCCTTCACCCGCTTGTCCGGATTCACCCCGGTCTGCTGAAGGATCCTCTTGGCGAGGGAGCGACCGATCCCAAAAATATAGGTAAGGGCGATCTCCACGCGCTTATCACGAGGCAACTCCACACCGGCAATTCGTGCCATCGAATTTCCCCTCCATCTGCTGATCCGGATGTTTGAATTTCAACCCGCCTCACGGTCGGTTTATATCATCCCTGGCGTTGCTTATGCTTGGGATTTTCACAAATCACCCGTACCACTCCCTTGCGCCGAACGATTTTACACTTCGGACATCGCCGACGGACGGATGGTGTGACCTTCATCGCGCCCTCCCACGACAGGATTCGCAGATGAGGAATGCGCTCCAGATTTACAATGAGCCACCTGATCCCTGCACATAACGAAGCGGCTGCCATGAGAGCAGCAAACTCTTATTTTATCCAGATAAAGGAGAGGCTTCCACTTTCCACCCTGAGCCCCAGAGTTGGTCAGTCATCCTGCCTGGTCGCATCAGGGGCTGCGCCGTGGGCTTCCCCATAGAGGATTTCAAGGCTGGGCTGGCCGTCAGAGCCCCCGTAGGGAAACCCGCTGCTTCATTTCCGGACCTTGCCAGAGCTCACGAGGCCAGACGAGGATCATCTTCCAGAGCGGTCAGGATGATCGGATCCCCCTCCGTAATCGCAATGGTATGCTCGAAATGGGCCGCCAGGCTTCCATCCAGGGTGACGACGGTCCATCCATCCTCCAGAATGCGCGTCCGCCAGTCTCCCATCGTGACCATCGGCTCGATCGCCATCGTCATCCCCGGTCGCAGGGGAAGGCCTCGACCCGGATGACCCCGATTCACAAAGGAAGGCGGCTCATGAAGGGCTCGCCCGATCCCATGGCTGGTGAATTCGCGGGCCACACGGAATCCCTGAGATTCCACCGTATGCTGAATGGCCCACTGGATATCCCCCAGGCGTCGACCGGGCCGGGCCTGAGCGATCGCCGCCCACAGAGCAGCTTCTGTAACCTCCAGAAGTCGCCGGACCTCTGGAGGGACCGGGCCGACGGGCAGGGTGATGGCCGCATCCGCGTAATAGCCCCGGAAATTGACCCCCACGTCGATGCTGATGATATCCCCCTCCTTGAGCCGATAGGGGCCGGGGATACCGTGAACCAGCACATGGTTCACGGAGGTGCAGAGCGTGGCCGGGTAAGGCGGCCCACCTTCATCTTTCATGCTGGGATAACCCTTGAAGGCCGGGATCCCCCCCCGGCGGCGGATATAATCCTCAGCCCATCGATCCAGTTCAGCGGTGGCGACGCCAGGCTGGACCATTGTGCGCATGGCGGCCAGAACCTCCGCCACGATCCGGCCCGCCTCCCGCATCATCCGGATCTCTGACCATGTCTTCAGCCGGATCCCCGCCACCGGTCGGCCCGTTCGAGGGATCACCCGTGGGCTCATGGATCCACCGCCTTCCGTACTTCGATCGCCCGGATCAGCTCCTCCGTCACCTCCGGAATAGGACGCTCTCCATCGATTTCCACCAGCAAACCCCGCTCCCGATAAAACGAAACCAGAGGCGCCGTCTGCTCCTGATAGACCTGGATACGCCGCCGCTGAACCTCCTCCGTGTCATCCTCACGCTGATACAGCGGCCCCCCATCCAGATCGCAACGGCCTGGCACCCGGGGCGGGTTGAACTCAACATGATACACCGCCCCACACGTCCGACAGGTCCAGCGCCCCGCCAGACGACGGAGCAACAACTCATCACGCACCCGGATATAGAGGACTGCCGTGAGCGATCGGCCCATCCCGGCCAGGAGCTCATCGAGCGCCTGAGCTTGAGCAGGGGTTCGGGGGAACCCATCCAGGATCACCCCATTGCGGCAATCCTCCTGCTCCAATCGCTCCCGAATCATCCCAATGGTCACATCATCCGGCACCAGCTCTCCCCGATCCATATACTGACGGGCCAGCTGGCCCAGTGGGGTCTGACGGTGCAGGTGATCGCGAAAGAGATCACCGCTGGCCACATGAGGAATGCCCAGGCGCTGGCTCAGGATCTTGGCCTGCGTTCCTTTTCCCGCGCCTGGAGGCCCCAGCAGGATCAGATCAAGCGTCATGGTTCGACGACTCCAAGTGTAACTACCCGCCCTGGAATCCGCGCAGGCGAACATCTTACCGGATGAAGCCTTCATAATGGCGCATCACCAGCTGCGCCTCCAGCTGCCGCATCGTATCGAGGACCACGCCGACCACGATCAGGAGCGCAGCGCTGCTGAACAGCAGCACATTGGTCTGGAGCACCGACCGCACCGGCCAGGGCAGGATCGCCAGGATGCCCAGGAATAGCGCCCCCACCAGGGTGATACGACGGGAGATCCGGTTGATATATTGCTCGGTGGCCTTCCCGGGCCGGATGCCCGGGATAAATCCACCCTGCTTCTGCAGGGTATCCGCCAAGTTCATCTGCTGCAACATTACATCCGTATAAAAGTAAGTAAAGGCAACAACTGTAACGAAATACATCGGCCAGTAGGCGTCATGGAACCCGGAGAAAACGCTGACGATGGTGCTGGCAATGCCCGCAACAATCGCATTGCTGGAATACTGGAAGAATTGCGCGATGATCGCCGGGAACGCCAGCACCGATTGAGCGAGAATCAGGGGGATCATCCCGGCCATGTTCACCCGGAGGGGGATATAGGTGCTGCCGCCCCCATAGATGCGGTGACCCCGGACCCGACGCCCATACTGGACGGGGATCCGTCGCTGTCCCTCCTGGATGAAGACGATCGCAGCCACCGTGATCACGGTGAGGGCCAGGAACACCAGAATACCCATCAGGCCATTGCTCGTCCAGATCTGAGCCAGGTTGTATGGGGCCCGGGCCACGATCCCCCCAAAGATAATCAACGAGAGTCCGTTGCCGATCCCCTGCTCGGTGATCAGCTGGCCCAGCCAGATGGCGAACATCGTGCCCGCGGTCATGGTCAGGATCACCGTCAGGGTCGGCAGCAGCTGATGAGGAGCGAAACCGAAATTGGGCAGCACCGCCTGCCCCGGGGCGCTGAGCAGGTTGGCCTGGCCGATGGCGTAGAGGGCGGCCAGCGGGACCGTGAGGAAATAAGTGTATTGCTCCAGCTTGCGCCGGCCCTCCGATCCCCCTTCCTTCACCAGCCGTTCCAGCTGCGGAACAATGGGAACCAGAAGCTGAAGGATGATGGAAGCCGTCACATAGGGGTAGACCCCCATCGCCATGATGGAGAAGTTGGCAATGGCGCCGCCCGAGAGCAGATCCAGGATGATATAGAGCTGTCCGGCAGCGGTGGTGCCTTGAAGCAACTGCTGCAACGCCGCCCGATCCACCCCGGGCACCGGGATATGCGCCGCCAGGCGGTAGATGGCCAGGATCAGCAGCGTGTAAAGGATCTTGCGCCGCAGATCCGGCAGATGCCATGCGTTTCGCAACGCGTCCAGCATGAGTCCTCCTTATAAGCTCCCAGCCACCCAACGATCTGGCGCAATGGCCCTTCATCGGGCCCTCAATGGGGGATCACCACGGCCTGGCCACCAGCGGCCTCGATTTTCGCCCGGGCGGATGCCGAAAAGCGATGGGCCCGAACGAGGAGCGGGCGGTCCAGCTCCCCATCCCCCAGGATCACCACAGGCTCTTCTGGATCTCGCAGCAGGCCGGCCTGGGCCAGGATCAGCGGGGTGATCTCGCTGTGAGGGGGAAAGCGATTCAGCTGCCCCACATTGACCGGCTGATACCTGACCTTCTCCACCAGCGTGAAGCCCTCCCCCCGCGCCTTGGGGAGACGCCGGACCAGAGGGGTGCGTCCGCCCTCAAAATAAGGGGGCATCTTCCGATCGCCGGAACGAGACTTCTGTCCCTTCCGTCCTCGCCCCGCATAGGTCCCATGACCCGAGCCGAGCCCGCGGCCCACACGCTTTCGCTCCTTCTTTGAGCCCGGCGCCGGCTTCAACTCATGAAGCTTCACGCTCCACCTCCTCCACATGAACCAGATGGCTGACCTTTTGAATCATCCCGCGCACAACCGGCGTATCCGGCCACTCCGCCACATCATTCAAATGGCGCAGGCCCAGCGTGCGCAACGTGCGGCGCTGACGCTGGGAATACCCGATAGGGCTTTTCACCAGCGTGATCCGAAGCCGTCGAATCCCTTCACCCTTCATGGCGCTTCCGGCTCCATGGTGGCATGACTTCTTCAACGGGCTTACCACGAATCTGGGCGACCTCTTCCGGGGAGCGCAACATCTCCAGCCCTTTCATGGTGGCGTAAACCACGTTGACGGGATTGGTGCTTCCCAGGATCTTGGTCAGCACATCCCGAATCCCGGCAGCCTCCAGAACCGCCCGAACCCCTCCGGCGGCGATCACGCCGGTCCCCGGCGAAGCGGGCTTCAGAACCAGCCGGGTGGCCCCGAACTTCACCACCACCGGATGGGGGATCGTTGTCCCCAGCAAAGCCACTTTCTTCATGTTCCGTCGGGCGCGCTCCGTGGCCTTCCGCATGGCCTCCGGAACCGCGCGGGCCTTGCCGATCCCCACCCCCACCCGTCCGTTGCGATCGCCGACCACGGCGACCACCCGGAAAGAGAAGGATCGGCCGCCCTTATGGACCTTCGCCACGCGGGCGATATCCACGATTCGCTCTTCATATTCCACGGTGGGAACTTCCCGGATCTCCGCCATTGCCACCTCGCCTTATGAGCTCCTTTTACTCCATGGGGGGTGAGTCAGGACTGCTTAGAACTCCAATCCGGCCTCGCGGGCCGCATCGGCCAGGGCCTTCACCCGGCCGTGGTATTTATAGCCGCCCCGATCGAACACCACCTTACGGATCCCCTTCGCCAGGGCCCGCTGAGCGATCAGGCGGCCCACCAGACGGGCCTTCTCGGTCTTGGTCAGGCCATTCAGCTGCCCCCGAAGCTCGGGATCGAGCGTGGAGGCCGCTGCCAGGGTAACTCCCCGGGTGTCATCAATGATCTGGGCATAGATGTGCTTCAGGCTCCGGAAAACCGAAAGCCGGGGCCGTTCCGGGGTGCCGAACACCTTTTTTCGGACCCGCAGATGTCGTCGTCGACGTCCTTCATCCCGTGGGTGCTCCCAGCTCATCGACCGTTCCTCCTGAGGGCCAGGATTCTATCCCTGAGCCCGAGGATTTCAATTGCCTCTGCTGCGATTGTGTTCTTCCCCCTGGGGGTTGGAGGCACCTTCGGCACCACCCAGCCCCCGAACGCCTTTCCCGTCCCCACAACCCTTCAGGCCGTGGGGAGGGGGCAGTAGCTGGTCCGCCCTGCAGGGGCCATCCGGTCCATCGGGCGTAGCCCGAAAGGCCCCGGGGAGGATAGCCAATCCTGCTGGCCTCAAAGACCCCCGCGAAAACCCGTTACCTTTAAGGCCGGTCTCACAACAGAGCCCGGCATTTTGTCCGCGTGGCTACGCCGTATGGGTTCAGCCCCATTCCTGTTCCTGAATCACTTGGCCTTGCCGGCCTTTCCAGCCTTACGCCGGATGGGCTCATCCTCCCAGTGATCGCCTTTCCAGTAGGTATACCGGATCCCCTTACCCTTGTAAGGCTCCGGCGGACGCAGGGCCCGGATCTTGGCCGCAACCTGGCCCACCAGCTGTTTATCGATCCCCGAGACAGTGATGATGCGGTCCCGCGTGTTGACTTCAAAGGTGATCCCCTCAGGGGGTTCCACAATAATCGGATGGGAATATCCCAGATACAGCACGATAGCCTTCCCCATAGGCTCCGCCCGATAGCCCACGCCCTCGATGCGCAGATGCTGCTGGAACCCCTGGGTCACCCCGGTCACCATGTTCGCCAGCAGGGCTCGGGTCAGGCCATGGAGGGCTTTATGCTTCCGATCATCCGATGGCCGTCGCACCACCAGATGGCCATCCTCGATGGCGATCTGCATGGACGGATGGAAGGTCTGAGTCAGGGTTCCCTTCGGCCCGCTCACCGTCACGGTCGAGCCTTCGATCCGCACCTGGACCCCGGGCGGGATCGGGATCGGTTTCTTTCCTACACGCGACACGGTTCCCTCCCCTCACCAGACATAACAGATCACCTCGCCGCCGACGCCCAGACGGCGAGCCTGCTTATCGGTCAGAATGCCCTTGGGGGTGGAGAGGATCGCAATCCCCATCCCACTCATCACCAGAGGGATATCCTCCTTGCCGACATACACCCGACGGCCCGGTTTGCTCACCCGCTTCAGACCCGAGATGGCCGGCTTTCGGAAACGGCGCTCGCCGATGTATTTCAATTTAATGATCAGTTTCGGCTGTGGCCGATCATTCGTCACCTCAAAATCTTCAATGTAACCTTCCTCCTTGAGCACCCGGGCAATGGCCACCTTGATCTTCGAACTGGGGATGGCCACCCGGCTGTGCCCTACCATGGAAGCGTTTCGGATCCGGGTGAGCATGTCGGCAATCGGATCAGTCACAGCGCTCATCGTTTTCACTCCTGTCCAGATATTCCTCACCGGGCATCCAGCACCTTTCCCATGCAAAGCGGCATGGTCGGAAGTTTACCAGCTGGCCTTGCGAACGCCGGGGATCAGCCCCTGGAGGGCCAGCTCCCGGAAGCAAATCCGGCACAGCGCAAACCGCCGGATATATGCGCGGGGCCGGCCGCACCGGCGACACCGGTTCCGCACCCGCACCTTATATTTCCGCCGCATCTCCCGATACATCATGCACTTTCGGGCCACGTCATCCTCCTCCCTGGGTCCGACATCCGTGGTCGCTTTAACCTTTGCGGAACGGCATGCCGAGCAGCTCCAGCAGCCGCCGCGCTTCCGCATCGGTTTTCGCCGTGGTCACAATCGTGATCTCCATCCCCCGGACCTTATCCACCTGACTGTAATCGATCTCCGGCCAGACCAGTTGCTCCCGCAGCCCCAGGGTGTAATTCCCCCGGCCATCAAAGGAGTCCGGCGAGACTCCCCGGAAATCCCGGATACGTGGAAGGGCCACGTTGAACAACCGATCCAGGAAGGCCCACATCCGATCCCCACGCAGGGTCACCTTGACCCCGATGGGGCGCCCGGCCCGCAATTTGAAGGCCGCGATGGATTTGCGGGCCTTGGTGACCAGCGGCTTCTGGCCCGTGATGGTAGCGATATTCTGGACCGCATAATCCAGGGCCTTGGGGTTGGTCACCGCTTCCCCAACCCCCACATTCACCACCACCTTCCAGACCCGGGGGACCTCCATGATGTTGCGATAGCCGAACTCCCGCATAAGGGCTGGCCGGACCTCTTCCAGGTAACGCTGTTTCAAACGCGGAACCACCCTGGTGGTTGTCTCCGCCATCCTGATCGCCTCCCCCGATCTCGCTGGATGCAAAAAGAGAAAGATGGGTGCGAGGGTAATCCCTCCGAAGCCGGGGATTTGCCGGCCTGCAGATCCCAATTAAACAAAGGTCGCCTGACACCTCTTGCACTGACGAAGCTTTCGTCCGTCAGGTTCTATCACAAATCCCACACGCGTGGGCTGATTGCATTTCGGGCAGATCAGCATCACGTTGGAGATATGGATCGGTGCCTCGAATTCGATAATGCCACCTACCTGCCCGCGCCCGGTGGGGCGGGGGCGCTGATGCTTCTTGACGATATTGACCCCGGAGACCACCACCCGGTTTTCCTTCCGGAGCACCCGCAGGACTTCCCCCTGAGCGCCCCGGTCATCTCCGGCGATCACCAGGACCCGATCCCCCCGCTTGACCTTAGCCGCCATAAGCCTTCTTCCCCCGATAGAAGATCCCTCTGCCGGATCAACAGAGCGAGAAGCCCTGCTTTTCCGCAAACATCAAACATCGCCCTCGATTTCCTCTGGCTGCCCGAACTTGATCGGATATCCTGATAGCTCCAGGGACACTCCCCTTTCGAGCTCACAGCACCTCAGGCGCCAGGGAGACGATCTTGGTGAAGCCCTTATCCCGAAGCTCCCGGGCAACCGGACCGAAGATCCGCGTCCCCTTCGGGTTGCCGAATTCATCCAGGATCACCGCGGCGTTATCATCGAAACGAATCGTTGACCCATCCGGACGACGGTATTCCTTCGCCGTCCGGACAATCACTGCGCGCACAACCTCACCCTTCTTCACCGTGGCGGTCGGGATCGCGTCTTTGACAGTGGCTACCACCACATCCCCGACATAGCCGTAGCGGCGGTAGGAGCCGCCCAGCACACGGATGACCAGGATCTCCCGAGCGCCCGTATTGTCTGCCACCTTGAGACGGGTCTCCTGCTGAATCATGGATACGCCTCCTGCAATGCCAACCGCATATGGTTGCCTGGAATAGAACCTTCCTCCGCAGCCCGGCAGGCTGCGGGAGATAGACGCCAGGATCCATTCGAACTTACGCAGTCAGGCTCCGATCAAGAAAGCGGGATGGCGCCCCCTCTTCAGCCACAAGTTCGTCCGCATCCTTGAAGGGACAGAAGAAGGCAACATCCCCCTCTCGCAAATCCCCCTGGAGAGCCCCTGCCCTACTCGGCCAGGATCTCCTCACCGGGCAATTGCTCCGGCACCGGCTCCACCGGCTTCTGAGCCCGTTCCAGGATCGCCTCCACGACCCAGCGCTTGCGACGGCTCAACGGGCGGGACTCCACGATCTGCACCAGGTCCCCCATGCGGGCCATGTTCCCCTCATTATGAGCCATGAACTTGCGGCGACGGCGGATCACCTTCCCATAAAGGGGATGGCGCACCAGCTCCTCCACCGTCACCACCACGGTTTTATCCATCCTGTCGCTGGTCACCCGTCCGATAAAGCGTTTGCGCCGATCTTTCATCGCCTACCCCCCCGAGCCAGCTCCCGCTCCCGCATGATGGTCAATATGCGGGCGATATCCTTCCGCAGGGCGCGGATCCGGTTGACATCCTTAAGCTGGTTCATCGCCCACTGGATCCGCAGGTTAAAGAGCTCCCGGCGGATCTGTTCCAGCCGATTTCGAAGTTCATCATCGGACCAGTTGCGTATTTCCTCAGGACGAAGGGCCACAGTTCCCTCCCTGCTGGATGTCTGGCGACCGAGAGCACACTACACGATCCGCAGCATGCGGGGAAAGACCCCATCTCGCCGGCCTCTTCCGCACAGGCCGGCATTGGGGCTACCCGATCTGCTGCTCCTCGGCACTGATGATCTGGGTGCGAATCGGCAACTTATAGGAAGCCTGCCTCAATGCCTCATGGGCGATATCGGCGCTCACCCCACCGATCTCAAAGATGATACGGCCAGGCCGCACCACGGCCACCCAGTGATCCACGTTTCCCTTGCCTTTCCCCATGCGGGTCTCGGCCGGCTTCCGGGTCACCGGTTTATCCGGGAAGACCCGGATCCAGTATTTGCCGCGCTGACGGAGAAATCGGACGATCGTGCGGCGGGCCGCCTCGATCTGACGGGCGGTCAGCCAGCATGGCTCCAGGGCCTGGAGGCCGTATTCCCCGAAGGCCAGCTCGACCCCCCGGCTCTCCTTGCCTTTCATGCGCCCTCGCATCTGCTTGCGGTATTTGACCCGCTTCGGCATCAACATCGCTCAACCTCCCCGTTGCGCCGATGTCACCCGCGCGACCATCTCCGCAGTCTGTTGCACATAGGCACCGGGCTCCGTATCCCCACGGTAGATCCAGACCTTGACGCCGATCTTCCCCCATTTGGTGATCGCTTCCGCCAGGGCATAATCGATATCCGCCCGCAATGTATGGCGTGGGACTCGACCCTCCATCAGCGTCTCCGTACGGGCCATCTCGGCTCCCCCCAGACGGCCCGAGACCGTGATCCGGATCCCCTTCGCCCCGGCCCGCATGGCCTGCTGAATCGCCCGCTTCATTGCCCGGGCATGGCTGACCCGCTTCTCGATCTGCTGGGCGATGCTCTCGGCCACGATGGCCGCCTCCAGCTCGGGCTTGGGAACCTCCACGATCTCCACGCGGGCCTTCTTCCCGGTCATCTCCTCGATGGCCTGGCGCAGCTGCTTAATCCCCAGACCTCGACGGCCGATCACGATACCCGGTCGGGCCGCGTGAATATACAGGTTGATCTGCTTGGGAAACCGCTCGATCTCAATTCGAGCGATCCCCGCCTCTTTGAGCTGCTCCTTCACGAACTGTCGGAGCTTGAGGTCCTCATGGAGCAGCTCCACATACTCCCGGCCCTCCGCATACCAGCGGGCCAGCCAGTTTTTCGTGATACCCAGACGAAAACCGATCGGATGCACTTTCCGACCCAAGATCGCCTCCTCGCACGCAGTGAGTCCAGCTTCTTAAAGTGGAACAGCCTGATCAGCTCACCCGCTCCTCCAGGACCACCGTGAGGTGGGTGGTCCGCTTCAGGATGGGGCGAACCCGACCTCGGGCGGCGAAACGGACCCGCTTGTATCGGGGCCCATCGTCGGCCCGGATATCCACCACATAGAGATCCGCGGGCGAGAGGCCGTAGTTGTTCTCCGCGTTGGCCATCGCCGAGCGGATCAGCTTCTCGATATAGCGTGCCGCCTTCTTGGGGGTAAAACGCAACACGCTTAATGCGTCTTCAGCTCGCATTCCCTTAACCAGATTACAGACCAGACGCGCCTTATAAGGCGAGATCCGGATATAACGGGCGACCGCCCGAACCCGATTCGCCATCGTCATCCCCCATTCGTCTCAGAAATTTTCGATAACAGGATCTGCACAGCCAGACCCGCGTTGGAAAGGCGAATTGGCCTTAAAGCCCTCCGGGAGGCCAGCCGCGCAACGCATCTGAGCCACCGGCTTCTGTCACCGGCATCGAAGGGCGCTACCGGACCCCGGTTTTCTTTTCCTTGACCGTGTGACCACGATAGGTCCGTGTTGGAGCGAACTCCCCCAGACGGTGCCCGACCATCTGCTCCGTAATGTAAATGGGCACATGGCGCCGCCCATCATGGACGGCGATGGTGTGCCCCACCATCTGAGGGAAGATCACCGAGGCGCGGGACCAGGTGCGGATGACCCGCTTCTCACCCCGACGATTCAGCTCCTCAATCTTTTTCAGCAGCTTGGGATCACAATATGGACCTTTCTTCAGCGAGCGTCCCATGCTCGATCACCCCCTTCAGAGCTCCCTCCGCATCAGCGACCCGAAAAGCGATCGGTCAGGAAGAAATCGGCCGGCTCGATGTTACTTCTTCTTCTGACGACGCTGGATGATGTATTTATCGGTGGCCTTGTTACGCCGTGTCTTCTTGCCCAGCGCGTGCTTACCCCACGGTGTCTTCGGATAGGGCAGGCCAATGGGCGCCCGGCCCTCACCACCTCCATGCGGGTGATCCCGCGGCGACATCGCCGAACCGCGCACCGTGGGGCGAATGCCCAGCCACCGCTTGCGGCCGGCTTTGCCCAGCCGAATGTTTGCGTGCTCCAGGTTCCCCACCTGGCCGATGGTCGCATAGCACTCCAGGCGGACCCTCCGGATTTCCCCGGAGGGCAGGCGCAGGATGGCATATCCTTCCTCTTTCCCCAGCAACTGCGCGACCGCGCCTGCCGCTCGGGCAATCTGACCGCCATGCCCGGGATACAGCTCCACGTTATGCACCAGGGTCCCTACCGGGATGTTGGCCAGGGGCATGGCGTTGCCCACCTTGATTTCCGCCTGAGGTCCGCTCATCACGATATCCCCAACCTGCAGGCCCAGGGGGGCCAGAATATACCGCTTCTCACCATCCGCATACTGCAACAGCGCGATCCGGGCCGTGCGGTTGGGATCATATTCGATACTGATCACCTTTGCCGGAATGCCTTCTTTATCCCGCCGTTTAAAGTCGATGATGCGATAAAGCCGCTTGTGACCACCGCCTCGATGGCGGACGGTGATCCGGCCCTGGAAGTTCCGCCCGGCGTGCTTTTTCAAGGGAACAACCAGGGATTTCTCCGGCTCATCCCTGGTGATTTCCTCGAAGGTGTAACCGGTCGCATTGCGGCGACCGGGCGTTGTCGGCTTGTAGACCTTGATTCCCATTGGTCCTCCTCCACCGCCGTTGGGATCCTTTCTCGCCGAACCGACCGACGGGAGCCGGTGCCCTGGCCTGCATTTGATTCCTCAGAGGCTTCCTGAGGGGCCAGCTCCTGGCCCATCGGCTCGACAGGCCCCACCCGAGACCCTATAACACGATGGGCACTTAGACCTCAAAGAGATCGATCCGCTGGCCCGGGGCGATTTTCACGATCGCCTTCTTCCAGCCCGGGCGGCGGACCACCTGCTTGGGCTTGCTGCTGAGAATCCGCGCCCGCCAGTCCCGCCGTCGCTTGGCCGGGACATTGATAATCCGCACATCCAGAACGCGGACGTTAAAGATCTTCTCCACCGCCTCCCGAATCTGGTGACGGTTCGCCCGTGGATCCACCTCAAACACGTATTGATTCATCTCCTTGAGCCGGGTGGTCTTCTCGGTGATCACCGGCCGTTTGATCACTTCATACAGGTCCATTTTCCCATCCCCCGCTCAGGGCTCTCGCTCAAGCCATCGATGCAGCTTCCGCCTGAGACAGTGCGAACTTCTTCCGGATCACAGGACGCGTCAGCCAGTCCTCAATCATGGCCAGCGCATCCTGTGGAATAATCAGAGTTTCATACTTGAAAAGATCCCGAATATTCAGGCACATGGCATGGAGATAAGCCACATTGGGCAGATTACGCACCGCCCGCTTCACGTTCTCGTTCGGTCCAGCGAGCAGGATCAGGGCGCTTTTGCCGACCGGCAGCCGCTCCAGGATCTCCTTCATCAGCCGGGTCCGCGGCTCCGGCAGCTCCAGGCGATCCAGCACCAGGATCTGGCCCTCCTTTGCCTTCACGGAGAGCGCGGAACGCAAAGCCGCACGGCGCATCTTCTTGGGCATCTTCTGCTCATAACTGCGCGGCCGCGGTCCGAACACCACCCCTCCGTGATACCAGTGGGGCGCATCCCGGCTGCCCTGGCGAGCTCGCCCGGTGTGTTTCTGGGGCCACATCTTTCGGCTGCTATAATGCACTTCCCCTCGCGTCTTCGTTTTGTGAGTCCCCAGGCGGGCGTTGGCCAGCTGCCGAACCAGCGCCTGATGCATCAACGGAATATGGATTGGAGCTTCGAACACTTCCGGTCGCAGCTCGATCTCCCCCACCTGCCGTCCTTCTATGTTCCAGACCGGCACACGCATTGCAATGCCTCCTTGAACTTGTCCCCGAACGCTCCGCGTGAGATATTTTTCGCAGGGCGCGAGCCGCTGGAGGCGACCCGCACTCCCAAAAGCCCCACTCAATAAGGCCGTTTGGCCTGTCGAATAATCACCAGTCCACCCCGGGGACCTGGGACAGCGCCTTTCAGGGCAATCAAATGGCGCTCCGGATCCACCCACACGACCTGGAGGTTCCGGACCGTCACGCGCTCATTCCCGTAATGGCCGGCCATGCGCTTCCCTTTCACCACCCGACCGGGATCGGTGTTGGTCCCGATCGATCCGGGAGCGCGATGGCGGTCCGACTGGCCGTGGGTTTTCGCCTGCCGGGCGAAACCGTGGCGCTTGATCCCTCCGGCAAAGCCACGCCCTTTTGACCAGCCTGTCACATCCACCCGTTCCCCGGGCGAGAAGATCGAGACCGTCAGCACCTGGCCTTCCTGGTAAGAGGCCAGAGCCTCCGGGCCAGGGAGGCGGATCTCCCGCAGCACCCGCAGCGGGGGGAGGTTCCGCTTGAGCAGATGCCCCAGTTCGCCCTGGGTCAGCCGCCGGGGCCTGGTTTCCTCAAAGCCCAGCTGGATGGCGGCATAACCGTCTCGTTCGGGCGTCCGAAGCTGTGTCACATAGCAGGGCCCGGCCCGGAGAACCGTCACCGGGACCACTTCGCCCTGCTCATTAAACATCTGGGTCATCCCGATTTTGCGTGCCAGCAAGCCTTTCATCCGTTCACCTCCCGTGGGGACTGGTCACCTGTTCCGGCCCATCATCCCCGAAATCCACATCATCAGGACCTGCGCCGTTTGGGCTTCGATCGAGAAGGCCGGATGGCCCCTTTCCATGGCCCTTTGGGCCACAGAAAGGGGAAAAAGATCTTCTTTGGGGCCGGACCGGCCCCACAAGCCCTCAGAGGAGAGCAACCTGCGCAACCCCCGAACCTTCCCGTCTCAGGAAGCCACCTCTGGCGACTTTCCGACCGTCAGGAAGCCTCCGGGCAGCTCAGATCTTGATTTCGATATCCACACCCGCCGGAAGGTTCAGGCGCATCAGCTGATCGATGGTTTTTGGATCCGGATCCAGAACATCGATCAGCCGTTTGTGAGTGCGGATCTCGAAATGTTCCTGGGAGTCCTTATCGATAAACGGCGAGCGGATCACGGTGAACCGTTCCCGCTTCGTCGGAAGCGGGATCGGGCCGATGACCCGTGCGCCGGTGCGTTCCGCCACCTCCACAATCCGGCGAGCGGATTCGTCCAGGATCCGGTGATCGTATGCCTTCAGACGGATTCGCAATCGCTGCTTGGCCATAGGCCTCACCACAGGTATCTGGGATCTCGAGCCTGAAGACCTGAAACCCTTATCTATAGGACTTACGCAGTTGCCTGCGCTTCCCCCTGTGTTCAGGCTGTCGGCGGCCAGCCGGCGAGCTGACCCGACCAGACCTGAACAGGAAGAGGGCGACCGGGAGCCGAATGGAGTGCGGCGCCCAGGCGCCGCACTCCCTGTCCCCATTTGGGGGACTGGAGCTTCCGGAAACGGGCCATGCCCTTTTCCGGATCTCCCGTTCCCCCAATGGGGAGTTTCGCCTGTCCCCGCCTGGCAATGTTCCACGCCGCCAGGACATGGCGATTTCCCTTCAACCCGCATCCGGGGCACACCAACTCCACCTGCCCCCTTAGGTTCCCCCCGCATACCGGGCAGGCTCTGCTGGTGCCCCGTGGGTCAATCCACAGCAGGGGAACTCCGTAGACCCTTGCTTTGTGGCAGAGGATGCGATGGAACGTTCGGATGCTCCAGTGGTTCAGCAGTCGCTGTCGAAGCCGCCTCGGCATAGAGCGTGCGATCCGCCTCTTCATTCCCCGCAGGGATTCCACAACCAGCGCGCCGCCTGTGCGCATGGCCATCCAGACCAGTGTGCATGCCACCCCATGCCAGAATTCCCGAGTTCGGTTCCGGCGTCGCTGGCTATGCTTGCGGATAATCTTTTCCCTTGCTTTCGGGTTTTGCTTTCCCCGGGTTCCACGGCGAATCCGGCGATCATGATCGGCGCATTTCATCGCCGCCCACGACGTGTCCATCGTCCAGGCGGCCCCGTTGCTTTCAAAGCCATCCAGACTCCGCTCGTTGCTGTCAATGCCGCAGACGGCACGAGGCTCATAGGCCGGGATATCGGGGAACTTCAAGGGGATCATGAGCCTTGTCCGGCTGAGCGTCGGTTCTCCGAAGTCACATTCCCCACGCGCCCAGGCTTCGATCAAGCGCCGATACTTCCCGTGAGGTCGAAAACGGAGAACCACCGGATGTGCTCCGGGCCTGATGGTGATTCGAATCGTCAGATGGGTTCCATCCCACTCCCAGCGGAAGGTGCTTTTGTCCACATAAACCCAGGCCTCCCCGATCTTCGGCCTGCCCTTCTTCTCGCGTCCCCGCCGCTTCCGCCGCCGGAAGGCGTGGACGATGGCCGCCGCCGTCCGGGCGGATTTTTGAACCCACCTGGAATGGAGTTCCGGAAACCTCTCCCGAAAGGACGGGTAAAGCTCCTTGACGATGGTATGGGTGGCCGTCTTGTTGTTCTCCAGCGCCCAGGAGACGGCTTCCATAACCATCGCCTTGCAAGAGCTTAGAAGCCGATCGATCTCGGGATTGGGTGGAAACCTGAACTGGATGGCCAGCGTCGTCATGAGAAGGCCTCCATGGCTTTGTTCCCCATCGCCAAGCCCGACATTATAGGAGTTACGCGGTTGGCAGGTAACCCCCATACCTCCTACGATATATAGCGTGAGTTCATAGCAATGTGAAGGTTTTGCTCCCAGGGAGGGAAAGGAGATGAACCCACCTAAGTGTGCGCACCGGGGTGAGCGGGGAGTGCGGTGCCTAGGCACCGCACTCCAAGGCCTCCAAGGCCGCCATCATTCGGGATGCCATCCGGAGTTATCTGGCTCATCCTCGCTACCTCCTTCACCCAACTGCGTAACTCCTAATCTAATCCAGGATGCGGGTGACGACGCCGGCGCCGACGGTCAGCCCGCCTTCCCGGATGGCGAAGCGCAGCCCCTCCTCAATCGCCACCGGCGCAATCAACCGCACCCGCAAATTCACATTGTCCCC
>JAEVEX010000041.1 GCA_016842085.1 Candidatus Thermoflexus tengchongensis | reverse complement strand
AGGATGTGCTTAAGATGCACCGCCTGGCAGAGGATGGGGAAGCACTCAGACGCCGTGTCGATGCTTTCCTGGATCAATTCGCCTCCGGCTCTCAGGAGTTGCTCCGGTATGTGGGACTGTTGGGCGACGGCAAACTGGCCCAGGCAATCCATGGCCCATGATTACCGAACTTGACCGTCAAAACTCATTAAGGTCGAATTCATTCGACACCCCACCGCGCCTGACCACCAGCCCCCCACGCCGATTGGAAATCGGCCTCCCGAGGCGCTCCGCGCCTTCCGTCAGCCTCCGCCGACGGGAAAACTCCCGACCGGCGGAGGCCGGCCGCGGGCTTATCGCGCCGATTGAAATCGGCCTGGTGAGGCGCTCCGCGCCGGGCGTCAGCGAAGGCTGACGCAAAAGCCTTTTGGCCGGCGGAGGCCGGCCGCTGGCCGGAGGCCTATAAGGTCGAATTCATTCGACGCATCTTGCAGCTTCTACGGATTTAATGGGACAATTCACCCGCGGCGGTCAGAGCCGGGTAGCCTCGGTGTTCCAGTTCGGCCAGGAATTTCTCCGCCTCCATGGCCGCCATCGCCCCGAATCCGGCCGAGGTGATGGCCTGGCGGAACCACCGATCATGCACTTCGCCGGCGGCGAAGACACCGGGAACGCTGGTGTGCAGCCGCTCGTTGACTTTGATGTAGCCCGCCTCATCCATTTCCAGCTGTCCCCGGAACAGCGCCGTGTTGGGCTCGTAACCGATGAAGATAAATACGCCATCCGTGGGGAATTCCCATTCTTCCCCGGTCTTCACGTTCCTCAGCCGCACTGCCCGTACTTTGCCGTCGCCCAGGATGGCGGTGACGATGGTGTTCATCAGGAAGGAGACCTTCGGGTGGCTCCGCGCGCGTTCCTGAAGGATGGGCTGGGCGCGGAACTGATCCCGCCGGTGGATGATGGTGACCTTCCGCGCATAGCGGGTGAGGAACAGTCCTTCCTGGAAGGCACTGTCGCCCCCGCCCACCACCACCACTTCCTTGTCGGTGAAGAAGAAGCCATCACAGGTGGCGCATACCGAGACGCCCCGCCCCCAGAACTCCTGCTCGCCGGGGACGTTCAGGCGACGGGGGGTTGCCCCGGTGGCCACGATCACCGCTTTCGCCTCGTATTCCCCGCCATATGTGCGCACCCGGAAAGGATGACGCCGGAAATCGACTTCGATCGCCTCATCGAACTCGAAGCGGGCACCGAAGCGTTCCGCCTGTTGCTTCATGCGCTCGGCCAGCTCGGCGCCGCCGATGGGCTCCGGGAAGCCCGGGAAGTTCTCTACCACATCCGTGGTGGCGATCTGACCGCCGACGCTGTTGCCGGTGATGACCAGCGGCGAGAGATTCGCCCGTGCAGCGTAGAGGGCCGCCGTCAAGCCGGCAGGCCCGGCTCCCAGAATGATCAGGTTCTCCATTCGCGCTTCCCTCCAGAATAGACTCGTAGTATAGACCGTTGAGCTCGCACTCAAGACAGCAGGATGGCCTCTTCCCCTTCCCTCCCTGGAGATTGGCGAGTGCCGGGGAGGGGAGGGAAAAGAGGATTTGGGGGCTGAGCTGCCCTCGAACCCCCTGGAGAAGATCCGTCCCCCGATCGATACCTGGTCCTGCACCCCTTATTGATGGGAGCCGGAAGAAACATCCGCCGGGACAGGCTCCGGGATAGCCTCCCGGGCCGGCTGAACGCGCCAGAGGCGGGTCGGATCCGCGATCCGGTCCGGGAAGAGGATGCCGTCCAGATGATCGATCTCATGCTGGAATACCCGGGCCACCAGGCCTTCCGCCCGGATCCGAACCCGCCGTCCATCTCGATTCATGCCCCGCACGGTGATGGATCGGGCACGGGGAACCCAGCCATACCATCCGGGGATGGAGAGGCAGCCCTCCACCCCCTCCACGATCTCGGGGGAAGCCTCCACAATCTCCGGGTTGATCACCACATACAGCACGCCGCTCCCGGGAACCTCCTCGTCCTCGGGGACCTCCACGACGATCACGCGGAGGGATTCCCCGACCTGGGGTGCGGCCAGGCCGATCCCCTCCGCCGCCCGCATGGTTTCGACCATGTCGTCGATCAGGCGACGGAGGGCCGGCGTGATTCGCGTGACAGGCTCCGCCTTCTGCCGCAGGATCGGTTGATCCGCCAGAACAATCGGTCGCACCGCCATAGGTGGATCCCTCCTCCTTCACCCCTAAGAATTCGATGCATCTACCGCCGCAAAGGTGACACTCGCCCTGACTTCTATTGATTTTAGAAGGATCCTGCTCAACCGGCTACCACCGGGTTCGGGGAACCAGGTCGCCCCTCTATCGGGCAGTGATGCGTTTTCCGGCGGAGTTTTTGCAGGGGTCAGATCGCCTTCGGTGCCCTGACCGGCCTCTAAAGCCTCCAGTGAGATAAGGAGGGGTCTGCCCCGCTGGGGAACCTTCGTCCAGGGTCCGGCGTCTTCTCTGTGGAGATCCGCAGAACGGAGGTTCCCATGCGCCCGCTGCTTCCCGGGATCGTTCTTGGGCTGCTCCTGGCCGCGTGCGCGCCGGCCGCGCGGCCTACCCCGGCGATGGCCCCTCCAGCGCCGGCAGGGGCCCGGCCTCAGATCGAGAGTGCGGGCGGACCGGTGGCGGAAGATGCGCAACGGCTGAAGGGGGCGCCGGCCATCGGAGCACCTGCCGCCACGCCGGTCGCTGTGAATCCCCCGGGCGTGCTCCCCAACCCCGCCGTCCGCATGATCATCAAAAACGCCGAGATGCGGCTCGTGGTCTCCAGCGTCGATGAAGCCCTCACCCGCATCGAGGGGCTGGTCACGGAGGTGGGCGGCTACATCCTGAGCAGCCGAACCTGGTTCCAGGAAGAGGAAAAATATGCCAGCCTGACGTTCGCGGTGCCTTCGGAGCGCTTTGAGGAGACCCTGGGCCGGTTGCGGCGCATTGGGGTGAGGGTCGCGGATGAAAACACTTCCGGCCAGGATGTCAGCCAGGAGTATGTCGACCTGGAGGCCCGGCTGACCAACCTGGAGGCGGCAGCGGCCCGGCTCCGGGAGTTTCTGAAAGAGGCGAAGTCTGTGGAAGAGGCCCTTCAGGTGGAAGCGCGGTTGCGAGAGCTGGAGGGGGAGATCGCCCAGGTGAAAGGCCGCATGAACTTCCTGAAGGGACGCTCCGCATACTCGCTGATCACGGTCATCCTGGAACCGCTGCGTCCGACACCGACCCCCACCCCCACGCCGACCCCCGTCGTCTGGGATCCTGGGGAAACATTCCGTGAGGCTACCGATGTGCTGGGGATTCTGTTGCGGGCCCTGGTGGATATCAGCATCTGGATCCTGGTGCTGGGCGGTCCCTTTATGCTCCCGGCTGGGGTGATTGCCTTCGCGGTTTATCGGCTCCGAAATCGCCACCGGCCGAAGGCATAGCCAGCCTGTGCGCGGATAGCGTCCGGGATCACAGGTCGGGCGGCTGTGCTGCCTGCCCTGTGATCCCATATCCCTCTGGCTTTTTTTGCCCGCGACCCGATCAGGAGGGCCGGAAGGCCCCTCTCCCACAAGCCCCTGGCTCAAATTAGCTTCCAGGGGAAAAAGGATGCACGGCCCAGCAGGACTATGGCGCGCAGTTATTCTGTAATGGCCGATCTGTCACTCCTCAGCAATCTCCTGTGAGGGTTTTCACTGTTATTCCCCAGAAGGCGATTTAAATTCAAAGAAGACAATGCTCAAAAATCGGGCGCATGAATCTATCCCCCAGGTTTCGGCGTGCATTCATGGCCCACTGCCATTCGGAAATCGTTCGGATTCCAGAGGATGGAGAAGGGCGGCCGGTGGTGCTGGTGGGGCCCCCCAATGTGGGGAAGTCGGCCCTCTTTTTCCAGCTGACCGGCCGCTATGCGACGGTCTCGAATTATCCGGGGACCACGGTGGATCTCATGATGGGCCGCCTTCCTGACGGCGGTCCGCTTCTGGATACACCAGGGACCCGGAGCCTTTTCCCGCTTTCAGCGGAGGAACAGGTCACCCAATCTGTGCTCCTGACGGCCCGTCCGCAGGCCGTGATCCAGGTGGCGGATGCCCGACATCTCCGCCAAGCCCTCCTTCTCACCCTCCAGCTATCCGAGCTGGAGGTTCCGATGGTTCTGGACCTGAATCTGATGGATGAGGCGCAGGAGGAGGGGGTAGAGATCGATCTGGAGGGCCTGGCCGCTCGCCTGGGCATCCCGGTCGTCGCCACGGTGGCGGTGTCCGGGCAGGGGCTGGATCATCTGCGGGCGCTGATCCATGAGGCCCGCGTTCCCCGGGTTCGGCCCACCTATGATCCGCCGCTGGAAGAGGCGCTTCAACGGCTGGAGGCGCGATTGCCCCCTGGCCCGGGCCGTCGTTATCGGGCGCTGGGCATGCTCCTCCAGGATCCTCTGATCCTTCAGCAGATCCATGACGAGGCGCTCCACCGGGAGGCTGCAGCGCTGCGCCAGACTCTGGAGGCCCATTACGGGCGTCCCCTCCCTTACATCCTGGCGCGCCAGCGGCACCGCTGGGCGGAGGAACTGTTAAAGGACCTGGTACGGCAGAAGCCTCGCGCGATCGGTTTGTGGGGGCAGCTCCAGCGGCAGCTGGATACGCTCACCCTCCATCCGATAGCGGGCTGGCTGATCATCGCGCTGGCCCTCTGGCTCACCTATCAGATCGTGGGCGTTTTCGGCGCCCAGGTGCTGGTCGGTTTTCTGGAGGAAACCGTCTTCGGCGCGTGGGTAATCCCCTGGCTGACCATGGTGGCCGAACGCTGGATCCCCTGGCCGCTCATTCGGGATTTCCTGGTCGGGCCTTATGGCCAGATCTCTATGGCCCTGACTTACGGCCTGGCCATTGTGTTACCGATCGTGAGCACCTTCTTCCTGATGTTCAGCCTGATGGAGGATTCCGGCTATCTCCCCCGGCTGGCGGCCATGCTCAATCGTCCCTTCAAAGCCCTGGGGCTCAACGGACGCGCCGTCCTTCCTCTGGTGCTGGGGCTGGGCTGCGTGACGATGGCGACGATGACCACGCGGGTGCTGCACACCCGGAAGGAGCGGGTGCTGGTGACGTTATTGCTCGCGCTGGCGGTTCCGTGCTCCGCCCAGCTGGGCGTGATCTTCGGGATGATCGCCATGGCCGGCCCTGCTGCACTGGGGATCTGGCTGGGGATCGTGGCGGCCGTTCTGGGTCTGGTCGGCTATCTGGCTGCCCGGGTGATCCCGGGGGAAAGCTCAGATTTCATCCTGGAGCTGCCGCCGCTGCGCATGCCCCGGCTGGACAATCTGCTTCTGAAGACGCTGGCCCGTCTGGAATGGTATCTCAAAGAAGTGGTGCCCCTGTTTATGCTGAGCACGGCGATTCTGTTCGGGCTGGATCGTCTGGGCCTGTTGAGCCGGATCGAGTCCTGGATGGCACCCCTGGTAACCGGATGGCTGGGCCTTCCTCCTCAGACAGCAGGGATGTTCCTCCTGGGCTTCCTGCGCCGGGATTATGGGGCTGCCGGCCTGTTCGACCTGGCCCGTGGGGGCCTGCTCACGCCTCACCAGGTCCTGGTGAGCCTGGTGGTGATCACCCTCTTCATCCCGTGTATTGCTACGGTTATGATGATGATCCGGGAGCACGGCTGGCGGACAGCAGCGGCGATCTCTGCCTTCGTTTTCCCCTTCGCGTTCTTTGTGGGCGGGGTGGTCCATCGGGCATTGTTATGGTTCGGAGGATGAATGGGGGTGGAGAGTGTTGAGAGCGCCCGGCCCAAACCTGGATTCATCTGCTTCCTAAGGAGCGCGGTGGATGCGCGTTCGATGTCCGATGTGCGGGCATGAATACGATCCATCGGATCTCCGCTGTCACGTCGGATGTCCGGTGGGGGCGCGATGCGCGTTAATCTGTTGCCCCCAGTGTGGCTATCAGATGCCCGATCTGGAGCGTTCGACCAGCGCGCGCTGGTTCCGGGGTTTGCTGAACCGGTTCCAGCCGACCCGGGGACGTTCCCATGCTACCCTCGCGGATGTCCCACCCGGGCAGTTTGTTGTCGTGATGGAACTCGAGGAGATGACCGGAGATCAGCTGGCGCGTCTGGCGCATCTGGGCGTATTGCCCGGGGCGGTGGTTCGCGTCCTCCGGCGTCGCCCGGTATTGATTGTGGAGGTCGATGGCGCTACCCTGGCCCTGGACCCCGATGTGGCAGCGCGGATCCGGGTGAGCTCGATGGAGAGCTCACCGGCCTGAGGCATCGGGTGCGAGGTCCGGCGAAACCGCCTGTTCCATCCCCCTGACTTCCGTTCCCCCAAATTGATGGTGAGGGTGGAGCCCCCTGAGGATTTCGCATGATAACCGCGTTTCACTTTTTTCCTCCCCTCCGGTGGAGCTTACTAAATATCAGGATTTGCGAAGGGCCATCCCGTCTACCCCCGATTCGAGTCCCGTTGCCTCCATCTTACGTTATAATCAAATCGATCCAACGGGAAGGGGGATCCGGATGCAGGAGATCACGCTTTCCCAGTATTGCGCAGAGATTGAGCGCCTCCTTCAGGATGAAGCCTACGACGAGGCCATTGCCCACTGCTTTCATATCCTGAAGCGCTATCCGAAGTATTACCGGGTCTATCGCCTGCTGGGCCAGGCGTATCTGGAGAAGGGCCAGGATGAAGCGGCGATGGATCTCTTCGCCCGGTCCCTCAGTGCGGACCCCGAGGATTTTCTCCCCCGCATTGGCCTCAGTGTGCTCTATGAGCGACAGGGTAAGATCGCCGAGGCCGCCTGGCAGATGGAGCGAGCCTATGAGATCCTCCCCTACAATGAGTTCATCCGCGAGGAGCTGGCCAAGCTTTATGCCCGCCGCGACGGGGTGCCGCCGGAGTTCCTCCCCCTTACCCGGGGCGCGCTGGCCCGTCTCTACGCCCGCGGCCATCTCTACGCCGCGGCCGTTGCGGAGCTGGAGAGCCTTCTTCAGGAAGCGCCCCGTCGCTATGATCTGCGGGCTCTTTATCTGGAGGTGCTGTGGCGGGATGGGCGTCGCCTGGAAGCCGCCCGGGCGGCCCAGAGCCTGTTGCAGGAGTTGCCCTACTGCCTGAAAGCCAACCTGATCCTGGGAGAGTTCTGGATGGCCAGCGGCCGCGAGGCCGACGCCCGGGAGCTGTTCCGACGGGCCGCGGCCGTGGATCCGGAGCTCACCCTGGTCCCGGATCTCCTCGGCCCCACCGCCTCCATCCAGCCGGCCCCTGTGCGGATCGAGCGGTTGATGTATGTGCCACCCACCCCGGCTTATGCCCGACCCCCGGTGGAGGAGGCTGAGATCCCCGAGTGGCTGCAGGCCCTGGGTCTCCCGCTGGGCGAGGCCATCCCCTCCACGGAAGCCCCTGCCCCGGTGGAGCCGAAGGAGGTTCCCGAGCTGGCCCCTGAAACTCCTCCCCTCGCGGAGATCCCGCAGGAGGCGCCTCCGGAGCGGATCCCCGAGCCGCTGGAATGGCTTCGCTCCGTGGAAGTGGCTCCGCCTCCCGAAGAAGAGATCGCCGCGCCTGTTGCCGGGGAGGAGCTGGAATGGCTTCGTGCAATGGAAGGGATTCCACCTCCCGGAGAAGAGAAGCCCGCAGCTGTCGCGGAGGAGGAGCCCGAATGGCTCCGCGCGGTGGAAGCGCCAGCGCCTCCCGGGATGGAGGAAGCCATCCCTGAGGCAGAGCCGACGGAGTGGTTAAAGGGGGATTTTGTTCTCCCGCCGGAACCGCTCCCATGGACGTCGGAGGCGGAACTTCCGCTCCCGCCGGAGGTCCCGTGGGTAGGGGAAGAGAAGGAATTCCCAGGCCTGGAGTGGCCGGAGGAGCCTCCGGCGGAAGCAACGGAGATCGTTACACCGGTCGAGGGAATGAAGCCCCCGGAGGAACCGCCTCTCGAAATTCCCGAAGAAGAGAGGCCTCCTGTAACGGAACTTCCCATGGAGGTCCGGGGGATCGAGCTGGTGGAAGAACCCTCCGAGAGCCCGACCCCGGAGCTCGCCGGGCTCCCTCCCCTTCCGGAGTCCCTGAGCCCTGAGGAAGCCCTGGCCTGGCTGGCTCGGATTGCGGAAGGGAAGGAGGAGATGTTGCGCGCCCAGGCGGAGCGGGAGGCGGAGGCCCGGATGGCGGAGATCCTGGGCCGCCGTCCACTGGAAGCGCGGGAGCCCGCTCCGCCGTCGGAACCCGTGGAGGCAGCGCCTTCGCCGGAACTTCCGGAGACCCCAGTCGTTACGGAAATGGAAGAGGTCGCTGCGGAAGAGGAAGCGGCGCTTCCAGAGTGGCTGCTGGCCCTCAAGCCGCCGGAGGAAGCGCTGGAGGCGGCTCCCTCGGAGGAGGCGCAGTTTCAGGCGTTGCTGGAGGAAGCCGCGGCGCAGCCGCTGGAGATCCCCTCGGAGTGGATGGCGGAGATCGGGTTATTCCCGGAGGAGGCACCCGCGGAAGCTCCAGCGGTGAAGGAGGAGCTGCCCTTGGAGGCTGCGCCTGTCGAACTTCTGACAGAAGCCCCAACGGAGGTGGAGGAGGCTCGGGCGGTGGAAATCCCCCAGGAGGCGGCGCCCGAAGCTGGGGTTCCAGAGATGGCCGCTGCGCCGGCGGCGGAGATGCCACCTCCCGCTGCGGCGCCGATCTGGGATCTTCTGGCGATCGATGAGGGCGTTCCGCCAGCAGGGAAGGTCCCAGAGCCGCTTCCTCCCGTGGATCTCCGCTGGCTGGAGCGCCTGCAGGCGGTTCCGATCGCAGAAACGATGGCCGGACCGCTGCTGGGGATCCTGGCGGAATACGAGGCCCGGCTCAAGGAGCAGCCACGAGACCATGAGACCCGCCTGGCGATGGCACGGCTGCTCTTCAATCTGGGCGACACCGCGCGGGCGGTCCGGGAGTATCAGCGCCTCTTGCGGGTCGCGTCGATGCGCGACACGGTGATCACCGATCTGGAGCAGGCCGTGCAATTGCGGCCTGACGAATCGCGGCTCTGGCAGGCTCTGGGGGATGCCTATCAGGAGGCCGGGAAGCTTCAGAAGGCCCTGGAGGCTTACCGACGGGCTCTGGCCACTTTGGGTCCATAACCGCCGGCCTCGCGCCGGGGAGGTCACCGCCCTTGAAAAGAACCAGACCCGGAGGGGCATCCATGCGGATCGGGATCCTGAGCGACACCCATGATCATATCGAAAACACCCGTCGGGCCCTGGAGCTCCTTCGTCAGGAACGGGTTGAGCGTCTCTTCCACTGCGGCGATGTCACCTCGCCGGAGGTGGTTTCCCTCTTCGAAGGCTGGGATGTGTTGTTCGTCCGGGGCAATCTGGATCGCCTGGATACCCTCGAGCCGGCCGTGGTCGCCCTGGGTCGCCAGCCCTTCCTGGGCGATGAATTGAGCACCACCGTGGCGGGTCGCCGTATCCTCATCCTCCACGGCGATGATACGGAGCGCCTGCAGCAGGCGATCGCATCGGGGGAGTTTGACTACATTTTCCATGGTCACACCCACCGGCGTCGCGATGAACGGATCCATCGGACCCGGGTCATCAACCCGGGCGCCCTGGGAGGGGTCCGGCATGAAAGCCGTTCCTTCTGCATCCTGGATCTGGAGACCGACGAACTTCGCTTCATTGAGATTGAGCCATGAAGGAAGAGCTCTTCCCGCCGGATCTGCCGTTCCGTATGGCTGTGCCCATCGAGGTCCGCTTCCGGGATATGGACGCGATGGGCCATGTCAATAACGCGGTTTATTTCACTTACTTTGAGCAGGCGCGCCTCCATTACATCCGCCAGCTGGCCGGGCTTCCTCCTCCGCTGGAACCCTTCGGGATGATCGTGGCGGAGGCCATGTGCCAGTATCGGGCTCCGATCACCATGGGGATGCCGATCCAGGTCTGGATCCGGGTCGCTGAGGTGCGTCAGCGGAGTTTCATCTTTCTGTATAAGATCGAGCGCTGCGACAGCGGCCAGGTGATGGCCCTGGGTCGCTCGGTGCAGGTGGCTTACGATTATGCGCAGGGAGTCCCCGTGCCGATCCCGGAGCCCTGGCGCGAACGGTTCCTTCAATTCGAGGCGGGCGCGATGTAACACTCAAAGCACATGGCTCTCCGCCCTCCAGGGCCTGAAAGACCATGAGGGGGTGGCCATCCATCCTCTCTATCGAAGTCCAGCTGCGAAGGAGGAGAGTTCCGGACGCTATGATCATCGTCGACGCTCATGAAGATCTGGCCTGGAACGCCCGATCGTTCGGGCGGGATTACACCCAATCTGCCCATACCATCCGGGAGCAGGAGGAGGGGACGGAGATCCCGCGCCTGAACGGGCGGTGCATGCTGGGCCTTCCCGAATGGCTGGCCGGCGGGGTGGCGGTGATCTTCGGGACGATCTTTGTGATGCCCGCGCGTCGGGCTCGCTCCCCGCTGGAGCGAACCTACCGCACGCCCGACGAGGCGTATGCGGAGGGAATGGCGCAGCTGGATTACTATGAGCGCCTCGCGGAGACCCAGCCGCGCTTCCGCCTGATCGATACCCGGAAGGATCTGGAGGCCGTGCTGGAGACCTGGAAGGAGCCTCGCCCGGAGCGAGATCATCGATGCATCGGGATCGTCCGGTTGATGGAGGGCGCGGATCCCATCCGCCGGCCGGAGGAAGTGGAGGTCTGGTATGAGCGGGGAGTGCGGATCATCGGCCTGGCCTGGGGGGCCACGCGTTATGCCGGCGGAACCGGGGAGCCCGGCCCCCTGACGGACGAGGGACGCCGCCTCCTGAAGTCCATGCAGGAGTTCCCGATCATCCTGGACCTCAGCCATATGGCCGAGCGTAGCTTCTTCGAGGCCCTGGATCGCTATGAGGGCCCGGTGATCGCCAGCCACTCGAATCCTCAGGCGCTGGTGCCGGGAGATCGTCAGCTTTCCGACGCGATGATCCGGGCCCTGGCGGAGCGGGATGGCGTGATCGGGGTGGTGCTCTTCAACCGGATGCTGAAGAAGGGATGGACGCGTGGGGATCCAAAGGAAGCGGTCACGATCCGGGACGTGGTGCGGGCGATCGATTACGTCTGTCAGCGGGTAGGGGATGCGCGCCATGTCGGGATCGGAAGCGATTTCGATGGGGGGTTCGGCGCGGAGTCCGCACCGGCGGAATTCGACACGGTGGCCGATCTTCCGAAAATCGCCCAGGCGCTCCGGGAAGCTGGCTTCACCGAGGCGGACATTGAAGCCGTGATGGGCGGAAACTGGTTGCGGATCCTGCAGCAGGGGCTTCCCGGGTAAGCATGGTGGGATCGGTGCGGGCTTTCCTGTCGATTTCCCGGGTTGCAGGACGGGATGAGGACTCATAAGGGAGGCGAAGGATGTGGCGGGCAGGGGAGGGGCCGGAGGAGCGACCGGTTCTGGTGATCGGAGCCGCCGGCCTGGATCTCAAAGGTTACGCGGCCGGGTCGATCCGGCTGGGCGCCACCAATCCGGGCCAGGTGCGCCGGAGCGTGGGCGGCGTGGCCCGCAACATCGCGGAGAACCTGGCCCGCCTGGGCCATCCGGTCATCCTGATCTCAGCCGTCGGGGATGATGAGGCGGGACGGTGGGTGCTGGAGCGAACCCGGGGCGCGGGGGTGGACGTCGCCCATGTGATGGTGGTCCCCGACGGGCGAACCGGGGTTTATCTCGCGGTCCTGGATGAACAGGGCAATCTGATGGTCGCCGTGGATGATATGGGGGTCCTGGAAGCGATCACACCGCGGTATCTCCAGGCCCGTCGGGCCCTGTTCGAGCAGGCCGCCATGGTGGTGCTGGATGCGAATCTCTCCCCAGCCGCTTTGCGGATGGCGGTTCGCCTCGCCCGCCGCTTCGGCGTCCCCGTGGCAGCGGATCCCACCTCACCGACCCTGGCCATGCGCCTACGGCCGATCCTTCCCGAGCTGCATCTGGTGACGCCCAATACGGCGGAGGCTGAAGCGTTAACCGGGCTGCCGGTTTCCAGCGTGGATGAAGCGCTCTTCGCGGCCCGATATCTTGCCGCGCTGGGCGTGCAGATCGCCATCATCACCATGGCTGAGCTGGGCCTGGTCTATGCGGCCGGGGATCTCAGCGGGCACATCCCGGCCTTGCGGACAGAGATCGTGGATTTCACCGGGGCGGGGGACGCGCTCACAGCAGCAGTGATCTTCGCGCTTCTTCACAGTATCCCGATCGAGGAAGCGGTGCGCCTGGGAATCGCAGCGGCCGCCCTGACCCTTCGCTCCCGGGAGACCGTCTCCCCGGACCTCAGTCTGGAGCGGCTGTATGAGCAGCTGGTGATTTGATTCGGTCGCGTGGGGGATTTTGAGGCTGGCCTGGCCCCGACGGGAAGGGAAGGCCATCCCGTCTTCCCGAATTGGAGCTCAACGACAGATGTCTCCATTGAATGCCACTTGCTGGGAGAACGATCATGACGTCGTTAACAACCTGGATGGAACGGTTCTTCGAGCTTCGGGAGGAGCTGGTGTCGTTATTGCGTGAGCTAACGCTTCGGGAGTCGCCCACCACGGAAAAGGCGGCCGTGGATCGACTGGGGGAGTTTGTGGCGGATCGCCTGCGGGATCTCGGCGCCCGGGTGGAGCGCATCCCCCAGGAGACGGTGGGCGATCACTGGATCGCCACGTGGGGGGACACCGAGTCCTCGAGCCAGATTCTCACGCTCTGCCATCTGGATACGGTATGGCCTCTGGGGACTCTGGCCCGGATGCCCATTCGGGAGGAGAACGGGCGGATCTACGGCCCTGGAGTCTTCGACATGAAAGGCGGGATCGCGATCCTCCTGGGGGCCCTACAGGGACTCCAGGCCCTGGCCGTTCGCCCTCCCCATCGGATCCGCACGCTCTTCACCAGCGATGAGGAAACCGGGAGCGAGACCTCCCGTTCTCTGATCGAGGAAGAAGCCCGGCGCAGCCATCTGGTGCTCTGTCTGGAGCCTGCACTTCCCGACGGCAGCTTGAAGACCTTCCGGAAAGGGGTGGGGGATTTTGTGGTGGCGGCCTATGGTCGATCCGCTCATGCCGGGGCGGATCCCCAGCGCGGGGTTAATGCGATTGAGGAGCTGGCCTATCAGATTATGCGCCTGCGGGGGCTGGCGGACCCCCGGCGGGGCACCACCGTGACCGTGGGGGTGATCCGGGGCGGGACCCGTCCGAATGTGGTGCCGGAATATGCGGAGATGGTGGTCGATGTGCGAGTGGCCACGCGGGCGGAGATGGATCGGATCGAGAAGGCCTTCCGGAATCTGCGTCCGGTTCTGGATGGTGCCCGCCTGGAGGTGCGGGGTGGGTTCAACCGGCCTCCCATGGAGCGCAATGCCCTCATGGTAGCCACCTTCGAGCGGGCCCGCGCCATCGCCGCGGAGCTGGGGCTGACGCTGACCGAGGGGGGAACCGGAGGGGGAAGCGATGCGAATTTCACCGCGGCGCTGGGCATCCCCACGCTGGACGGCCTGGGGGCCATCGGGAACGGCGCCCACGCCCTGGATGAGCATATATACATTGATTCCCTCCCTCAGCGGGCCGCTCTGGTCGCCGCTTTGCTGGCTCGATGGACGGTATTATAGTTAGATTTGCGCAATGGGGCTCCCATCCCGGGAGGCTGGATGACCTTTGGGGCTGGGTGGGGGCAGCGGGCCGCTCAGGAGGGTCGGCGGAGGCCGACCACCCCGGAAAGGCGTCCACGAAGGCGGACGCCGGGCGCGATCACGCCCCGGAAGGCCGATTTCCCATCGGCACAAACGACTACGATGGAGCTTGTGATCTGAGGAAATCCTCGTGATGCATGATGAACTGACCCGTGCTACTGAGCTGATCCAGCGCGCTCGCTACCTGGTCGCCCTGACCGGTGCGGGGATCAGCACGCCGTCCGGGATCCCGGATTTCCGGAGTGAGGGTTCGGGGTTATGGACGATCTACGACCCGATGGAGGTGGCCTCGATCTGGGCCTTCTCCCGACGCCCCGAGGCGTTTTTCGAGTGGGTGCGCCCGCTGGCCCGTATGATCCGGGAAGCCCGGCCGAACCCTGCCCACTATGCCCTCGCCCGTCTGGAAGCTGCCGGCATCCTGAAGGCGTTGATCACCCAGAACATCGATGAGCTCCATCAAAAAGCCGGCTCCCGCAACGTCATCGAGGTGCATGGCCATCTCCGGGAAGCCACCTGCATTCGTTGCTATCACAAGGTCCCTGCGGAGCCCCATCTGGAAGCCTTCCTGCGGGATGGGACCATCCCCCGCTGTGAGCGGTGTGGAGGCGTGCTGAAGCCGGACATCATCCTGTTTGGAGAGCAATTGCCGGCCCGGGCGTTCCTGATGGCCCAGCAGGAGGCCCGGCGGGCCGATGTGTTCCTGGTAGCGGGCTCCTCGCTGGAGGTTGCTCCCGCGGGGGATCTGCCGATCCTGGCGAAAGAGCATGGCGCCCGTCTGATCGTCATCAACCTCTCCCCCACGGCTGCGGATCGCTATGCCGATCTCCGGATCCGCGGCGATGTCGCGGAGGTCCTCCCACGGCTGGTCGATCAGGTGCTGGGACCGGCGGAGGCTCCCGCCTCCGCGATCCATCCGGAGTGAGGTCAGGGGCTCGGGAGCCCGGCAATCTGCTGGAGGGGAAAAGGGGCATCCATGCCTTTCTGATCCGAGTCCAGACGCGCAGGTTTCGGTTGACTCAGCAATTCGGGAGGGTCCTGAATGGCGTTGAAGGGAAACCTTCGGGATTTCAATACCACCCAGCTGCTCAATCTGATCCATCTGGCCCGGAAGACCGGGACCCTGACCGTGGAGAGCCGGAACGGCACGGCTCGCCTCTGTTTTAAAGATGGTAAGCTGATCTTTGCGGCGCTGGATCGCCAGGATGGGCGTCTGGTGGACGTCCTGATCCGGGCTGGCAAGCTCCAACCGGAACAGCTGAAGGGGCTCGATCTCGCCCGCCTCCAGGATGATAAGGTGCTGGGCCTCAAGCTGATCGAAGCAGGCTATGTCACGCAACAGGATATCCTGAACAGCCTGCGGGCCCAGATGCTGGATGTGGTTTACCGGCTGTTTTCCTGGAATGAGGGCGTTTTCCGGTTCGAGCCAGATCTTCAGGCGTTGCAAAATCGCATTCCTGTTCCCATAGATCTGGAGAACATCATCATGGAGGGAGCCCGACGCCTCCGGGAGGTGGAGCGCCTGAAGGAGGAGCTCCCCGATCTGGACATCCCGGTCCGGCTGACCAGCCGCCCGGAGGCCATTCGTAAAGTGCAGCTGAGCGCGGAAGAGTGGCGGGTGATCAGCCAGGTCAACGGCCGGAACACCATCGAGCAGATCATGCGCCGGTTGAACATGGATGAGATCCAGATCCGACGCATCATCTACGGGCTCCTCCAGGCCGGGTTGATCGAGCTGGGGGCGCCACCGCCTGCCACACCGCCGCCCGGCGTACCGGCCCGTGGGCCCGGGAGCGGAGTCTCGCGCTCCGTGGTGGAGAAGCTGATCAATTACTTCCGCCGGCTGTAGCGCCTTTGGGGAGGGTGCGAGAGATCGAAGGTTCGCATCCCTTGCGGGTAGATCTCCTGGGAGGACGACGAATCCATGCAGGCGGTGAAAATCGTGGTGACCGGGCCTTTCGCCTCGGGGAAGACCCAGTTCATCCGCACGATCAGCGAGATCGAAGTGGTTTCCACCGAGCGGCGGATCTCCACGGCGGCGGAGCGGGCCATCAAGGATCAGACCACGGTGGCGATGGATTTCGGGCGGATCACGATCGACAAAGATCTGGTGCTGTATCTGTTCGGGACCCCCGGCCAGCGGCGGTTTGATTTCATGTGGGAGATCCTGGCGGAGGGGATGCTGGGATTCATCGTAATGGTCGACAGCACGAGACCGGAGACGTTCCGCGAGGCTCGCAATATCCTCGACACCTTTCGCCGCTACGCCCAAACCCCCTTTGTGGTTGCCGCCAACAAACAGGACCTGGAGGACGCGTGGGATCCGGAGGATCTCCGCATCGCGTTGCGTCTGGACGGTCGGGTCAAAGTGCTGCCCTGCATCGCCACCCGGCGCGACAGTGTGAAAACCGTGGTTCTGGAGCTGCTCTACTCGATCCTCGAGGAGCTTTCGGGTCCCCAGCGTTAGCGTGGGGTCTGCAGGAGCCGCTTCCGCGGCGACATGGTGCGATGCATTGATGGCATTCGACCGGGGTGCGGTGGTGTGTCGAATGCATTCGACCTTGGGGGCCTTCGGCCGATGGCCGGCCGGCGCCGGCCGGGGGTTTTCCCGTCGGCGGAGGCCGACGGAAGGCGCGCAGCGCCTCAGGAGGCCGATTTCCCATCGGCGTGGAAGGCCGGTGGCCAGGCGCGGTGGGGTGTCGAATGAATTCGACCTCGAGAGGCCTTCGGCCGATGGCCGGCCTTCGCCGGCCAAAAGGTGGCTTTCGCGTCGGCGAAGGCCGACGGAAGGCGCGCAGCGCCTCAGGAGGCCGATTTCCAATTGGCGTGGAAGGCCGGTGGCCGGGCGCGGTGGGGTGTCGAATGAATTCGACCTCAAGGGGCCTTCGGCCGGTGGCCGGCCGGCGCCGGCCGGGGGTTTTCCCGTCGGCGGAGGCCGACGGAAGGCGCGCAGCGCCTCAGGAGGCCGATTTCCAATCGGCGCGCCACAGAGGGTTTCCGATCCTGGATTGAACTTTTGAAACGGAATGAGCTCGATTGTCACCGAACAGGGGATTGTCCATTACGAGGCGATCGGACGAGGGCGGCCCGTGATCTTCCTCCATGGGTGGCTGGGATCCTGGGCTTACTGGATCGATACCATGAACGTCCTGGCTTCCCATTGCCGCTCTTATGCGCTGGATTTCTGGGGGTTCGGAGAGTCTGATCACAAACGGGCCAGCTTCACCGTCCCCGATTTCATTGCCCTCGTCGTCCAGTTCATGGACCGCCTGGGGATCGCCTCGGCAGCTCTGGTGGGTCACTCCATGGGAGGGACGGTGGCCCTGGGGGTGGCCCTTGCGCATCCGGACCGGGTGACGCGGGTGGCGGTGGTGGGTTCCCCAATCGTGGGGACGTCTTTGAATTTCTTCCTCAAGATGGCCGGACAGCCTTTCTGGGCTTTCCTGGCGTATACATTCCCGGCCGTGGTGAAGGCAGGGACTTATCTGGCCTCCCCGACCATCACCCGGGCCTGGCGGACATGGTATCGGATGTGGGAGCGCGACCTCTCCCGAACCACCCTTCGTTCGTTTTTCCAGAGCATCGGCAGCCTCCATCGCACCGACCTGCGGCCGCTGCTCCCCCAGCTGCGTCCTCCGGTCCTGGGGATCTATGGGGCCCGCGATAATATCGTGGATCCGAAACAGGCGTTTCTCCTGGCGCAGGGAGCTCCCCGGGCACAGATCTTCTGGATGCCCGAGGCGGGCCATTTCCCGATGCTGGACGAGCCGGAGCGTTTCCGGCAGGCCCTGGCCGATTTCCTTCTTCAGAATTAGCGGAGGGGTGGGATGGATTGCTCCCGGCAGCTCATTCCACCCCTTTAAATTCCCCGCTCGCTGGTTAAGATACAATAACTTCGGGATTTACAGGTTCATTGCACAACTTGAAGCTGGCGGAACATCGGATAGGGGAATGATCACTTCCAGCCCACGGGGCACTGGGGAGGGATCGGATGAGCGGGAAGTTGCGGAAGGTAATCATCCGGGATCGCCGGCTGATCCCGCCCTTCAATGAGCCGGCGCGGGATCTGATGGTGATGAACAAGCCGCTCTGGCTCCATCAGCGGGATCTCCTGGCCCCGTATTGCGATGAGGAACTGGAGGTCCATTCCCTGGATGAGGTCCCGGATGATCGGGTTCCGACCCTTGTGTATCGGGACAATCTGTTCTTCGATGAGCCGTTCCTCCAGACGTTTCTGGACCGGGCGCGGCGGCTGGGGAAAGCCTGCCGCGTGGCCTTCGCCCTGAACGATCCGGCGATCGTCCATCATGCGCTTCCTCTGCAGCGGGGCATTCGAAGAGAGGGAGACGTCTACGTCGCCGATATGTGGTATTTCCCCTATGGGAAAGAGCCCTATGCGCGCCCTCTGGTTGTCGAGACTTTAGCCCGGGAGATCGGCTACTATCGGGTCCCCCGCTACATGGCGCCGAATCAGGGAGATCTCACGTTCTGGGTTCCCCTGCGGGCGTTCCTGTCGATCGAGCACTGGGTTCATGTCTTTATGGCCAACTCCCCCTTCGGGATCTTCGCCGAGGGCGCCCGGATGGAGGCTCAGATCCAGCGCCTGGATGTCAAGCTGCGTATCCTCTGGCGGGCGATGCTGGAGCGCCGCCAGGTCCTCTCCTCCTCTGCCCTGATCCACGTCGGACGCAACGTGCAGATTGATCCCACGGCCATCCTGCAGGGTCCGACGATCATCGGAGACAACGTGACCATCGGGGCGGGGGCGGTGATCGCCAACAGCGTTATCGGCAACAACGTGAACATCGGCCAGGGGGTCCAGGTGCTGCTGAGCGTGGTGGGGGATGGCTGTTTCCTCCCCTTCCGGTCGGCCCTCTTCATGACCACGATGATGGAGCACTCCATGGTGGCCCAGAACACCTGCCTGCAACTGTGCGTGGTGGGGCGCGATACGTTCATCGGGGCGGGGACTACCTTCACGGATTTCAACCTGCTCCCCAAGCCGATCCGCACGCATTTCCGCGGCGAGCTGGTGGAAACCGGGATGCCGGTCCTGGGGGGATGTGTGGGCCACCATTGTCGATTGGGATCGGGCCTGGTGATCTACCCCGCCCGCATGATCGAGTCCGATGTCGTCCTCTTTGCCACCTCCGATCGCCACGTGATCACCAGGAACGTGTATTACGAGGACAGCGATCATCTGCGCATCCCGGGCGGGGCCGCCCTGTATCCACGTCTGTATCCCCGGGAGGGAGAAGCCCCCACACCGGAGGCTGTTCCCGTTCTGGGAGAGCAGGGTTCCCTTTGAGGATAGGAGACATCCACGCGGGCCGGCTAAAGTCGCCCATCATGGGCCTGCAGCCCTGAGGTCGGTCAAGGCCGATCTCAGTGGTAGGAGCCGCTTGAGCGGCGACCATCCGTCGGGGCTGAAGCCCCTCCTACAGGTTATGGGGAGCAGGCCGTTACCTTTCCCGGAATTCCCGAGCTCTCGACAGGCGCGAAGCGGGGGATATGGGCGGATTCGCCTTTATGATCCATCCGGTTGATCCCAGACGGGATGTCCAGCGCAAATTCCCGTTGCTGGGCCGTTTGCTGCCAGAGCCGGCCATCCACTTCTTCTCCGCTTATTTCCCCCCGGTTTACCTCTCCCATATCGTCGGGATCCGTTCCGCGGCGACCGGAAAGGAGATCGAGGGCTGGCTGGTGGCCTGTCCGCTGACGCCGCAGCGCATGCTCTCGCTGCCCCTGGAGCGGGTTTACCGCAAGATCATCGAGACCGGACGGCTGGCGGAGCGATTGGGGGCGCGGATTCTGGGTCTGGGGGCCTTTACGGCGGTGGTGGGGGATGCAGGGGTCACGGTGGCCCGGCATCTTCGGATCCCGGTGACGACCGGGAACAGCTATACCGTGGCCGTCGCGCTGCAGGCCCTGCGTGAGGCGGCCCAGCAGATAGGGATCCCGCTCTCCGGAGCCACGGCAGCGGTAGTCGGGGCGACAGGGGCCATCGGCCGGGTGGCCGCCCGGCTGCTGGCCCGGGAGGTTCCTCGCCTGATCCTGGCCGGACGTCGGGCGGAGCGCCTGGAGAGCATCCGCTCGCTGGTGGAAGCCGAGGGCGCGCGAACGGAGATCGCGAAGGACCTCTATGCCCTTCGCGAGGCGGATCTTGTCCTGGTGGTGAGCAGCTCTCCAGTGGCGATCATCAGGCCGGAGCATCTCAAGCCCGGCGCGGTGGTCTGCGATGTGGCCCAGCCCCGCAACGTCTCCCCCCTCGTGGCTGCGCAACGGGACGACGTCCTGGTCATTGACGGAGGCATCGTGGAGGTTCCCGGGGAGGTGGACTTCGGCTTCGATTTCGGGCTCCCCCCGCGGATGACCTATGCATGCATGGCCGAGACCATCACCCTGGCTCTGGAAGGCCGCTGGGAGTCCTACAGCCTGGGCCGTCGTCTTTCCATCGAGCAGGTCGAGGAAATCGCCCGCCTGGCGGAGAAACATGGCTTCCGGCTGGCCGGCTTCCTGTCATTCGGACGGCCGGTGAGCGAAGCGCGCCTTCAGTGGATCCGGGCGCGGGCGCTGTTTCCCACAGGGCATATTCGGGGTTAGGGGAAGCCGATAGGGCTTGCGCCGTTGCGGGCTCCGATCTGAAAGGCAGGATGCTCCCCTTTCTTCCCATAGGGAAGGCCAGCGGTGGAACTCCTGGCCGAATAAAATCCCCTCCCATCCTTCCCAGGGCCCGAGGAGCCCGGATGTTCTCGCTCTCCCCCTCAGCGCTTCGATGGCTTCACGCCGACCACCAGGGCCACTGTCCCCAGCATGAACGTGCGGGCTTCCAGCAGGATCAGTCCCGCTCGGGTCATGGCGTGGGCCAGTTCCTCCAGCGTAAAAAAGGCCTCCACGGATTGCGGCAGATACGTATAGGCGGCCCGATCGCCGGCCACGATCGCTCCAATCCATGGAACAACGCGATGAAAATAAAAGCGATAGAATGGAGTCCACCATCGTCGGGGCGGGCGGATCGCCTCCAGGCAGGCCACTCGACCGCCGGGGCGGACGACCCGTGCCTGTTCCCGGAAAGCGAGATCCAGATCCGCGACGTTGCGCATCACGAAGCCGGAGAACACGGCGTCGAACCCTTCATCCAGAAAGGGAAGGCGCAGCGCATCCCCACCGACCCACTGGATGCGCTCACGACCGGGTTTCATGCGTCCGCGAAGCATCATCGGGAGGGTGAAATCGCAGCCCACCACCAGTGCCCCGGGGCGCTGTCGCAGCGCTTCCGCTGCCAGATCGCCGGTTCCAGCCCCCACGTCCAGGGCGCGGGCATCCGGCGGCAGTGCGCAGGCACGGATGGCCTCTCGACGCCAGTGGAGGTCCAGCCCACCCGTCATCAGGCGGTTCATCAGATCATAGCGATGGGCGATGCGAGCGAACATCGCCCGAATCTGTTCCGGTTTCCGGGGAGTTGTGATCATCGGATCTTTCGAGGAAAGTGGATTAGAGCAGGACTTGCGCCATTCCTGTTGAGGTTTGAGCGGGACCTCAGGAGCGCCCCGCCCAACCTTGCGACCAGGCTTTGCACTGGCTTATTTTACAGAGGAGGGAAAGAGGATGCCTATGACGTCAGGGGATCGCGCGGATGCCGCTCCGCTTCTGGAAGCGAACATCCTGGCCCGCTGGGGACCTCGCCCGGGGGAAGGGCCGCTGCGTCCGGGCGGCGAGCCCTTCTTCTTTCCCGGCGGGCCGATCGGCGTGTTGTTGATCCACGGATTCACGGGCGCCCCTCAGGAGATGCGCCGGCTTGGGGTTTTTCTGGCCGACCGCGGACGGACGGTCCTGGGGATCCGGTTGCCTGGCCATGGGACGCGGCCGGAGGATCTGCGCGAGGTGACCTGGCGGGATTGGGCGGAGGCGGTGGCCGCAGGCGCCGGGACCCTGCGGGAGCGATGCGAGCATGTGTTCCTGTGCGGCCTCTCGCTGGGGGGTGTCCTCGCCCTCTACGAGGCAGCCCGGCAACCTCCAGACGGCCTGATCGTCATGGCCTCCCCTTACCGCATCCGGGATATCCGCCTCCGCTTTCTCTGGCTGTTGAAATGGCTGATCCCCCATGTGGGGAAGCCCTCCTCGGATCTCCGGGATCCCGAAGCGCAGGCGGAGCGCATTTCATACTCGTGGTATCCAGTGACAGCGGTGGAAGAAGTGGTTCGGGCGATTCAGGCAGCGGCTGCTCGCCTCCCTCAGGTGCAATGTCCGGCCCTGCTGATCTACTCCCGATCTGACCGCACGGTCCCTCCGGACCAGGGATGGGCGATTTATCACCGGCTGGGAAGCCGCGACAAGACGATCCACTGGCTGGTTCACAGCGGCCATGTCATTCCCGAGGATATCGAGCGGGAGGAAGTTTTTGAGCAAATCGAGCGCTTTATCCAGCGCGTGGTGGAGCAGAAGGCGCACGGGATCGCGGAGCGCTGAGGGGGAGCCCATGCGGATCATGACCGTGGGCCTGATTGCGGACACTCACGTTCCACAGCGGCTGGAGCGCCTTCCCCCTCAGGTGGCCGAGGTGTTCCGGGGCGTTGCCCTGATCCTGCATGCGGGGGATCTGAATCGCTGGCCGGTGCTGGAAGAGCTGGCTCGCCTGGCTCCGGTGGTGGCGGTCAGGGGGAACGCCGATCTGGGGCTCCGCCTGCCGTGGCGGGAAATCGTGGAGATCAATGGGATCCGGATCGGGCTGGTGCATGGCCACGGCGGCTGGCCGGTTTATCTGAGGAACAAAATCCGGGAAACCGTCATCGGCTTCGAACCGCTCCGGTATCTGCGATATGCGCGCTTCGCTTTCCCGGATCCGGTGCACGTGATCGTCTCCGGGCATACGCACCGACCCCATCTGGTTCGTGTGAACGGGGTCTGGCTGGTGAATCCGGGCCCGGTGGCCCCGGATTATTACGTCCAGCAAGGGCCGGCGGTGGGTCTTCTCCATGTGAGCCCAGGGGATTTGCGGTATGAGCGGATCGATCTCTTCACCGGACGAACCCGGGACTGGGTGCTCTCTCTGGACTTCCCGGGAGGGGAGCAGGAACGGGTGGAGGAGTGGGAAGGGCAGCCTCATCTCCCGTCTCACAGCCCACATCTCTTCAGGTAGTTAAGGCGGTGTAATAATATGGAAAGTTCAGTATTTGCATAGTGAAGCGCGAATCGGAAAGGCCGGAGGTCTCTATCCCGGGGGAAACCCGGGGCTATGCAATGGGTTTTCTGCGTTCGATCCCGCAAGGTCAGGGAAATCCATCATCAGGGAGGACATCCATGGGGCGGCGATGGCTGGTTCTTCTAACGGTCATGATTATGGGTTTAACCGGCTGGGTCTCTGGCAACCCGAGCACGCAGGGGCTTCCGCCGGGCAGCTATGTGCCGGATGAGCTTCTGGTGAAGTTCACACCGGGCGCGGATCCAGCGACGCTGGCCCGGGCCTTCGGTTTCCGCCTTCATCATCAGACTCTCCTGGGCGTCTGGGTGGTGAAGGTCCCCCCTCAGGCCCTTGATGCCGTCCTGGCTGCACTGAGCCGCCATCCCCATGTGGAATATGTGGAACCCAACGGTATAGCAACGATCGCGCTGGACCCCAATGATCCGTATGACAACACGACCTGTTATAATTCCTCGAAGTCTGGATGCGTGTCCCAGTGGGGCTGGGGGAAGATCCAGGCCTATGCGGCCTGGGATTTCACAACCGGCTCCAGCGCGGTCCGCATCGCGGTGGTGGATACGGGGATCGACAATAGCCATCCGGATCTTCCCCCTGTGGCCGCGCAGTGGGATTTCGTGAACAACGACGGCAACGCGGAAGACGACAACGGCCACGGCACCCATGTGGCGGGGACCATCGGGGCGTTGACGAACAACGGGGTCGGGGTGGCCGGCCTGAACTGGCAGGTCAGCCTGCTGGCGGCCAAGGTCCTGGACGCCAGCGGCTCCGGGACCTACGCGCAGGTGGCGGATGGCATCGTGTGGGCCGCAAACAACGGCGCGAGGGTCATCAACCTCAGCCTGGGCGGCTCCATCGGCTCAACCACCCTGAAGAATGCGGTGGATTACGCATGGAGCAAGGGGGCAGTGCTGGCCTGCGCCGCCGGCAACAGCGGTTCCAGCGCCAAGACATATCCGGCGGCTTACACGAATTGCATCGCCGTCGCCGCCACGGATGAGAACGACAACAAGGCCTCGTTCTCCAATTACGGCGCCAAATGGGTTGACGTCGCCGCGCCGGGCGTGCGGATCCTTTCCACCATGCCGGACACGCCTGTCTATCTGACCACTCAGTATGGCTACTTCACCACTTACGATGCCCTGAATGGCACCTCTATGGCGACTCCTCATGTGGCGGGCCTGGCGGGGCTGGTGTGGGCGAGCGGCCGGTGCACCACCAACACATGTGTCCGCCAGCGGATCGAGACCACCGCCGATCCGATCCCGGGCACCGGGCGCTACTGGTATTGGGGGCGCATCAACGCTTACCGGGCGGTCAGTGCCCCTTAGAACTCCTCTCGCCTCCCAATAAGGGCTGGAAAATGGGGTGGCGGCCCGATCGGGCCGCCACCCCATTTTTTAAGGGCGGTAGGTCCACCCTCGCGACCCCCATTCCGGAATGATGAAGGAGGAGCCATCCGCCCTCTTGGGTTATGATAGAATTGCAATGGTGCTGGGTTTCAGGCGAGCGCGCGGATCCCCCATCCGGGGGTTCTCTGGTAATCGGGCTGCCGGAGACGGCTTCGCCTGCCCCATGAGGCATTCAGGCTTAAAGAGAGCACTCGAATATCACCGGGAGAGGAGGAAAGCTCGATGGCCGGACATAGCAAATGGGCGAACATTAAACACCGTAAGGCGGCCATGGATGCCAAGCGGGGCCAGCTCTTCAGCCGCCTGACCCGGGAGCTGATCGTCGCGGCCCGGGAAGGAGGGCCGGACCCGGAGACGAACCTGCGCCTGCGGCTGGCGATCGAGCGGGCGCGCGCCGCCAATATGCCGAAGGAGAACATTGAACGGGCTATCCGGCGCGGGGCGGGTCTCGAGAAGGGGGCGGAGCAATTCGAGGAATTGCTTTACGAGGGATACGGCCCCCATGGAGTGGCGATTATTGTGCGGGTGCTGACGGATAATCGAAACCGGACGGTGGCTGAGCTCCGCCGGATCTTCTCCCGCCACGGCGGCAGCCTCGCGGAATCCGGCGCCGTGATGTGGAACTTCGAGAAGAAAGGATACATTGCGATCCGGCCCGACGGTCAGGATCCGGAGAAGATCTTCGAGCTCGCCATCGAGGCCGGAGCAGAGGATGTGGAAATCAGCGAGGATCTGGTAGAGATCTACACCGCGCCGGAGGACCTCCAGGCGGTCCGTCAGAGCCTGCTGCAGGCCGGCCTGACCATCGACAACGCCGAGCTGACCATGCGACCCAAGACGCGGGTGACCCTCGATGACCACGCGACCATGTCCGTGATGTCGCTGGTGGACGCCCTGGAGGAGCTGGACGATGTGCAGCAGGTTTACTCGAACCTGGAAATCTCCGACGAGCTGATCCGCAAATACGAGGCTCAGGCCGCCTGATGCGGGTGCTGGGGATCGATCCGGGGATCGCGATTACTGGCTATGGTCTGGTCGAGGACCATGGGGGGGATCTCGAGGTCCTGGCTTATGGGGACATCCGGACGCCGGCGGGGGATCCGCTTCCCCTGCGTCTTCGCCAGCTTTACGAGGCCCTCTGCTCGCTGATTCAAGGCTACCGTCCGGATGTCGCGGCCATTGAGCGCGTTTTTTTCGGCCGCAATGTGACCACCGCTTTCGCGGTCGGCCAGGCGCGCGGCGTGGCGCTGCTGGCGCTGGCCCAGGCGGAGATCCCGGTCTACGAATACACGCCGGCCGATGTCAAGCAGGCGCTGGTCGGATACGGGAGCGCCCCCAAAGCTCAGATCCAGACCATGGTTCGTATGCTTCTGCGCCTGCCCGAGATCCCCCGTCCGGATGACGTGGCGGACGCCCTCGCAGTCGCCATCTGCCATCTGAACCACGCCCGCCTGTCGGCGATCCTTTAGCGGTTGCAACCGGAGATGGGTGTGGTGCTGATCGGGTTCCTGAAATCCTCGCCTGTGCGGCGCATCGCGCGAAGATCCGTATGATTGGCCCGGTTCTGATTGTGGAGGATCAACCTGCGGAGGCGCAGGCGCTTTACGAGCTGCTGAGCTGGAGCCGTCGGCCGGCGGTGATCGCCCCGGATCTCCGGACTGCCCGTCAGCGCCTGCTGGAGCTTCGCCCCACCGTGATCATCCTGGATCTGAATTTGCCCGATGGGGATGGCCTGGCCTGGTTGAGGGAGCTGCGCGCTCGCTCCTTCGGCTGGAACATGACCGTTCTGGTGGTATCCGGGCGAACCGACCCGGATCACATCGCGGAGGCCCTCCTGGCTGGGGCCGATGATTACGTGACGAAGCCCTATGCGCCTCAGGAGCTCCTGGCCCGGATCGCGGTGGCTGAACGCCTGGTCGCGCTGCGTGCCGGGTTCCGCTGGCTCGCGGCCTTCCGTCCCTCCCTTCCAAACCATGGGCGTTATCCCTCCGCCGGGATCCTGGTTCTGCGCCCCCCGGATTCCAGGAGTCCGTCGCATCTGCTCCCCGAGTGGGCGCGCTGGGCCCGTGGCCTTCGGCAGGAAAACGGGCTTCTCCTGCCCATCCCGGATGGGGGCCTTCTGGCCCTGTTTCCCAGCGTGGCCCGGGCGCTCGATGCCCTTCGGCGTGCAGATCCTGAGACATCCCTGTGGAGAGCGGTGCTCCACATCGGATCCGTATCCGTGGGATGGCTGGAGGGCCCGGGGCTGGCCGCAGGGGCGATGTTTGGCGAGGCCGTTGAGGAAGCGATCCGGCTGGCGTATCTGCTCCCGGCAGGCATGTGGCTGATCACCGAGCCCGCCTATACGGCGCTTTCCATGCCTCCGCCTGCCCGGCTATGGCCACCGGCCGCCGAACTCGCGGGGCTTCCGGCGTGGGAGATTCAAAAGTCTTGCGGATGACATCTGGACCCTGGGGGGAGGGGAGAAAAAGATCCTCTGGGGTCGTCCCGGCCCCAAAAGCCCCCAGGGAGCGACCCGCGGCGGAACTCATCTTCTAAGAAGGGATAGGGCGCGATGCTGGTTCAGGTGCGTGGGATTGTGGAAGCCATCGGGAAAGATTGGGTTCGGCTGGATCTGAACGGCTGGGTGATCCAGGCCTGTGTTCCCCCCAGTGTGCTGGCCCGGGCCCGTGTGGGAGAGTCCCTCACGCTGCATACGACGCTGGTGGCCCGGATGGAGGGCCATGGGCTGGTCTTCACCCTTTATGGATTCGCCGATGAGGAGGAGCGGGAGCTCTTCGAACAATTGCTCACCGTGAACGGTGTGGGGCCGCGGGCCGCCCTTGCGCTGCTGAGCCTTTCCGCGCCCACCCTGCGGGCGGCCATCGCCCAGGAGCAGGTGGATGTTCTCCGTCGGGCGCCCGGCATTGGCCCCAAAACTGCACGGGCCATCATCCTTCACCTGAAGGATCGGATCCGCGGGCTGCCGGCACCGGGGGTTCCGGCTCCGCGAGCGGACGACACGGAGATCATTGCCGCGCTCACCGCCCTGGGCTACAGCGTCGTCGAGGCCCAGGCTGCCCTGGCGCATGTGCCGTCAGACCCTGATCTGCCTCTGGAAGAGAAAATCCGCCTTGCCCTCAGTTATTTCGCCCGTCCCGCACGGTAGAACCTGTTCCCCGTTCCCCCATTGGTGCCCAACGACGGAAGCCCCGCCTTCAGCGGATGGTTTCCCGCAACCGTGCGCTGACATAATCCATCGCCGAGACCACTGCGATAATCGCCCACACAGCTGTCCCGGCCTTATGATAATCTGTCTGATCGATCCACAGCTTCAGCTGATAGCCGATCCCTCCGCCGCCCACAAACCCCACAACCGTAGAGATCCGGACATTGATATCCCAGTGATAAATGATGAACGCCAGGAACGGCAAGGTGATCTGAGGGATCACGGCGTAGCGGATGACCTGGAGGGTGTTCGCCCCAGTCGCCGTAATGGCTTCCACCGGCCCCGGGTCGATGGTCTCAATGACTTCGGAGAAGAGCTTGCCCAGGTTCACCACGGTAGCCACGGTCAGCGCCAGCACACCGGCAAAGGGGCCGAAGCCGACCCACGTGGCGAAGATCGCGGCTACCACGAGGGGTTCAATCGAGCGAACCACATTGAAGATCGTGCGGGTGAGGTAATAAACAGCGGTTCCCACAGGGCCCCGGGCGGTAATATTGCGAGCGGCCAGAAAGGAGAGGGGCGCAGCAACTCCTGTGGCCAGCGTGGTGGCCATCAATGCCAGGAAGATCGTTTGCAACGTGAGCTCCATGGTGCGGGTCAGCGCCGGGCTGATCTGCCATCGTCCCTCCCATCGGGCTTCCGCCTGCAGGCGGGCGCCGCCTTCCTGGGCCAGGAGGGGCCGGATCTCCACATCCAGCTCAAAATGGCCGGCGGCATCCGTTCGGGTCCGCCCGGCCAGCAATTCGCCGCCCAGTGGCAATTGCGGGCTGGGCGCAAAAACCCATCGCAGCACCAGCTCGCTCCCCGGGCGAAACCCTTCTCCACGAATCCGGATCTGCGTCCCCGGAGAGGCGCAGGGCGGGAGGAACAGGCGGGGACCCTCACCCACCTCCGCCGTTTCCGGGATGTTTCCCGATTCGCATGGGACCCGCACCGGCACCTCCACGCGCTGGATTCCCCGTTCGGGAACCAGGATCTCCGGCGTGAGGAAGGCGGTGAAGATCTCCTGGGCGCGCCGGGCTGCCTGAGGCTCCACCAGTTTCCTCAGGTCAATGCCGACCACATGCCAGGATCCAGCGTAGATTCCGAGGGCGAGCAGCGCCCCGATGATCTGTAGCCAGCGGCGATGTCGATACATTCCCGAACAGCCTTTCATACGGTTTTCATACGATACGGCGCCGCACCTGGGCACTGACGTAATCCAGGGCCATCACCACCAGCGCGATGCCGATCACCGCCGTCGCGACCTGCCGGTAGGCGCTCAGCCGGATCCACTCGCTTAACCGGAATCCAATCCCTCCGCCTCCTACGAAACCGATGATGGTGGACATGCGGACATTGATGTCCCAGCGGTAGACGGCAAAGGAGACAAACTCCGGCACGACCTGGGGAACGACCGCGTAGCGGATGACCTGGAGGCGGTTCGCTCCGGTTGCCATTAGCGCCTCCACCGGGCCCGGATCGATGTGCTCGATGACCTCCGAGAAGAGTTTCCCCAGCGCAGCAATGGAGTGCACCATTAAAGCAAGCATCCCGGCGAAGGATCCCAGCCCCACCCACACCACAAACACGATTCCGAAGATCAGGGGCTCCACCGAGCGGACGATATTAAAAAACCCTCGCATCGCGTAGTAGATCGCGCGGGCGGGGAGGGAGCCGCCCATCAGGTTCCGAGCGGCCAGAAAGGAGAGCGGTGCGGCGATCAGCACGGCGAAGGTGGTGGCCAGCAGCGCGATGGCCACCGTCTCCCCCATCTTCTCCGCGACCTCCAGCAGCGCCTCGCTGGGGCGGGGTCCTCCGATCACCCGCACGACGTGGAGTTCCAGGAAGTGGGTCTGGGATTGGCCAGGGGGCGGCTCGAACCCCAGCGGAACCGCCCGTGGGGCGATGAAGGCCGTGCGGAATCGGCCCGAGGCATCCGCCTGCAGGGAAAGGGGGCGGCCTTCCTGAAGGATCCGCTGGCGTTCCCCGATCGGATTCACCCACCACAGTTCCAGGGAAGGGCCTGCCGGGAATCCTTCTCCCTGGAGGGTAAGGAGATCCCCAGCTTGCGCGCAGTCCGCAGAGAGCCAGACCTGAGCTTCCTCCCGGATTTCCCTGGGGGAGGGTGGGTGCGTGCAGGGGACTTCCACGGGGATCCGATATACCTGCCGTTCCGTGGGGTAGGTCAGGAGATCCGGTTGCGTGAGGGCGATGAGATATGGCCGCATTTTATCGAAGCGCTGGAAGGGAGCCAGGGGGTGGATCTCCGTAACCTCCCAGCCTACACCGTAAATTGCAATGAGGGCGATCAGCGTAGCGGGCCACAGACGGGGCCGGCGGCCTTTGAATCGCCGCCAGGCATCGTAACCGGTTCCTATCCACCACAATCCGACTGAGATCCACAGCCAGGGATGTCCCCGCCACAGGGCGAGGCCGACCAGCGTCAGGGAAACCCCCAGCCAGATCCCGGCCAGGGTGCGCAACCCCATCGCATAGTAGGCCAGCCCGGGGATGATCGTGGAGCCCTGGGGGGGCGACGCTCACCCGCCAATGCGCTCCGCCTCCTGTCCGTAGATTTCCTTAAAACGACGGTCATCGATCTCGTCCGGACGTCCATCGAACACCTTGATTCCATCCTTCAAGCCGATCACCCGGGTGGCATAGCGATGGACGAGATCCAGGAAGTGGAGGCTGCAGAGGACGGTGACGCCGTCCTTGCGGTTGAGCTCCTCGATATAGCGGAGGATGGAGTGAGCGAGGACGGGATCCAGGCTGGCGACCGGCTCGTCCGCAAGCAGAAGACGTGGCTCCTGCATCAGCGCCCGGGCGATGCCTACCCGCTGCTGTTGCCCGCCGGAGAGCTCATCCGCCCGCTTATCCGCCAGATCCGCCAGGCCGACGCGTTCCAGGGCCTGCATCGCCCGTTGCACTTCCGAAGGGGGAAAATAGCCCAGAAGGCTGAGCCAGGGGTTCACATACCCCAGGCGGCCGGTGAGGACGTTGGTGAGAACGGTGGCGCGCTTAACCAGATTGAACTGCTGGAAGATCATCCCGATTTGGCGGCGGATCCTTCGAAGCTCGCGGGGCGAGGCCGCCGTGATATCGATCCCGTTCCAGATCACCCGGCCGGAGGTGGGCTCGATGAGACGGTTGATGCAGCGAAGCAGGGTGCTCTTCCCGGCCCTGCTGAGTCCGATGATGGCCACGAATTCCCCGTCTTCCACCGTGAAGCTGACCTCGTGCAGCGCCCGTGTCCCATCGGGGTAGATCTTGGTCAGGCGATCCACAATCAGCGGCATGGAGGACCGACCTCGTGTCCCGCGGATTTTTTCTTCCTTCCCCGCCTATAGCGGGGCGGTAGGGAAGGGAGGTTCTTCGAATTTAGAGATCGCGGTGCACCCGCGCGGCTGTATGAGGGGTGAGAGCAGAACCAATGGGTGGGCGGCCCGGCCGCCCACCCGCATCGCGCTCACTTCGCCGGCTTCACCAGATCCTCCAGCTTATACCCGGAGGCGCTCAGCTGGGCCCGGAATTCATCGTAGAAGGAATCGTCGACTGCCTGCAAACCCTCGATCTGATAGACGGTCTGCAGGGCCTTCTTGCCCTCCTCCGATTGGGCGATCTCCAGCAGCGCCTTCCGGATCTTCTCCTTCAGGTCCTGAGGGAGATCTTTCACCACACTGACGTTGTCGTTCGGGATCTTCGCGGTGGTCGCCAGCACAACCACTTTCTGTTTCACGTCGGGAAGATCTTTCTCCACGGCGCCTCGCGCATCCACATAGGTCGCCCCGGCGTCGCAGTCTCCGTTGTAAACGGCCTTCACCACATTGGGGTGGGAGCCCGCGTTCACCGTCTTGGCGAAATCCTTGTCCGGATCCACTCCGTTCGCCTTCAGCAGGATGCGGGGCATCAGGTAGCCGGAGGTGGAGAGGGGATCCACCCAGCACATGGTCTTGCCCTTAAGATCGGCGATGCTCTTGATGCCCGAGTCGGCCCGCACGATGATCTGGCCCGTGTAGTAGGTTTGATTGAAGCGCACGGTGGCCAGGATCACCTCCACACCGTATTTCTCATGGGCCAGGAGATAGCTGAGGGTGTTGAGCCAGCCGATCTGGGCCTGGCCGGCCCCCATGGCTTCCACCGCGGCGGCGAAGCTGCTGGCCAGGTTGATGGTCACCTTCATGTTCAGCTTCTTCCCCAGCATCTGAGCGAGCTGCTCCCCGCCTCGCTTGATCTCTTCGGACTCCCCGGAGGGCACAAAGACCATCACCAGCGGATTCTGTTCGCTCCCCAAGGGGGGCTTCTGGGGCGCACAGGCTCCCAGCGCAAGGCTGAGGGCGATTATCCCGATCGCAATGAACAGCCCAGCACGTTTCATGGAAGGCCTCCCAGGTCTGGGATTCCATGAACCTTCAGGCTCATCTTAGGGGGATCCCCGAGCACTGTCAAGTGCCTATGGGATCCAGGTGCTACGACGAATTGGATGGAACTTATTTCGCTGCAGGAGATATGCCGTCGATGCTTCTCATAGGAGCCTGGGGAGGGGGAGATTTCAAGGCCGCTGGGCGCGCTCCGATATGCCCACCGCCCTCGAAGGACGAGGGAATGAGAGCGCCTCTGGTTGCTGAGGGGCAATTTGCGTTAAGATGGTTTCTGAGAACTGCTACGCTGTTTTCTTCCCTGGAGGCTTCTGAGGCTGCGGGGGGCGCCGAAGGCGCCGCCCGCGCCCCAAATGGATCTCCCGTCCCCGAGGCCCTCTGGACCTGGGGGAGGGGCAGGGGGCTCTCTTGCGTCCCCGAATCAAAGCTCAGCGGTGGATGTCCTGAGGGATGGAGGTCTGGATGCGATTTCGAGATCGAAAAGATGCCGGAGAGCGACTGGCGGAGGCATTGCGAGATCTGGAGCCGGAGGCTCGAGCGGGGCAGGTGGTGGTGATGGGGATCCCCCGCGGGGGTGTGGTGGTGGCCTATGAGGTGGCCCGCGCCCTTCAGGCGCCCCTGGATGTGGTCCTCTCCCACAAGCTGGGCGCCCCGGGCAATCCGGAGCTGGCGATCGGCGCTGTGGCCGAGGACGGAACCCTGTGGGTGGACCCCCTTGCGATCGCGGAGCTGGAGGTCCCGCCGGCTTACATCGAAGAGGAAGTTCGCCGTCAACAAGAGGAGCTGCGGCGGCGGGCCGCTATCTTCCGCGGCACCCGGCCGCCGATCCCGGTGGAGGGCCGGACGGTGGTGGTGGTCGATGATGGGATTGCGACGGGAGCGACGATGCGGGTCAGCCTGCGCTCCCTGCGGAACCGGGGGGCCAGGCGCCTGATTGTAGCCGCCCCGGTGGCCCCGCCGGAGATGCTCCCCCGGGTGGAGGCCGAGGCGGACGCGGTGGTTGTGCTTTACACGCCGGCGCTGTTCTGGGCCGTCGGTGCCTTCTATGAGCAATTCGACCAGGTGCCGGACGAAGAGGTGGTGGCCCTCCTGGAAGAAGCGATCGCATGGGGGCGGAAATAATTTGACCATCGCTTCCGGGACTTTAGGCTGACGCAGAGGCCAGCTGCGTAATTTTTATCAAAAATACCCCGGGGATCGGGCAGAACGCCGGGGACAGATTCGCCCGTTTGTTCGGATGCTCGCATTGAATGGGGGAATCAGTCCAGCTATGGGACACGCGCAACCTTCCCTTCAGGAGCTCATTCAAGGGCTTCGGGAGCGACTGGCCCGGCCGCTTCCTGGAGCCTCTGCCCAGTGGGAGATGGCCCCTCCTTATCGACGGGCATTGCTGGAGCGTCTGAGCGAGGAGCTGGCGCGGGCTCGCGCCGCTGCAGTGCTGATCCTGCTCTATCCGAATGGTCTGGATCTGGCCTTCCCGCTTACCCGGCGAACCTTCCATGTCGCCTATCACAAAGGCCAGATTTCCCTCCCGGGGGGAGCCTGTGAGCCAGGGGAATCTCCGGCGGAGGCCGCCCTTCGAGAGACCGAAGAGGAGCTGGGTCCCCTGGAAGATCCGGTGGAGCTTCTGGGTTCCCTTACACCCCTTTTTGTCCCTCCCAGCGGCTTCATGGTGCATCCGGTGGTGGGCTATCTCCCCAGGCGCCCCAGGTTTCGCCCCGCTCCGATCGAAGTGGCGGAGGTGCTGGAGGCCACCCTCTCATGGCTCCTGGATCCCCGTCATCAGGGGGAAGAGGAGCGGGAAGTTGATGGGGTGCGCTGGCGGATTCCGGTATTTCGCCTGGGGAATCACACGATCTGGGGAGCCACCGCGATGATCCTGGCCGAATTCCGGGCCATCGTGCGCGAGGTCCTGGCTTCCACGATTTCATGAGGACGGAACATCCACCTCGCTCCCATTGCGGGAGACAGGATGGCCCTCAAAGCTTCCAGGAAAAGGCCAGCTGTATCATCCCTGTGAGGCTTCCAGCCTTAAAGCTCCTATGAGAAAATCAATAGAACTTACGCAGCCTGATCCGAACCCAGCCATGAGGGGTGGGAGAAATCATTCGGGGGCGGGGGCCGCCTTCGGTGACCCTCAGTCCTCTGAAAATTTCCTCGGAGATCACAGAGCGCCACACGACTGCTGCTTCCAGGAGGGATCTCATGACCTGGCTCATTATCCACGGGACCGTTTGCACAATGGAGGATCCGCCCCGGGTGATCGAGGATGGGGCGATTGCGATCGAAGGGGATCGCATTGTGATGATGGGGACCACAGCCGAAGTGCGGGCGCGGTATCCGGATGCAGAGACCCTGGATGCCCGGGGTCAGCTGATCCTTCCGGGGAGCATCTGCGCCCACACGCATTTCTATGGGGCCTTCGCGCGGGGTATGCCGCTTCATGATGATCCTCCTTCGAATTTCCCCCACATCCTCCGCCGGCTCTGGTGGCGTCTGGACCGGGCCCTGGATGAGAAGGCGGTTCGCCTTTCCGCGCTGGTTTGTCTGATCGATGCGATCCGTCACGGCACCACCACGCTGATCGATCATCATGCCAGCCCTTCCTGCATCGATGGCTCCCTGGACATCATCGCGGAGGCGGTGATGGAGGCGGGCCTGCGGGCGTGCCTTTGTTATGAGGTGTCCGATCGGAATGGCCTGGAGGGGGCGAGAGCGGGGATTCGGGAGAACGTCCGTTTCCTCCGGCGGGTTCGGGAATGGCGGGCCACCGGGGATCCGCGTGGTGCCTTCCTGGCCGCCTCCTTCGGACTTCATGCGGCCTTCACCGTCAGCCCTGAGACCATGGAGGAGGCGGTTGCGGAAGCTCAGGCGCTGGGCAGCGGCTTTCATATTCACGTGGCCGAGGATGCGGCGGATGAGGGGCACAGCCTGACGGTCTACGGGGTTCGAACGGTGGAACGGCTTGCCCGGGAGGGGGTATTGGGCCCGCAGACGCTATGTGCGCATTGTGTGCATGTCGACGCCGCGGAGATCGACCTGCTGGCCCGCACGCAGAGCAAGGTCAGCCATCAGCCCCGTTCGAACATGAACAACGCGGTGGGGGTAGCGCCGGTAGGGGCGATGCGGAAGGCGGGGGTGACGGTCGGGCTGGGCAACGATGGGTTCTCCAACAACATGTTTGCGGAGATGAAGGCCGCTTACCTGGTGCATAAAGTTCATGCCCGTGATCCCCGGGCCATGGGGGCGGAGGAAGTCATGGCCATGGCGTACCGGGAGAACGCCCGCATCGCCTCCCTCTTCTGGCCTCATCCCATCGGGGTTCTGGCACCTGGCGCCTGCGCGGATATCATTTTCCTGGATTACCGGCCTTACACGCCTTTAACGGGGGAGAACCTGCCCTGGCATCTGATCTTTGGGGTGGATGGCTCGCATGTGACCACGACCATTTGCGGGGGACGGATCCTGATGAAAGACCGGCAGCTGCTGACCCTTGATGAGGAACGGATCGCCGCGGAGGCCCGTGCCCATGCGCCCAGGGTCTGGGAACGATTCCGGACGATCGTGGAATCGGAGCGAGGCTTCTAAGGGCTATGGACGCTCAGCCGCAGGGTGATGGCCGGCGGAGAATTCGAAGGGGCCCGGGATCATGCAGCCCGAGTGGGCCGCGATCATCAGTGTGGTGATGGCCTTCCTGATGCTGGGATGGCTGGGGTTCATCGTTGTGATCTGGGTCATCTCGGTGATCGGCCTGATCCATGAAGGAGTTCGTTTCTTCCTCGGGCCCTGGAGGCATCCGGCCGCCTGGTGGGAGCATTCAGAAACCACTACGCCATCCGGGGAAGAGGGACCTGGAGGACGGATCCGGGATGGGTGATGGCTCCCCTGCCTCATAACCTGCAGAGGTGAGGGCTCCGATGCGGATTCGGATACGTGTTCCGGCAACCACAGCGAACCTGGGCCCGGGTTTCGATGGGATGGGGCTGGCGCTGGGCCTGTATAACGAGATCGAAGCCGAGCCGGCCTCCGCCCTGGAGGTGACGATTGAGGGAGAGGGGGCTGATCTCCTCCCCCGCGATGCGACCAATCGGGTGGTGCGCGCGGCGGCGGCACTGTTCGAACGGATGGGATCGGCGTTGCCGCCGATGCGCCTGCGTTGCCACAATCGGATCCCCATGATGTCCGGTCTCGGATCCAGCGCGGCGGCCGTGGTCGGCGGGCTGGCCCTGGCTCAGGCCTGGATGGGACGGCGGGATCCGCCGGAGGCCCTGCTGGAGATAGCCACTATGCTGGAGGGTCATCCGGATAACGTGGCGCCGGCGCTGCTGGGGGGGCTCGTGCTGGTCGCGCGGGATGAGGATGGCCTGATCGCCGCCCGCGTCCCCATCCCTCCCATGCGGGTGGCGCTGGCGCTCCCGGGGGTCACTGTGTCTACCGAGATGGCTCGCCGTCTGCTTCCCTCTTATCTGGCTCTCGACGATGTCGTTTACCAGATCAGCCATGTGGCGCTCCTGGTCCACGCCTTTCGGGAAGGCGATTGGGGATTGCTGGGTCGAGCCATGCGGGATCGGCTGCACGAGCCCTACCGGGCGCAGCTGATCCCGGGTTATGAGCGGGCAGTAGCGGCCGCGCGGGCCGCTGGGGCAGCAGCTGTATGCATCAGCGGGTCGGGGCCCGCCCTGGCAGCGTTCGCTCCGGAAGGCCACGAGGCGATCGCAACGGCGATGGCGGCCGCGTTTGAAGAAGCCGGCGTCCCCGCTCGCACCTGGGTGGTGGAGGTCGATTTTAAAGGGGTTCGGGTGGAAATTGAGCCAGGGGTATAGCTCAGCGAACCTCCCCCGCCATATTGCGGTGCGGGGAGGGAGCAAGGTGAGCAGCTCACTGGGCTTCGCCGCTCTTCCCTGTCGCCCGGAGCCCATTACGATGAGTCATGGGGATCGATTGCGCAGGCGCCTTCCAGCCCTAATCGGAGGTGAAAACGATGGTATTCCTCAGACGGCTATGGGGAGCATTCAAGAACATTGCCATTCTGTTCTCCTTCACCGTGAATCTGATCCTGGTCATCGTGCTGGCTTTGCTCTATATGCAGCTGGCCTCTATGAAATCCGCGGTGAACCAGACCGTGGCGCGTCTGGAGGAGATCGCTCAGGATCTTGGAAGCACCCACATCTCCACAACCATCCCCATCCGGCAATCAGTCCCTGTGGCCTTTGAACTCCCGGTTCAACAGGATACGGTGGTGGTTACGCTGGCGCCGGTGCCGATCACCACCGCGGCGACGTTCCAGCTGCCCGGAGGCGGGGGCACGATCAATGGGACGGTCTTCATCAATCTGCCCCCGGGCACTCGCCTTCCGGTGCGGTTGAATATGACGGTTCCGGTTCGCACCCAGATCGGGGTGAGCTTTGATCAGCCGGTGGACATCGCCCTGGGGGCTTCAGGGCTGGACCCGGTGGTGGGGAAGCTGCTCCTGCTCCTGAAGGATCTCAAGGCGCTGCTGGACATGATTCCCGGGCCATAGGCGTGGGGTATGGGTGTCGAAGGAATTCGACCGGGGGAGGTCTTCGGCCGGTGGCCGGCGTGAGAGTCGAATGAATTCGACCTCAAGGGGCCTTCGGCCGGTGGCCGGCCTGCGCCGGCCGGGGGATCGTGGGCGAAGGCCGACGCCTGGTGCGGAGCACCCCGGGAGGCCGATTTCAATCGGCGCGATGGGCCGATGGGCCGGTGGGGGTGTCGAATGAATTCGACCTCGAGGGCCTTCGGCCGGTGGCCGGCCTGCGCCGGCCGGGGGATCGTGTCGGCGAAGGCCGACGCCTGGTGCGGAGCACCCCGGGAGGCCGATTTCAATCGGCGCGATGGGCCGATGGGCCGGTGGGGGTGTCGAATGAATTCGACCTCGAGGGCCTTCGGCCGGTGGCCGGCCTGCGCCGGCCGGGGGATCGTGTCGGCGAAGGCCGACGCCTGGTGCGGAGCACCCCGGGAGGCCGATTTCAATCGGCGCGATGGGCCGATGGGCCGGTGGGGGTGTCGAATGAATTCGACCTCATGGGCCTTCGGCCGGTGGCCGGCCGGCGCCGGCCGGGGGTTTTCCCGTCGGCGGAGGCCGACGGAAGGCGCGCAGCGCCTCGGGAGGCCGGTTTCCAATCGGCGTGTAAGGCCGGTGGCCGGCCTACGCCGGCCAAAGGGTGGTTTTCATGCCGGCGAAGGCCGGCACCCGGCGCGAAGCGCCCAACCAGGCCGATTTCAATCGGTGCGCAGGCCGACGCCCGGCGCGCAACGCCTAACAAGGCCGATTTCCATCGGCGTGAAAGGCCAGCGAGGCTGATTTCCAATCGGCGGGGTGGAGGCGGGATGCGATTGCGCACGCATATCGTCACGGGAGGGGTGATCGGCTTCTGGATCGGTGGGCCGCTGGGGGGCGTGCTGGGAGCCTTCTCCGGCGCGGTCCCGGATGTGGATCTGGATGTGGGCTCTGTGGCGCGGGGGGCGCGGGGGCTGGGGGCGCTGGCCATTGTCGGGGGCACACTGGGCGGATATCTCCTGCGATCTCCATGGATGATCGGGATCGGCCTGGGAGGGGGTTTCCTGCTGTGGATGCTGATCCGCCTGCCCCATCGGGGGCCCACGCACTCTCTTGCTCTGGCAGTCCTCTGGAGCCTTCTGGGCGCGCTGCTCTGGAAGGAACCGGCCCTGGCCGGGGCATGGGCTGCAGGGTATCTCTCCCACCTGCTGCTGGATGCGCTCACGCCCCAGGGGATCCCATGGCTGTGGCCGCTGTCGGCCGGGCGCCTGCGCCTGGCGCACTGGCGGACCGGATCGCTGTGGGATCATGGGATCCTGCTGCTCAGCGGGATCGCCGGGCTGGGGCTCCTGAGCTGGCGTCTGCTGAACGGATGATGTGGGAGGAGAAGACATGCGGGTGACAGACTCCCCTCCGGTCTGCGACTACGAGGCGACAGATTACGAGGCCTTCTGGCAGGCGGGCCGGACCTATGAGGATCTGGCGGAGCGGATCGCGTTGCGGGCGCTGTTGCCGCCGCAGGGCCATCGACTGGTGGAGATCGGCGCAGGCTTCGGACGACTGGCCGATCTATACGATGGCTACGAGGAAGTGTATCTCCTGGACTACGCACGGACGCAGGTGGAGGCGGCCCGGCGGCGCTGGGGGCATGATCCCCGTTTCCGCTTCGTGGTGGGCGATCTCTATCGCCTGCCGTTCATGCCCGGCCGCTTCGACACCGTCGTGATGGTCCGGGTGATCCATCACGTCCAGGATGTGCCCCGGGCGCTCCGGGAGATCCGTGAGATCCTGCAGCCCGGAGGCGTGTTCGTCCTGGAGTTCGCCAGTAAGCGCCACCTGAAGGCCATCTTCCGTTACGTCCTGGGCGCTCAATCCTGGTCGCCCTTCTCGCCAGAGCCTGTGGAGTTTGCCCCTCTCCATTTCGATTTTCACCCCTCATGGATGCGTGCCCGGCTGGAGGAGGCGGGCTTTCGGATCCGACGGGAACGGGCGGTGTCCCACTTCCGGCATCCGTGGCTGAAACGGTTGATCCCTGCCTCCTGGCTGGCCCGAATGGATGGCTGGGTGCAGGGGATCGGTGCTCTCTGGAAGCTGACGCCCAGCGTCTTTGTTCAGGCGGAGACCGCATCTGGGGAGCGCCCGGGAGGAGAGGGGTTCTGGCGCTGCCCGCTCTGTCGGCTCCCGGCCCGGGAGGAGGAGGCGGCAGTGGTCTGCCCGGAGGGCCATCACTGGCCTCGGGAGCGTTCGCTTTATGTCATGCGCCCGATGGGATCATGAGGGCGGAGAAGCAGCTCTCACGGGCCGGTCCCGATCCACCAGATCGTTCCATCCGTTACGGCGGCGATCCACCGGCGGCCCTGGGCGCGCCAGACGTGGCGTAACCCGGAGACGGCGCCGGCCGCTCCCCCAGCCGGCGTTCCCCCCACCAGAAGCCCCCATGCGTTCACCTGCCGGGCCACAGCCAGCCCCCGGCGCTCTTCCCCCATCGCAAGAACCAGATCGGCGGAGATCCCCTCTTCAATCGTGCGGCGGCCGGTGACCAGGGCCCGCTGTCCCCCGATCTCCAGGATCCATCCACCCTCGATCGCGCGCATCATCATCCTTCCCATCTCGACCTGCAGTCCCGTTGGGATAGGCGTTTCCCCTCCCAGGACATGGCGAACCGGATAACGTCTTTTCAGGATGTCCACCCCGCGCATCGCTCCTTCCCCCTGGAGAATGACGAGATCCAGGCGGCGATCGAATGGTCCCAGCCAGCGCCCCAATTCCCCGAGAGGGGGATTCCCGGATCCATCCAGCCATAAGGCCCGATGCCCCTCCGGGGTCTCCAGAAGGAGCGCATGGCCTCCCTCAAAGAGCACCAGCTGCGTCCGGCCGTCCGGCAGGTAAGTGAACGCGATGCCGGCCAGCGCCCCGATGAGGCCGAGGGTGCGGATCGCGTGTCGATAGGGCTGGAGACGGGCGATCAGATCCGTCCAGGGAAGGCCCCAGGCGCGAAGGAGCAGGAGCGCCAGCGCGCTTCCATAGAAAAGCAGCATCCCTTCCAGGTAACCGGGGGCGACGCGCACGGTTGCCAGGGGCCATCGGGCAGTCAGATCGGCGATGCGGATCGTCCAGGCGAGCGGCCACCAGGCTGCCCATCCCAGGGGCGTGGCCAGGCGACCCACCAGCATCGCTCCGATGGCGGCCGGGATCCCCAGGGCCATCACGAGGGGCTGCATGGGGAGCGTCAGGAGGTTGGCGAGGGGGGCGACCAGGGAGAGTTCCCGGAAATGATACAGCATCAGCGGCGCGGTGGCGATCTGGGCCGCCAGAGAGACCAGAAGGGTCTCGCGGAGGATCTCCACGATCGTCCCTGCCTGGGGGTCCCGGAACAGCCGGGCCATCGTCCCCTGAGCCCAGGCCTCCAGCGGCGGGGCCAGGAAGAGCAGCCCCATGGTGGCAGCGAAGCTCAGCTGAAAGCCGATGTCTTCCATCGCGGCCGGATCCCAGAGGGTCATCAGGAAAGCGGAGAAACTCAGGGCGTTGAGGGCGTCATGGCTGCGCCCCAGCATCCAGGCGATCACCGTGAGGGCTCCCATGATCGAGGCGCGCACCACGGAGGCCGAGGCGCCGACGAAGAGGGCATACACCGGGATCAGGATCAGGGTTCCCCAGAGGGCGATCCGCCGGCCCAGGAGCCGGGTGAAGATCGTTAAGGAGAGGGCCGTGAGCAGGGTGATGTTGTAGCCGGAGATCGCGACGATGTGGCTGAGGCCCGAGCGGGCGAAAGCCTGTTCGACCTCCCATGGGATGCTGCTCTCATCCCCGAGCAGGATACCGATGAGCAGCCCGGCCTCCGGATCCGGGAGGATCTCCCGCAGGCGTACCCGGGCGTGTCCACGCGCCCGGTAGAGCAGGCCGAGCAGGGGATTTCCCTCGCCGGATCGCAGGCGGGCCCATTCCCGGGCTCGGAATATGCCCAGGACCCCCTGCCGGGCCAGAACAGCGCGTCGATCGACGCCCGTGCTGACGGGGAGTGGGCCTGCGCGCCCGGTCAACCGGATCCGATCTCCATACGCCGGGCGGCCCTGGGGGAGATCCACCTGAAGGAGACCGTCCCCACCGTCCGGGCGGAAACGGAAGCGGGAACCCGCGCCGCGTTCGGCCGGGTCATCGACCACGATCCCCTCGAGGGTGATCTCCGCTCCCTCCGCCACAGCCGTAGCCACCGGCGGAGGGAGGGATGGGATCGGGCGCAGGGTTCCCCGGATCGCGCCGAGGAGAAGGATCAGGAAAAGAAGGGGGAGACGCCGGCCTCCGGGATCGGGGAAGCGGAGCCCGACGGCGGCCACGGCCGGGAGCATCCAGATCAGGAAAAACAGGGTCCAGCGTGGGAAAAGGTCCTCGCCGGGCAGAAGGCTCTGAACGAGGAGCAGCCCCATCAGCCACGCCAGCGCGGGCAGGAAGAGCGGCGCGCCGCGCAGCTCGGGCATCGCTGGTTGTCGTCCTTCGAACGATCTATGTAACTCCATGGGTAGTGAGACATTCAATGGTGAGTGGGATATCGCCCCAGGCGAGGCCGGTGCCTTTGCGTGGATGGGAAATCGACCCCTTAGGCGTTGCGCGCCATGGATCCACCCGTTTCTTTTGCGGAGAGGTGACCGGGAAGTCCGGTCAACGATGGCGCAACACCAGGGGCAGGTAAACCGAGCGGTCCAGCTTATGGATCCGCATAACGATCAGTTCATCCGATTTGGCGATGTAAATGTAGTCGGCTTCCTTCTCGATGTCCTCTGCGCAGCCCAGGATCTCGTAGGAGCCCGTCACGCGGAGGAAGGATGGATCACGGACATCCAGGATTTGCAGGGTGCTCCTGTGGGGCTCTAAGGAGCTTACAGGGCATTTCGCACGGAGCAGATAAACGTGGGCTCCCTCCGCTTCCACACCTGCTGCATCCCAATCCGGGGGCAGGTCATAGATGCCCACCCGACGCGGGGATTCTGGCTGGCTCATGTCGAGGACCTCGAAGCGATCGCCACCCCCGTCCGTCGGATAAATGATGTAGACGCGGTTCTGCTCCACCGCCACGTCCTTAATCAACGGCCCTGCAATGATGTCCCCTCCCGGGGCTGGCACGGTATACTGCCCGACCAGGCGGGGGCTCGTCGGATTGCGGACATCGATGATCAGCAGCAGGTTGTCGCTCCGGGCATATGCATAACTCCCGACCACTTTCACTCTGTCGAGACCGTTGGCCCTTGAGAAGAATCCGATCCGTTGGGGGCTTGCGGGATTGCTCACATCGTAGATCTCTAAGCCGGTATAGTTGGCCACATAGAGCTGATTTCCGATGGCATCTACGCCCCAGGCATAGATAGTGGGTCGGAACACCGTAGGGGCGGCGGGGTTGCGGGCGTCGATGATCTCCAGCCGGCCGCCCATGGCGATATAAACCCGATTCATGGACGCCGTGATATCCAGTGCATCATTATGGAGCCCATGCGTGGATAGATCCTGGTAACCCGCCAGCCAGGGTGGGGGTGGATTAGGGGCATTGAGGATCCACAACTTGCTCCCTGGGCCGATTCCATAGAGGTAACTTCCATCTGTCGCGACCCGCATCACGGATCCCGGGAAGGCCAGATAGGCAATCTCCTGAGGGTTTCGCGGATTGTTCCCATCGAACGTTCGCAGGCCGATCCATCGGTCTGTGACATAAATATAGCGGCCGCTCGCTGCCACATCCGTGGCCTCGCTGGAAGGGGGAAGGAGGGAGCTCCCCACCCAGCGGGGGTTACGAGGGTCGCTCACATCGACGACCTGCAGGCTTCCTCGGTGGCTTCCCAGAGTCTCCGTAATGCCAGCCACATAGGCGTAGTTCCCTACGATCGCCATGCGGCTTGCATCCGATAGCTCCGTCAGGCTCAGGGAGCCGATCACCTGGGGAGCGGATGGGTAGCGGACATCCATGATCACCAGTCTGGGGGGGACCCCCCAGCGGCTGGCCACCCCATAGGCGTAATTCCCGATCACCACATCGACTCGATTCGGGGAAGGATCCACGGCGCCGATCTTGCGAGGAGACGTGGGGGAGCTCACATCGAAGACAACGATCTGACGGGTGAAGGTGTCCTCCACATAGGCGTAGCTCCCCGCCAGCGCTACGTTTCCGGCAAAGAGCAGCTCCTCCTGGTAGCGCCCGAGTTCCCGTGGGGCGGCGGGGTTGCTCACATCCAGGATCCGCAACCCACCGGACCATCCATCTCTATATGTCACATACAGATAATTCCCGGCGATAGCGCTCCGGATCGCGCCTCCCGGCGCGCGGCCGGCGATGCGCGGGCGGCTCGGATCGCTCCTATCCAGGATCCACACTCCATCGCGAGCTGTCACATAGGCGAGGCCTCCAGCGACTGTCACTCCGTTCACCATGTCGGGCAGACGGACGTAGCTCATTACCTCCGGGCGGCGGGGATCCACGAGGCTCATGACCAGTAGGCTCCTCCCAACGCCAACGTAGGCATAGGAACCATGGACGGCGATAACCTGGATCGGCCCACCGATGTAGCCGACGGGTTCTACGATCACCATCCCCTCCGCCGCAAGGGAGAAGGGGACGCTCGACGGCGAGCCGGAAGCGGCCAGGGAGGCCTCGATGGATCCCCGGGGAAGGCTTGCAGCCACGATCAGCCAGGCGATGATCAGCAATCGATGCCGCCGGCTCATGATCCCATCCCTCCGATCACAGCGTGGACCCGCGATAGCGTCATGGCTGCCCGCCGGCTGGCCTCCGCCTGCGCCCGCCACGCCTCCCCCCACGCCCGTAACCGCTGGATCTGTCCTCGGATCCGCTCCGGATGCACCCGCAGCACCGTATCCATCGTTCGCCCTCCAGAGGACGTGCTTCTCGCCATTAAGATGATAGCCATCCATTCGCAGCGCCGGGCGCTTCATCCCCTGTGTTTCTGCCCTTATCGGGCTGGGGGCTCGATGGACCGCGACCGTTGCCTCATGGAGCCCCCCAGGGAGGAGGATATTCCGGCGGACGGGGAGGCAGCGGAACCTCTGGCAGATCCCGGGGAAGTGCGTAAAACGGAACCCAGTCATAAGTTGCGTCGGAGAGCCCCAGGTTGAACAGCTCCTCCAGGAGGGTCAGGGGATATCCAGTTCCATCCTCGATGCGGATCACCCAGAGCCACAGCAGGTTGGCATATGGCGGAGGCTGGAAATCGCCGGCGAAGAAGTCGCGATGAAGCGCCACATCCCGGGGCAGGTAAACCTTCTCCGGTGGAACCCAGATCTTCAACGAGGCCAACGCGAACCGTCCATTGGGGGAGCATGCCAGCCCGGCCCAGGTAGGTCCGAGCAGGCTCTGCTGCAGGAAGAAGGGGAGGAAGGCGGCCGGGAAATGCCCCTGTTCAACCATGGCGTGAGCCAGGGTCTGCTGATCGGGCCAGGTGGGCGCATTGATGGGGGCCGTCAGGACGTTCCCGGAGCGGAAATCCACCCAGTAAAGGCCGCCTGGAAATACGAGGGGTTCGGGTGTGAACTCCGGATCCACTTTCTGGAAAAGCCCCACCCCTTCGCTCGGAGGCCCTCCGATTCTATAGACGTTAATCAGCGCATGCTGCCGATCCGGGGAGAGGCAGCCATCCGCCTCCACCCGATTGAAGCGTTTCACCTCGTCCCGAACCACGGACTCCGGGATCGGGAGCTGCAGAGGGGGGGACAGCGTCCCGTCCGATAATGATAATGCAGCGCAGAGCTCTCCGCTCCTTCCGCACGGTTTCAGATCGTAGAGGGCCTGGCCTTCCGATCCTTTGAGGTTCCCCGGGGATGTGAGCGCGCCCGGGGCCGCCACACAGATCGGAGGGACATCGGTGGTGGCCGTCTCCGCGAACCATTCACCGTCCCGCCAGTAACAGAAATGCAGACGTCCGTTCCAGAGCGTCCAGAAGGACATGGTCATGTCGGGGGGCCATGGTCCGATCCAGCGCTGGCCGTCGGTCAGCCAGAATGCCCCCTCCGACCACGTCATGCGTTCCAGGTCCGGGCGGAACACCGTGATCCAGTCCCCTTCGAACTGGAAGCTCTCTGGAAGCGGCTGGGGTCTTTGCACCGGGACGGAGGTCCACGGAGGAACCGGCGTGGGGGTTGGCGGGCGGGGGGTGGAGGTGGGCTGCCGGGTGGCGGTGGCCGTCGCAGGGGCGACGGTCGGCGTGGGGGATGAGATCCGTGGGGTCGGCGTCTCCGGAGGGTGAACCGCCACGGTCGGCGTGGCGGCCCGGCCCGGTGTGGCGGTGGGGATCAGAGCGGTGGATGGGGCAGGGCGCATGCAGGCGACCAGCCCCAGAACCAGGCCCCATCGAATCCACCATCGGCGCATGGGATCCCCCCTGCTTTCTTTCATGGATGGGTGACTGCGTTCCCTTCCGGGATTGAAGGCTGGGTTTCCAGGCTCAGCACCCACCAGCGGTTTTTGTCCCGAGCCTGATAGTTCACGGAATTCCAGAAATACTCCCAGGGATAGCGTTCCTGGCGGTTGTGGTAGGGGTTGTTGATGACCACGTAGCGCTTCCCGTCCCGCTCCTCCAGTCGATCGATGACCACCCAGTGGGCGATTTCTCCGGGTTTTTTTCTCCCCTTCTCGTCTATCCCCTGCGATCCGGTCAGGATGCCGCCGTCTCCTTTCCTGCGATCCTCCTCCGACGCAACGATGTCCGGGGCTTTCAGTCCATAGCTCTCCCAGTCCGCGTTGCCCCGGGTGGCGGAGGTGGTGGATCCCTTCGCAGTGACCAGAGCCATCACGGCAACGGGCTGTCGCATCAACCCTTGTAGCTCCTGCCATGCCTCCTCGAGGGAGCTGCCCCTGAGGGAAACACGCTCTCCGTGGATCCCATAAGCGTTTGCTGTGGAAATCAGATCCCGCGTGGTGGTCAGCGCCGTGGCACGTCCTCCCTTGACCTCTGGCGCCTTGCCGGTGATTCCCACCAGCCGGTTCGCTACTTCCTGAGCCGGGATGGGGTGTCGAGTCAAGCGGGAGAGGGCCATGCTCATGGCTGCCGGGCCACAGGCGGTGGCCCACGGGATCGGTCCTTGAGGGGTGGGGAATTGAAGCACGAACTGATTGGGGATCGGCCTTCCGGAAGCCCCTACAGCCAGTGGGGTGGTTGGGCAGCGGCGGGGCAATCCATTCCCCTCTCATGATCTGAGCAGCCTGGTGGAAAGCGTCCTCCAGGCGCTGAAGGGCCTCCTCTAAGATACCGGCCAGGCGCTGGATCCGCTCCCCGTCCTGCTGGAGCTGGAGGATGGCCCGGGCGGTGGCCGCCTCGAAGGCCCTGGCGGGGGCGGCCTGCGCGGCGTCCACCAGGGCCTGAGCGGCGCGCTGGGCTTGGCCCCGGGTTTCCTCCCATCGGGCGCTCCAGGCCCGGAGCTGGCGGATGGTCTCCTGGATGCCCTCCCGATGGATGCGCAGGGCTTTTTCCATATCTGGCTCCTCCTGTTCCGATAATCATCTAAAAGAGTGAGCTTCGCGAAGGTGTTCTGGATGGAATAGCGCTTCGTCGCCGGCCCTCCAGCTCACCGGGTCACCACGCCCTGTCCCTCCCGCACCGCCAGGGGGCAATACAGCCAGGGCGCGTCGTTCGGCGGCTCGCCCCGGATCACATACCCCGTCCGCCAGGCCTGGTCCGGCCCCACGATCCGCAGCCGGTCCGGGTGGAGGGCGAAATAGCGCTTTCCGAAGTCCCGCAGGTCCAGGAGCCGGTCAAAGGTGCTGGCCTCCCACTCCTTCCGGTCGATCACCCGGACCGTCTCCTCATCCCCCGGCCAGAGCACCGGGGGATCCCCGATGGTCGTCCAGCAGCTCCCGCCCCGGTCCGGCCGTCCGTCCCCATCGGCGTCCGGGACGGGATGGCACTTCTTCTCGTCCCGGTAGAGATCCTTCACCTTTTTCGTCTCCACCCGGAACCGCACCGGCCACCAGCGCTGGAAGTAGCCCTGGAAGGCCGGCAGGACCTTATCCCCGAACCGCACCTCCTCCGTCTGCCCGGTGGCCGGGTGGGAGGCGTAGGGGAAATTGATCGCCACCTCCCGCTCCGGCCAGAGCGTCGTGTTCAGCTTCGCCGCCGGGAACTGCAGCACCCCCGGCTCCAGGATCGGGTTCAGATCCCCGTCGTAGCCGGGGGAGGCCCACAGCTGCATCCGGACGCAGGTCGTGCCGGCGGGGACGCCCTTCGCGAGCAGCTCGCTTTCGCTCATGTCGCAGGGGAAGGGCTGGTCCCCCGGCCCCCGGCTGGTCCCCCAGCTCCACAGCCGCCAGCCCGAGTCGGCGTGGGAGGGATAGGGGGGCGTCCGCCACACCAGCCGGGCGGTGGGATGAAAGACCCCCCAGGGGTCCTCCCGGGCCACGAAGCCCACCGGATAGGGGCGCACCACGAACTCGTGGATTGGCACCTCCACCCGCAGCCGGATCCGGTTGCCGTAGTAGTCCCGCCACTCGCAGAAGCCGTCCCGCCCCCCGAACCCCGACGTCGGATCGCAGTATTGATCCCACACCGCCTTCGCGCCGCAGGGAAACCCCCGGGCGTCGGCCACCTTTTCGCTAACGATGTTGGTGTTGCAGTCCATGTAAAACTCCATCCGGTAGCATACGTCCCGGGTGGCCCGCACCAGCACCGGGACCGGGGAAACCCCCGTGCACCGCCGCGCCTCCCCCGCGGACTTCCCCTGCGTCTGCCGCTGGATATCGAATTCCCGGTAACTAGGGTTGCCCCCGCAATTTCCGCCGATGCACGGCTCCCCGTCGGCCCGGGCGGCGCCGGCCCTCAGGGCCAGGGCCAGCGCCGCCAGGGCCAGGGCGGCCATCCCCCGCCGGACGATCGCCCGCATCCTGCGCCTCCTCCTTACGGGGTGAAGGTGGCAGTCTTCTCCATCGGATAGGCTTTGAGATCCACCCGGTCCGGGAAGAAGTCCTTCTTCCCGAAGATCCGGCCCAGCTCCGAGCGGGTGGTCCCCCGCACCCCCAGGACCTCCCACAGCCCCGAGCCGTCCGCCTCCACCACGTGCATCCGGCGGAGCATGCCCTTCCCGTCCGCCAGGAACCACCGGTGGACCCCGGCGTGGTAGAGCACGGGGATCACCCGCCGCAGCACCGTCCCCCCCTCCAGGCGCGCCGGCCAGATCTCCGTGACGCGGCCGCTGAAGGGGCCCTCCGTCGTGTCCCCCCACTGCACGATATAGGCCGCGCCGGGGGAGTCCCGGTAGAGGTAGACCAGCACCGGGTAGTCGGGGTCGCCGGTGGGGAGGGCCGTGTAGATCGTGAGGATCTCGTCGATCTTCCGCCCCTCCCGGTCGTAGAAGAGATAATCCGCCCAGGACAGGTAGATGCCGATGATCTCCCGGGTGATCTCGGGCCCCGGGTCCCAATACCAGGGGACCTCGACCTTCTTGTCCACCAGGGGCGGGACGTCGGCCCGGGTGTAGTCGGCGAACAGGGCGTCCGCCAGGTCCCGCCACAGGCCCTGGTAGACGCAGGGGGGATCGATGCGGTAGATGGGCTTGGGGAGCTGGACGGGCTTTTGGGTCTTCGGGTCCAGGAAGGGCCGGACCTCCACCAGCTTCCAGAGGATGGGATCCTCCGGGCACAGAGGGGCCGGGGTGCGGGTGGGGACCCGGGCCTGGGCCGTGACGGTGGCGAAGACCGCCGTGGCCGTGGGCGGGGGCAGGGTGGGCGCGGGGCGCTCCCCCCGCGGGGCCTGGAGGGCGAAGATCCCCCCGGCGATGAGCATCCCGGCAGCCACGACCAGTGTCAGCACCATCGCATAGAAGGCCGGCCGTGGCCGCCGCTTCCCGTAATAGTCATAGGTCAGATACTCGTAGATCTCTTTCCAGACGGACATTGTTATCCCTCCTTCTGGAACCAGTCGATGGGGACCAGAAATAGAAGCATGGTCGGCCTCCGGGAATTCCGGTGGGTTTGAGGCCGATCGCGACATGACCTCATGAAGATGATAGACAGTGGAGGCAGAGCGATCTCCAGGCGGCCTTCATCGGTCGGGAGGGGTCTGAGCCTGGCGGCGGAGGTTCGGAGAGCGGATGCGCGGTCGAAGGGATGCGTTTCGGTGGGGGCTGTTTCCAGGAGGTGGGGCTTTCACGGGCTGCGGGCGGCCCTCGGCGGCCCGCCCTCATGAAAAATATCCTTCCGCTTTCCCAAAGGCATGGCAGAAAAGGGGATTCGTGGGGAGCGATGGGTTTCGCCTGGATGGCCGGGGAGAGGCGGGAAGGGTGATTCGGGCGGCGATGGGGAGTTTGGATCCCTCTATGCGGGGGCCGTGATCGTTTCCGTTACTTCTCCTCCCGGTAGAGGCGTTCCCGGAGGGCCATGATCTCCCGGCGCAGGCGCTCGTTGTGCTCCAGCTCGCTCTGCACCTTCTCGATGCCATAAAGCACCGTGGTGTGGTCACGGCCCCCGAAGGCCTCACCAATCTGGGGCAGGGAGGCCCCCGTCTCCTCCCGGGCCAGATACATGGCCACCTGGCGCGGATGCACCAGCTCCTTGTTCCGCCGCGGTCCGCGCAGGGCCTCCGCGGGGACCCCATAGAAGTCGGCCACCACCTGGATGATCTGATCGATGGAGATCGATTTGCGCCGGGGCAGCAGATCGGCCAGGGCGCTGGTGGCCACTTCCATGGTCAGCGGAAGGCCCATCAGCTGGGCGTAGGCCACCACCCGGTTCAGCGCCCCCTCCAGCTCCCGGATGTTGCTCTGGATCTGTCGGGCGATGAACTCCATTACGTCGTCGGGTACCGGGATCGCCAGCCCCTCGGCTTTCGCCCGCAGGATCGCGATGCGCGTTTCCAGATCGGGAGGCTGGATGTCGGCGATCAGCCCCCACTCGAAGCGGGAGCGAAGGCGCTCCTCCAGGGTCACCAGGGCCCGGGGCGGACGGTCGCTGGAGATCACCAGCTGCTTGCCGTTGCTGTGCAGCGTGTTGAACGTGTGGAAGAACTCCTCCTGGGTGCTCTCCTTGCCGGCGATGAACTGGATGTCGTCGATCAGCAGGACGTCGATGGAGCGATACTTGTCCCGGAATTGATCCGTGGTCTGGGCCCGGATGGCGTTGATCAGGTCGTTGGTGAATTCTTCGGAGGAAACGTAAAGAACGCGCAGGCCCTTGCGCAGGCAGACATGGCCGATCGCGTGCAGGAGGTGGGTTTTGCCCAGCCCAACGCCCCCATAGATGAATAGCGGATTATAAGTCTGGGCTGGCCGCTCTGCGACCGCCAGCGCCGCCGCATGGGCCAGCCGGTTGCTGGGGCCCACCACGAACGTCTCAAAGGTGTAACGGGGGTTCAGCCGCTGGGCCCACGGGGAGGCGGCAACCGTATCTTCCTCGCCCGGATTGGAGGCGGAGGACTGAATGCGGCCGTTCTCATACACCACGAAATTCACAGCCACCGGCCGCCCCACCACTCCGGTCAGCGTGCGGGCGATCACCGTCCGCAGCCGGTGTTCCAGCCAGTCCCGCGCATAGGCGCTGCGAACCCCAATGACAAAAGTATCCCCCTGCACCGAGACCACCTGTGTTCCTTTTACCCATGTCTCAAAGGTGGGTTTGGGGATCTGCCACTGGAGCTCGTTCAGGACCGTTTGCCAGATCTCGCCGGGATTGACACCGGTCATCCCTCTATTCCCCCACTGTCCCGTGGATCGGCCGATCCTCCAGGCGCTGGTTGCGTGAGATGGATCGGGCAACGTGTTGATCGCGCTGGGAATCCGGGCGGATGCTCACGAGGAAGCTGAAACGTATCCCTGAACGTGCTTCTCGATTTTATCCAGGACCGGTCTCCCTGGCAATCCATGGCCTGCCCCTTTAACCTGGGCGTTTTCCACAATGTTTTCCACAGTTCCGACCTGGAAATCCCCTATCCGGGGGCTCTTATCCCCGAGGGGAGGAATGTTCTGAATTCGTTCTCCACAGTGTTTTCCACAGGGATCCGGGAACGGCCTTCGGCGTTCCCGCTCCGGAATGGCTTTCCCTCTCCTCTCCCTTTGCGTTCTGCCTTCCATTCAATCCTCCGCTATAATCCGGAGACGATCCACCGGGATGGTGTGGCTCATCCTTTCATCGTGGGAGGGGGATGTGAAGCGGCTGATGATCGCGGGCGGGGCCGGCTTCATCGGCTCCAATTTCGTGCGCTGGACGCTGGAGACGTATCCCGACGCCTACGTGCTCGTGTATGATAAGCTGACCTACGCGGGGAACCTGGATAACCTGAAGGATGTGGCCGAGAGATTCCGCGGCCGCTACGCCTTCGTCCGCGGCGATATTTGCGATGCCCGGGCGGTGCATGAAGCGATCCGGGCCTATCGCATCGAGGCCATTGTGAACTTCGCCGCTGAATCCCACGTCGATCGCTCGTTGATGGAGCCGGGGAGCTTCGTCCAGACGGACGTCTACGGGACTTACGTGTTGCTGGAGGCGGCGCGGATCTTCGGGCTGCGCTATCACCAGGTCTCCACGGACGAGGTTTACGGAGAGGTCCTGGAGGGGGCCTCCAGGGAGCAGGACCCCCTGATGCCGCGCAGCCCCTATTCGGCCAGCAAGGCAGGGGCGGATCTCCTCTGCCTGGCCTATCACGTGAGCTTCGGGGTCCCGGTGACCATCACCCGGGGCTCTAACAACATCGGCCCCTATCAGTATCCGGAGAAGTTCGTCCCCCTGTGCATCACCAACGCCATCGATGACGAGCCGCTGCCGATCTACGGCGATGGCCAGCAGATGCGGGACTATCAATACGTCCTGGATCACTGCGAGGGCATCGACCTGGTCTTGCGGAAGGGGCAGCCGGGGGAGATCTACAACCTGGGGACGGGGATCTCGACGCCGAATCTGGAGGTGGCGAAGAAGATCCTGGATCTATTGGGGAAGCCCTATTCGCTGATCCGGCTGGTGCCGGACCGGCCGGGGCACGACCGGCGCTATGCCCTGGATGTTTCGAAGATCATGGCCCTGGGGTGGCGGAGCCGGCATACCCTGGACGAGGCGCTGGAGAAGACCGTGCGGTGGTATGTGGAGAACGAGTGGTGGTGGCGGAAGATCAAGTCGGGGGAATACCGGGAATACTACCGGCGCCAGTATGCGGAGCGGCTGGCCCAAAGCCGGCCCGCCTTCTCCCCTTGAGCCCCCATTGGTGGGCGCCTGTTTTCGTAGGGTTCCGCTGGGAAGAGCGCCATGCCCCCTCCCCGTGGCTCGAAGGAGCATGGGGAGGGGAGAGCCAGATATTTCTGAGGCCGGGGGCCGGGAATCCTCAGATCCCCGAAGGCCCTTTCCCCTGAAGGATCGAAGCGGATCACTCCGGCTCCACGATCATCCGGATGGCCATCGTCCGCTCGACGCCCCGCCAGAGGAGCAGGACTTCCTCATGGACATGGCCCCGAGTCCGAACGGTCCGGCGCTCTTTCACCCGCGCCACTCCCAGCCGGATGAGATCCTCCGGGTCCACCGGGATCATCGCCGTGGCGATCCGCGCTCCCTGGGCGGAGAAGGTCCCGGAGAGGGCGATCGCCATCGGGGGGCGCTCCTCCTCATACGCCCGCCAGAATCCGGAATCCCGCCCGATCCAGCACAGCACATCCGGCGTCTCCAGGGTCCGCCGCTTCCAGTCCACCAGCCCGACCATATCCGGGAAACCCGTGGCCAGATATCCCGCCAGCCGCCGTTCGTCCACCAGCTCCGGGATCGAGCGGTTCCATCCACCGTTTTCCTCGGCGAAGAGCAGGCGCATCCGGGATCGCAGATCCGGCAGGTAGATGTTCGCCGCCTCGTCGAGGACGCGATCGGCGAAGCCCAGGGCCCGGGCTTCTTCCGCCGCCGCGGAGGGATCCTGCTCATAGCGTTGCATATAACGGATCAGCGCGGCCATCGCGGCGTTCAGATCCCCCTGGCGGTTGGGCGGCGGCCCATAGCCCGGCAGCCGCCATGGACGGCCGACCGCGAGCAGGGAGACCGCCGCGATCAGACTGTCCAGGATTTCCCCGGACTCCCCGGCCGCCTGGGCGGTGAGCAGGGGGATCGCCAGGCGGGCCGGGAGGCCCAGCTCCAAAATCTGATAGCCTCGCGGGGTGATCCGCCCCCGCTGATCCAGCGCTTCCAGCCGCCGGAGCAGACGGGTGGCCTCTTCCACCGCCTCCCGGGAGGGCGGGTCGGGGAGGGGAAGCTCCCGCACCGATAGCCCCAGGGCCGCCCCGACCAGGACGATCCGTTCCGGCGAGGAACGCAGGGTCTCCGGCGGCCGCGCCACCTCCCGCAGCTCCTCCATCCGGAAGCACCGGATACAGATCCCCGGCGCGGTCCGCCCGGCGCGCCCCGCCCGCTGGGCGGCCTCCGCCTGGGAGATCGGCACCACCGGCAGCCGGACGAACCCCCGGGTGTCGGCCTCGCTCCGGCGCACCAGCCCCAGATCCAGCACCAGCCCGGCGTTCATGGTCAGGGAAACTCCGGCCAGCTCGGTGCTGACGAAGATGCGCGTCTCGCTGCGATCGGCGGCCTTCTCCACCACGGCCTCCTGCTCGCTGACGGCCATGGCCCCGTAAAGGGGAATCACCTCGTTGCGGAACTCCGACCGCAGCGCCTCCACCGTGGCTTCGATCTCCCGGACGCCGGGCATGAAGATCAGGGCGTGAAGGGGAATCCCCAGATGGGCGATCCGGATTTCATCCCCCCGGACCTCTACCTCGGTGCCCTGGAATTTGAGATGCCGGTAGCGCCGCAGGGTCTTCAAGACCACCTGGGCGGGCTGGTCCACCCGGATGGGGAAGCGGACCGGCCACTCGATGATCCGGATGGGATACTGGGGGGCGGGAAGCTCGATCTCCACGATCTCATAACCGAACCGCCGCGCAAGGCGGGCGATCCGTTCTTCCACCCGCTCCAGGGTGGCGGACATCACGGCGAAGGGGCAGCCTTCTTTCAGGATCAGAGCGAAGGCCAGGTCCCCTTCCATCTGGCGGAGGTGGATCTCATCGACGATGGGGAAGATCCCGGAGAGGCCCTGGCTCAGGATATACTGGATCAGGATGCCCGTGGTGACGTAGGCTACGTGCACATCGAGCATCCCATAGGGAAGCGTATGGCTGCCCCGCACGGCGTAGCCCACGCGCCCCCGCAGGATCAGTTGATGCCCTCCGGCGAACGCATACACATCCGGGTGCAGATCCGGCGGCAGTTCATAGACCCCGTCCCGGGTCCGATGGTTCACATACCAGGCCAGGGAGATAGCGGCCGCGCGGGTGGGGACGGCCACCATGGCGGGCTTATCCGCCCAGGCCGCCAGCAGGAAGGGCACCACCGTGGATTTCCCCGAACCCGGTGGCCCTTTCACCAGATACATCGTCGGCGTGGAGGATTTCCGGCTGCGCTCCATCTTCCCCTTTCTTGCTCGGCGTGAGGGTTTACGCGATTAGGCTGAACTCCGAGGGCTGTCCGCACACGTCGGGAACAATCCCTGGAGGACCGCTTCGGAACAGTCAGCGCCGCAAGCATTCGAAAGGCCTCTGCCTGGTCAAGGGAATTTTACTCCCGTGTGGGGCAGGGCCTCATGGGGTTCCGGAGCACCACCGGATGCCGAAGACACCCGATGATCGCGGGGAAGGGAAGGGGCTATACTGCTACGGGCGCAGATGGTTCATCCGGCCCAGCCACGCCTGAAACGCGCGCCATGCCTCGATGCCCGTTTTGTGGCCGCCTGCGTATTCCACGCAGGTCGTTTCGGCTCCTGAAAGATGGAACTGCCGGCACAGTTGACGGGCGCGTTCCACCGGGACCAGGGGATCATCAAGGCCGTGGGCGACGAAAACCGGGAGGCCGGACAGAGCGGGGGACCCTGGGGGGCTGGGGGATTCCGGAAGGAACCCGCTGAACACGGCGAGGCCCGCGATTCGTTCCGGCGCCTGCAGGGCGAGCCAGGCGGCCATCGCCCCGCCCTGGCTGAAACCTACCAGCAGCCATCGGCGGGGATCGATGGGGAAGCGCTGGGGGAGCTCATCGAGGAGCTGGATCAGCTGGGCCAGGCTCCGGGACAGGGCTGCGGGATCCGGCTTCCCGTCGGTGAGCGTTGTATACCACGCATAGCCGCCCTGAGGAACGGGATACGGCGCGCGTGGGCGAACCAGCCACCATCCCGGCCCGAAGGCGGTCTCAAAGATCGCCATCGATCCCTCGTCGCCCCCCCAACCGTGCAGCAACAGGGCGGCGGGGGCTTTCCCTTCCAGGGGTCCTTCATCGGATCGGCGGATGTGGTAGATCAGGGTCACGGAGCCGTTTCCTCCTCTTCTCGGGATGCTCTGGGGGAAGCGGGGCGCTGAAAGCACCCCGCTCCCCCCGCGTGTTTCAGGACTTATTATGCCTCACGCCGCCCGGGCCCGGGCGGGCTCCTCCGCCCGCTCGAAGATCAGCCGGCCATCCCGCAGATCCACCCGGATGGTGTCGCCCTCGTGGAACGTCCCCTGGAGGATCTCCATGGCCAGCGGATCCGCCAGCTCGCGCTGGATGGCCCGCTTCAGCGGCCGGGCACCGTAAACCGGATCGTAGCCCACCGTGGCCAGATACTGCTTCGCGTCTTCGGTGACCTCCAGCCCCATGCGCCGCTCGGCGAGCATCGCCCGCAGCCGCCGCAGCTGGATGTCCACGATCTGCCGCAGGTGCTCCATCGTCAGCGGGTGGAAGATCACGATCTCATCGATCCGGTTCAGGAACTCGGGCCGGAAATGCTGGTCCAGGGCGCTGAGGACCAGCTGGCGCATCTTCTGCTCATCGTGTCCGGCCAGCTCCTTGATCCACTGGCTGCCGATGTTGCTGGTCATGATGATGATCGTGTTCTTGAAGTCCACCGTGCGGCCCTTGCCGTCGGTGAGCCGGCCCTCATCGAAAACCTGCAGCAGCACGTTGAAGACCTCGGGATGGGCCTTCTCGATCTCGTCGAAGAGCACCACGGTGTAGGGCCGGCGCCGCACCGCCTCGGTGAGCTGGCCGCCTTCCTCATAACCCACATAACCGGGCGGGGCGCCGATCAGGCGGCTGACGGTGTGCTTCTCCTGGTATTCGCTCATATCGATGCGGACCATGGCCCGCTCGTCGTTGAACAGGGCCTCGGCCAGGGCCTTGGCCAGCTCGGTCTTGCCCACGCCCGTGGGGCCCAGGAAGAGGAAGACCCCGATGGGCCGGTTGGGATCCTTCAGGCCGGCGCGGGCCCGCCGCACGGCGTTGGCCACCGCCCGCACGGCCTCCTCCTGGCCCACCACCCGCTCGTGGAGCCGCTCCTCCAGGTGCAGGAGCTTCTCCGTCTCCCCCTCCATCAGGCGGACCACCGGGATGCCGGTCCAGGCGGCCACCACCCGGGCCACATCCTCGGCGTCCACCTCTTCCTTCAACAGCCGCTTGCCGCGGCTGAGGGCATTGAGCTCCTCCTCTGCCGCCCGGAGCTGCCGCTCCAGATCGGGGAGCACCCCATAGCGCAGACGGGCCGCCTCCTCATAATCCAGGCGGCGCTCGGCCATCTCGATCTGATGCTGGGTCTGCTGGATCTGCTCCTTGATCTGGCGGACCTTCTGGATGACGGCCTTCTCCCGCTCCCACTGGATGCGGAGGGCATCCGCCCGTTCGCGCAGTTCGGCGATCTCCCGTTCGATGGCCGCGAGTCGCTCCCGGCTGGCCTCATCCCGCTCCTTCTTCAGGGCCTCCCGCTCGATCTCCAGCTGCAGGATGCGACGGTCCAGCTCGTCCAGCTCCGTCGGCTTGGAGTCCATCTCCATCCGCAGGCGAGCTGCCGCCTCGTCGATCAGGTCGATGGCCTTGTCCGGCAGCCGGCGATCCGGGATATAGCGGTGGCTCAGGGTGGCGGCGGCGATCACGGCGGCATCGGTGATGCGCACGCCGTGATGGACCTCATAGCGCTCCTTGAGCCCGCGCAGGATGCTGATGGTCTCCTCCACCGACGGCTCATCCACATAAACCGGCTGGAAGCGGCGCTCCAGGGCCGGGTCCTTCTCAATATACTGGCGATACTCGTCCAGGGTGGTGGCACCGATGCAGTGCAGCTCCCCGCGGGCGAGCATGGGCTTGAGGATGTTGGCGGCGTCCATCGGCGCGCCCTCCGCCCGCCCGGCGCCCACCACGGTGTGGATCTCGTCGATGAACAGGATGATCTCGCCCTGGGCGTCGGTGACCTCCTTCAGGACAGCCTTCAGGCGCTCCTCGAACTCGCCCCGGTATTTGGCCCCGGCCACCAGCGCCCCCAGGTCCAGCTGCACGATGCGCTTGTTCTTCAGGCCCTCGGGGACGTCGCCGCGGACGATGCGCTGGGCCAGACCCTCGACGATGGCCGTCTTGCCCACGCCGGCGTCGCCCACCAGCACCGGGTTGTTCTTGGTGCGACGGGAGAGGATCTGGATCACCCGGCGGATCTCCTCATCGCGCCCGATGACCGGGTCCAGCTTCCCCGCCCGGGCCAGGGCGGTCAGATCCCGGCCATATTTCTCCAGGGCCTGATAGGTGGCCTCCGGCGTGGGGGAAGTCACCCGATGAGCGCCGCGGACCGTGGCCAGGGCGCGCATAATGGCATCGCGGTTCAGGCCCCGTCGCCGCAGCGCCGCCCCGGCGGCGCCGTCGACCCGGTCGGCCATCGCCAGGAGCAGATGCTCCGTGCTGACATATTCATCCCGCATGGCCTGGGCTTCCCGCTCCGCCTGACGGAGGGTTTCCGCCGCGGCGCGGGAAAGGCCCACCTCACCGGCCCCATACACCTTGGGGCGGCCGGCCAGATAGCGTTCCAGTTCCTCGATGAGCTCCTGGGGATCGGCCCCGGCCCGACGCACCACCTGCGGCACCACGCCGTCGGTCTGGCGCAGCAACGACAGGAGCAGGTGCTCGTTCTCGATGGCCGGGTGCCGGTATTCTTCCGCGAGCCGCTGGGCTTCCAGAAGGGCTTCCTGCGCTTTCTCCGTAAACCGATTCAGGTTCATCGGCTCTCCTCCATTCCAGCAAAGATGCGTGCCCCAACACAAGGTTTCGTGGCATTGCAGGCCGCCTTCGGCGGCCCATATCCCACCGGAGCTCCCCTTGAAGAAGCAGCCCAGCCCGGTGGGATAACGATCGCCTTCCCGATCCACAGCACCAATTTATCCGGGGGCCATCAGATGGAGGTTAGAAATTGATTAATGATCCGTATGCGCCGGTTATCGGCGTGCGGGGTGGATTCCATGGATATCGCGAGCTCCCTCAGGAATGACGCCGCCGGCTTTTTCCTGGAGGATTCCGGGATCACGGGGACGCCGGGAGCGCTCCCCTGCCACCCCGAAAGGGGATCCGGGCCCGATACCCCCGGTATCCGGTCCAGAGCCCCAGGCCCGCATTCGCCAAAGGCCCCACCATGCGTGATTTTCATCACGAGTTATCATGTGAAGGGTTTCACTATATGGGCGGAGAGGGATCCTTTAAGATGAAAGCGGGAATCTGAAACAGGAGGGCCTGGATGATCCCGCATATTCCCGGCGATGAGTTTGTCATCGAGCGGAAGGTTCGCACCCGCCTGTTGCCGGTTTTCCCCGCGGAACGTCCCCCCGAGATTCGTCGATCGGATTTTGAGGAAGTTTTGATCGGTTACGATGAAACGACTGCCCCCCTGGAAGCCGCCCGCTGTCTGCACTGCCCGGATCCTGCTCCCTGCATTCAGGCGTGCCCGCTGCATAACGATATCCCGACGGCCCTCTGGTTCATCGAACAGGGAGATTTCCTGCGGGCCGCCCAGGTGTTCCGTCAGACTTCTTTTCTCTCGGAGATCTGTGGGCGGGTCTGCCCGCCTCAGACCTGTCGGGGGTCGTGCACCCTTTCCGCTTACGGCAAGCCGATCAACATCACCAGGCTGGAGGCCTTTGTCGCGGACTTCCAGCGGCGTTACGGCGCTCTGGAGATCCGGCGGGCGACGCCGACCGGCCGGCGAGCGGCGGTAGTGGGCTCCGGTCCGGCGGGGCTGACGGTGGCGGAGTTCCTGGCCCGTCAGGGGCATTCCGTCACTGTATTTGAAGCGATGCCCCGGCCGGGTGGCCTGCTGCGCTATGGGATCCCGGCGTTCAAGCTGCCGAAGTCGATTGTGGATCAAAAAATACGGGATCTGGAGCAGCTGGGGGTTCGCTTCGTCACCGGCGTTCGGATCGGCCAGGATCTCACCCTGGATGATCTGTTCGCTCAGGGCTTTCAGGCGGTTTTCCTGGGGATCGGAACGTGGCGCCCGGTGGAACCGGACTGGGAAGGGGCGGATCTGGAAGGGGTTTATATGGCCCTGGATTTCCTGATGCGGGCGAACCTGCCGCCGGAGGATCTCCCCCCGGAGCGGCGAGAGCGGCCGCGGGTTGGCCGCCGTGTGGCGGTCATTGGAGGCGGCGATACCGCTATGGACTGCGCCCGCACCGCGATCCGCCTGGGGGCGGAAGAGGTGGTGATCTACTACCGGCGCAGCGAAGCGGAGATGCCGGGGAACCGGGAGGAGCGCAAGAAAGCCCGGGAGGAGGGCGTGCGCTTTGAGTTCCTGGTGGCCCCCGCCCGCTTTATCGGCCAGGATGGCCGTTTGATCGCTATCGAATTCGTCCGGATGGCCCTGGGGGAACCTGACGAGAGCGGCCGCCGACGCCCGGTGCCGATCCCGGGATCGAACTTCACGGTGCCTGTAGATGCCGCGGTCCTGGCCCTGGGCTTCCGGGCGGATCCTGGGATCGCCCGCACCACCGTGGGCCTCGAGGTTTCCAAATCTGGCCTCCTTCGAGTCGATGCGGATGGACGAACTTCGCGGCCGGGCGTGTTTGCAGCCGGCGATGGCGTCACCGGGCCGGACCTGGTGGTAACGGCTTCGGCAGCGGCCATGCGGGCCGCCCGGGCGATGCATGCCTATCTGATGGAACAGCCTCCGGTGGAGGCGCCGGAGATCTCCCCGCTGGCCGAGGTGATGCCGGTGTAGTTTCCGGACTGCTGGTCGGCTGGGGAGAGAGGGGCTGGGGTCGGAGGACTTCCCAATCCGCCTCCAGCCCCTCTGTTTTCATCCACCCGGGACTTGCCGCAGCCGGGCTTCCATCCGGAGAGGCGGGATGCTCCTCCTTTTTGGGGCCGGCCGGTCCTCCAGGGTGTCCCCCGGGGAGCATGAATGATCTTCCCGAAGATGCTGGCGTCCCATTCGGATCCTGCCGTCTGGTTCAGACCCTCATGTGCTACAATCAGAATCAGCCGTTCTTTCCTCTGTCCTGCGTCTCCAGGTCGTGTAAAGCAGAGGAAAACGCCAGCGCGCCCAAAGAATCTCGGATCCATCGCCTGGGGGTGAATATGGAGATCACGCTGACGATCAACGGGGAACAGCGAACGTTTTCCATCACCCCATCCACGCGCCTCCTGGATCTGCTCCGCCGCGCAGGATACTACGGGGTCAAGCACGGCTGCGATGACGGCTCCTGCGGCATGTGCACGGTCCTCCTGGATGGCACCCCCATTCTCACCTGCGTCACGCTGGCCGCGAAGGCCGATGGCCGTTCGATCCTCACCATCGAGGGCGTGGGACGGACGCCGGAGCTGGGCTGGCGGCGGACGGAAGGCCTGCATCCGATCCAGGAAGCTTTCATTGAAACGGGCGCCATCCAGTGCGGCTTCTGCATCCCAGCCCTGGTGCTGGCCGCGAAGGCCCTCCTGGATCGCAACCCCAGCCCGACCGAGGCGGAGGTCCGTGAGGCCTTCAGCGGGATCCTCTGCCGGTGCACCGGTTATCTCAAGCCGGTGCAGGCCGTGCTGCGCGCGGCCGCCCGCATGCGCGGGGAGCCCGTTCCCCCCATTGAAGAGGAAGCGCAACGGATGATCCTTCCGCCGGAAGGGCCGCTCCCCCTGGGGGAGGTGTTCCCCGCCGGGGAGGTCTCCCCACCGGAGCTGGAGGGCGGGCCGGGCCTCCAGACCCGAACCCGCACCATTGTCCTGCCGACCATCGTGCTTCCCCAGTCGATCCCCGAGACCCGTGTGGTGGGCCGGCCGGAGAAGAAAGTCGACGCCCTGCGGCTGGTTCAGGGGAAACCGGCCTTCACCGATGACTTCGAGCTGCGGGGCATGCTTTACGCCAAAGTGCTCAAAAGCCCGGTCCCCCACGCCCGGATCAAACGCATCGATGTGAGCAAGGCCCGGGCCCTTCCCGGGGTGGTCGCCGTGCTCACCTATCAGGACCTCCCCCGGGTGGTCTATTCGACGGCCGGGCAATCCGATCCCATCCCCGGGCCGCTGGATACGTTCTCCCTGGATTCCAAGGTGCGCTTCGTGGGCGATCGCGTGGCCTTCGTCGCCGCAGAGACCCTCGAGATCGCCGAGAAGGCCCTGGAGCTCATCGAGGTCGAATACGAAGAGCTCCCGGCGATCCTGGATCCCCGGGAGGCGATGAAGCCGGGAGCGCCGATCATCCACGACGAGCCGGAGTATGTGCCCTTCGATGGGTCGGATCCCTCCCGCAACCTGGCTGCCCAGATCCATATCGAGATCGGAGAGGTGGACAAAGGGTTCGAGGAGGCCGATTACATCTTCGAGGGCGAATATGTGGTGCCCAAGGTCCAGCAGGCCAGCCTGGAAACCCACGTGGTGATCACCTACTGGGATGAGGACGATCGTCTGGTGATCCGCACCTCCACCCAGGTCCCCTTCCACGTGCGGCGGATCCTGGCGCCGGTGCTGCGGCTTCCCCCCAAGCGGATCCGGGTGATCAAGCCGCGGATCGGCGGCGGCTTCGGGGGCAAACAGGAGGTGATGATCGAGGACATCGCCGCCCATCTCACCATCGCCACCGGGCGGCCGGTTCGCCTCGAGTGGACGCGGGAGGAGGAGTTCACGGCCGCCCGTTCCCGGCATCCCATGCGCATCCGGCTGCGGACCGGCGTTAAGCGGGATGGGACCATCGTGGCCAATGAGATGTATGTGCTCTCGGACACGGGGGCTTATGGCAGCCACGCCCTGACGGTGGCGGGCAACACCGGGCATAAGGCGATGGCGCTCTATCCCGCCTGGGATGAGAAGGGCGAGCCCCGCATCCGGTTCCACGCCGATGTGGTTTACACGAACACGCCGCCCTCCGGCGCCTTCCGCGGCTACGGCGTCCCCCAGGGCTTCTTTGCCGTCGAGGTCCACATGGAGCGCATCGCCCGGGCGCTGGGGCTGGATCCCCTGGAGTTCCGGCTGAAGAACGCCCTGAAGGCCGGGCAGGAGCACCCCTTCAGCCGGGCCTGGAGCGAAGGCCGCGAGCCGCGCCCGGAGATCGTTCACACCTGCGGGTTGCCGGAGTGCGTGCGCTACGGCGCGGCCTACGTGGGCTGGTATGAGAAATTCGGGAACCCCGAATGGCATCGGGTGCCCGGGAAACCCCATCTGCGTCGGGGGATCGGCGTCGCCTGCGTGATGCAGGGGACGGCCATCCCCTACCTGGACATGGGGGCGGCCAGCCTGAAGATGAACGACGATGGATCCTTCAACCTGCTCATCGGCGCCACGGATCTGGGCACGGGATCCGACACCGTGATCGCCCAGATGGTCGCCGAGGTGCTGGGGTGCCCGGTGGAGGACATCATCGTTTACTCCTCGGACACCGATTTCACCCCTTTCGACAAGGGCGCGTATGCCTCCTCCACCACCTACATCTCCGGCGCGGCGGCGGTGAAGGCCGCTGAGCAGGTGGCGGAGCAGATCAAAGAGGTGGCGGCGGCCCTGCTGAGCGAGCGCGGGGCGCCGGTCTCCCCCGCCGACCTGCGCCTGGCCGACCGGCGGGTCTGGGCGCCCGACGGCCGGAGCGTGACCCTGGAGGAGGTGGCCCTCTCCGCTCTTCACCATCGGGATCAGCGCCAGATCATGGCGGTGGCCTCTTATGTCTCTCCGGTTTCGCCGCCGCCCTTCGCCGCGCAGTTCGCGGAGGTGACGGTGGATATCGAAACCGGCGAGGTGCGGGTGGATCGCCTGGTCATGGCCGTGGACGCGGGGCGCATCGTCAACCCGCTGACGGCCTCCGGGCAGGTGGAAGGGGGAATGGTCCAGGCGCTGGGCTATGCGGTCTCCGAGGAGATGGTCTTCGATGAGCGGGGCCGTGTGGTCAACCCGCGCTTCGGGCCCTACAAGATCTTCCAGGCCCATGAGGTGCCGGAGCTGGGGGTGATCTTCATCGAGACCGTCGAGCCCACCCATCCCTTCGGCATCAAGGCCGTGGCCGAGATCCCGATGGACGGTGTGGCTCCGGCGGTGGTCAACGCGATCTACGACGCCGTCGGCATATGGGTCACCCAGATCCCGGCCACCCCTGAGCGGGTCTGGCGGGCGCTCCGGTCCGCCGGGAAGGACGGCGCTGCGGGGGAGCATGGGTAAGCCCGGTCCATCCCCATCCCGTGGATCTCGGGTCCTCCGTGCCGGGCCGGGGACGTCGGCCGCTGGGCGGAAGCCCGTGTTATGATCACGTTGGGGAGTGTTCATCGCCGGTTCCAACCCTTGGGCTTTGAGGGGACATGCCATGGGAACGCAGGTCAGCGGGGAGGAGCCCCAGGTGGAGGCGCGGGCGGCCCGCGCCGCGACGCGGGTTCTCCTGTTGATGTCCGACACTGGCGGCGGCCACCGCAGCGTTTCGGAGGCGCTGGCGGAGGGCCTGCGGGCCCTTTATGGGGACGCGGTGGAGCCCCGCATCGTGGATGCTTTTATTCAATACGCTCCCTTCCCATTGAATCGTTCTCCCGCTCTCTATCCATACATGGTCAAGCCGGCCATCGTGCCCTTCTACGCCCGGGCCTGGCATTTCGCCAACCATCCCCGTCGGGCCCGGCAGCTGGTCTATCTCTTCTGGCCCTGGGTGCGCCAGCGCATCGCCAAACTGTTCGCTGAAAATCCGGCCGATGTGATCGTCTCCGTCCACCCGCTCTTCAACGATGTCACCCTGCGCTACTGGATGAAAGCCCCGCGCCGCGTCCCCTTCGTGATCGTCATCTGCGACATCGGTTCCATCCACGCCCTCTGGTGCGCGAACGCGGATCTGGTGATTGCGCCCCACGAGGGTGCGCGGCGCCGGGCCATCGCCTGTGGGGTGCCCCCGGAACGGGTGGTGGTGACCGGTTTTCCCATCCGGCTGCGCTTCCGGGAAGTGCGGAACCGGCCGAAGACCTTCTGGCGGGAACAGCTGGGCTGGCGGCCGGACCTCCCCACCGTGCTGGTGATGGGCGGGGGGGAGGGCATGGGGAAGGTCTTCGAGAACGCCCGGGCGGTGGCGGAAGCCGGGCTGCCGCTTCAGATGGCCGTGGTGGCCGGCCGCAACGAACGGCTGCGGCGGCGTCTGGAGGCCGTTGAGTGGCCGGTGCCCACTCATATCTACGGCTTTGTGCGGACCATTCCCGAGATGATGGCCGCCGCGGATGTCATCGTCACCAAGGCCGGCCCCAACACCATTGCCGAAGCCCTGGCCGTCGGCCGCCCGATGATCCTGACCCATTATCTGCCCGGCCAGGAAGAGGGCAATGTGGACTACGTGGTGAACGGCGGGGCGGGCGCGTATGCCCCGGAGCCGGAGCAGGTCCGTGAGATCCTTCGGGAGTGGCTGAGCCGCCCCGATCTCCTGGAAGCCTTCGCCGCACGCGCCGCCGCCATGGGCTATCCCGATGCGGCCCTGGACGCCGCCCGGCTGATCTGGGAGATCGCCCGGAGGGGGGTGGCCGGATCGGCGGCATAGCCGGTGGAGGGGAGGGGAGGGCTCCGCGAATCCCCCATGGGCCTTGAAACCGGGGGGGATTCGCGGAAAACCGTCAAAACGGGGCCTGAAGGGGGATCCAGATATGGGGGTAGATGGGCGTCTGGCTCCCAGATCTGGCGGGGTCCTGGCGCGGGGGGAGGGGGCTTTTCCGCGAATCCCCGAAAGGCCTTTGGGACGGGGGGGATTTGCGGCGGGGGCGGAAGCAAAGAAAAAATCCTTGACAGAGGGGCGAAAATGGGGTAGAAATGGAGGTGGGAGGTTTGGGAGTGTGAACGATAGAAGCCGAGGAAGGGGGAATCGGGGAGGGGAACCGAAAAGAGGGTGAGGCGCTCTTGCAGGAACGAGACCCGTTTTCAGGGGATTGCGACTCGCCGCATCCGGCGTCGGCGAAAATGTCGGGCTATAACCTCTTGCAGGAACGAGACCCGTTTTCAGGGGATTGCGACAGAAATATTGAAAATCATTTATTCCTCCCTCTGAATGGATTCTTGCAGGAACGAGACCCGTTTTCAGGGGATTGCGACCCACGAGAGCTTCGCTTGGGGCTCGGCCCGGATTCCGGGCCTTGCAGGAACGAGACCCGTTTTCAGGGGATTGCGACGGCAGCTTCTTTGTCTTTGCTACTGGTGCTACTGGTCATATTCTTGCAGGAACGAGACCCGTTTTCAGGGGATTGCGACCCCCGACACCTTCCCCAGCACTTCCCTGCGCGTCTCATCCACCCTCTTGCAGGAACGAGACCCGTTTTCAGGGGATTGCGACAGGCGATATCCCCGCGGATGGCGACCCACCCCTCCTGACCCCTTGCAGGAACGAGACCCGTTTTCAGGGGATTGCGACAAGCGCACATGCGCCAGGGCGGCGCACACGGAACACCCGCTGTCATATAACAGCCTTGCAGGAACGAGACCCGTTTTCAGGGGATGGCGATGCAAGGCAGTAAGCCTGGGATTCGGTGCTCCAGCCGAGGAAAGCCTGGGGTGACGAGACCCGATTTCAGGGGATGGGGGGGCACGGTATGCTGTGCCCCCACCGGGCGTTTCCGTATCCTGTGGTGATGAGATCCGTTTTCAGGGGATGGGGACCGCAGGGGCGAGACCCGTTTTCAAGGGGATGGCGATGCATGCGGGGTGTCGGATGCGGTTCCCGTCGTGGTTCACCTGCTTGCCGGAGCGAGACCCGGTTTCAGGGGATGGCGACGATGGTGTGGGGGCGACCTGTTGGGTCGTCCTGGCGGATCAGGGTGGGGGATGTTGTGCCGCGATGGGGATGCTGGCCTCCGGCCGGGAGCGGGCGGATTTGTCCGTCCCCGGTTTTTCTTTGTAGAATTCGACGGGGAGGGTAGAATTCGACGGGGAGGCTTTGATGGGGTTTACGGTGGAGGATCTGCGGGATCTGGTGGAGCTGTTGCGGGCGCATCCCGAGTGGCGGGAGGTCCTGTGGGCGCTGCTGGCCTCGGAGGATGTTCTTCGTCTGCCGGGGGAGCTGGCGGCCTTTCGCGCTGAGGTGGAGCGCCGGTTTGCGGAGCTGGCGGAAGCGATCCGCCGTCTGAGCGAGGCGTTTGTGGCTCATCGTCAGGAGTTCCTGGCCTATCAGGCCCAGAATGAGGCCCGTTTTGCCGAGCTCAGCGCGGCGGTTCGGGCTCTGATGGAAACCCAGCGCCAGCTGGTCGACACCCAGCGTCAGCTGATGGAAGCCCAGCGTCAGCTGATGGAAGCCCAGGGCCGCGCCGAGGAGAACCTCCAGCGTCTGAGCGAGGCGTTTGTGGCTCATCGTCAGGAGTTCCTGGCCTATCAGGCCCAGAATGAGGCCCGCTTCGCCGAACTGGCGGAGGCAGTCCGCCGCCTGAGCGAAGCCTTCGTCGCCCACCGCCAGGAGTTCCTGGAGCACCGTCAGGAGTTTCTGGACCTCCGTCGGGAATTCCAGGAGCACCGCCAGGAGTTTCTGGAATACCGGGCGGAGACCGAGCGTCGCTTCGCGGAGCTGGCCGAGGCGCAGCGGCGGCACTATGAGGAATTCGCCGCCCATCGCCAGGAGTTTCTGGAATACCGGGCGGAGACGGATCGGCGCTTCGCGGAGCTGGCGGAGGCGCAGCGACGCACGGAGGAATCCCTGGCTGCCCATCGGGCGGAGACCGAGCGTCGCTTCGCGGAGCTGGCCGAGGCGCAGCGACGCACGGAGGAATCCCTGGCTGCCCATCGGGTGGAGACCGATCGTCGCTTCGCCGAGCTGGCGGAGACCGTGCGCACCCTCGCCCGGCGGGTGGGGGATCTGGATGGGCTGGTGCGGGGATGGATCCACGAGGATCGCTATCGCACCCGTTCTCGCCGCTACCGCCGCCTGGTGCGGGATCCCCATATTCTCTCTCCGGAGGAGCGGGAGGCGTTCCTCCGCCAGATGGAGATGGCCGGCCGGCTCACGCCCGAGGAGGCGGCCGAGCTGGAGGAGGCCGATGTGCTGGTGCGGGGTCGGTCCCGGGCGACGGGGGGCGAGGTTTTTCTGGTGGTGGAGGTTTCGGCGACGGTGGATACGGACGATGTGGAGCGGGCGGTGGAGCGGGCGGAGATGCTGCGGCGGGCGGAGCCGGGGGTGGAGGTGATTCCGGTGGTGGCGGGTCCGGCGATCCATCCCCGGGCGGCCCAGGCGGCCCGGGATCAGGGGGTCTGGTGGCTTACGGACAGCCGGCCCTATGCTCCGAATGAGCTTCCTCCGGCTTGAGCCTGCTCTGAGGAGGGCAACGGCTCGCAGTTGCCCTCCCCGCTGCAAATCCAGGACGAGAACCGGGACCCCTTTTCAGGGGATGAGCCGGGAAATCCAGGGAGACCTCAAGATGGCCTGATCGCTATGGCATGGGATCTGGAGCTGCCGGCTACCTCCTATCGATTTACGCTGGTTGCGGAAACCCCTGCGACGCTCCCCGCCTTCCCCGGGCCGACGCTGAGAGGGGCCCTGGGCCATACACTGCGCCGCCTGGTCTGCGCCACCCGCATGCCCGCCTGCGCGCCGTGCCCTTTCCGTTTCACCTGCGCTTACCCGCTGCTGTTTGAACCCCATGCGCCCCCCGATCAACCAGAGTTCGCCCGCTATGCTCGCCTTCCCACCCCTTTTACCCTGGAGCTCACCCTGGATTTCTCGATGATCCCAAACCGTGGGGGGCCGCCGCTGCACGCCTTCACCCCGGGCGATCCCCTGGTCTTCGGCATGACCCTCCTCGGAAGGGCCCGGGAGCATATGCCCTATTATGTGCATGCGATCATGGAGATGGCCCGCGCCGGCCTGGGAGGGCCCCATCAGCGCTTCCGCCTCGCCCGGGCGGAGATGATCGCCGCTGATGGCCCTGTTATCCTTTACGAGGAGAGCGAGGGCTTCCTGAGACATCCGCCCGCCCCTCCGGCGCGTCTGGCCTCCCGGGATCTCGCCACCCGCCAGCTCGCCGTTCACTTCCACACCCCTGCTCGCCTGGAGCTCCGGAACGACCTGGTCTATCCCATTGAGTTCCATCATCTGGTCCAGGCGCTGCTCCAGCGCCTCCGGGCCTTAGATGCCGGATACGGGCTGCTGCGGGGGATCGAGCTCCCTGGCGACCTCGCAGCGGCCGCGCGGGCTGTCCGTCGGGCGGACGATCAGACGCGGTGGCTGGATCTCCGGCGTTATTCCACCCGGCAGAAAACGGCCATGCGCATCGGCGGGGCCGTGGGCACGGTGATCTATGAGAGCCCGGAGGGTTTCGATTTCCGCCCCTTCGCCCTGTTGCTCGCCCTGGGGGAGATCTTCCACGTGGGGAAGCTGACCAGCATGGGGTTCGGCCGTATGGAGGTAGACCCGCTATGAGCCTCGATCGCGTGTTCCAGGCCCTGATCGGGCTTTTCCACGATATCGGGAAGTTCCGCCAGCGCGCCCTCTGGCGCCAGGAGCGACAGCCGCACGAGGAGCAGGGCGCCGACTGGGTTGCCCGGCGGCTGGCCCCCCGCCTGACCTTCCTCCCGCCGGAGGACCGGTCCCGTCTAATTGCGGCGATCCGGGATCATCACGGCTCTCCCTACGATCGGGACGCCCGGGCGCTCATCGTCGCGGATCGCCTGGCGTCGGGGGAGCGGGTCTCCCGGGAGGAGGAAGAACCGGGGGATCCCTCGCGCGAGCCGCTGCGGGCCCTTCTGGCCGCCCTGCGCCTTCCCGAACGACCCCCCCTGTCGGAGGGATGGGCATGGGGCTTCGGGACTGTTCCGCTGCCGGGTGGGATGGCGGATCGTTCCCCATGGGAGGCCCTTTTCCCTCAGCCGGTGGCCTCCCTCGCTCCCGACTATCCGGGCCTGTGGGCGGCTTTCGAGGCGGCGCTGGAGGCCCTGCATCCCGCTGTCTGGGAGACGCCGGAGGCCGCCCTGACGGCCCTGATGGCCCTCCTGCGCCGGTTCGCCTGGTGCGTCCCCGCGGCCGCCTATCGCGACGAGCCGGACGTCAGCCTCTACGATCACCTGCGGATGACCGCCGCCCTCACGGTGTGCATCGGGGAGTTTCCGGAAGAAGCCCTGAGGCGCTTCGAGGAGGAAACCCGAAGGGGGAAATTTCCCGATGAGCCGGTCGCCCTGCTCATCGGCGGGGATCTATCCGGCATCCAGCGGTTCCTCTATGCCATCAGCTCCGCGGGGGCGGCGAAGAGCCTGCGGGGCCGCTCCGCCTATCTCTCCCTTCTGGCCGACGCCGCCGTGGAGTTCCTTCTGCGGGAGCTTGAGCTCCCTCCCACGCAGGTGGTGTATCGTTCGGGCGGCCATTTCTACCTGCTTGCCCCTCTCTCCGCCCGGGATCGCCTGTCGGAGCTCACCGATCGCGTGGATGAGATCCTGATCCAGGCCCACGGAGGAGATCTGGCCATCGCCCTGGATGCGGTGACGCTGATGGGGAGGGACTTCCATCTGAGAGAGGGCCGTCTCCCCGAGCGCTGGGCCGAGCTGTCCGCCCGTCTGGGATCCCGAAAGGCCCGGCGGTTCCGCCGGGCGATGGCCCGTTACCACGAGAGGCTGTTCGGCCCCTTCGGCGGTGGAGGCCTCCGGCGGCGCTGTGACGTCTGTCACGCAGAGGAAGAAACCGGAGGTCCCTTCCCGCGCCCCGTGGAGGTTCGTGAGGAGGAGGGGGTGGCCAAATGCACCCTTTGCCGAAGCTTCGAGGAGCTGGGCGATGACATCGCCCGCCGCAGCGACTTCCTGATCCTCCGCTTCGTCCCGAAGGCGGGGGGCGGGCGCTTCACCTATCGGACCGTCCTGGCCGGCCTGGGGGTGGAGTTCCGCCTCTGCGACCGGCAGGGCCTGAAGAAGCTCTTCCAGCCCGGGGATCGAGTGATCCGCCTGCATGATGGGGATCTCTCCCCTGTGGATGACATCCCCATCCACGACTTCCGCTATCTGCCCGCCTTCACACCGATGGATCGGGATGGAACGATTGTGGAGCTTCAGCAGATGGCGGAATCTGCCCGGGGGACGCCGGCGTGGGCATGTCTGCGGATGGATGTGGACCATCTGGGGCGGCTGTTCCGCTTCGGTCTGGGGGCCCGTTACTCCCTCTCCCGCGTCGCTACCCTGAGCCATCTCATCGCCCTGTTCTTCGAGGGATACCTGCGGGTCCTCTGCCGGGAGGTGGATCCGAAGGCCCGTCATCTCTACCTGATCTACTCCGGGGGCGACGATCTGTTGCTGGTCGGATCCTGGGATCGGGTCCTGGAGGCGGCCTTCCGGATCCGGGAGGATTTCCGACGGTTCGCCGCCGGCAACCCGAGCCTCACCCTGAGCGGGGGCATCTCGATGCATCGGGAGAAGTTCCCCCTGTATCAGGCGGCCGCTGAGGCCGGCGACCACCTGGAGGGGGCGAAGGGCTTCCGGCATGCGGATGGCCACGAGAAGGATGCCTTCGGGTTCTTCGGCGTCCCCATGCCCTGGGAAGAGGCGGAATGGATGAAGGGATGGGCAGAGCAGCTGGCCGATCTAATCCGGCCGGAGGCCCCCGACGGGCCGCGGCTGGCGCGGGGCTTCGTGCACCGTCTGATGAGCATCGCCAGCCTGCTGGAGGAGGAAGTCCGGCTGGGCGGGTCGGCTCAGTTGCGTCCGGAGGACCTGCGGCGGCTGGTGGGATTCCATCGAGCCCGCTGGCATCTGGTGTATGCCCTGGCCCGCCAGCCTCGGGCGGCCCATCCCATTCTGGAGCGGTTTCAGCAGGAGCTGCTCGCCGAAGGCGGGCGCCGCCTCCGCTGGCTCCACCCTCTGGCCCGCTGGGTGGAATGGATGACCCGGGGATGATCCCCAGCCGGGGATCGGGTGTCGAAGGAATTCGACCGGGAGGGGCCTTTGGCCGGTGGCCGGGGCGCGCGTCGAATGAATTCGACCTCCAAGGCCTTCGGCCGGTGGCCGGCCTTCGCCGGCCTAAAGGTGGCTTTCGCGTTGGCGGAGGCCGACGGAAGGCGCGCAAGCGCCTCGGGAGGCCGATTTTAATCGGCGTGGGAGGCCGATGGCCGGCGTGAGTGTTGAAGGAATTCGACCTCCAAGGCCTTCGGCCAGTGGCCGGCCGGTGCCGGCCGGGTATCGCGTTGGCGGAGGCCGACGCCGGGCGCGAAGCGCCCATGAAGGCCGATTTCCATTGGCGCCTGGCGTGGGGACTCCATTGTCCCTCGGTGGAGCCCCCTGAAGGAATTCGCCGAACGGATCACCATCTTCCCGAAAGGAGGTGAAGCGATGAGCAACCGGGGTCCTTCTCCTTCCCCATCGGGCGCCCGGGGCGGATCAGCCCCCGCGGCGCCGGCAAACGAAAAGGAGCTCGTCCGCCGCATCATCCTGGAGGGGGACTACCAGACCCTGGTGGATGAGGCGGATCGGATCGGGCAGGAGCTGGTAGGACGGAGGCTGACGACCTCCCAGATCCGCAACGTCTTCGGCGAGGTCAAGCGCCTGCAGATGCGTTTCGACCCCGGCCGCCTCCGCATGCTCAAGCCCAAGCTCGCCTACATGGGCGCCCGGGCCGGCCAGGGCGGCCAGCGCCTCCGCGAGGTGATGACCGCGGCGGTCGACGCCGTCTTCAGCGGCAACCCCTCCGAATCCGAGGTGCTCCAGCGGTTCCAGCGCATGGTGGACTTCTTCGAGGCCATCCTGGCTTACCATCGAGCTTACGGCGGGAGGGATCGATGATGAACGGGAACAGCCTGACGTTACAGGGGAAGATCGTCATCGCCGGCGTCCTGCAGGCGATGACCGGCCTGCGGATCGGCGGCGCGGGCGCCGGGATGGAGATCGGGGGACTGGATAACGTGGTGATCCGCGATCCGGTCACCGGCCGGCCCTATGTCCCCGGCTCCTCGCTGAAGGGGAAGATGCGCTCCCTCCTCACCCGCGCCCTGGGCAAGCCCCTCAAGACCCTGGTGGAGCCCCGGGGGAACATCCCGGCCATCCGCATCCACTGGTGTGAGAGCGAGGCGGAATACCGCCGCGAGGGCCGGCCGTGCCCCCTCTGCCGGGCCTTCGGCGTCGCCGGCCAGCGGGCCCTGGAGCCCGTCCGCCTCATCGTCCGCGATGGCCGCCTCCTGGAGGAGCTGGAGCTCCTCGATGAGAACGGCCAGCCCACCCGCAAGCGATGGGCCGAGGTGAACACCGATCTGCCCTACACCGAGGTGAAGTGGGAGGCCGCCATCGATGTGTTGACCGCCGCCGCCAACCCCCGGGCGATGGAGCGGGTCCCTGCCGGCGCCCGCTTCGAGGTGGAGCTGCTCTTCTCGGTCTACGACGCCGACGACCGCGAGGCCTTCCGCACGGTGCTGCTGGGGATGCGCCTGCTGGAGGACGATTACCTGGGCGGCAGCGGGAGCCGGGGCTACGGCCGCGTGGCCTTCCGGGACCTCCAGGTGCTGTGGAAGCCGGTGGCCCACTACCTGGACCCCCAGCAGCATCCCGCGGTCCCGCTGATGGAGGGGCGGACGGTGGAGGAGCTGCTGGCCCGCTTCGACGATCTGGCCGCCCGGATCCCGGCCTTCGGGGGGAAGTAAGGGATGGAGGAGATCGTCTACATGGAGCCACGGGGCGCCTTCCACCTCGGGGTGCGGGGGATCGGCCTGGAGGAAACATCCCCTATCCTCCACGCCGATACCCTCTATGCGGCCCTGGGGGTGGCCTGGGCGATGCTCTTCGGCGAGGAATCCCTCTTCCAGAACTGGTTCGTCCCGGAGCCGCCGGTCCTGATCTCCTCCGCCTTCCCCTTCGCGGGCCCGGTCCGCTTCTATCCGCGGCCCTATCTCCCGGCGCGGGTCTCCGCCCCTTATTTCCCCATGAAGGAGATCGCCTTCGTCTCCGAGGGTGTCCTCCGCCGGATGCTGGAGGGCCAGCCCCTGGAGGAAGGCGTCCGCATCCACGAGGGGACGGTCTGGATGACCCGTGAGGAGGCGGAGACCCTGCAGGACGCCTTCGGGCGGCGGGATCTGGCGGGAGAGCGCTTCTGGGCTCGAAGCCGCGTTCCCCGGGTGGCCCTTGATCTCGTTACCCACACCTCCAGCCTGTGGCACTTCGGGCGCCTGGTCTTCCGGGAGGCGGGGCCTCGCCCGGAGGCCCGGGCCGGGCTCTTCTTCCGCGTCCGCTACCGGGACCCCGGGCTGGTGGAATGGTTCCGGGCAGCCGTGCGGCTGCTGGGGGATCACGGGGTCGGGGGCGATCGCACCGCTGGCCACGGCCTGTTCTCACCCCGCTTCGAGCCCGCCGAGCCCCTCGGCGATCCAGCCGCTCCGGCTTTCGTCACGCTTTCCCCCGTTTACCTGCCCCGGGATCAGATCGAGGCGCTCCTCGGCGAGGCCGCCCGCTATGGATGGCTGACCCGCAGCGGATGGGTGGGCGGACGGCTGGCCATGCCCTACCGCCGGCGCACCCTCCGGATGCTGGCCGAAGGATCCCTCCTCACCGGGGATCCCCGCGGCCTCTGGGGAGCGATGGTCGACGTCACGCCCCAGGAGACGCCGGAGCCCCTCCCCCATCCCATCTATCGCTATGGCTTCGCTTTTCCGGTCGGGGCACTGGCGGCTTCGGGGGAACCCTTCCCTGAGAGAGGAGCGTAGAGGATGGCGGTGCTGGAGCGTCGGACGTATCGCGTGGAGATCCTCTCGCCAGTGCATGTCGGGAGTGGCCAGCGGCTGGGCTCCCCCGAGATCGCCCTCATCGACGGCCGTCTGTGGCGGTTCGATCCCGAACGCATGACGGCGGCCCTGGCCCGCGATCCCCGGGCCCTCGATCGCTACCTCCAGGAGGGGGCGGCCGCGCTGCGGTTCTGGAGCGAAAGCGACCGGCGCGCCCTCGCCCGCTACGTCCGCCCCTGGTCCGGCCCGCCTCCCCGGGAGGTCCGCGAGCACATCGCTGACCCCCTCGGGCGGCCGTATCTGCCCGGCTCCTCCCTCAAGGGGGCGATCCGCACCGCCCTTGCCTTCGCCGCCCTGCAGGCTGCTTCCCCCGCCCAGCGTCAGGCCTGGCTGAGCGCCGTGGAGCAGGCAGCCCGGGAACGTCCCTCCCGGGCCCGGGAATTCGCCGATGATCCCCTGATGCGGGAGCTGATCGGCCCCGATCCCCATCACGATCTCCTGCGGGCCCTGCGGATCGCCGACAGCACCCCCGCTCCGCTGGAGGCCCTGGATGTGGCCTCGATCCGGGTGGCGGTGCGGGAGCCGGACGGGACCCTGAGCTGGCTGAAGGAGCCCGGGAAGCACGTCCCCGACCCCGAGCAGGCCTTCGAGGTGGTGGTCGAAATCCTCCGGCCGCTCCCTTCGGGCGCGATGCAGGTGGAAGTGGAGCTGGATGTCTTCCTGCTGCAGCGAGATACCCTGGGGCCGGCAGATCGCCGGGCCCGGATCCGGGAGTGGGCGCGCCTGGTCAACGCCTTCGCCCGACACGTTGCCGAGGGGGAGCTGCGTTTTGGGGAAAGCCTGGGCCTGGAGGCCTGGTCCGCTTTCTACCGTCGTCTGCTGGCCCGGATGCAGGCGGAGCCGGACGCCATTTACCTGAACCTGGGCTGGGGGGCGGGATGGCGGAGCAAGACGGCGGCGGAGGCCATGGGCCCGGAGGCGGTGCGCCGGCTGCGGCGCCTCTTCGGCCTGGGCCGGGGCGATCCCTTCCCCAAAACCCGTCGGGTCCTCTTCGAAGGGGGCCGGCCCACCCTCCCGCCCGGGTGGATCCGCCTGATCCCCGCCGGGTAGCCCGGCAAGCCTTTCCCCATTGCCCCAGAGGAGGACCCCGATGACGGTGCTGGTCCTGTGCAACATCGGCGCGCGGGACGTGCTGTGGGACGATCAGGAGATCCGGCCGGCCCGGGAGGGAGGCGAGCGCCTGCTCCGGGAGCTGGAGCGGGATCCGGGGCAGGCGACCCGCTTGCGGTTCCCCATCCTGGAGCCATGCCTGCGCCATCTCCTCATGCGCCATCCCCAGGGTCAGGATGACCCGCCCTGGCAGGTGATCCTCTTCGGCACCGACCAGCCCGATCCCCGCCATCGTCCTTCCGACACCCTCTATTTCGCGGAGCTTATCGCTCGCCATCTTCCGGATCGCCTGAGTGGGCTCCGGGCGAACTTTGAGGCACAGCGGATCACGGGCATCAACCCCTCCCTGTATGACGAGGCCTACGAGGCCTTCGGGCGGCTGTTGCCCGAGCGGCCGGAGGGCTTTTCGCGGGTGTATGTCATCCTGGCCGGGGGGACCCCGGCCTGCAACATGGGGCTGCTGCTGCAGGCCCTGCGCCGCTACCGCGAGCGCCTGCGGGTCCTGTATCTTCCCTATGGCGGGGAACCCCATGAGCTGCGCATCGGCCAGCAGCTCATCCAGGCGTTCCGGGAGGAGGCGGCCCGGGATCGGCTGATGGAAATGGACTTCGCGCGGGCGGAGGCCCTCCTCCGCGAGCTCGGCGCCCACCCGGGCCTGATCGCCCTGGCCGCCTATGCCGCCCGCCGGGCCGAGTTCGACTTCCAGGGGGCGCAGGAGGCCCTGGATCAGGCCATCCGGGAGGGCGACCGCGAGATCCGGGCGTTCATCGATCGGCGGCTCCGCCACGACCTGGACCCCCTGTTCCAGTCGGGGAATCCGCGGCGGCGCTGGGAGGCGCTCCTGCGGGAGCTCTTCTGGAACGCCCGGGCGGCCTATCGAAGCCGCCGCTACGCCGATTTCCTGGGCCGGGTCTACCGCTTCCAGGAAGCCATCCTCCGTTTCCTGGTGGAGGACCTCCTTTGCCTCCCCACCGATCTGGCCCCGCATGTCCGGGAGGAGACCCTGCAGCGCTGGGAAAAGGGGATCCGGGATAACCCCGCCTTGCTGGAGTTCCTGGAAAGCCAGAAGGTGGAGGGGAAGCCCCTCGACTGGCGGCAGATCGCCCGGCCCACCTACAAGGCCCTGCTGGCCTTCGCCATCGAACACGGCGGGAGGCACCCCGACGGCCTTCCGATGGTGCCCGAGAGGGATCGGGGTCGCTACCGGGAGCTCCTGCGCCGGGTGAACCAGCTGGATCCCCTGGTGGAGCTCCGGCATCGCACCATCATCGGCCACGACTTCGTCGGGGTTTCGGAGGAGGATCTGCGGCGCCATTACGCCCCGCGGGAGAACGAGAAAGTGCTCGATCCGGTGGAAGGGCTGGAACGCATCCTGAAGCTCCTCCACATCGATTTGCGGGACGATCCGTATGCCGAGATCGCCGCGTTCATCCAGGCCCGGCTGTCCGGAGACATGGCCGGGCGGGGGAGCGCTCGTTGAGGCCATGCCGGCCTGGGGGAGCGCGCCGCCATGCCGATGCTCTATCTCACCGAGCAGGGCGCGGTGCTGGGCCGCGAGGGGGATCGCCTGGTGGTTCGCAAAGGCGAGGAGGTCCTCCTCAGCGTCCCTGCCTTCAAGGTAGAGGGCGTTTGGGTCTTCGGGGGCGTGCAGCTGACGACCCCGGCCATCGGGCTGCTGCTGGCCCATGGGATCGAGGTGGCGTTCTTCACCGTCGAGGGGCGGCTGAAGGGGCGTCTCACGCCGATCCTCTCCCGGAACGCGCGGTTGCGGCTGCGCCAGTTTGAGCGTTCCGTCGATGAGTCGTTCCGACGGGAGATGGCGGCGCGGGTGGTGGCGGCCAAGCTGGAGAACGCCCGCCGCCTGCTGATGCGCTACGCCCGGACCTATCCGGATCCCGACTGGGAACGGCTGCGGATGGCCCTGGAGCAGCGGATCGCCCAGGCCCGGGAGGCGCCGGATCGGATGGCGCTGCGCGGGATCGAGGGGAGCGGCTCCGCCATATACTTCGAGGCCTTCCGCAGGATGGTCCGGGGGGAATTCCCCTTTGAGGGCCGCCGCCGGCGCCCGCCCCGCGATCCCATCAACGCCATGCTGTCGCTGGGGTATGCCCTGCTCACCGGCGAGCTGATCGGCAAAATCGCCGCCTGCGGCCTGGACCCGTATATCGGGTTTTATCACGAGGTGCGCGACGGGCGCCCCGCGCTGGCTCTGGATCTGGCGGAGGAATTCCGACATGCGGCGGTGGACCGGCTGGTGCTGAGCCTGGTGAACCGGCGCATGTTCGGGTGGGAGGATTTCGAGGAGCGAGCGGAAGATGGGGCGGTGCTCCTCCGGCCGGAGGCCCTGCGCCGCTACCTGGCCGCCTATGAGGCCTTCATGCGCCGGCCGTCGGGCGATAGGCCCTCCCTCCGGGCCTGCCTGGACGAGCAGGTCCGGCGGCTGGCCCGGGCCATCGGGAGCGGATCGCCCTATATTCCCTTTGAGATGGAGGGGTAAGGGGCGGGGCGATCTCCCGCCGGCGCTTCCCCAGTGGCAGCTTCAGGCCGGGGCGGGAGTCCTTCCCGCTGGCCGAGCCTCTCCGCAGGCGGACAGCGCGGGAAGATCCGAGAGGAGGAGGGCGGCGATGCCTTATGTGGTGGTCGCCTATGATATCCCCGATGACGGGCGGCGGCTGCGGGTGGCCCGGGCCCTGTGGGGGATGATCGATCGGGTGCAGAAGAGCGTTTTCGAAGGAGAGCTCGAGGATCCTCATCTGGAGCGGCTGGAGGAGCGGATCCGAAGGCTGGTTCGTGCGGGCGAGGACCAGGTGCGGATCTACCTCCTGTGCGCGGCGTGCCGGCGCCGCATCCGATCCATCGGCCGATCCATCCCCATGGAGGATCCGGAGGTCTGGATCGTCTGAAGGCGGCGGGGCGGAGGCCCCGCCTTCTCACCTTTCCGCGAATCCCCCATGGGCCTTGAAACCGGGGGGGATTCGCGGAAAACCGTCAAAACGGGGCCTGAAGGGGGATCCAGATATGGGGGTAGATGGGCGTCTGGCTCCCAGATCTGGCGGGGTCCTGGCGCGGGGGGAGGGGGCTTTTCCGCGAATCCCCGAAAGGCCTTTGGGACGGGGGGGATTTGCGGCGGGGGCGGAAGCAAAGAAAAAATCCTTGACAGAGGGGCGAAAATGGGGTAGAAATGGAGGTGGGAGGTTTGGGAGTGTGAACGATAGAAGCCGAGGAAGGGGGAATCGGGGAGGGGAACCGAAAAGAGGGTGAGGCGCTCTTGCAGGAACGAGACCCGTTTTCAGGGGATTGCGACGATTTTGGCGGTTCCGCCGTCATTGTGCAGATGGTAGTGAAACGCTTGCAGGAACGAGACCCGTTTTCAGGGGATTGCGACTCGGCATAATGCCGGGCGAGCTTATCCTCTCCGGCGAGCTTTCCTCAACCTTGCAGGAACGAGACCCGTTTTCAGGGGATTGCGACCACAGGTAGTCTCCCTATTTTGTGTTGATGACTTCAGGAGCCACAACGGTCATCAGTAGCTCTTTAACAGTCCAAATATGGTCGGTCAAGCCGGCGACCATCGCTGGCGAGCGAGGCCGCCAGCGGCGTCG
>JAEVEX010000053.1 GCA_016842085.1 Candidatus Thermoflexus tengchongensis | reverse complement strand
GTTGGAGGGAGGCCGGAGCTGAACTCCTGGAGGGGCTTTTCCGCCCACAGCGATGGCGTTCTTCCGGCCTCCTCCCCTCAGGCCAATCTGATCCATCCTGATACATAGCACGAATCCTTATAGGAGGAGAGCCGATGAGCATCTTCGACCTGTTCTGGATTTTCCTGATTTTCAGCACCATGTTCCCCGCCCTGCAACGCCGGCTTCTGGAGGAAGCCCGCGCGCGGCTGATCCGTCAGATCGAGCGCCGGCGCGGCACGCGCCTGATCACCATGATCCATCGCCAGGAGACCATCGGGTTTTTCGGGCTTCCCCTCTCCCGCTACATCGATATCGAGGATTCCGAGCAGGTGCTTCGGGCGATCCGGCTGACCCCGCCGGATATGCCCATCGATCTGATCCTTCATACCCCGGGCGGTCTGGTTCTGGCCGCCGAGCAGATCGCCCAGGCGCTGGTCCGTCATCCGTCGAAGGTGACCGTGTTCATCCCCCACTATGCGATGTCCGGTGGGACATTGATCGCGCTGGCTGCGGATGAGATCGTGATGGATGAGAACGCCGTGCTGGGCCCGGTGGATCCCCAGCTGGGTCAGTATCCGGCGGCTTCGATCCTGAAGGTGGTGGAGACCAAGCCGCTGGCGAACATTGAGGACCATACGCTCATCCTGGCGGATATCGCCCGCAAGGCGATGGAGCAGGTGCGTTCGACGGTGATCGAACTGCTCACCGCCAACGGGATGGAGGCGGAGCGGGCCGCGACGATCGCGGAGGCTCTGAGCAGCGGACGCTGGACGCATGATTATCCGATCTCGGTTCGGGAGGCCCAGGCCCTGGGGTTACCGGTTCGGGTTGGATTGCCCGAGGAGATCTACCACCTGATGGAGATGTTCCCGCAAGCCACCCCGCGGCGACCTTCGGTGGAATACATCCCGGTGCCCTATCGCCACGAGGGCCCTGCTCCTCGATCGCGTTAAGTGGACGTCGGAGGCCCATTGAACCCTGGTCAGGGGAGGGGCGGCCTCCCACGAGGACATCCACGGCGCGGGGAGGCTGCCGGCGTCATCCCTCCGCTCATTCGTTCGCGACCGAAGGGGCCGAACGGTGTTCACGGGGGCCGGTGTTATACTTGATAGAGTGAAGGGAGTGATGGCGCGGAGGGCCGCCGTTGCTCCAGCGTCCTCCGGGCGCGTCAGGCATTCGCTCGATCGAGGCGACCCGAATGACCCTGGTCCTGCTGATTCGACATGCGGCGAACGATGCGATGGGAAAGTGGCTGGCCGGGTGGACGCCAGGGGTGCATCTGAACGAGGAGGGGCGGCGTCAGGCGGAGGCGCTGGCGGAGCGCCTGGGCTCCCTGCCCATCCGGGCGATTTACAGCAGCCCCCTCGAACGTGCGGTGGAGACGGCCGAGCCGCTGGCTCGCCGGAAGGGGCTGCAGATCCAGATCGTGCCGGAACTGGGGGAAGTGCGCTACGGACAGTGGACCGGGAAGTCGCTGAAGCGGTTGCGACGTCAGAAGGCCTGGCAGCGCCTGGTGAGCGTGATCAGCCGGGCCCGTTTTCAGGACGGCGAGGCGATGGTCGATCTGGTGGCCCGGGCGATCAAGGCGGTGGAGACCATCGTCAGTCGCCACCCGCGGGATGTGGTGGCCCTCTTCACCCATGCCGATCTGATCCGTGCGGTGACCGCCTATTATCTGGGGATGCCCCTGGATCTTTACCATCGGCTGATGATCGCGCCGGCCTCTGTAACCGTTTTCTGGCTGGCGGAGGGGCCACCGCTGCTCCTGCGGCTGAACGATACGGGCCCACTGCGCTGGCCCCTGGAGGATCTGGCGTATCTCTCCAGGCGGCGAAAGCGCTGATGCCGTATTCGGTTTTCCCGATGAGGGTTTCCGGTCATCACCTGTGAGAACAGGACAGAGATGCCTCGATTGATTTATGACCTGCGGCCGGTCGATCGGATCACAGCGGATGCGGTGGGCGAGCCGGGACGGCGGACGTTTTATATCCAGGCCCGTCAGGATGATATCCTGGTCACCATCCTCTGCGAGAAGGAGCAGGTGCGGGCCCTGGCCCATTCCCTGGAGGAGCTCCTGGAGGAGATCAACGAGAAATACCCACGTCCCCTGGGGCGGGAGCCCGACGAATCTGAGCTGCAGCTGGAGGAGCCCCTGGAGCCTCTGTTCCGGGCCGGACGCATGGGGCTGGGCTATGAGCCCCGGGAGGACTGGGTGGTCCTGGTGATCCAGGAGCTGGCGGAAGAGGATCAGGACCCGGACCGGTTGCGGGTGGTCCGTTTCTGGGCGACCCGGGAGCAGATGCACGCCCTCAGCCGCCACAGCGCGGATGTCGTCGCCCGGGGCCGCCCCCTTTGCCCTCTGTGCGGCCGCCCGATGGATCCCGAAGGGCATATCTGTCCTCGTCGGAACGGCAAAGCAGTCGTGTTTTAGCGGGAATCATGAGCCAGTCTGCTCTGGAGGCCGGGTGGGGCAGCGAAGCGGCCCCCCTCGCCCTCCGAACCTGATGGACGAGCCATGGAATCATCCGCGATGGGAACGATTTCCCGCCGACCTCGCTCCAGGGTTGTGCGGAGGATTCCCGACCCCCTGCCCCCGGAAACACCGAAGGAAACGGTCCTCCGCTGGCTCCAGGAGGGGGAGATCCAGCTCCTGGATCTGGTCCCCTGGGGATCCAATGCGACCTTTCTCGTGGCCGTCGCCCATGAAGGGGTAACGGGGCTGGCGATCTATAAGCCCCAGCGGGGCGAGGAGCCGCTGTGGGACTTCCCGCATGGCACACTGTGTTATCGGGAAGTCGCCGCCTATGTGGTCAGTGAGGCCCTGGGCTGGGGGCTGGTCCCTCCCACGGTGTTGCGACGCTCCGGTCCCTATGGTCCGGGGGCGCTCCAGCTCTACATCGAGGCTGATCCGGAGGAGAACTATTTTACCTTTCGGGATGATCCCACACTGCAGCCGCTCCTGATGCGGCTGGCCGTGTTTGACCTGATCACCAACAACGCGGATCGCAAGGCGGGCCATTGTCTGCGGGATCGCAACGGGCGGATCTGGGCGATCGATCATGGGATCTGTTTCCATGTGGAGCCCAAGCTGCGGACGGTGATCTGGGATTATCGGGGCCAGGCGATCCCGGAGGAGATCGTGGAGGAGGTGCGGGGGTTTTACCGGCGGCTGAAAGGGGATGAAGATCTGCGCGGGGAGCTGGCCCGCCTGCTGAGCCCCGAGGAGATCGCCGCGCTGGAGGAGCGGACCGCCGCCCTTCTGGAGCGCCCTGTTTTCCCTCACCCCGGGCCCTGGCGCTCCGTGCCGTGGCCGATGATTTAGGGACATCGAAAGGGCCCACCCTGTTTCCAGTGTCTCTACAAGAGCTCATAACCTCATCCGCAACCTGACTCCAGGCATCGCCGCAGGAATTGCAACTCCGGGCTACCGATCGCTTTCAGCTGGCGGATCAGTCGCTCAAAACCTGGAAGCTTGTTCAGGATCTCCCGGTGAAGGGCCTTCTCCTGATCCGGCAAACCGAATTGCTGGACTTCAATTCTATTCCGGCGGGCCACATCGAGAATCCATCCTTCAAGTCTCGGGCAAAGGATCAGGATGCAGTGTCCTCGCTGACCATCCCGAAGCACCCGAATGTTAAAGGCGCCTGCTTCTCCTGCCACCTGTGAACTCACCGAGCCCAGGCCCCGAAGATAGTGAGGCTGGAGGCTGTGTGGATCCTCGTCCATGATGGCGATCGCATTCTGTAAGCGTTGCAGGCGCCTGCATATATTTCCTTTGCCGCTATGGTGGAAGATCCGCATGCCGGGGATTTCCAGCGCACGGATCAGCACCTCGTCCGGCTTGCATTCGACAAGGATCGGTCTGGGGTGCTGGCTCATCGTTCCTCAGGCTGTTCCAAAAATCGCTCCAGATTGAAGAAAAGATCCGCCCCGATGTCCATCAGCTCCTCGATCTCGGTTGCTTCCAGCATCCGAACCCGGGTTTGCGATTCCTTCCAGTAAGTGAAAAACACACCCACTTCCTCTCGCCTGGCTTTTTCAAGAATAGGCAGAAGGAAATAAGGGTTATGGGTAGAAATGAAATACTGATTGGATGAATCCATCGCGATCCGTTCCGCCAGATACTTGGTGTGATATGGGAAAGCATGCGCCTCGGGCTCTTCCAGAATCAGGATCGCGTCCTGGTTCGATTCGATGGCGACAAGATGGAAGATCAGCCGCTGCAGGGTATCCGAGAGCACCGTATACGGATGGGCGATGATGACTCCATCCACCTCTTTCTGGATTTCGATCCTGGATTCCTGGGGTTTCAACACGATGCGGAGATCGTATTCCTTGAGGAGATCGGCCACGAGCTGGCGCAGGCTTTTGCGGGTGAGCAGAAGCTGCATCAAATTCTCCCCCGCCACAGGACGCAGGAAATCCGACTCTCGCCCCGGAAACCGGCTCAATGGACGAAAGCGATAAAACCGGAAGGGTGAAGGGGATGAAAAGCTTCCTGTTCCCCCTTGGAGAGTGCCATCAAGAGAATATCGATAAGAGAACTCCATTTGTGGACCTTGAGCGGTCAGACGGATGGGGTGATATTCCACTATGAATTCCAGCGTCCATTGATATGAATCTGTGCTAACTTGAACAGTGTTCTCGAAATCCTCGTTGTAAAACAAATTGGAAGTTGATTCGCACCTGATTACTGTTTTCGGGTCGTTTGTGTAAGGCAGGGAGAAAACCCCCAGGGCCTCGAGGAGATTGGATTTCCCGGTATTCGGGGGACCGATGAAGAGGTTGACCCGCCGACAGTCGATGCGCAATTCTTTAATGGATTTAAAGTTATGGATCTCCAGATACGAGATCGCCATCGAAAGCCTCCCCTCACGGCTCCCTCCTGATTATAGTTGAACACCTACGTCAGCGAGATCCGGGAGGCCCTTCCGAAACGATCCACGGCGTAACTCCTGACCCGGATCCGGGGCCGACGACCACGCGCACGGCGTGTTGCTCGTCTGTTCCATCCGGGAAGGTGCCGCTGAGGAGCCGGCCCCGTCCCCGGGGCTGGACATAGCCGTCGTTCTGCACCACGCGCGCCCGAAGCACATGCTCCCCTTCCTCCGGGCGCTCCCACCGGTAGCGCCAGACGGTCCAGACATACGGTGTGGGCCCCCGGATCAGCTCGGCCTCCTGCCAGGTCCGGCCATCGTCCACGCTGATCTCCACCCGGGCGATCCCCACCGGGCCTGAGAAGGCGATGCCTCGAATCTCCACCGGCTGCGGCGGGATCATCCCGGAGCCCGGCGCATCGATCCGGGAGTTCGGTTTGATGATGGCTTCCTTCGACCAGCCCTGACCCTCCCAGTAGCCGATGTGCTCCCCCCGGATCAGCTCGATGCGGGTGATCCATTTGGGCTGCTTCATGCCGTAGCGGCCTGGCCACAGGGCCCGCAGCGGAAATCCGTGCTCAGGGGGCAGGACCTCGCCGTTCATCATGTAGGCCAGAAGGGAATGGGGATCCCGGGCCAGGCCCACCGGGATGCTGGTGTGGTACCCGTCGGCCGCGTAAAGGACCACCTCGGTGGCCGTGGGCCGCGCTCCGGCCATCTCGAGGAGATCGACCATGCGCACTCCCTTCCACACAGCGTTGCCGATGAGATCGCCGCCCACCGGGTTGCTGATGCATTCCAGGGTGCGCATCTCGATGACCGCAGGCATGGCCAGGATGTCCGGGTAGGTCAGGCGGAGCGGGCGCTCCACTTCCCCGGTGATCTCCAGCGCCCAGGTCCCCACATCCACCCGGGGAACGGTGCTGTATTTCACCTCGTAGAACTCACGGGTTGGGGTGATGGGGACTGGGGATTCGATCTCCCAGCGCTCGGGGCCAGGGAGCTGAACCGGCACCCGGGTGGAGGAAGGGGATTCGTCCGGCGAGGATTCGGGCAGGGGAAACCGACGGGCGCAGGCCGCCGCAGCGGCCCCCAGGGCCCCGCCGATTAAAAACCGCAACACTTCCCGCCGCCGCCACGGCATCCGATGCTCCTTTCTCCGTTCACGGTGCCCCGGAGTTATCCCCGGGATCGATCCCTCAGGGGGGCGATCTTCCAGCGCCCGTAAGCGATGAGGGCGGACAATCCGCCCAGCACCGCGTTCATGAAGATGTTCTGGAACTCACCACGGGTGAGATGCCATATGGCCGCGCCGATCATGATGAAAACCAGCCCCAGCGCGGCCAGCGGCGTCAGATGGGTCTGAATTCGGACCACGCCGGGCAGGATCAGGCCGATCCCCGCCAGGATCTCGGCTGTGCCGCTCAGCTGATGTAAGATACGGGGAAGCTCATACATCCAGGCCATCGGAGCGGGCAGGCCCGGCGGAACGATCCAGTGGATGATGCCGGTGATGAAAAAATACACACCCAGCACAACCTGAAGGAGCCAGAGGATCCCATGGATCATATCTCCCTCCCGTTCACTCGATCTGAGGGAAATCGATCCTGTGCCCAGGGCTCCCTGCTCGTCATCCATCCCATCTGTGCCTGTCCCTCTTTATGCCCGCCCTTCACAGGCCTTCCGCTATGGGCCGGACATGCGCAACCGCTCCGCGAGCTCCTCCGGCGTGCGGGCGGGGGGCAGGCAGCGGGTGCCCACGCACACGTAAGCCGCGGGCCATCCGTCCAGGGGGAACCCCTGGGCCTGGATCGCGGGCGCATCCTGGCGGGGATCCATCGGCACCACGACCCGGTGGAAGGGGTCCCCGCGCCAGGCGGCTCGGAGCAGCCGCCGGGTCTCCGGGTCCTCATGGGGGCCGATGACGTGGATCCGCACCGGCTCGGTGATCGCCCGATACACCGCCAGCCCGTAGGGGGCCGCTGTGAAATCATATTTCACGTATTCCTGCTCGAAGGCCAGGAGCGTCCGCTCGGCGATCTCCCGGGCCTGGCGATCTCCGGTGAGATCATACAGGGTCAGGTAGAACTCGGCGGCCACCGCGTTCTCCTCCAGGGGCTTCTGCCGGATCCGCAACGCGCCGATGGCCTGGGGGTCCTCCGGCCGGTCGAAGAAGCCGCCGCCCTCTGAATCCGCCAGGGCGGACTCCAGATAGGTCCGGAGCCGGAGGGCGCGCTCCAGGAAGCGCCGCTCGCCGGCCCGCTGGAAGGCGGCCAGGGCGGCCCTTCCGAAATGAACCTGATCTCCCAGCAACGGCGGCACCCCTTTCCGATCCGCCCGTTCCCCCTTTTCATCCACGTAGTGATAAAGAGCTCCCATCCCCTCATCGAAGGCCAGGGTCCAGACCGTATCCAGAACCCGGAGCGCCCTCTCCGTCCAGGCAGGCTCCTGGAGGAGATCGCCGGCGATCATCCAGGCGAGGGCCATCTGCGCGTTCCAGTTGACATAGACGGTGCGATCCACCGCGGGCGGCGGGCGCATCGCCCGCTCCCGCCGCGAGAGGGCATAGTATCCCTCATCGGCGTCCTGGCTCCCCCAGAACACACCGCGCTCTGGATCGTAAAGGGTTCGCTGCACGTATTCCAGCGCCTTCAGGGCCGCCTGCCGAAGCCCATCGTCCTCCAGAACTTCCGCCGCGTAAAGGTAGAGGGGGATCAGACGGGCGTGGTCCTCAAGCATCTTCTCAAAGTGGGGAAGGCTCCAGTCGCGGGTAGTGGAGTATCGGAACCATCCGCCTTCCACGTGGTCATACATCCCACCGTCTGCCATCCCATGGAGGGTGCGGTGGATCATCTCGGCCAGCCGCTCATCGCGCCGGCCGCCGCGGGTGTATTCCACCAGGAGAAGGAGGCAGGCCTCCGGATGGGGGAACTTGGGCGCTTCGCCGAAGCCACCATAGACCGGATCGTAGGCGCGGGCGATCAGCCCGATCAGGTGCATGGGGATCGTCCAGGAGAGCCGGGCGCCGGGCCGGGCGATGGGACGGCTCGCCTCCTGTCGGCGGCGGGCGATCTCCTGGGCCCGGCGCTGGATCTCGGAGCGGTTGCTCCGGTAATACTGGAGCACCTGCAGGAGGACCTGGCGCATCTGCATGGGGGGGATATAGGTGGCTCCGGTGAGGATCTCCCCATCCGGGGTGAGAAAGACGGTGGTCGGCCATCCGCCCATATTGTAGCGGGCGTTGATGTCCGGCCGCCGATCGGTGTCCACGCGGATGGGGACGAAATACGTGTTGATGATCTCCGCGATTTCGGGGTCCGAGTAGGTGCCTGTGTGGATGGGGTCGCCGGGGATCCCGCGATCCATCACGTGGCACCAGTGGCACCAGGTAGCGGAGATGCTGAGCAGGATCGGTTTGTCCTGCTCCCGGGCCTCCCGGAAGGCGTCCTCCCCCCACTCCCGCCAGCGCACCCGCGTCTCGCCCATGCCCATCCTCCCTCGCAATAACGCTCGTTTTGTTCATCATAAAGGCGGGGGGATGGGCGTGCAACTTTCCGGGTTCGGGGCGGGGGATCAGGATCCAGCGATCGAAATGATTGCGCTGCCGGGTGAAGAGACGTCCCAATGACCCATCCAGGCTGGCGGCAATCCGCTGATGCTGATCGCGCACCGGGCGTCGGCCGATCGCACCGATTGAAATCGGTCTTCGAAGGCGCTTACGCGCCGGATGCCGGCCTTCGCCGGCATGAAAACCACCTTTTGGCCGGCCGGTGGCCGAAGGTCTCTTACGCTGATTGAAATCAGCCTCGGGAGGCGCTTCGCGCCGGGTGCCGGCCTTCGCCGGCACGAAAATCCCTCCCGGCCGGCGCAGGCCGGCCGATGGCCGGAGGCCTTTGAGGTCGAATTCATTCGACACTCAGGCCGCCGGTGGTCGGAGGTCTCTTGCGCTGATTGAAATCAGCCTGGGGAGGCGCTTCGCGCCGGGCGTCGGCCTGCGCCGACGCGATGCTCCGGCCGGCGCAGGCCGGCCCTCGGCCGAAGGCCTTTGAGGTCGAATTCATTCGACGCTCAGGCCGGCCGGTGGCCGAAGGCCTCTTGAGGTCGAATTCATTCGACGCTCAGGCCGGCCGATGGCCGGAGGCCTTTTGCGCTGATTGAAATCCGCCTCGGGAGGCGCTTCGCGCCGGGCGTCGGCCTGCGCCGACGCGATGCTCCGGCCGGCGCAGGCCGGCCGGTGGCCGAAGGCCTTTGAGGTCGAATTCATTCGATACTCAGGCCGGCCGATGGCCGGAGGCCTCTCCGGTCGAATTCGTTCGACACATCCCGAGGCCTGCGGGGCGCCTTAGCCGCTGAGTCGCTCGATCTCCTCCAGGCACTCCTTCACCGGGGGAAGGGGATCCTGCCAGAGCCATTCCACCCGCAGAACGAAGCCCCGCACCGCGACGCTGGACACCAGTCCGGCTGTCACCCGCTCGGCCTGGTAGGCCTCTCCGGCCCGCCGGTATACCCAGAGCTCCCGATGCTCCGGATCCACCACCCAGTATTCCGGCACTCCTGCCCGGGCGTAATCCTGGGCCTTCTCCTCCCGATCAAGGGTGCGGGTGGAAGGGCTGGTCACTTCGATGATGAGCACGGGGCGCACCGTAAGCGGGACCCCGCGGGCATGGGGGATGTCCTCCGGGGCCAGCACAAACACATCCGGCTCCCGCACCACGTCTGGCAGGATCTGGAGGGCCGCCGGGCCGGTCAGGGCTTCGCCCCATCGGGTTCGCTCACAGAACTCCTGGAGCAGACGATACAGGAAGCCGACCAGGCGCTGGTGCTCTGCAGTGGCGGGCGAGTGCACCAGAACCTCCCCGCGGGCGAACTCCCAGATCTGATCCTCCGGTGCCTCCTCCAGGTAGCGCTCCAGCGTCCAGCCCCCGATCCGCGCCAGATAGGGAGCCTCAAAAGTGCGCGGCCGATCCGTCCATACCACCACTTTCACACCCATGGATCTGCTCCCTATGTCTGCCAGCCTCTCGCGCCTTCGCGGACGGAGGGTTCTCCGGGTCCCCTTATTCCTTTTGTTCCCTTCCATCGTATGGCATGCGCAGGAGAGGGTCAAGGCCTTCCCGTGGGTCTTCCCACGGGGGCCGAATCGGTCGCCGACGGGCATCGGCCTTCTCCGGTGGCGTGTTGCGCCGATGGAAATCGGCCTTGTTGGGCGCTTGTGCGCCGGGCGTCGGCCTGCGCCGACGCGGAAGGCCTCTTGGCCGGCGCAGGCCGGCCGGTGGCCGAAGGCCTCTTGAGGTCGAATTCATTCGACGCTCAGGCCGGCCGATGGCCGAAGGCCTCTTGCGCTGATTGAAATCGGCCTCCCGAGGCGCTTCGCGCCGGGTGCCGGCCTTCGCCGGCATGAAAACCGCCTTCCGGCCGGCGCAGGCCGGCCCTCGGCCGAAGGCCCCTCAAGGTCGAATTCATTCGACGCTCAGGCCGGCCCTCGGCCCATCGCGCCGATTGAAATCGGCCTCCCGAGGCGCTCGCGCGCCCGGCGTCGGCCCGCGCCGACGCGATGCTCCGGCCGGCGCAGGCCGGCCGGTGGCCGAAGGCCTCTCGAGGTCGAATTCATTCGACTTTCCTCCGCCACACCTGAGCCCGTACCCCCTCGAATTCCTTCTCCCAGCGAGGGTCCTCTTCCAGGGCGCGGGCCAGCTCCTCCTGAAGGATCCGGTCGATCAGCAGGCGATCCGCCCCGTATCGGGTTAACAGCTCGTGGTAGCGGGCCGCCCGGGAGATCCGGATGTAATCCAGCCACAGCTCGTAGGGGTAGAGCTCTACCCGGGGATCGGCGAAAACCTTCTGCTCCGGCAGGGCCCAGATCAGGTAGCTCCCGTAGCCCATCTCGTTGAACAGGCGCCCGCCGGGATGCGCCCGCAGGTATTCCACCGCATCCACCGGCGTCTCGATCCCCACGAGCGGACCGATGGCCTGCCCCCGCCACACCTGCCGCCAGTAGGTTTCCGGCAGGGGGATCCGTTCCACCCACCAGGGCTGGACGGCGAGGGTGGGCAGGAAGAGCATGGCGGCGAGGAGGGTGTTCAGCCGGCGGGGCGGCGGGCTCGGCCAGGGCCACGGCGGCAGTGCCCCGGCCAGCAGCCGCGCCAGGATAGGGGCGGCCACCATCCCGAACCAGATCACATAGCGCTGGCCGTTCCAGGCCAGCCAGAGGAAGGCCACGATCAGCAGCGCCTCGGTGGGCCTCAGGCGGTGACGGGAATACGCCAGGGCGAGGAGCAGGATCAGCACGCTCCCATAGAACGTGACGTTGGCGACCCCATGGGGCGTCGGGGAAGCCCATTCCACCACCAGGGTCTGGCTGGGCCGGTCGGTGAGCAGACGGTGGACGTAACCCAGGATCCCGATCCCCTGGGGGTTGAGCAGGATCGCCAGCAGCGTGAGGGCAGCGATGCCCGCGAGGGGGCGCAGCGTCGAGCGGGAGCGCTGCCCGAGGACCGCCTCCAGGGCCCCGCCGGCCAGGAAGAGGAAAAGGAGCGCCGGGCCCAGGATGAAGGCCCCATGGACGTTGACCCAGAAGGCCATCAGAGGGGGAAGGACAAACAGCGCCGCCGGGCGCAGGGATCCCTCGTGAAAGCGGGCGAGGAGGAGATAGAAGACGACGAAGGGGAGCCAGGACCAGATCTGAGGGCGGAGGACCAGGTTGTTGAGGGACATGCCGGTGGCGAGGGCGAGGGCGAGGGCGGCCAGCCGCCAGGATCCGCTCCGCCGCCTTGCCTCCCATCCGATGAGGGCGAAGGCCACGAGGGCCAGGAGGTTGCGTGCAAAGATGGCGAGGGGGAGCCCTCCGGCGCGGTAAAGCAGGGCCAGGAGGACCTCCCCCAGCCAGGCCCCGTAGGTGAAGGGGGCCTCCGCGGGGATCGTCCAGCCGAACATGTTCGTGGAGGGGATGCGCCCTTCGTCAAGGATGAGCGTCCCGATCCGCAGGTGCCACCAGAAATCGTTGGGGGGGAGCGGCATCAGCGAGGCCAGCACCCCGAAGGCCGCCAGAACCACCGCGAACCAGAGAAGATCAACGGGAGCCTTCAGCTGCGCCCTGGCGCCCTGCATATGTGATCCCTCCGGCGTCAGATCCCTGCGGGGAAGCGGTGGGGGTCCCGGCGCCCTGCGCCGCGAGGAACCAGATCAGCCATGCAGGCCCCGCCCAGAAATAAAAAATCTGGGGCCACGAGGTGAACAGCAGAATTCCATCGAGGAGCCCATGGATGAGGATCAACCCGAGCCAGCGAAGCGGGATGGGCGGCGCAGGCCATCGGAGGAAGGCGGGCACCAGCCCGGCGATCGCCAGGGTCAGGTCGAACGTCCACCCGTAGGCGGCGGTCGCCAGGGAGAGCATGGTCCACATCGGAAGCTCCGGGAGGGAAGGGGGGCGATGACGGATCCGGTGGAGCCAGAACCCCAGGCCGATCAGCGGGGGGACGAATTGCAGCGCCACCCGCTGGGGGCCGAGGAGCAGGCGCAGGATCCCCCCCAGGGTGGCGGTGGCCCACTCCGAGGGTGGATGCATATGCCAGGCGTGGAGGTATTGGGCGAAAACCATGGGGTTCAGGAGCGCCGCGAGCGCCGAAGCTCCTGCGAGGGCGACCCCCAGGCCCAGGAGGAAACTCGGCCTCCGCTGTCGAATGGACTCGGCGAGCAGGGTCAGGAGGGCCAGGTAGGCCAGATGGGGCTTCAGCAGAAGGAGGGCGGACCAGAGTCCGGCCCGGAAGGGGTGGCGTGGGAAAGCGCTCATCGCGCCGACCAGGCCGGGCAGCATGAAGGGCGTGATCTGACCCGCTTTCACGGCGTGGAGTGCAGGGGCGAAGGTGAACGCGATGATCCAGGGCAGCCAGCGCGATGCGATAGACTTCGATTCCATCCGGCCCAGACGGTCCGCGCTCCAGGCCAGCGTAATCAGATGCAGGAGGAACCAGAGAACGCGAGCGATGGGATAAGGTAGCATACTGAAAGGCATGAGCAGGGGAAGGACCCACGGAGGGTTCCACAGCATGACAGCTTCCTCCACCTGTCGTCCGGCCCCCCGTTCCAGACGGAGGATCTGTTCGGGATCATATGGATTGCCGCCGGTGAGGCTCAGCCGTCCGGCCGCCCAGTATTCCACGAAATCGTCGTATCGCAGGACGTCCGGCGAGGTGAATTGTCGCCCGGCCAGGATCAGCATAAATAGCCCTATCAGGATCAGCCAGGGCCAGCGGATGATTCGATAGATCCCATAGAGCATCCAGAGCCTCCTCTGAGATTCCCCTGACAATGGGCTCGCATTTTGGTCCATCGGAAGAGCCAATCTCCTGGTGAATTTCATTACCCTTTGCCAGCAGTCCGTTCCGGCTTTCAAGGAGATTTCGATGATTCTCCGGTGATATGGGTTAATGATTTCAGGTTGACCTGATAGCCTTGAGAAATAAGTTGCTTTATGAAATCCCTCCTTACAAATGCGATGATGGCGATTCCTTCTCTTCGGATCTCAGCAAGTTGATAAAGACTCTGAAACGTCTCGGATGTAAGCAGGTTATACAAAACCAGTTGATTGAACGAGAGATCCCTGAGGAAGAGTTGCCATCCATATCCATCCGTGTGATCAATGGGGAGAAGGAGCTCAGGCGGATCCCGGAAGAGCACCTCGGGGTTAAAAGCGACGTGACCGGGGATAGGGCCTGGGTGCCATCGGCGAATGTGCGCCATTTCCCGATGGTTCAGGCCCATGAGATCCAGCACAGGACCCTCATAATCAAGACGGAATCGACCGGCCGTGACAATGCCCACCCGTGGCAGGGTGGGAGCAAACAGAAGATTCATCCGCTGGGCCAGAATGCTTTTCTCGCGTGGAAGGTGAAACTCAACACGTATCTGCATCTTGTGCCATTGAACCAGTGACACGGTGGACATAGGAGATGAAGCGTCCCATCGGGTAAGGCACAAATTCGGCCAGTTATCTAAATTCAAAAAAGGAAGGAAGATGCAGAGGAAAAGCGCCAGCGCATGAAGCGGATAACGTGAAGGGAGGAGGCTTGCCTGCAGATCTGCAAGGGCGATCAGGAGGAGACCGAGGATCGGCCATATCGGCTGGTAGAAGCGTGCCATGGGGAAATGATCCGCGCCGGTCAACAATGGCGTGGAAATGCCCAGCAGTGCCATCCCGGTCATTTGGAAAAGGCGTATCAGGGGAATTGGGAGGGGATTCTCTCTTCCGGAAGCACGAAGGGCTCTGATCAGAGGGGGGAGACGGCGGAGGATAGTGTAAGCGCCGAAAAGCAGGGCGACGAAGCCCATCCAGTAGGTGGCCCCAAATCGCAGAAGGTAGAGGAAACCGCTTTGCACCGCCTGGACGGGCGGAACGCGTTTTGCATAAAACGTGTTAGGCAGGAAATCCCCAAACACACTGAGTCGCCACGCTGTCAGGGTAGCCAGTGTGGCTGTGCCGATCCCCATTAGAATAAGCGTCCGGGAAGGCGGATTGAATTTCCAGGCCCGGGCGTGATGATTCAATGCGTCTAGCAGGATAAAGACCATAGCCCAGAGCGCCCCTTCTGGACGCGATAGGATGAGAAAGACAACAAGCCCGCCTGCGATCCAGGTGGGAGCGCCGCGCCATAGAGCGATCGCCACGCCAGTTACTCCTAATGAGTTTTGACAATCAAGATCGGTAAAGGCATACTCGGGTCATCACGCATGAAAGGAGCGAAAGATGGCCCGACGTAGAACAGTAACATTGACGGAAGAGGAACGCCAACAACTGATTAACCATCGAGATCACGATCCTC
>JAEVEX010000052.1 GCA_016842085.1 Candidatus Thermoflexus tengchongensis | reverse complement strand
GCCCTCCTGCGCGTCTTAGAAGGCCACACGGACAGTGTGATAAGCGTGGTCTTTTCCCCGGATGGGGGGCTCCTGGCCTCGGGGTCGGTGGACGATACCGTTCGGCTGTGGCGGGTGGCGGATGGGAGGCTCCTGCGCGTCTTAGAAGGCCACACGGCCAGTGTGATAAGCGTGGTCTTTTCCCCGGATGGGGCGCTCCTGGCCTCGGGGTCGGAGGACCATACCGTTCGGCTGTGGCGGGTGGCGGATGGCGCCCTCCTGCGCACCTTAGAAGGCCACACGGACAGTGTGATAAGCGTGGTCTTTTCCCCGGATGGGGCGCTCCTGGCCTCGGGGTCGGGGGACAATACTGTTCGGCTGTGGCGGGTGGCGGATGGCGCCCTCCTGCGCACCTTAGAAGGCCACACGGATGATGTGATGAGCGTGGCCTTTTCCCCGGATGGGAGCATCCTGGCCTCGGGGTCGAGGGATGGCACGGTGCGGCTGTGGGGGGCGCGGTAGGGGGAGACGGGGTTTGGAAAGGGATCTCATGCCGGTTTGAAGCAACAGGCATAGCGGCTTTTCGGGGAGTTTAACCCCACCGCTTTGGGAACGCGGAAAAGAGAAAGCCAGGGGCGGTGAGCAGCCTCGCCGTTCCCGCGCTACCCTTGAATCCGAATTCAGCATCCTCATCCTGCCGGATCAGGAGGTGCCCCATGCGCTGTCCGAAATGCGGTCGAGACAATCCGGCGAACGTGGCGTTCTGTGTGTTCTGCGGCCAGCGGCTGGAGCAGGCCCCTACCCCTTCGCCTGCGGCTCCCCAGGCCCCAACCGTGGAAACCCCAACCCTTCGCCCCTCAGAGGCCGCGAAGGCGCCCCCAGCCTATCAGCCGGCCTACGCTTCCGCGACGCCTGCCTTCCGCCCCTTCGGCCTGGTGCTGATCGCCGTGTATCAGTTCTTGCAGGCGCCCTTCTGGCTCCTCCTCGGTCAGACCCTCTACATGGCTCAAATCACGTCTCTAATCACCAGCATCGGGATCAGCACTTTGCCTGGCCTCCTGGGCCTCCCGAGCGAAGTCGTTGGGGAAGCCATTCGCATGGCAGGCCCTCTGGTAGGGGCACGGGAGGTCATCGTCATGTTGCTGCTCATCCTGCTCACCTTTCTCGTTCTGCTCACCGGTTTCCTGACGCTGACCGGCGCCATCGGCCTCTGGCTGATGGCCGGCTGGGGGCGGCGGATCACCATCTGGGTCCAGGCCCCGGCCATGGTCCTGAACCTCAGCATGTTGCTGCTGCTCCTCTTCAAGGGGGAATTCATCCGCCGGGCAGGCCTGCTGTTGCCTTCGCTGACCTGGCCGGCCATGGGGATAGTAATCCCGATTCTGATCGTGAGTTACCTGCTGCGGCGAGACCTGGATCACTGGTTCCGGGAGGGATGAGCGGTCACCGGGCCAGAGGCTCCCTGGGCTTCGCGGCCCGAGGGAAAGGGAGGGACGGTCCGCTCCAGGGAGGCAAACCCGGCGAGGAAGCATCGCGCTCCCACAGAATGGGAGGCCCAGACAGGCATCCGTGAATCCCCTCAAGGGAGGCGAGCATGCGCGCTCAGGAGATTTACGGTCTGATCGGGGCGGTGCTGGGGATGACAGGTCTGATCCTGTTCATCCTGTGGATCAACGATCTGGTGCCCTTTCTGCGGTTTTCCGTGGCAACAGCCCTGCTCCTCATCGGCATCTGGGCCATCGGCCAGGCCGCAGGTCTGGATTGGGGACAGGTGTTCTCACCGATTGCCCGGGGCTTGCGGGAGGCTGCCCGGGAGTGGCGCATCTCCACCGAGACAGGCGTCGCGTCCGGATGGCGTTGCCCTTCCTGCGGCCGGCCGGTTCAACAGGGCTGGCAATTCTGCCTGTATTGCGGCCGCGCCCTGCCCTGGCGAACCTGTCCTCAATGCGGCCGGGTTCAGCTGACAGAAGGCGCCTTTTGTGGGTTCTGCGGCGCACGGCTGGAGGAAGCGCCGGCCTCTTCTTCTTGAACATCCATCCTCTATCCCCTCATTAACGCGGCCGGGGTGGGAAGGGGAATAGAGGTCACAACCTCAACCCTTCCCCTTCCCTCTGTTGCCTGCTTTCGCGGGAGAGCGAAAGGTGGGGAGAGAATGAGGCCCGAACAGGATCGAAAATAGGGAGAAGCCTTGTCCGCAGGGAAATGATGCCGTTCTCCTCTCCCCGGATTGGGGGCTGGGTCGGACTCTCTCAGAGCGCTGTGGGTTATGAGGGAGGTGGAATCAATCATTGCCCTATCCGCGCCCGATTAGAGACCTGAAGCCCGGGCGCATGCGTCAGGAGAAGTCGAAAAGACCCCTCCCCATTCGGGAACTGGGTTGCACCTGCCCGGTGTCTGATCCAGCATTCCCAATCCGGGGAAGGAGGCCAGCTGCTGTAACTCCGAGCGCCTCCGAGAAGATTCTCCCTTTCTGTTTCTGATTCGGCTTGCGGCGGCAAAGGAGGTGGAACATGCGGTGTCCGCAATGTGGGTGGGCGAATCCCCAGGGAGCCCGCCTTTGCGGGCGGTGCGGCACCCCCCTGGCTCAGACTGGGCAGCCTATTCCCTGGCCCTGGATCGTAGCCTTGCCCATTCTGCTGCTGATCGGGATAGCGATTGGAGCCTTAATCCGAGCTGAAGGGCTTCTGCCATCGGCAAGCCAGGGGAAAGTCCCGGCAGTTCCTTCTCCAACTCCAATTTCAACGGCCCGTGCCCCTTTAATCTCACCCCGGCCCTCACCAACCCCCACGCCTGGGGAGACCTTTGAGCGGCTATCGCCGGAAAACATTGCTCGTTTAGAACGTTATGGACAGCTAAAGGTAACCTCCCAGACCTCCGGAGAATGGCTTTCCTCTAACGATTGGGAGACGTGGGCGGAGGTCTCAGACACCCGCATCTACATCCATCATCCCGAATCCGGGGTTAAGGCGCTGCTGGAAGCTCCTGAGTCCATTTCCGCAGTAGCCCTCTCTCCAGATGGCCGCCTGCTGGCAGCGGGTTTCGGCGATCGTGTCCGAATTTGGCGGCTTGCGGATGAGACTGTTGTTCTAGATACAGAAATTCCAGCAGATGTTCCTGGAATGGAGAATTCGCCGGTGAAAGTGCCATTGTTTCGATTGACCCCAGTTACGCATGTGGGTTTCTCCCCCGATGGGCGATATCTGGCGGCCTGCGGTCCAAATTCTCGGGGTTGGGTGGGAGTTGTGGCCCCGGTCTGGGTTTGGGAAACTACTCATGAAGCCATAATAGGTGCCTTCGGCGAGAGCTACAACTGTTCCGGCTTTGCGTTTACCGGAGATAGCAGGACCTTAATCACTTTGGAGGACCGGCCACCTCATGCTGCGTTCTGGCGTATGCCAACGGGTGAAAAGGAGCGATCGATCCCGTTGCCTGAGTATGGATGGGATCTCGCTGTTTCCCCAGAGGGCTCATGGTTGGCCGTAGCAGAAAATAAGGGTCGCACGATCCGCCTGTTCCGCCTTCCAGAAGGAGCGCCCGGTCCGGTGATTGAGCAACCGTCCGATTATAAGTTCCGGATGACCTTCTCTCCGGATGGCCGTATGCTGGTAACACAAACCGGGAGGACTCTCAGGTTCTGGCGAACAGATGACGGACGTCGGGTTCATCTTATTGACAATGCAGGAGAGCTAATCGGCTTCCATCTCCGAGGGCTCTGGCTGGCTACAGAAGACTACGGGCGTATTCTCATATGGGCGATCCAGCAATAATCCAGCTTGCCGCTGATCCCCCTGAAGGACGGCACATTCGCATATCAGCGCTGTGGATGAGAAAATTCGGTAGGGGCATACCTCTGTGGGCGATGCGATGCTCTTTCGCTGTGATTGGGAGAGTTGAAGGATTGGATCCGGGTGCTGTTCCGGCCTCCGCCGGTTCGCTGGCTTTAGCGGGCGTTGAGGGGGGAATAAACTCGATCCCGAGCTTTCGTGGTTCGCCTGCGCTCAGGATGATGTCAACTGCCCGGGTTGAGCCCGCCCGGTGAGGCGCAGGGGCATGCTACAAAGATCGCCCGCTCGCCGGATAGGCGATGGCCGGCGGTGGCCCTCGTCGGGGGGTGTATCCTTACTTGAGGCGGCGACGCCGCGGGAGGCGGCGCGGTTCGAGACGAAGCGTCTCGCAACGATCATGGCCTTCTCCCCGGATGGGACGCTTCCGGCCTCGGGGTCTCAGGATGGCGCCGCGCGGCTGTGGGGGCGCGGTAGAGGAAGGTTCCCCCGCGGGCTGATCGCGGCGGAAGGCCACGGAAAGCCGGCCTTCCGCAGGTGGGAGCCCGGGAAACCGAGTTTTCCACGTCCCCATCTCGTGATTCGGAGGCAACAGAGGAACTCCTTCCCCTCAGCCGGATGCCTTCCGGCATCCGGCCTGACCGGGGAATCCGAGGAGAAGGCCCGTCATCTTCTCGGGAGGTTCCATGTCTGTTGAGGTTCGGTGTCCTCATTGCGGGTTTGGCAATCCGCCCGGGGCGCGGTTTTGCGGAAGGTGTGGGGCGCTCCTGGAGAGGGTTCCACCCCCCCGGATCGGCTCTTTGGTTCTCCGGACCGTGGTGGTTCTCGGCATTTTTCTGGGCATCATCGCAGTCGGCTTCGCGGCCGGCTTCTTCGTCCTCGCCGGGCGGCTCGCCCTCCCCCTGGTCGCCAGCCCTTCTCCGGAAGCCTGGACACCGACCCCCGCGCTGACGCCGGAGCCGATCCCGGAAGTCGAGACGCCGGAAACGCCGGAAGCGCCGGCAACGCTGCCAGCGCCGGTTTCCCCGGAGCCTTCCCCTCCCACGCCCCCCATCCTCCCATCCCCCACGTCAGCGCCTTCGCCCTCCCCTTCCCCGGAGGTCGGGAGCCTCCCTCGTCGTCTGGCGTTCGCGGTGGGAGATCCCGGCCGCTCGGACATTTATGTGGCGGAGGAGGACGGAAGCGGCATCCGGTGCCTGGCCTGCAGTCCTGCCGATGAGGCCGAGCCGGACTGGTCGCCGGATGGCCGGGAGGTGATCTTTCAATCCAACGCCGCCGGATCCTACGATCTGTGGATCGTGGATGGGGAGACCGGGGCGATGCGCCCGCTGGCGATCACGCCGGAATGGGAGGAACGGGAGCCGGACTGGTCTCCGGCGGGGATCGTATTTCAGCGCTCCCCCCGGGGGGTCTCCCGGGCTTCGGGAGGGCAAATCTGCATTCGCTGGCCCTCCGGAGCGGAAAGCTGCCTGAACATCTGGGGACGGGGTCCGGCATGGTCTCCGGATGGATTGGAAATCGCATATATGGCAGAGATCGGGGGGCGCTGGCAGATCTTTATCTACAACCTCGCCTCGGGTGGGATCTTCCAGCTGACGGATTGCCTCAGCGGCTGCCGGTGGCCGGCCTGGTCCGAGGACAACTGGATCGGATATAACGAGCTGGTCAGCCCTTCCGATTTCCGGCCCCAGCGGATCTACGTGGTGCGGTATGCCACGGAGGACCGGCCGCGGATTCTGGTGGAAGGGAACTATCCCGGGCGGCCCGCGTTTTCCTCCAGCGGCTGGGTCGCTTTCAATTCCGATGCCGGCATTGAGGTCGTTCGGGTGAGTGGGCGGGATCGCCGGGTTCTGATCCCCCGGTCCCGGTTTGGCGGGGCTTCTCTCTGGGCCCCTGTATGGTCCCGATAGCGCATTTTTCGTAGGAGTTACGCAGTTGAAAGCTCTAAAGGTGGAAGGGAATGGCCCCGCCCCCCTTTCTCCCCCCTCCCCACGGCCCTTTGGGCCGTGGGGAGGGGGGAGAAAAATCCTTGCCCCCATGGGAAACGAACTGCGTAAGTCCTATTTCGTTTGGGCTCCCTGAGGGTTGGGGGGCGAGCCGGGCACCAGAGGCGCCCGGCCCGCCCTCGGGATGCGTTCGATCTTCTCTCCCTACGGCTCAGGAACCGCAGGGAGAAGGGAATCCTGAATCGGGCATGGCGGGCGCGCCCACCGGTTCCCCAATGTCCGATAATCTGTTACCATGAAAACACGACGGTTGAATTTTCGATTTTCGGGCGCCCTCTAAGGACGGGTTGTTTTCTTCCCGTCGGCCGTGCCGGGCGGGACGAGCTTATCCGGCTGGGGCTCCCATAGGGGGAAGATCCTGAAGGATCTGATCCGTGCAGGGAGCGAGGCTATATAAGGGTTCGGAGCGAAGCATGCTTCAGCGTCTGTGGCGCTTCGGATGGATGATCCTCCTGATGGGATGGGGGATGAGTTGCGCCCCTGAGCCCGGAGGAAGACCCGCGCTGAATCCCGGGCCTCCCACCCCGACGGTGCAACCCATAATGCCGGCGCCTTCCTCTTTAAGCCCCCCCGCACCATCGCCCTCCCCCTCGCCGCATCCGGCCCCCCATGCCTCGACGCTGCCCGGGCGGCCGATCACATATGTGGTGGAGGCCGGTGATACCCTCTGGGGGATCGGGCAACAGTTCGGAGTAACGGTGGAAGCTCTCCGCCAGGCAAACAGGCTGGAGACGGATTGGATCTATCCGGGACAGGTCTTAGTGATCCCGGAGACGGCCACGCTTCCCGCCCCCATGGCCTCCCCATCCCCCTGGCCCTCCCCCGCCACGCCATGGCGGTTCTCCCCTCTGGATGGGGATCTGGCCCGGGCTTATCCGGAAACCGTCTCCGGCTCCCGCTTCGTGATGCACATCACGCCGGGGACCTGGGCAGCGATCCACCAGGAGGAAATGATGAGGATGGGGGAGGAAGCGCTGGCCGGCATTGAGGGTCTGCTGGGCGTTTCGCTTTCCGGGTCTTTTGATCTGTATGTGGCCGGGACCCTGTTCGCGCCGCCGAATACGGCGTTGCGGGGCTGGAGCCGTTCCGCGCAGCGGCGGGTGTTTATACTGATGGATGGAAGCGGCGACCCGGCAGACCGACGCTACGCGATTGCTCACGAGCTCACGCATCTGGTCGCCTATCATACTTTCGGCCCTCCGGTCTCCGCCATGCTCAGCGAAGGTCTCGCGGTTTATGTGGGCAGTCGGATCGCGGCGCATCCTCCTTACCCGCCCCTGGAGCGACTGTGCCGGGCGCTGTTAGAGGCGGATCAGCTGCCTTCCGTCGCTCGCCTCTCCACGTTCCGGGGTCACATTATGGACACCCTGCCCTATTTCGCTTCGGGCTGTTTCGTCGGTTACCTGATCGAGCGGTATGGGGCGGAGCGCTTCCGGGCCCTATATCCTCGAGGGGACTACCTGAGGATTTACGGGAAATCCCTGGCGGAGCTGGAGGCTGAATGGCGGGAGGCGCTGAGAACCCAGCCGCCGCCGGAAGATCCGGATGGTCAGCAATGGCTGGAAGCGACCGCCCGGCTCCAGGCTGCTTATCGGCATCTGTTCGCGCAGTTTGAGGGAGCGCCCTCGCAGGAGGCCCGCTATCGTCGCCTGGATGCGGCCCGCATCGCCCTGTGGCGCGGGGATGTCCAGGGGGCGCTGGCGTGGCTCGAGGGGCCATCGGACAACCGATGACCGGCGGGCCCATCGCCGGCCCGCATGGGGCAAGCGAGAAATTCCTCAGAGCTTAGCCCGAATATCCGTTCAGCGAGGAGGTCAGCCATGCGAAGCAACCTGTCCATGCGGTGGTGGCTCCTACCCATCATCGCGCTATTCCTGGCTCTGGCATCCGGGTGCGACGTCAAAAAGCTGAGCATGCGGCTCAGCGTGCGTCCAGATGGATCAGGCGCCATAGAGGCGGGCTTTCTGGCCGAGAAAGCCGGGCTGGTGCTGCTCGGGGCATCCTCATGCAGGGATCTGATCGAGCAGAGCAGCTCGGGCTCATCTTCTATTCCGAAGGAAAAAATTCGGGTGGTGGAAGACCGGCTATCTGAGGGCCGGTGTCGCTTTTCGATCCCCTTCCAGAATTTTCAGGAGTTACGTTCCTACATGGGGAATGAGAATACGGTTCGCCGGCTAACTCTGGACCCGGGGAACCGCCGTTTTGAAATCGACATGGATATAAATGTGAACGTCGAGGAGACAGAGTTCATCCTGGATCTGCCCGGGACTCCGCTCCAGCACAACGCCCATGAGGCGCGGGGACGCCAGCTGATCTGGCGCTGGACCGGGTCTTCTTACTCCCCTCGTAAAGAGCGGATCTGGGCCTCCAGCACGGTGGAACCGGAGATGATCTCCCCGGGCCTCCTCGTCCTGATCGTGATCCTCATGGGCGTGGCGGCACTGGGTTTCCTGTTCCTGCGGCAGGGAGGGCTCCCGCGCCTGAGCGTCTCCAGGGCTCCGGCCCAACGCTTTTGCCCCCATTGTGGGGCTCCGCTCCTTCCGGGCGCCCGGTTCTGCAGCCATTGCGGCCGTCCGGTATAACGGCCCCCTCGCCCATAGGAAAGGGGTAAAAATGCGGTGCGCGCAGTGCGGATGGGAGAACCCGCCCGGGGCGCGGTTCTGCGGAAGGTGCGGAGCGGCCCTGGCCCCGAGGACGAAGGGCTCGGGGATCGGAGTTCTGATCGGGCTGGTCGGGCTCCTGACGCTGGGCGTGGGAGCGCTGTTGGGGGCGCTCTTCTTCCGGGCGGCCCCGGGTTTCCCACCGGCTCCGGCCCCTTCCGGAGCACTTCCTTCTCCTCAGGCCGGCCCGACCTCCAGCCCGACGGCTTCCCCCTCGCCCACACCCTCCCCAACGCCGATGAACGTATTCACCGATCCCTGGGCCTACTGCGCCGCGCTGGCAAGCGGCATCCCCGACGCTCGTTACGAGGGCCCCTCCGATCCGGAGCCTGTTGCCCGCGCCCTGATTGCGAAGGGCGTGATGGCTCCCGGGGAGCCCTTTACCTGGCGCTGCAAAAACGGTCGGGTCTACGCCTGCTACTTCGGCGCGACCCTTCCATGCTGGCAGCTTGACACCCGGCGGGAGCCCCATTCGGAGCTGATTAACTATTGTCGGGAAAATCCATGGACGGATTTTATCCCTCTGGCCGTGACCGGTCATGGCACCATGTATACGTGGGCGTGCCGCAACGGCCAGCCGGTCATCACCGGGGAGTTGTGGGAGGTGGATGAGGAGGGATACGCCCCGGAGCTCTGGTATGAGATTCCACCGCCCCTGCCGTCCTCCGGCATTGCGCCCCGCCTGACCCTGATCGAGCCCCACTTCGGACGTTCCGGAAGCGTTGCAGAGGGCGTTTCCGACGATGGACAGGTGGTGGTGGGTTACTCGCTCAACGCCCGGGGGGGAGATCGGGACGATAGGACAATGCGCGCCTTTCGCTGGACCCCGGCCGGCGGAACCCAGGATCTGGGAACCCTGGGGCGGGAGCGAACGTGGGCCCATGCGGTTTCCGGGGATGGTCGGGTGGTGGTCGGCGGCTATTATGTGGGCGATTATGCCTGGCGGCCGTTCCGCTGGACGCCGGAGCGGGGCATGGAGGACCTGGGAACGCTGGGGGTGAATTGGGCGGATGCCCTGGACGTCTCCGCCGACGGCTCCGTGATTGCAGGCTATGCGTATGTGACGACCCCGGGCCAGGCCCCGGGATGGGCGGTTTTCGCCATTCGCTGGACGGAAGCCTCCGGAATCACGCCCCTGGGGTCGCTGCCCGGATACCGGTTCTCCCATGCCTTTGGGGTCTCCGCCGATGGAACGATCCTCGTCGGCGAGACCAATCGGGGCCCGGCCCCCGAATGGAACGAGTCGGAGGCATGGGTCTGGAGCAGGGCTTCCGGGATGCGCGGATTGGGGCGGAAAGCCCCCTGGGGAAGCAGCGCCGCCCGGGAGGTTTCCGATGATGGAACCACCGTAATCGGCCTGCTGTTCAACGATGCGGATTATCAGAGCTGGGCCGATTTCCCGTATCGGGCGTTTCGATGGCGGGCCGATACCGGACTGCAGGATCTGGGGACCCTGGGGGGAGAGCGGACGGAGGTCTGGCATGCGGTGACGCGGGATGGAAGCATGGTGTTCGGACGGTCCCAGCTCAGCACCAGCGAATGGCGCGCCTTTCGCTGGACCCCTGAGCGGGGAATGGAAGACCTGAACATTCTGTATCGCGAGGCGATCCCATCCGGATGGACGTTGCGAGCGGTAATGGATTGTTCCCCGGATGGGCGATATCTGGTCGGCTGGGCGGAAGGCCCCGGGGGCCTCCTTCGGGCCTTCCTGCTGGATACGGGATCCGCGCTGCGGTAGGGCCGGCACGGGGCGCCGCAACGGTGATCGAGCATTCATGGAGAGCATAGGGGGATGACGCGCTGTGTCCATTGCGGGTGGAACAATCCCGGGAGGGCACGGTTTTGCGGTCGGTGCGGGGCGTTGCTGCCCCATCCAGGAGGATCCCGGCGGCGATGGCTCGGCTGGGGGATCATCGCATGGCTGACGCTCTTGCTGGGGATAGGCGCCGGGATTGCCGTTCGATGGATGGGACAGGGGCAGGAACCGAGGAGCGCAACCATGGTTCCCGAAGCTTCCGCCGTGGTCAGAGGTTCTCCGGGTCCCACGCCGTGGGCGGCAACAGCTTCCCCGATACCCCGGCCCTCCCCCACCCGGGAGCGAGAACGAATTGGTCCCGAGAATGCCGGGCGCTTGAGGGAGGCGAAGCGGCTGGGCCGGGGATGGATCCAGGAGCTGGCCTTCTCCCCGGATGGCCAGTGGCTGGCCGTGGGATCCGCAAACGGAGTCCGGCTCTTTCGAAGCCCGAGCTGGGGGGAGGATCGAACTCTGCATACGGACACGGGGGATGTGAACGCGGTGGCCTTCTCCCCGGATGGCCGGTGGCTGGCTTCCGGATCCCTTGATGGTCGGATAACCCTGTGGGAAGCGGCCACGGGGCGGCCTATCGCCATCCTCGCCGGGCATGCGGATGGGGTGTTGAGCGTGGCCTTCTCTCCGAATGGGCAGTGGCTGGCTTCCGGTTCGTGGGACCGGACGGTGCGGCTGTGGCGGACGGGGGATGGACAGCCTCTGCGGGTCCTGGAAGGCCACACCGGTCCCGTTTGGAGCGTGGCCTTTTCCCCCGATGGGCAGTGGCTGGCCTCCGGATCCGAAGATGGGAAGGTCATCCTGTGGGAGGCGACGACCGGGCGGCAGATACGAATCCTGGAAGGACATGCCATGGGACCGGTGATGGATGTGGCCTTTTCTCCGGATGGACAATGGCTGGCTTCCGGAGCGTGGGATCGATCCGTGATCCTGTGGGAGATCCGGAGCGGGCGTCCCGTGAGAACTCTGAGACATCTGGATGCGGTGAATGCGACCGCTTTCTCCCCGGATGGCCGATGGCTGGCCGCCGGATCCCGGGATGGGACGATCACCCTGTGGGAGACGGCAGAGGGGCAGCGACGCACGACTATGGTGGGAGAAGGGGAAATCACGGCGATCGCCTTCGCGCCGGGCGGTCAGCTTCTGGCTGCGGCGGACGTGTGGGGAACCGTGAGCCTCTATGAGATGGGGAGCGGACGCCCGACGGCGAGGATCTCGGGATCCTGGATGGCGGCGGAGGATATAGCCTTCTCACCGGACGGAACCCTTCTGGCCGCGATCCTGGGGAATCGGATTGCGATATGGGAAGCGAAAAGCGGGCGGCTGGTCGCTTCCCTTCAGTGGGGCGGGCTAACTGGGAGCCTGGCCTTCTCCCCGGATGGCCATCTGCTGGCCTCCGCATCCGGATTCAGGTCCGTGAAATTGTGGGATGTGAAAAGCGGGCAGACAGTGGCGTCGCTGGCGCATCCGGAAATGGCCTGGGCCGTGGCCTTTTCCCCAGACGGCCGATGGCTGGCCTCGGCGTCCGGGCCCATGCTGCCGACAGGCCCGCAAAGCCACGAAGTGGTCCTCTGGGATGTGATCCGCCAGCAATCCGTAGCTGTATGGAAAGGGCACGCGGACGTAATCCATCATATGGCCTTCTCTCCGGATGGACGCTATCTGGCCTCCGCATCGAATGATGGGACGGTGATCCTCTGGGAGGTGGCCAGCGGGCGACGGATGATGATCCTGGGGGAAGGTGTGGAGCCGGCGAACGATGTGGCCTTTTCTCCCGACGGCGCCCTCATCGCCGCCGGATTCCATGATGGAAGGGTGATCCTGTGGGAGGCGGCAAGCGGGCAACGGATAAGGACGCTACAGGCGCCTGGAGATGTAGTGCTGAGTGTGGACTTCTCTCCGGAAGGACAGCTACTGGCGGCCGGGCTGGCCAGCGGGGCGATTGTTCTGTGGGATACAGCGAGCGGACGACAGGTGGCGAGCCTGGAGAAGCACTGGGAGGCTGTGCGGCGGGTGCGGTTCGCGCCGGATGGGCGGTTGCTGGCCTCCGCTTCCTTCGATGGAACAGTGCGGATATGGGAGGTTCGATAAGTCCGGGGGGAGATCCAGGCCTGGCCCGTGCGTGTTCCTCCGAAGCCCGGGCGCCCCCGATGCCTGCCCGATCAGACAGATCCGGAATCACATCCTGAACCCAAGGAGGAGAACATGCGCTGTCCGAATTGCGATCGGGAAAATCCCACCGCTGCTCGCTTCTGCGTGTTCTGCGGCGCGCCTCTAACGCAAACAGCGGCAGCCACCGCGCCGGCTCCCCCTTCTCTGTCTGTTCCCCCTCCGGCCCCTTCCTCCCTCGCTGGCGCCGCCCCGACGGCTCCGATGCCATCCGAGATCCTGAATTTGCCTCAGGCCTGGCGGCTGCCTTACCTCGCCGCGATCGGTCACATCCGGTTCGGGAATCGGCTGCGCTGGATCGGGGTGGGGCTGGGGGCTGCCCTGAGCCTGCTGTTTCTGATCCCTATCCTTCAGTTGGCCGGCGAGGCCGCCCGCGCGGGAGCTCAGGTCGAGGGGATTGTTATCTGGCTTGTCCTGGCCACGATCATTTGGGGCATGGTGATCGGCGCTGGTCTGTATGGGCTGGGGATGATCGCGCGGACAGAAGGCTTCCAGCTCCTTTCTATGTTGAATATGGAACTGCAGACGCTGCCGGATGCCCTGCTGAACCCGGAGGAAGGGGCGGAGGGAGAGAAGACCCGCATGGAAGTCCTGCAGGCAGCCCATCGCCTTCGACAGCAGCTCCTGAGCCCGGGTCCAGCCGCGCTTCCCGGAGCTTCAGAATCCGAAACGGCCGGCCCGGAGCCACTTCAGAAGCCATGTCCCTGGTGCGGGGCGCTGGTGTATGTGACCGCAAAGGCATGCCCCTCATGCTTTCGTCCTCTGCCCGGCCGAACATAACGCTTCGATCTTGAAGATTGAAGGAGGTAGGGAATGTGGTGTCCGAGGTGTGGGGAGGAGAACCCGCCCGGGGCGCGGTTCTGCGGGAGGTGTGGAGCAGCCCTGCCGATCTCTCCGCCTCCTCAGAAAGCCGCCGGAAGCCTGGGGTGGTTCGTTCTGCTGGCTGTGATCGCCCTGGCCGGGGGTATCGCCCTTGGCTTCTTCCTGATCCAGGGCATCCGTCCAGGAGAGCAGCGCATGGAGCAACCCGCGCTGCCCACCCCGTCCACGCCGGCTTCCCCGCAGCGACCCGTAGCCTCTCCCCCGGCTTTCACCCCTCTTCCCTCGCCCACACCATCCCCCAGCCCGATCCCCGCCCCGCCCAGGATCCAGAGGGTGCAGGAACGGACGGCCTGGATCGGAGGCGAGCGATATCTTTACAAAGACATCTATTTCCAGGATCCGAATGGAGATGCGATATTGGTGATATATGAAGTGTTGTGGACCACGCTGGCCACAATCCGGGTGGAAAATGATCCCATCACGGCGACGCCGGAAATCCAGCGGATGGGGGCCGTGGTCACCGCCACCTGGCGCTGTGGACGCCTGGCCCATGCGGTGGCGCTGCGAGCCCGCATCCTGGATCGCTCCGGTCTGCTGAGCGATCCCGTCGATTTGATTTTTGAATGCCGATAGGAGAGGGCTCTGTTGCGATCCTGGCGATGGCCGTTCAGGTTCCGCGTTTGTCCCTCCCTCTGCCGCTTCGCCCGTGGAGAGAGGATGAATAAAGCCCCCCGTTTGTAACAGAGCAATCGAAAAGAGGCGGGCCGCATAAGCGGCCCGCCTCGCCCATAGGAGTTACACCGTTCGGGGCTCGCGAGAAGAGGAAGAGGTTGAAGGACCCCACCCCCCAAACCCCCAGGAGAAAACCAACGGCGTAACTCCTGTCCCATAGAAACTCTTCTTGAGCAGGTATCAGGGCTGAACCCCCCACAGCCGCACCGTGCTGTCCTCCGATCCCGAGGCCAGAAGGCGCCCATCAGGAGAGAAGGCCACCCCATGCACCCACCCCGTGTGCCCTTCTAAGGTGCGCAGGAGGGCGCCATCGGAAACCCGCCACAGCCGCACGGTCCTGTCCATCGATCCCGAGGCCAGGATCCGCCCATCCGGGGAGAAGGCCACGTTTAACACCGGGCCTGTGTGCCCTTTTAGGATGCGCAGGGGAGCACTATCGGCCACCCGCCACAGCCGAATGGTCCCATCCTCCAACCCCGAGGCCAGAAGCTGCCCATCCGGGGAGAAGGCCACGCTTGACACCGGGCCCGTGTGCAAGGTGCGCAGGAGAGCGTCATCCGAAACCCGCCACAGCCGAACGGTGCCGTCCAGCGACCCCGAGGCCAGGATCGCCCCGTCCGGAGAGAAGGCCACGCTCCCCACCACCCACGTATGCCCTTCCAGAACACCTGTAAGCCGTCCGTCGGCCACTCGCCACAGCTGCACAATGCCGTCGCTCAGCCCCGAGGCCAGGATCCCTCCATCCGGAGAGAAGGCCAAGCTCCTCACCCGCCTCAGCCATTCCCCTTCTTTTTCTTTCAGGACGCCCAGGAGCTGGCCGTTGGCCGCCCGCCACAACCGCACCGTGCCATCATCCGATCCTGATGCCAGGAGCTCTCCGTTCGGGGAAAAGGCCACGCTACTCACCGGCCCCGTGTGGCCTTTTAAGGCGCGCAGGAGCCGCCCATCGGCCACCCGCCACAGTCGGATCATGCCATCCCCTGACCCGGAGGCCAGGATGCTCCCATCCGGGGAGAAGGCCACGCACACCACCTGATCGATGGGCCCCTGCAGCTCTTCTGTGGGTGCCCGGGTGTGAAGGAGCTGACCGTCCGCCACCCGCCACAGCCGGAAGGTTTTGTCCTCCGATGCCGACGCCAGGATCGCCCCGTCCGGAGAGAAGACCACGCTCCTTATGCCACCCTGATGCCCCTGCAGGGCGCGCAGGAGCTGGCCATCGGCCACCCGCCATAGCCGCACCGTGCCATCCCACGACCCCGAAGCCAGGATGCTCCCATCCGGGGAAAAAGCCACACCGTTCACCGGCTCCCGGCGTCCTTCCAGGAGGCGCAGGAGCTGGCCATCGGCCGCCCGCCATAACCGCACCGTGCCATCCCACGACCCCGAAGCCAGGATGCTCCCATCCGGGGAAAAGGCTACGCTATACACCGGCCACGTGTGGCCTTCCAGGAGACGCAGGAGCTGGCCATCGGCCACCCGCCATAGCCGCACCGTGCCATCCCACGAC
>JAEVEX010000026.1 GCA_016842085.1 Candidatus Thermoflexus tengchongensis | reverse complement strand
CGGCAAAGCGGTTGCCCTACTCTGCAATATGCGACGGGACGGAGAGCCGTGGCCATGTTCACCGGATGGGTTCACCGCCTCACAGAGTAGGGCAACTGCAAAGCAGTTGCCCTACTCTGCAATATGCGACGGGACGGAGAGCTGTGGCCGTGTTCACCGGATGGGTTCACCGCCTCACAGAGTAGGGCAACTGCAAAGCAGTTGCCCTACTCCGCAATATATGTAAATGGCCACTGTTCCCAGTCCGGCCCCAGGCCCGCTCGGATCGGATTGGTAATGATGTAAGCCAGGATGCGCTCATACTCCCTCTCATCCCGCACCAGATGATCATAGCTTTCATGCTGCCAGAAAGGACCACGACGACCCAGATAGCGATTGCACAGGGCCGCGCTTTTTCCCTTTAGCAGGCGCATGGCACGGCTAAGGGCTGTATAGGTGCGGCCATGCGCGCGCAGAGCTGGTTCCGAAACGCCCTGCTGGTCAATCAGCATGTGGACATGGTTGGGCATGATACAGAAAGCATGAAGGCGATAGTGTGTCGGCGCAAGTTCGCGAATACAAGTGGCCACAATCTGAGCACATTCCTTTTGCGCCAGCCAGCGCGGGCCGTAGCGGACCTGGTCAAGCAGCGCATCCAGGTGAGCAAAGTATCGTTTCTGGACGCGATAGCGCTCCGCCTGCATGGCAGAGCCGGAAAGGGCGCACTCCAGGCGACGCAGGTCAGCCTGGTATGCTTCCTGAACGCGCATCAGCACCTCTCCAGGCAGGCTGCCGGCCAGCCGAAACGTGATGAAGTAGGTGGCACCCGGCACATGAATATGTGGAAGATGCCGGCGGAAAAATACGCCCATAGCCACCTCCCGACGTAAACGTAGGGCAACTGCTTTGCAGTTGCCCTACGATGTCCCCTCCTCCCACGAGGCCAGGTAGCGCTCCTGCTCCGGGGTGAGCTGGTCGATCCGGATCCCCATGGTCTCCAGCTTCAGCCGGGCCACCGCCTGATCGATCTCCCGGGGAACCGGATGGACCTGGCGCGCCAGGGAGCGCCCGTTGCGGACCAGGTATTCCACCGAGAGGGCCTGGTTGGCGAAGGACATGTCCATCACGGCGCTGGGATGGCCCTCCGCGGCCGCCAGGTTCACCAGCCGCCCCTCGGCCAGGAGATAAATCCGGCGCCCATCCCGCAGGGTGTATTCCTCCACAAACTCCCGCACCCGCCGCGGCGCCCCCGTGCTCATCGCCTGCAGGGCCGGGATGTTGATCTCCACGTTGAAATGCCCGGCGTTGGCCAGGATGGCCCCGTCCTTCATCACCTCGAAATGCGGACGGTCCAGGATGTGGATGTTGCCCGTGGCGGTGATGAAGAGATCCCCTTCCCGGGCTGCATCCATCATCGGGAGCACCCGGAAGCCGTCCATCGCCGCCTCCAGCGCCCGCAGGGGGTCCACCTCGGTGACGATGACATGAGCGCCCATCCCCCGGGCCCGCATGGCGATCCCGCGGCCACACCAGCCGTAGCCGGCCACCACCACCACGCGCCCGGCCAGCAGGATGTTCGTTGCCCGCAGGATGCCATCGATCGTCGACTGGCCGGTGCCGTAACGGTTATCGAACAGATGCTTGGTCAGCGCGTCGTTGACGGCGATGATGGGATAAGCGAGCACACCGTCCCGGGCCATCGCCCGCAGGCGGATCACCCCGGTGGTGGTTTCCTCGGTGCCCCCCAGGATCTCCGCCATCCACCCCGGGCGCTCTTTATGCAGCGTGCTCACCAGATCCGCCCCGTCGTCCATGGTGATGTGGGGGCGATGGGCAAGGCACGACTGGATGTGGCGGTAGTAAGTCTCCGTGTCCTCCCCCTTGATGGCGAAAACCGGGACCTCGAAGAAGCGCACCAGGGCGGCGGCCACGTCGTCCTGGGTGCTGAGGGGGTTGCTGGCGCACAGGGCCACCTCCGCCCCGCCCGCCTGCAGCGTGCGGACCAGATTGGCGGTCTCCGTGGTGACATGCAGACAGGCGGAGATGCGGATCCCCGCGAGGGGTCGCTCGCGCGCAAACCGCTCCCGGATCCGCCGCAGCACCGGCATCTCCCGATCCGCCCACTCGATCCGCTTCAGCCCCTGCTCCGCCAGCGAAAGGTCCCTGATGTCGAAAGGTTTGCCGCTCATCCATGCCTCCACGGGAAAGATTTCGGGAAGACCCATCCCCCTATTGTATCGCCATCACGCATGCTGGGGAGGAATGGCTCAGCTGGTGCCAGGGCTTTTCGAAGTTCCTGCACATCCAGACAGGAGATCCCCGGGACCATGCTGGAGATCATCGCAGATGACTTGTCCCACCTCGGAACAGGCTGCAGCACCTGATTTCTGTCGAACGGACCACAATCCCCTGGGAAGCCGGGGTGCATAGCGACGTCCTCAACCATGAGGATGGATATTGTGTGGTTGGAATCATGCCCATAGCGTATTACAATGATGTCAAACCCGTTCGGATGGAGCAGACATGCCGTTCAACAAGCCCAAGTCTACTCGCTCTAAGATCCCCACCCATGAGGGTGGAGCTGGCTTCAAGCCATCCCCCCAGATGGAGCTGCTGCTTCTCGTTTCCACCTCCTTATTCGCTGGGGACACGTTTTACGAGAAGAATGACGAGAGGGTTCGGCGACTCCAGGATCTTATGGACCGCCTCTTAAAAGACGATCCCATCTTTGTGGCCGAGCTGGCGAAATTCGCCCGCCAGGTGCTCGGCCTCCGCTCCGCTCCCAGCGCCGTGGTTGCCCATCTTTTCTGGGACAGGGACATCCCGGAGGAGCTGGCGCGAGATGCCGCGTTTGGGGTGTGGCTGCGGGGGGATGAACACCTCGAAACCCTCGCCTATACCAGAATGGCTGGCTGGAAATTCCGGAAGAGGCTGCTGAGGGCTGTTGCGGATCGCCTCAATCAGATGTCCCCTCACGCTCTGCTGAAATACGCCAGAAGGGAACGAATGTTTTCCCAGGCGGATGCCATCCGGCTGGCTCACCCCAAACCCGCCGATGAGACTCACTCGTTGATCTTCGAGTACCTGTCGAGGGAGAACAACGCTTCTCCCCAAAGCATCGCTTTCGCCAGGCAAGTGCTGGAGGAGCGCCCAACCTGGGAAAGGATCATCTCCCAGGAAGGCTCCAGCAAGGAAACCTGGCGGAAGGTTCTGCCGCACCTGCGGGGGCTTTCCCTGGTGAGGAATTTGAGCAACCTGCACCGACATGGCCTGCTGGAGGACGAAGAGGTGCAGGGGATGCTCTTGAGGAAGATGAGGGAATCCCCCCACTGGAAAATTTACCCCTATCAATGGCTCCTGGCATTGTCCCGGGGGCGGGAAGAGGGCTGGCCTTCCACGGTCATGATGGCGCTGGAAGAAGCCATCGAACGCTCCGTTCCGACGTCCATCAAGGGCCTCCCCGAGGGAGAGACTCTGGTGGTTGTGGATGTGTCTGGCTCTATGAGCAGCAGGTTATCCGAAAAATCCGAAGCTACCCGTGTCCTCGTTGCAGCATCCCTTGGGGCCATGGTGTATCGTGCGACAGGCGGAATGCTTGTCGCGTTCGATAATAACCTCTACATCATAGACGTCTCGAGGAGCGACCTGTACCTGGAAATTGTCGAGAGAATCACAGGGGTTGGTGGAGGCGGAACCTACCTGGGGGAAGCTCTCAAGAAGGCATTGCCGGGATTCGAGGGGAGGAGGGTCGTCATCCTGACGGATGAGCAGGTTCACGACAACGCCTGGTCCATACTGAGAGAGTGGTTGAAGCAAGCTGCAGAAAGAAGGGCGTATGTGATCAACCTGGGCGGTTACGAGCCTATGGCCACTCCGGAAAAAGGCGCCATCCGGATCGGTGGATGGAGCGACCGAATCCTGTCGGTTGTCGCGCTGTTCGATCAACGCGATCCGATAGAAACCATTCGAAACGCGCAGTGGTCCATATTCCTTGAGGAAGAAGCGGAGGAGGAAGAGGGTGGCGAGAAGGAGAGGTAAGCGGCCCCTTACACCGCGGGAAGGGAAAGCAGAAACGAAAACCCCTATGGCAACAGGGCTCACGGCCATGGGGGTTTTCTTTCGAGAGAGCGTCCTGAAGGGGCGTATCAAGAGACGGGGAGAACAACAAACAACCCCCACAACGGGAGCCGCTCCGCTGTGGGGGGTTGTTTTCGAGGGTGCACCCTGGGAATAACGGGGGTGGTTGGCCCTTCAGGGCCTCCAGCGCGCACCAGTTTAGCAGACTGGCGGCAGACTGGCTTGTAGAAGTAACCATCCCCAGCGCCTCAGGGTGCAATTTTATGCTATACGAAATTCCACCTTTTGTCAAGAGGAGGCAGCTGCTCAAAGTCCTAAGAGATAGGGGGGTGCAGGGGGCTCCTGTCCCCTGCCCTCCTGTTAGAACATTGAAAAGCCATGCAGCCGATGCCCTCCCTGGAAGGGGCGAGGCCGGGCCGTGCTATGATGAAATAGAAGCCGATGCCGGAAATTCCGAAAAGGAGGATCCGCGGTGACGGCGGAGCTGATCGTGATCGGTGGGGGGCTGGCGGGGTCGGAGGCGGCATGGCAGGCCGCCCAGCGGGGCATCCGCGTCCGGCTGTATGAGATGCGGCCCCGGCGCTTCACGCCGGCCCACACCACCCCATGGCTGGCGGAGATCATCTGCTCGAACTCCCTGGGCTCGGATGAGCTGGAGAACGCCTCGGGGCTGCTCAAGGCGGAGCTGCGGCGCCTGGGCTCGCTGCTCATGGCCTGCGCCGACCGCACGGCGGTGCCCGCCGGGAAGGCCCTGGCAGTCGACCGGGAGCTCTTCGCGCGCTGCGTGACGGAGCACATCGAGAGCCACCCCCGGATCACCGTCATCCGGGAGGAGGTGACCGGGATCCCGGATCGCCCATGCATCATCGCCACCGGCCCCCTGACCTCGGACGCGCTGGCCACCGCGATCCAGCGCCTGACCGGCCAGGAGTATCTTTACTTTTACGACGCCATATCGCCCATCGTGGCCGCCGACTCCATCGATATGACCATCTGCTTCAAAGGCTCCCGGTATGGTCGGGGCCAGGAGCCCGATGGGGATTACATCAACTGCCCGATGACGAAGGAAGAATACGACGCCTTTGTGGAGGCCCTGATCCACGCGGAGACGATCGAATTGCGGGATTTCGAGCGGGAGGACCCGCGGTTCTTCGAGGCCTGTCTGCCCATCGAGGTGCTGGCGAAGCGGGGGCGCGACGCCCTGGCCTACGGCCCGCTCCGGCCCACCGGCCTGATCGACCCCCGCACCGGCCGCCCGCCCTATGCGGTGGTCCAGCTGCGGCGCGACAACCGGGCGGGGACGATGTATAGCATGGTGGGGTTTCAGACCAACCTCAAGTGGCCGGAGCAGCGGCGGGTGTTCCGGATGATCCCGGGCCTGCAGAACGCGGAGTTCCTGCGCTACGGCCAGATGCACCGGAACACCTACATCAACGCACCGGCCCTGCTGGAGCCGACCATGCAGTTCCGGGGGCGACCCGACCTGTTCTTCGCCGGCCAGATCACGGGCGCGGAGGGCTATGTGGGGAACATCGCCACCGGGCTGGTGGCCGGGGTGAACGCCGCCCGCCTGTTGAAGGGCCAGCCGCCGCTGGTGTTCCCGATCACCACGATGATCGGGGCTTTATGCGACTACCTGGCCCGCGCGGACCCGCGGGACTTCCAGCCCATGAAGGCCAACTTCGGGCTGCTGCCGCCGCTGGAGCGGCCGCCCCGGGATAAGCGGGCGCGGGCTCTGGCCTGCGCGCGCCGGGCGCTGGACGATCTGGAGCGCTTCTGGGCGGAGAGCGGGGAAATCCCCGGATGATGGGGACGGGGACGGCCTGGATGCCCCGTCCCTACTCAGAGACCCCGTTATGCGGAGAGGAATCCCCCATCCACCGGGATCAGAGCCCCCGTCATGTAGCTCGCCATATCGGAAACCAGGAAAAGCACCACCCGGGCGACCTCATCGGGATCGCCCCAGCGTTTCAGAGGCAGCCGGCGCCGGAAATCATACCCGGCCAGCCACCATCGCGGATGCATCGAGCGTAACGCCTGGCGAATCAACCGCTGCGTGCCAGGGGTACGAATCCCACCCGGAAGGATCGCGTTCACCCGGAAGCCCCATTTCCCGTAATCCCGGGCCAGCCCGCGGGTTAAGGCCAGCAGTCCAGCCTTGCTCACTGTATAGGAGATCAGTCCTTCCTGAAAGGGAAGAATCGCCTCAATGGTTCCCACATTCACGATCACGCCCCCCTTTCGACCTCTGCGACCGATCATTCCCTGACACATCCAGAATGCTGCCTTCAGATTCACCCGCAGCACGCTTTCCAGGAAATCCGCATCGACCTCCAGATACTCGCGGAACGGATAAATCCCGACGTTGTTCACCAGAATATCGGGAACCCAGTCATCCCGGAGGGTCTTCCAGAAGGCCCGAATGGCTTCCTCCGATCCCAGGTCCATTGGGAACGTCTGGGACTCCCTGTCCATGGATCGAATTCGATCGGCCAGTCGCTCCAGGGCCTCCCCGTGGAGATCTATCAACAGCGTCGCTGCACCGGCTTCGGCCAGGCGTAACGCAATCGCCTCCCCTATGCCGGAGGCCGCGCCGGTGATCAGAGCCCGACGTCCCTTCAGCGATATCAGCTCCGGGATCGGGATGCGGCTCCTCCTGACCTGTCGGCCCGTGAAGCGTGTGCGCGGATAGGAATCCCCAAACGCCCGGCTCTCCTGTCGCATCATCTTTTCCTCCCCCCACCATGTTTTCAGACATCTCACAGCCTTCGCGATTGTCTTCCGGTCTATCGGGTGAACATCCCCGCTCAGCGACACATCCTCATCCGGGTCCACATCAATATCAGCGCCAGCACCACCGGCGTCAGGAAGAAGACCCATGCAGGGAAGATCTCAGGGTTTGTAACATGCTCGGATAACAGGCACCATAATCCGGAGCCTGACGGGGATCCCCTGGCAGCCAGACCGTCGGGCCCCCGCCCGAAGAACCGGATGAGTCCTCTCATTACCGCCGCCGTCGAATCCGGGGGATGGAAAACACCGGCATGCCCGGAATCAGCGCCCGCGAGGCCACCACCGGGCCCGCGGCCATGATCGCCGCCAGGCTCACCCCCAGCACCATCAGGCTGAGGACCACATCCCGCAGGGGAACACCCCCGAACATCCCCCGAACCAGCATGGCCCCCGGAGCCGTGAGCGGGAAAAAGCTCATGAAAATCGCAACCCGACTGGAAGGCGCAACGCTCACTATCGTCGTTATAAAATTCATGAAGCTTAACGACGTAGCAACAAACGTAACTATCTTGCGATTCAGAGCGACAACAAGCATGATAAGAGAGACGTAGAACAGGACACCCAGAATATAGTAAACGGGCACCATGCCCACTTCCTGTATAGAGACGAACATCGGATTCCCCAGCAATCCCCAGGAAAGCCCCCCGAAGATCCCCAGCACGGGCGCGACCTGAATCAAAGTATGCGCCAGGATGACCATGAACACCCCCAGGACCTTTCCGGCAAACCACTCGGCCGCGGTAACCGCGGAGAGGAGCAGCTCGCCTATACGGTTGGCGGTGTCCCGGGATATGTCTTCAAGGCCATACAGGGGGGCGATCGAGATGCTTAAGACAAATATCAACATCAGAACATATTTGACCAGCGTTTGGATCAAAAACCGGACAGTCTGTCGTATCTGCTCGATAGCCCCCATGGAAACCCCAGCCTGAGGCTCGGAAGTTCCCCGATCATCGACCGAATCGATGTGAATGATCCGCAACTGATCCATGGGCTCTATCACCCTGCGGGCGGTCCGAGGATCCAGGCGGTCCCGGATCAGGGCGGTCCTGAGGAAGGATTCGATTCGACTCTGAATCAGCGAAAGCGAAAACGATGTCCCGGGAACCCAGATCAAAACCCGCCCGCTCTCCAGGTAGTCCGGAGGGATTTCCACAAAGGCCTGGACCTTGTGATCTCTCAGAGCAGCCCGAGCTTCTTCCAGACTGGGATATACAAGAACCTCTTTCCCATCCATGGGAGATGCGGGAAGGATCCCGGAATGGTCCACCAGGCCAACGGGGAGCAGCAGGCTTTCGCTCGCCTCCAAAACGAGCAAAGCCAGAACCAGACCCATTCCCAGAGATAAGCCGAATGGAGAAAGACTTGTAATGTAGAAGGAAACGCTTCGGATTCTCTGGAAGAATTCGTAGCCAGCGATCAGGAAGATCTTACCCCACCTCATGGAACAGGATGTCCTCCCGGATTGATGATCACCGCCAGGATGAGATGCCCGCAGCCTGCAGTCAGCCTGTGCAGGCAATGATCAGACCCCGGACGCCACCAGATGGAATACCTCATACAGCGAGAGAGCATGTCTCTCCCAGAGATCGATGCGCCCGCCCCGCTCCAGCAACGCCCGCAGGATGGAATCCGGGTCTGCATGCTCTTCCAGAAGGAGCTCCTTCCCTCTCTCCGAGGGGCGAATCTGCCGCACGCCCGGCAAGTCGGGCGGGAGAGGTTCAGCGATCACCCGGACCACCCGGCCCGCAAACTTCCGCCGGATCTCCCCCAGTGTCCCCTCGATGACGATCCGACCTCGAAAGAGCATGGCCACGCGATCACAGATCCGTTCGGCCAGATCCAGCTGATGGGTGCTCAGGATGATCGCCATGCCCTGATCCCGCAGCTGCGCCAGGATCTGCAGCAGGAGATGGGTCTGAATCGGATCCAGGCCCTGGAAGGGTTCGTCCAGGATGAGGAGTTCCGGATCGTGGAGGATGCTGGCGATGAATTGCACGCGCTGCTGCATTCCATGGCTGAGCTTTTTCACCTTGCTGCGCGCATGCCCTTCCAGCCCCAGCCGCGCCATCCACCTCAGCGCCCGCCCCCGGGCTTCCCCACGGCTCATCCCCCGAAGCTGCCCCAGATAAACCAGCATATCCAGGGCTTTCTCATCCGGATACAATCCCCGCTCTTCGGGGAGATATCCGATCCGATTTCGGACTGCCTGGGGCAGGCAGCCAAGGATGGCCACCCGGCCCGAGTCGGGCGGGATCAGGCCCAGCATCATCCGCAGGGAGGTGGTTTTCCCCGAGCCGTTCGGCCCCAGCAGCCCCACGATCTCCCCCCGCTTCACCTCCAGCGAGAGATCGTCCACCACCCGCATGCGCCCGAACTCCTTGCGGAGTCCCTCCGCCCGCAGCACCGTTTCCCTCATCGCGCCCTCCCTTCCCTCAGACAGCTCCCCCCGAATCAGCATCCCCGGAGATCGCCATGGCGGCCTCCCAGCGCTTCAGCCGCCTCCCGCTCCCGAACCAGATCCCGATCCCCATCAGCGCCGCCAGCCCCAGGGCCGCCTCATAAGGCGGGATCCAGCCCATGGCCCAGGCGACGAAGGGCGCCCAGGCCCCCGGAAAGATCCCCAGGGCCGCCAGACGGAGCTCCCGGCGAAGGGCCCGTAACGGCCCCGAATACGGCGCGGCCCTCAGCAGACGCGACCATCGCCGCTCCAGCCGCACAATGAGGAAAACCGAAACGATCATGAAAACCAGAAGGAGGAAGTTCAGCGGCCGTAGCGAATACCCGTCGAGGAAGACCGTCAGGAAAATCAGCGCGGCCAGAGACCACCAGATCAAGTCGGGGATCTGGAAGATGAGCTCTTGAATCTGGGAAATCAGCCAGATCCCGATGGAAATGAGGGCCTGGACCCCAAAGCAGAGGGCGAAGAGGATGATCCCGATCAGCGCGACGATCCCGAGCCGCTGGAGAACGATCTTCCAGCGGCCGCGCGGGCGGGAGGGGGCCGGCGCCTGCTCCGTCCGATCCAGGAGGGGTTGAAGCCGGGAGATCACCGGGTGACTTCGTGTGAGATAGAACAGCATGGCCAGCGCGAGGGTGATGCGCATCTCCTGGATCACCAGCAGGGCCCCCGCAAACAGGTCGTCCATCGCATAGGGCGTGGGCTCCGCATATGGAAGGCCAGAGGTTCGCAGGCCGACCCGCTCCACCCCACGATCCGACAGGAACATGAGGCCCTCGGTCCCCATGGCCACCACCCACTGATCCCCCTCCGGATCGAAGGCCAGATCGTAGGGCCCTTCGTCAATGGTCGTTTTCCGACATCCGATCAGCTGATAGCTCAGGAGCCGCTGACGGAACCCCTCCCGGGCCCACGGCGCCGCCCAGGCCGTCTGCCACGTCCGCCCCCCGTCGCGGCTGCGCTCCACCCGCCCCGGCCCCGGGATCCGCATGCACTCCGAAGGGGCATCCGGCCGACAGCGTTGAACCGGCCAGCCCAGGTCCATCGGCTCCTGTTTCAGGGCATCGGGCGGATCCCGGAACCCCTTCCACGTCCGGCCCCCGTCCTCGCTGAAGGCCCAGGTCCCCCCGCTCTCCCCGACAAAGCGCAGGCCGGCATACATCCGGCCCTCCCGGAGGATCACGCGGCGGACCATCCCCTGCGGCGGACACGGGGAGGTCGCCAGGGAAGCCACCATCGCCAGGATCCACACCGCCCACGCCCAGCGAGGCGCCGCGCGCCGATCCCCGCGGACCTCCCGGGCGATCCGACCCCAGAGCCAGCGGGCGGGGATCAGGGCGAGCAACGCGATCCCATCGGTGGGATCGAGGGCGAAGGCCGCCGGGCGGCCGAGGAAGGCCGACACGGCTTCGGAGACCACCGCGTTCACCGCGGGAGCGAGCTTGACGCCGGCGAAGAGCAGGCCGATCAGGCCGAAGCCGAGGTCGGCGACCCAGGCCGCCGGAAGGCGGAGGGGATGCGTCAGGATGGCCAGGATGGGGATCGCGAGAAAGGGCGCGAAGAACAACCCGGCGAAATCGCTCAGCTTCCCGGTCCAGAAGGAAGGGAAACGGGCCTTGAGGACGTGATCGTTGAGCAACAGCACAAGGACGCTCAGCAGGACGGCCGGATGCCCAAAGGCCCGCTCGCTGATCCGAAGGCTCTCGCGCCATCCACCTCTGTTCATCGCCGGGCCCTCCACTACACCGGGCAGGGCAACTGCTTGCAGTTGCCCTGCGGGGATGGCTATCGGATCAGGGTCATCCCCATCATGAGTGTGAGCAACGCAGGGATCAGGAAGAAAGCATGGACGGCCAGGTTCTCACCCGCTGGCCCCGCCGGTATCCTCAGCTGCAGCAACAAGCTGGCCCACGCGGCCACACAACTCAGCGCGATCCCGAGGAACAGGAAAGGCGCCGCGCGGCTCCCCTGCCGGCGCAGGAGCAGCCAGGCCAGAAAGGCGAAGAGCAAAATCACGGGCGGAAAGGGAAGAAGCCCTATAAAAGCTAAGCCGGCCAGCCAGCTTGTGCTCTTCGCAACCCCGCCCGCGATCCCCCAGGTGAGCAGGGTGAAGAAAAGACCATACCCGAGCGCGGCGCTGGCGAGGGCCATCCCGGCGACCGGGCGGACCCGGCGGCCGGTCCAGAGGGCCCACGCCGTGGGGATCACCGCGGCGACCAGGGGCAGCCCCAGGGGGAAACTGATCCACGGCGCCTCGTAGCCCTGGGCCGCCGTGCTCAGGGCGAAGCCAACCATCAGGAAGAGCAGCACCAGCCCGATCAGGAAAAGCAGACATCCGCCCGCCCGCCGCGCCGTCATACCCGCCCCTCCCTTCTTAGAAACTCTGCTCGGTGCGCCTCCGGCGATCCGGGATCTCGCCCGCCCTCCGGCCTCCCCGGGTCAGCGGCTCATCCGCCCAGGACCCGGCGCACCTCCCTCCGCAGGTGTTCCTGGTCTTCCGGAGAAAGCGAGGGGGAATCCGGCGTGAACGAAGGCAGCTCGATCACCGTGATGTTCCATGCCCTGGCCAGCTCCCGCAGGTTCTCGAGGGTGGGGCCCCAGCGCTGGTTGATCGCCAGGATCTTGGCGGTGTAGATCCCCAGGTTCTCCCGCCCGCAGGCCGCGTTCAACTGGTCCAGGCCCTCCTTCCTCCTCGCTTTCTCGCCGGTCTTCGCCTGGATCACGCCGACCTGATTCCCCAGCCGCACCACCAGGTCCAGCTCCAGCGCGCCGCCCAGGATCACGCCCTGCTTCACCTCATCCACACATCCCTGCAACGCGTCCCGGATCGCGGCCTCGAACCGGGCTCCCAGATCCTCCTTCGGCCGCATTTGCTCCGGATCGCGCCCCACATGGGCCCGGATGTAGTCATCGATCGTCAGCAACGGCGACAGTGTCTCATCCCGGGCCTTCCGATAGCCCTGATCCCCAAACTCATACTGGTAGAGGACGGATCGTCTTCCCTCGCTCTGGAGATACACGAAGGGGGCGCGCCGGCTCTCCGCGATCCGGTAGGCGGCCAGGACCATGGTCTTGGTGCCGCCGGTGAGGTTGAACACCAGGTCGGAATCCGCCCAGCCCTGTTCCCGGATCCGCTGTTCCAGATCCCCCGCGATCCGCTCGATGTCGTAGGGATCGGTGGGGAGCATCGTTACGGAGAGGCCATCCTTTTCCTCCACCAGGCTCTTCAGGCGCTCGGCGATCGTCCGGGTTCGATCCGTGTATACGAAAACCGCCTGCGCGGGCTTCAGATGTCGGAGGGGGAGCAGGTTCGGGATGGGCTGCTCGCCGATCAGGGAGATCATCACGGACATGGGCGCCTCCTCAGGAAGGACAGGGGGCTGCACCATCGATGCCTCCCGGGGTCCGGGCAGAGGATCCATGCCCCTCAACGGGCCACCAGGGGCAGGAACACGCATCCTCCGGTTTCTCGAAAACGGTCCGCGAACCCGGCGGCCAGATCCAGGACCCCATATCCATTGTATTTCATCGGCCCGTAGCGCATGAAGGCGAACAGCCGGAGCCCCCGGGCCCGCATCTCCGCCCGCCAGTGGGGATCCAGCATCCGCAGCAGGTCCTCCCGCATGACGTCCAGCCGCTCCGCATACGGCAGCCCCGGGTTGTAGTGGGCGAGCCCGATGGGCTTCCCATACGGGGCGAAGAATTCCACGTTCATCCGGATCTGATCGGGGTTCCCCAGCCCGCCGTTCTCCGCGGCCTGGCGGCCGATCATGCTCTGGAAGAAGACCCAATCCGATTCCCGGATGAGGGGGTCGAAGAGGCGGATGAGGCTCCGCCCGGCCTTTTCCCCGGGGGTGTTCTCATCGAACGTCGCCAGCCAGCCCCCGAACCCGATCCCCACCTGAGCCCATGGGGCCCGCGCCCGGATGGCCGCCATCGCCTCCCGCAGGCGCGGGATCAGCTGGTCGTAGTATTCCCGGGTGACCGCGTTGTAACGATCGGAATAGCGGAGGGGGTCGGCGCATGAACGATCGTAACGGCAGGCGGGATACGTGGAGAACTCGGTGGCCAGGACGAAGTAGACGGTCCGCGGGTGATCGGCGAGCATCGTCGATAGCTCCGCCACATCCTGGACGAAGGCTTCGGAGATATGGTAATCCCCGAAGGTGGGCGGCCCGTAAGCGGGGTTCTGCCCGTCGTAGTTTTCCCAGGTGATGATCATCAGCTCGTAGCCCCGGGCTCCCCACTCCGCGAAGCGCCCCCGGGCCGCCCAGTCCCGGAAATAGGAAAGGTCCCCCTGCACCCGTCCCGTGGCCGGATCGCGGTAGCCGTTCAGCCAGGCGACCGCGACGTCCGGCCGCAGGGCTTCGCGGACCGGCGGGGCCTCGGGGTCGTAGCCGTTGAGCAGGCGCTCGGGATCCTCCCCCAGGCCGATGCGGAAGAGGCCCGGGCATGGGGATGAGGAGAGGACCTCATCGCAGAAGGCGCCGTCCTCGTGGAGGTAGACATCATAGGCGATATACCCGAGGAAACCCAGGGAGCGGGCGCGGGCGCATGCCCGCCGGGCCCGCTCCGGCTGATCCCGGGGGACGTAATCCAGGGCGAGGAGGGTCAGGCGATCCCGATAGGGAAGCACCGGGCGGGGGTCCTGTTCTTCGTAAACATACTGGCCGGTTTCGAAGTCGTAACGGGCGCTGAGGTCCTCGTAGAGGACGGCGTCGATGCAGGCGGCCGATTCGCGGAGGAGGGGGAAGCCGCGGTTCTGGACCAGAAACCCGCCGGCCTCCGTGCGGATGCGGCAGATCAGCGCGGCCATGGCGGGCGCGGTTTCGGGGAAGAGGACCGCGGTGTCCACGGTATCGAGGAGCAGGCCGGCGTAGCCGGCGTGGCGCAGGGCCTGAGCCCGGGAGATCACCAGCGTCTGCCACTCCGGGCAGCGGGGATCCACGTAATGGGAGCCCCAGTGGGGGTTGGTGCCGAGGATACAGGCGGGGGGCAGGGTGGGGGGGGCGGGGTCATCGGCCTCCGCCTCGCCGATGGAGAGGTAAGCGATGGCGCGGACGCCGGCGGCGGCCAGGGCTTCGAGATCGGAGGCGGGGAGGACCGGCTGCACGATCACCAGGTCTGCCTGGAGCAGGCGGGGGAGGGAGGGGGTGGGGGAATAATCCACCCGGAAGCGACGGATGGGGGGAAGAGGGGATGACCGGGGGAGGGGCAGACAGCCGGCGAGGAGCAGCATCATCAGGAAAGCGGGGGCCCGCCGCATCGGGGCGGGGCGGGCGGCCCGCGGCGAGCGTGGAAGCGCCCCCATTTCCCCTTTTTCCCTCACGGGAAACCCCATCCCGCTCTCCCTGCACCCGTCCATCATCACCCCATCCCCGCGCTGACGCTTCCCGAACCCCGGCCCCATCGCGCCCCATCGTCCGGGCAGCGGATTACCCGGACCTGGCCACATCATGCCACCACGGCTTTGCTGCTTTCCTGCTGGTGGCCATCCCGCCCGCCCTGGAGCCCCTCCGTCGTAATGCCACCACGGCTTTGCTGCCTTCGATGTTCTCGGCCAGCACCACCTCCCGGATCCTCATGTCGTAATGCCACCACGGCTTTGCTGCTTTCCAACGTTACGAAAAGGACGAAATGCGGCCATCGAACCGTCGTAATGCCACCACGGCTTTGCTGCTTTCCGCCATGGACCCCAAGGAATTGGAGTGGAGGGATGTGGTCGTAATGCCACCACGGCTTTGCTGCTTTCTCCAATGGGTTCGCAAAAGCGAACCGACTCCATACAGGTCGTAATGCCACCACGGCTTTGCTGCTTTCCCGGAGGAAGTTCAGAACCTGGGCGAGCGTTTCGCCCGTCGTAATGCCACCACGGCTTTGCTGCTTTCTGGTGGAGAGCCACCGCCGGGACATCCCGGTCGGCAGCGTCGTAATGCCACCACGGCTTTGCTGCTTTCCAGCATGCGGAGGAGGATCCCCGTCGTGAGATAGGTGGTCGTAATGCCACCACGGCTTTGCTGCTTTCGCCCTGGCCTTGCTTTGCCTTTGCCCTGGCCTTGCCAGTCGTAATGCCACCACGGCTTTGCTGCTTTCAACATGCCCAGGCAGGGTGCTGGCGGCGGTCAGGCGGTCGTAATGCCACCACGGCTTTGCTGCTTTCGTTCGAGCAGGTCTTCGAGCGGGAGCAGGCCTTCGGGTCGTAATGCCACCACGGCTTTGCTGCTTTCACGCTGGATCTGCTGCGGGAATACGACCGCCGCCTCGGTCGTAATGCCACCACGGCTTTGCTGCTTTCCAGCGCTTTCGAGAGCTTCGG
>JAEVEX010000060.1 GCA_016842085.1 Candidatus Thermoflexus tengchongensis | reverse complement strand
GGCGGGTTCGCGGCTGTACGCGGAGAGCTGCTGGAAGACCTCGCGCTGGGCCGTCGGCTGCAGCGCTCAGGATATCGGGTGGCTCTTGTCAACGGCCGCCCGCTGGTGCGGGCTCGCATGAGCCGGAACCTGGGTCATCTCTGGCAAGCGATGGCTCGCTGGAGCGGAGGCGCGCTGGATCAGCCCCCAGAACGGCGTCTGCTTGCCGTTCTGCTGGTGGCTGGAATGGCCATGCCGTTGAGGCTTTTATGGCCATCGGGACATCCGGCCGCTTTGATAGGTTATGGGGCCTCCTGGCTGATCGCTGCCCTGGGGCTGTTGCTGTGGGCCCGTCGTATCGGCTCGCCATTCGCCTCGATCTTCGCTCCCCTGGGGGCAACCCTGGTGGCCAGCGCAGGGATCTACGGGTGGTTGAGCACAGGATTGGGATGGGGGCTCAGCTGGAAAGGCCGTCACGTGCGGCGCCAGATGTCATAACGTTCGCTCAAGGCTCAAAGTTGAATCCGGATGGTCCGGCCCCTTATCGAAAAAGTGGCAACTCCAGGAGGCCTATATGAGCTATATCGAGTTTATAGCTCTTTTTCTGATCGCCCCGATTCTGATCGCAGGCATACAGGTGGTCGAACGGGGGATCTGGGGATATGATCCCCATCGGGTTCTCGGCATCATCATCGGCTGGGTGCCTCTGGAGGAATATCTTTTCTTCGTGCTTCAACCGATCCTGATCGGCCTCTGGGGGCTCCGGAGCTGGACCCCGATTCGGGAAAGCCCTATCGCTCCCTCAGCAGGCCTCCGATGGGGAGCCGGATCGATCATGGTGGGCGCCTGGGCCGTCCTCCTCGCTATGGAAAATCGGTTCGGGCCGCAGTGGACATACTTCAAGGCTATCCTCGCCTGGGGACTGCCCCCGCTGATCCTGCAAATCGGATTCGGAGCGGATCTTCTGTGGGACAATCGCCGATCTCTCCTGATTCGATGGATCCCACCCGCGCTCTTTCTGAGCGCGGCGGATCGTCTAGCCATCGCTGAAGGGATCTGGTTCCTGAATCCGGATCTCACCACGGGCTTGACTGTGCTGGGCCTTCCTGTTGAAGAAGGATTGTTCTTTTTTCTGACCAGCTTGCTGGTTGCAGGAGGGTGGACCCTGTGGATGCATCCGGCAGCGCGGCACCGTCTCCTGATCAGGAAACCCCAACGTATCGCAGGAAGGACAAAGGCATGACGGGTGTTTTGAACGTGATGCTCTGGACGCTGATCGCGGGCCTATCGGGCTCGTTGCCGCTGGCCTACTGGATCGGCCTCTGGGCCCTCGGAGTGGATATCCGCCGCTATGGCGATGGGAACCCGGGAGCCATGAACGTGAAGCGGGCCGGAGGGTGGCGATGGTTCATCCCGGCCCTGTTGCTTGAATTCCTCAAGGGTGCAATCCCTCTGTGGCTGGCCCGGTTCGGAGGTGGACTTTCGGGATGGGCCCTCCTGCCCCCCGCCATGGCCGCGCCCCTTGGCCATGCCCAATCCCCATGGCTGGGGGGAAAGGGTGGAAAGGCCATTGCGGTCACCTTCGGGGTGTGGAGCGGTCTTACTGAATGGCGAGTGCCGATGCTGATGGGGAGTATCTTCGCATTAACCCTTCGGCTGACCCCTCCAGAAAGCCGTGCCGTTCGGATCGGGATGCTGATCCTCAGCGGCCTGCTCCTCGTCGCTGGAGGGATGGGATGGGCCCATCCCTCCATGGCCGCGATCAGCATCGGCCATACGCTTCTGCTGTTCTGGACCCATCGGCGTTCATAAGGTAAAGGCTCGGCGTCATCCTGAGTCACCCCTGGGCCCGGGCGCTTCGCCTGAAAGCACGAAGGATCGGGGATCCTGCACCTTTCTGCTCTACGGGGGAAGCAACCATGAAGTGGCCTCGTCTGCGCGTCGCAATCAGTGCGTGTCTTTTAGGGGAGCGGGTTCGATTCGATGGTGGACATCGCCGGGATGATTTTGTGCTGGGCCTCCTGGACCGCTATGTGGAGTGGATTCCGGTGTGCCCCGAGGTGGAGGTTGGAATGGGGATCCCCCGCGAGCCTGTGATCCTCGTGGGGGATCCGAAGTCCCCCCGCCTCATAGGCCGCCGCAGCGGACAGGACTGGACCGACAGGATGGAACAGTGGGCAGCTGTCCGCCTGGAGGAGCTAAGCACCCTGGACCTGGATGGATTCATCCTGAAGAAAGGATCTCCCAGCTGCGGCCTGTTCCGGGTTCCGGTCTACACGGAAAGCGGAACACCCCGCTGGACCGGACCTGGCCTCTTCGCCCGCGCCCTTATACGCCGCTTCCCATTGCTTCCGATCGAAGAGGAGGGGCGCCTGCGCGACCCCATTCTTCGGGAGCGATTTATCGCCGCCCTGTTCACTTATCGGCGCTGGCGGGATTGGCAGAAATCCGCCCCGGGTCCAGAGGGATTCATCCGGTTTCACACGACTCATAAGTTGTTCCTGATGGCCCGAAGCCCCGCCTGTCTGCAACATCTCGGGCGGCTGACCGCCGCCGCCGGCCAGCGCTGGCCGGCGATCCTTCAGGATTACGAGGCATGGCTGGCCAAAGCCATGAGGGAGCCCCTCAGCCGTGGCCGCGCGGCCAATGCCCTGTATCACGCCCTGGGATTCCTCAAACAGGCCCTCCCTGATAAGGAGCGCCAGGAGCTGGTAGAGCATCTCCGGGCCTACCAGGAAGGCCGGGTGCCTCTGATCGTTCCCCTCACGCTCTTCCGGCATCACATCCAGAAAACCTCTGTGCCTGAATGGCTCCGGCAGCAGGTCCTCTGGCAGCCCTACCCGGAGGAGCTGGTCTGGCAAAGCCCGCTTTAACTCGCCTTCCATCGGGCTTCATAGCGGTCGTATAAAAGGGAACTCCGAGGATTTGCGTGATATAATCAGAGTGGAATTCGGAGGACAGGAGGCTGCTGGTGAATTCAGCGCGGTTGCGCAATGGGTTGATCTGGCTCCTCATCGCCGTCACCCTCATCGTCTTCCTGGCCATGGGCCGGGGAGGCGGGAGCCGTGGGGAATCCGTCTCCCTCACGGATATCGCCGCCCGCCTGGAGGCCGGCGAGGTGAAGAAAGTGGTGGTCAGCGGGGACTACGTCCAGGTTGAGCTTCAAAACGGGAAGATCCTGAATACGGTGAAGGAAAACGGCTCCACCTTCCTCGACCAGATGAAAGCCCTGGGGGTCCCCGAGGACAAGCTCCGGAGCATCCAGTATGTCCCGGAGCGCCCCAACGAGTGGGGAGGCATCCTCATCGCCTTCCTGACCTATGGACTGCCGGTCCTTCTGGTGGTGGGCCTCTTTTATTTCATCCTGCGCCAGGCCCAGGCGCCCGGGAACCAGGCCTTCAATTTCAGCAAGAGCCGGGCCCGGATGTTCACCGGGGAGCGCCCCACGGTGACCTTCGATGACGTAGCCGGGGTCGACGAGGCCAAGCAGGAGCTCCAGGAGGTGGTGGAGTTCCTGAAGGAGCCGGAGAAGTTCATTGCCCTCGGCGCCCGCATTCCCAAGGGGGTTCTTCTGGTGGGCCCACCCGGCACGGGCAAGACCCTCCTGGCCAAGGCGGTCTCCGGCGAGGCCGGTGTGCCCTTCTTCTCGATCTCGGGCTCCGAGTTCGTGGAGATGTTCGTGGGCGTCGGGGCCGCCCGGGTGCGGGACCTCTTCGAGCAGGCCAAGCGCCACAGCCCGTGCATCGTGTTCATCGATGAGATCGACGCGGTGGGCCGCTACCGGGGTGCCGGGATCGGCGGCAGCCACGATGAGCGGGAGCAGACCCTCAACCAGATCCTGGTAGAGATGGACGGCTTCGACACCGACACCAATGTGATCGTCATGGCCGCCAGCGTCACCGGCGACACCCCTATTCTGATCAAGGAACAGGACGGGCGCGTTCGCCTTCTGCCTATCGCAGACGTGGTGGATCGCTATTACGCGCCCGGAGAGGAGGGGATCGAGAAGCCCGCTGACTTCATGGCCCTGGGGCTGGTGCCCCGCCACGATCCGCGGGGGAATCACTCCCTGCTCTTCGGCCACAGCGCGTTCGTCCCGGTCCGCGGCGTGTTCCGCCACCGGGTGGCCGAGATCTATGAGATCGAATTCGCCGGCGGAACCATCCGGGCTACAGGCAATCACTCCGTGTTCGTGCGCACCCGGCAGGGGCTGGTTACCAAGGCGGTGGCCGAGCTGCAGCCTGGCGATGTCCTGGTCGCCCTGCCTTACAAGGTGAACCGTTCCTCCCGCGCCCGCTCGGTTCGCGCCCATCGCTTCCCTCAGGCTTTTTCGATGGAGCTCCCCGTTTACCTGGAGCGCGAGGAGGTCCGGGCCGCCTATGAATGGGCCACCGCCGCTCCAATTCCCCAGGCCGCCATTGCCGCAGCGATCGGCGTCTCCCAGACCACGGTCTCCAAGTGGCGCCGTGGGCTCCATCTCCCGCGCCTCCTGACCCGTACGGTCTACCGCCACACCTTACCGGAGAAGGTGCCGGTAACGCCGGAGCTGTGCCGGCTTCTGGGGTATTTCGCCGCCGATGGCTACAGCCGCAAGGAGGTGATCTTCTCCCTGGGCGCTGATGAACGGGAGGAGATAGAGGACATCCGCCGACTGATGCGCGAGATCTTCGGCCTGGAGCCGGACCGTGTCCGGGAAGGCCCGGGTCGGGCCATCCACCTGGTGTATCACAGCAAGCCGCTGGCGGATTTCTTCGCCCGCCACGTCGGCCGGACGGCCCGGAACAAGCATGTGCCGGCCTTCCTGTTCGAGGCCCCCTTTGAGTATTTCGTGGAGTTCCTGCGAGGCTATGCCCGGGGGGATGGCTACATCGACGCCAGGGGCAAGCTGGAGATCACTTCGGTGAACCGTCAGCTGATCCTGGAGCTCCACTGGCTCTGCCGGATGCATGGCCTCAACAGCTACATCTCCACCTTCCGCGCCAGGGCCGGGCGCCGTATTGCCGGAGGCAAACCGCTCCCTGCTACCCGAGCTTATCGGCTGGGCCTGGGCCGCTGGGATAACCCCCTGCTGCCCGGCTGGAAGCGGGAGAACAGCCGCGCCCACCTTCCGGTGGTCCGCTCCGTGCGCCGGATCCCTTATGATGGCTATGTCTATGATCTCTGTGGCTGTCAATATGAGGCTTTCTTCGGCGGAGAGACGCCCATCCTGCTGCATAACACCAACCGCCCGGATATCCTCGACCCCGCCCTCCTGCGCCCCGGGCGTTTCGATCGCCGGGTGATCCTGGACCGGCCGGATGTGAAGGGGCGGGAGGCGATCTTCCGGGTGCACCTGCGGGGCAAGCCGCTGGACGATGATGTGGACGTGTCGGTGCTGGCCCGGGCCACGCCGGGCTTCGTCGGCGCCGATATCGCCAACGTGGTGAACGAGGCGGCCATCCTGGCGGCGCGCAAGAACAAGAAGAAGATCTCCATGAAGGACTTCGAGGAGGCGATCGAGAAGGTGATCGCCGGCCCGGAGCGCAAGAGCCGTATCATCACCGAGCGCGAGAAGCGCATCATCGCCTACCACGAGGCCGGCCACGCGGTGGTCGCTTACTACCTCCCCAACTGCGATCCGGTGCACAAGGTGACGATCATCCCCCGGGGTATGGCCGGCGGCTACACCCTGGCCCTCCCTGAGGAGGATCGCACCCTGTGGACCCGCTCCAAGTTCCTGGACGATATGGCGATGGCCCTGGGCGGCCGCGCCGCGGAGGAGATCGTCTTCGGGGATATCACCACCGGCGCGGCGGAGGACCTGGAGCGGGTTACCGAGCTGGCCCGGGCTATGGTCACCCGCTATGGGATGAGCGAGAAGCTGGGGCCCATGGTCTTCGGGAAGAAAGAGGAGCTGATCTTCCTGGGCAAGGAGATCGCTGAACAGCGGGACTACAGCGATGCCGTCGCTCAGGAGATCGACGCCGAGGTCCGCCGCCTGGTGATGGAGGCCTATGAGCGGGCCAAGCGGATCCTCACCGAGCACCGGGATAAGCTGGAGGCGGTGGCCCAGAAGCTGATCGAAATGGAGACCCTGGACGCGGAGACCTTCCGGGCGATTATGGAAGGGCGGACGCCGCCGGAACCGAAGGCGCCGGGAACCACCGGCCCTGCTCCCCAGCCGGCCGCCCCCCAGCCCAGCGCCCCAACCCCCGGCACGGGGCCTGCTCCAGTTCCGGTTCCAGCATAGTGGCGCGAAAGGGGGGATGGTCCTGTCAGCCATCCCCCCTTCTGTTTACGGCCGAACTTCGACCTCCCCCAGAGGAACCGCATCCAGCGGATAACGCGCCCCAGAAGGATCTGCGGCCCTCCAGCGTCCTTCCTCCGAATACCAGCCCACGAAGATCGCATACCGGCCGGCCGGGAGATCCTCCGGGATCGGCAGCCGATGGATGTCCTCCACATATTCCCCTGGCTCCCAGGTCAAAATCGGCCGCTGGCCACCCTGCGGCAGCGCATCCCCCGTCGCCAGGGGCGGCTGGTCCGGTTGCTGGCTCAGATGGACGAACACCACCCCGGGGCGCTCCGGCCGGTGCCGCACATGCCAGGCCAGACGGACCTCCACCGTCTGACCGGGGGCGGCCTGCTCCGGCTGGATCTCGTAGCGATCCAGACAGATCCATCCCTCAAAACATGCCCGACCTTCCCGGGCCAGCGGGATCGGCCTGTGACGGACCGGCCAGGGGGAAAGGCTCAGCGTGAAAACAGGGTAGCCCTGGCGATGAAAAGGCCACATGGTTTCCCATGGAATCTCTTCCCCTCTCTCGTCATAAAGAACCATGCGGATCTGCCCGTAGCCCCGGAGGTCAGGAGGCAATGGCACGACGAGCGGTTGCGCAATGATCTGGCCGGCTTTCCACTGATGGGATGGGAAGAACGAAGGACCCAGCGCTCCCCGGAACAGGAGGCGGCGGGTAGCTCCCTGCTGCCAGAACAGCGCCATCGAACGCGCGGCTGGGGGAGTGGTTTCCGCCCGCCAGAGCAAACGAAGGGGCACCCCAAGGCCAGGGAAATACGGAGGACCAGCCTCCGGCTGCACCGAAAGTAACTGCAAGCCTCCCATGGAGCGAGCGACCGGAAGTGGCACCGACGGAAGATCCGTATGGCCCTCCAGAAAGAAAGGAGGAGAATCCCAGGTCGGTGCCCCGCCCGCTGGGATCCGTCGATCCAGGTCAAAAGCCTCCACCTGCAGGCGGTAATGGCCCGGAGGCAGGCCAGGAGGCAGTCGCAAACGGACCTGCTGACAAACCGGCTGACCCACTGGCCATCGATCTGGAGGATACGAAGGCCAGATGGGCTGGATTTCATACGCCCAGATGGTCCCGGTTTCGTCGACTAGCCGAAGCCCCAGCCATAGATTCAACGAAGAAGAGGTGCCTTTCTCCCAGAAAAATCGGGCACGCATGAAAGGACTCGCAGGCTCCAGTTCGAATCCGCGGAGCCGGAAATACAATCCGAATCCTATGTCCATCGTAATGACATGAGATGAGGCCGCACAAGAGGGAGAAGAGAAATCGTAAACCAGGACCCGGATCCAGGCGTTGCGACCAGGGAAGACTTTCTGGGTCAGATAAAGGCCCCGACGGCTTATCCATTGAAAGAATACTTGCTCGGGCCGGGAAAGAGCTTCGGAAGAGAGGCCGGTAATCAGCCAGAGGCGTTCGATGGGCCGAGGCCATCGCTCCAGAAAACGAACAAGCTCTTCCTGGTTTTCCATGCCTTGTCCCATCAGAAACAGCGAAGAAGTCCCATTGTAGTAATAATCTACTATAGGGGTAAGGGCCAGATCCTGCAGGATAACAATATCCAATGGTCCCCCATTTTGAGTTACCCAAGCAAGAGCACCCCGCCAATCATGCCTGGATGGATAAGGATGCAAAAAATATCGAGAATTACCATAAATCATCAATGTTGTTATCAAAACAAGAATTATCCTAGAGAAATTACTAAATCGTTTATTAATTAAAGCAATCCCACAGCAAAAAATAAAATAGACAAGCGGAATAATCAAAAATAAATGACGAACTGTCTGATAAATCGGACTGATGTAGGATATAATATATATTTCTGCTATTGGTATGATAAATAAAAAGATAAAGATAGACTTTTTGTTTTTGTACAAATACAAAATACCAAACAAAAAAACAAAAACCCAAATTAATACGAACAAGATTTTCAAAAATCCCCAATCTGGAGCCTCAAAACCAAAGATCGCTGCCTTCAAAATATCCAAAAATAACTCATGAATTTCGGAAAAAGCCGGAACAAAGTATGACCGTTTTATCCATTGGTTAATAGATAAATATATTAATGGAGATGCAAGGATTGAAAAAGTAAAAATCAAGGCTGCAAGCCGGCGCACATCTCGCCGGGACTGACCTAGCACCCAGAGACCGAGAATGGGGAATAGAAGAAAGGCTGTGTAATGAGTTAAAATCATGACTAACAAAATAAAGAAAAGGGTGCCAACTCCGCGGGCTTCCGGAATCTCGCCGCTGTAAAGCCGAAGCAACAGAAGGAGAAGCGCCGCACTCTCCAGGGCCAGCAGGGTATACATTCGCGCCTCCTGCGCATACCACAGATAGAGCGGGGAGACTGCAGATAGGGCCGCCCCCGCCCATGCTACTACTGGCTCGCTCAGGTGCCTCCCTATCGCCCAGGCCAGAGGAATGAGCAGGATTGAAGCAAAGACTGAGGGAAAACGAAGGGCAAACTCGCTATCGCCTGCCAGGGCTATCCATGCCTTCAACGTCGCAAAATAGAGTGGGGGATGATTGTCGATAGTTTCAATAGCCTGTAGACTTCGCAAAACGATCCGACCACGCATGAGCTCCTCCCATGGAGCCTGTGCCCGATAGAGGGTCAGACCTTCATCGCTCCAGAGAGAGGGCTCGCCCAGACGATAGAGCCGGAGGCCAAAGGCGAAAAGGATCAGAACCCCAAGTCCAGCAAGGGCATTCCATTTGGCGATTCGACTTCGAAATCTCAGCATGGGTGGATCCAGAAAGGGACTTTTTTGGAGAAATAGGGGCTTGAATGGGCGCACCCTCGGCTCACCCCCAAACCCCGGCTCGATCAGGATATCCGATACTGGACTTTGATCGAGAGGGCTGGATGATCCCTGCTCCTCCCTTCCCCATGCGGCCTGAGGAGGCCACAGGGGGAGGGCGGAAAACCTTCTTCAGGGCTGGCCCGGACCCAGAAGCTCCCAGGAAGAGGTCCAATGCGCAGCGCCCGGCTAAATCAGGAGCAGCACCCGTCCCCCGTAACGGGCCCGCAGCTCTCGATTATATGCGTCCGACCCCTCCAGGTTGCCGGAGCGGAACAGAGGGGGACGGATCCCATGATCCATCAGCCGGGCAGCCGCTTCCGCGATTACAGCTTGAAGCAGAGCGGCACCGACCACGGTGGAGGTGGGTCCCACATAAAGCTCCCCATCCAGGGGGATGGCTGCATCGCCCGGAGCTCCCAGCGTATCCAGGACCACATCCGCGATCTCGAAAAGACGTTTGCCGGAGGAATGGCGGGAGGATATGGAGCGGCTGAAGGCTACAGCGGTTACGGCGATCACCGGAAGGCCGTGCTGCCTGCCGTGAAGGGCAACTTCAATGGGGGCGGGATTGCGGCCCGAATGGGAGATCACAATCAGCACATCTCCCGGATGAAAGGCGTGGGCGGCCAGGAGAACCGGAGCAAACCCCTCCAGGCGCTCAGCCCGCCCGAACAGCGGATCGAATATGGGGTTCACACCCGCCAGCCCTCCAGCGCGACCGACGAGATCCAGGGCCACCAGCTGCGAGTGTCCGCTCCCAAATACATGGACGATCCGATCCCTGGCCACGGCATCGGCGATCAGGCGGGCCGCCGCAGGGATCGCGTCCCGATTCGCTTCGAAGGCACGCTGCAGCTGATCCAGAACCACCTCACGATAACGGGTCCAGCTCATGGTCTCTTCCTCTGAGCGGAATGATCGTCCAGTAAATTGTAGTCACTTTCCAGACCGCACACACAGCCGGGTAGCCCATGATCGCCATGCATGCGGATGGGTTTTGCGCAGTTGGGCTCCCATCCAGGAGACCGTATGACCGGATAGCGAGGAGGATCCTTTCTGAAGGTCGCGCGCGGGGTGCCTTCGGTGTTCCGCGCGATCTCGAAAAACCCCCATGGGCAGGGAGGCAACCGTGATGATTCCCTACCGCGGGCCGATCCCCGAGTCAATACGGGCTTTGCTGCGCGAGCTTGCAGATCCCTGGCTTTCCGCGATCGATTGGGAACGAGCATGCCTGCATGTCGGAACCCCGCTCTCCCGGCTGATCCTGCGGCTGATGCCGGATCCGATCCCCGGGGTCGACCCGGCGGCGGTGACCCTCGGACGGCACATTTTTATGGATCCGGCTTACTGGCCGCCGGATCGATTGCCGGGATTCCTCCTCCTGGTCCACGAGCTGGTCCATACCCGCCAGTGGCGGGAGAAGGGCATGATGGGGTTTTTGCTGGCTTATCTAAAGGACTATCTAACTCATCCTCAACATTACGGAGGAGTTCGCCTCGAGCATGAGGCGGTACAGGTAGCCGCCATGGTGGAGGAGCGCTGGCAGGCGCGGGGGTTCCCCGTGTAAACTTAGGGGCAGGATCTACGAAAGGACGTTTCGCAAGAGGGGCCATCGGGCCTTTCGGGTTTGAGCCCCACAGCAAGTGCGCAATTCCCAGAAGACACTTTAAACAGGAGGGGTTCGATGCGGCGGGTATTGATCCTGGGCGGCGGTTTCGGAGGGGTCGCGACCGCTTATGCGCTCCGTCAACGGCTCCCCCCGGAGGACGAGATCCTTCTGATCGAGCGGCGTCCTTACTTTATGATGGGCCTGCGCAAGACCTGGGCCATGATCGGCCGGGGCACCCTCGAGGAGGGGCACCGGCCCTTGAAGGCTCTGGAGCGTTTGGGGATCCGTGTCCTGCAGGCCACGATCCAGGCCATCGATCCGGCCAACCGGGCTGTGGAAGCGAACGGCCAGCGCCTGGAAGGCGACGCGATGGTGATCGCGCTGGGCGCCGAACTGGATCCGGACGCCATCCCCGGCTTCCGGGAGCACGCGATCAATGTCTACGATCCTCAGGAGATCCCCCGGGCGGCGGAGGCGGTGCGCGCGTTCCAGGGCGGGCAGGTCGTGATCGGCATCTTCGGCGCTCCGTATAAGTGCCCGCCCGCGCCCTATGAGATGGCCTTCCTGCTACAGGACTTCTTCGAAGCACGGGGCATCCGGGCTCGCCTGTCGGTATTCACCCCACAACCGATGTCCCTCCCCGTTCTGGGGGCAGCGGGCTGCTCGGTGCTGGAGGGGCGCCTCGCAGAGCACGGGATCGATTTCTTCCCCAACCATAAGGCCACGGCTGTGGAAGCCGGAGCGGTGCGCTTCGGCGAGCGGCGACGGCCCTTTGATCTGCTCCTGGGAATCCCCCCTCACCGCTGCCCGGAGGTGGTGGTTCGCAGCGGTCTCACCGATGGCGGGGCCTGGGTGCGGGTGAATCCCCGGACGCTGGAGACGCGATTCCCGGGCGTTTATGCCATCGGCGACATCACGGAGATCCTGCTCCCAAATGGCATGCCCCTGCCCAAAGCCGGGGTTTTCGCGGAGGCGGAAGGCCAGGTGGTCGCAGCGCGGATCGCGGCAGTGTTCTCAGGTCAAGAGCCTGAAGCGAGCTTCACGGGAGAAGGATTCTGTTACCTGGAGATGGGACGAGGGGAGGCGATGCTGGTGCGCGGGCGCTTCCTCACAGATCCGGCTCCGGAGATCGAGCTCACCGAACCCTCCCCCCGTTACCTGGAGGAAAAGCGGGCCTTCGAGGCGGAGCGGCTCCGGGCCTGGTTTGGGGAATAGAACCTCCCCTCCTGGCGGCGCGACTGGATGTTCCCCTGAGGGTCTGGAGGGTCAGGCGGGTCGCCTTCGGTGACCCGCTCTTTTCCTTCCCTCCTGTGGCTCTTCAGACCACAAAGGGGAGGACAGAGAGGGGTGCGGGGTCATCCCGCCTCCCCGATTCAGGTCCAGCGGCGTAAGTCCTGAGTCCTGAAAATAACCAGGCAGCAGAACCAGGGATATGGATCGACCCCGTGCGGCTTTAAGGCGGAAGGCGGAAAAAATCGACCGCGCGCTGGAGGCCTATTACGGGATCCCGGCCCGCTGGCAGCTGGATCCCCTCTCGGAATTGATCCTGACCGTCCTCTCTCAGAACACCAGCGACATCAATAGCTGGCGGGCTTTTGAGCGGTTGCGCGAACGGTTTCCCACCTGGGAGGCGGTGCGGGATGCCCCGGTGGAGGCGGTGCAGGAGGCCATCCGGCCGGCCGGGCTTTCCGCTCAGAAGGCTCCCCGTATCCAGCGGATCCTGCAGCGGATCACGGAGGAGCGCGGGGAGCTGTCCCTGGACTTCCTGGCGGAATGGCCCGTGGAGGAGGCCAAAGCCTGGCTGCGGAGGCTGGACGGGGTGGGGCCGAAGACAGCGGCCATCGTGCTCCTGTTTTCGCTGGGCAGGCCCGCGTTCCCGGTGGATACGCATGTTCATCGTGTGGGAACCCGCCTGGGCCTGATCCCGGAGGGGATGTCCGCGGAGAAGGCGCATGACTGGATGGAAGCCCTGATCCCACCGGAGCGCTATCTCCCCTTCCACCTGTTACTGATCCGCCACGGTCGGGAGATCTGCAAAGCCCAGCGACCTCGGTGCGAGCTCTGCCCGGTGCGACGCTGGTGCGATTTCTACCGGGGGCGCCGGTTGAAAGCGGATTGAAGTCATAACCGGACAACGCCCTATGAGGGAGGGTGCGCCGGATCCGGGAGGATCTGCAGGTTCGCAAACCCGGCCAGGAGCCGCTTGAGTCCAGCTTCCTCGAACATCACCACCACCTCTTCGTCCGGGCCAGCCCGCCGGCTCTCCAGGACCAGCCCTTCCCCGAACTGAGGATGGCGAACCCGCATGCCCGGGCGGAAACGCAGGCTGGAGGAGGGGGCCACGGGGGTTTCCCGTAAAGCGGCCGCTTGGCGCTCCCGCCGGGATCGAGGGACCCGTGGAGTGCGGTGCCCAGGCACCGCACTCCACAGCTCCTTCGGGATCTCCCGGAGGAACCGCGAGGGCGTGCGGATCTCGTCATACCGGCGGAAGGCATAGGTCAGGAACAGGAGATCTTTGGCTCGCGTCATCCCCACATAGAACAGGCGCCGCTCCTCCTCCAGAGCAGCAGGGTCATCCATCGAACGGCTGTGGGGAAGCAACCCCTCTTCCAGGCCGGTGATGAACACCGCCTGGAATTCCAGCCCCTTGGCGGCATGGAGCGTTAACAGGATCGGTGCCTCCACGTCGTCCCGCAGGGTGTCCACATCGGAGATCAACGCCGCTTCACCCAGGAAGGCCGCCAGAGGATCCTCGAAAGCGCCCGGTTGATAGGAGGCGGCGACCCGCAATAGCTCCAGCACGTTATCCCAGCGCCGTCCTCCGACCTCCCGATCCTGTTCCTCCAGGCTTTCCAGATACTCCGCGTAGCCGATCTCCTCGATGATCCGCCGCAACAGCTCCGCCACACCCATATGCTCGCGGACCGCCTGCCAGGTCCGGACCCGCTCGATGAAATCGGCGAGGGCATGGCGGATTTTCTGGGAAAGGGATAGCCCGGAGGGGCTGCCCGTGACCTGTTCGATGGCCGTGAACAGAGAGACCTTCTGACGCTGGGCCAGCGCCGTCAATTTGGAGAGCGTCGCCGGACCGATCCCCCGTGGGGGCACGTTCAGGACGCGGACCAGGCTGAGATCGTCATGGGGGTTCAGGACCAGGCGGAGGTAAGCCAGAAGGTCCTTGATCTCGCGGCGCTGATAGAAGCGGACACCGCCCACCAGCCGATAGGGAAGCCCAGCTCGCACGAAGGCTTCCTCCAGCGCCCGGGATTGCGCGTTGGTCCGATACATCACGGCGATCTCCTGAGGCCGAACCCCATGGGTTTCGATCAGCTCCTGGATATGGCGGACCACGAAGGCGGCCTCGTCCTCTTCGTCGAACGCTTCGTAGACCGTAATCGGGGAACCGGGCCCGCGGGCGGCGACCAGGCGCTTCTCGTTATACCGCTCCCGGTTGAAACGGATAACCGACTGGGCTGCCTCCAGGATGGTCCGGGTGGATCGGTAGTTCTCCTCAAGAACGATGATGCGAGCATCGGGGAAATGCTCCCGGAAGCGGATGACGTTGCGGAAGTCCGCCCCGCGCCAGCCGTAGATGCTCTGATCCTCATCCCCCACGCAGAACAGGTTGCGATGCCGGGAGGCCAGCTGCCGCAGCAGGAAAACCTGCACGGTGTTCGTATCCTGGAACTCATCCACCAGGATATGGCGGTAACGATCCTGATAACGGGCCAGGGCTTCCGGGTGGTTTTCAAACAGCTCGACCGCCCGCAGCAGGAGATCGTCGAAATCCAGGGCATCGGCGGCCCGCAGGCGTTCCTCGTAGCGGCTGTAAACGCGAGCGACGACCTCATCGAAGTAGGTGCGAACGGGGTAGTCATCCGGACGGATAAATTCATTCTTGGCCCGGGAGATGGCCGCCCGCAGCGCCCCGGGCCGATAGCGCTTCTCATCCAGATGGAGATCCCGCAGCGCCTGGCGGATAGCTTCCAGCTGGTCCTCCTCGTCGTAAATCACAAATTGAGGGTTCAGGCCCAGAAGCAGAGCCTCCCTTCGGAGGAAGCGAGCGCAGATGGCATGGAAGGTCCCCAGGGTGAGCTCGGCCGCTCGCTCGCCGAACAGGGCCTCCAGGCGGGAGCGCATCTCCTCGGCCGCTTTGTTGGTGAACGTGACGGCCAGGATGTGAAAGGGAGAGACACGGCGAACCATGAGCAGATAGGCGATCCGGTAGGTCAGCACCCGTGTCTTCCCGCTGCCCGGGCCGGCCAGCACCAGGATCGGTCCGTCCGGCGCAGTAACCGCCGCCTGCTGGCTCGGATTCAAGTCCTTGAGAAAGGATGGAAGGTGGCTCATAGGCAATTGGATCGCTTCTCGCGGGAGTTGTGCAGTTGAGCTCCAATCCGAAGGATGAAGAGGATATCAACGCCGTCCCATTTTACCGGACTTTGAACAAGGGTGTAGCCGCCTCGATCGGATTCTTGGGGGGCTGCGAAACCTCCGGGAAGGGAGTCCGAAGCTCATGGGCGTTCGCCAGCCCGGGCGGGTGGGCGTGCCAGGAGCAGGCTGCCCAGGAACAGCAGGCCGGCCAGGCCGTAGATCACGTCGTAACCCAGCAGGCTATCCGTTGTCCGATTCAGCGCGTCAATGGCCGGGCCGCTCAGGCGGGCGATGGCGCTGCCCACCGCCGTGGCGATATTCCCCAGCCCCAGATAACGAGCCGCCTCATCAGAAGGCACAATGCGAGTGATCCAGGTCCAGCTGGCGGCCACAAACAGGGCCACGCCCACTCCGATGATCAGCGAAGCGGCCACCAGCACTGGAAGCTCCGGCCGCCCATACAGCCGGGAGACACCGAGGAAGCCGAAGGTCCCCAGACTGGCCAGGATCCCGGCACCCCGCAGCAATGGGCGCACACCCCAGCGATCGGCCAGGGTGCCGGAAGGCACCATCAGCAACAGGATCATCGCCCCCAGGATCGCGGAAAGGGTTCCGTTTAAAGCCTGAGCCTGTTCCATCGTCAGGCCCATCGTATCCCGGAAGAAGAAGATCAGGTAGTCTCCCTCAATCGTGTTGATATATAATCTACCGCATCAAGACGGTTGAGGGAGCAAAATGGAACACACACGATTAGTTTCGCCCGGTTCCTTCTGCTGGAACCCAGATTGTCCGGATTACGG
>JAEVEX010000065.1 GCA_016842085.1 Candidatus Thermoflexus tengchongensis | reverse complement strand
GAGGATCGTGATCTCGATGGTTAATCAGTTGTTGGCGTTCCTCTTCCGTCAATGTTACTGTTCTACGTCGGGCCATCTTTCGCTCCTTTCATGCGTGATGACCCGAGTATGCCTTTACCGATCTTGACTGTCAAAACTCATTAGAGAAATCCATTGCATAATCCCTCATAGGGCAAAGCCAGATCAAGCCCTGCCCAGCTTCGGAAATCCTCCGCACCGATGAAGCGGGAATATCCCTCCCAGAAAGGAGATCCGGTATGGCCTATCGCTCGAATCTGCCCTGGATGGGCCTTGCGCTGCTGATCGGGCTGCTCAGCGCCTGCATGGGCATCCCCCGAACGGAGCCATCCTTCCCCTCCCCAACGGCCACCTCTTCACAATCGGCGGTTGCGCCTGTGGAAGCCGCCACGATCCCTCTGACCCCCACGCTCTTCCTTCCTCTGGTCACTCGCACCGCTTCGCCTGTCCTTCCGCCTCCTGACGAGGCCAGCCGCCGGTTGACGGTCCCCGCGGGGTTTGCCATCCGGATCTTTGCGGAGGGGCTGGAAGGGAAGGCGCGTTTCATGGCCTTCGGGCCGGATGGCGCCCTCTATCTCACGCTGATGAACGCCGGGCGGATCGTGCGCCTGCCGGATCGCGATGGGGATGGCCGGGCGGATCGGGTGGAAGTGGTTGCGGAAGGCCTGAACCTTCCCCATGGCATCGAGTGGCGCGATGGCTGGCTTTACGTGGCGGAAGGGGATCGCATCGAGCGCTTACGAGACGGGGACGGAGATGGCCGTCTCGAGCTCCGGGAGCTGGTCACGGACAACATCCCATCGCCCCGGGGGCATGTCAGCCGGACCCTTCATTTCGGCCCCGATGGCAAACTCTATGTGAGCGCCGGATCTTCCTGCAACATCTGCGAGGAGGAGGATCCCCGGCGGGCGGTCATCCTTCGTTTTAACCCCGATGGCACCATTCCTCCCGACAATCCCTTCGCCAGCGACCCGGACCCCCGTCGTCGGCCTTTATGGGCCTGGGGGCTTCGCAACAGTGTGGACTTCCTGTGGGCACCGGATGGAACGCTGTGGGCGAACCATAACGGGAGCGACGGGCTGGGAGATGACCTTCCTCCCGAGGAGATCGTCATCGCGGTTCAGCGCGGGCGACATCACGGGTGGCCGTATTGCTATACGCCGGGACTGGGGCCTAATCTTCCCCCGGACCAGCGGGCGGAGGTGCGGGATACCCGCATGTCGCTTCCCCCGGGGTTCACCTGCGCGGATGCCGTCCCGGCCCTGTTCACCGATCTCGCCCATAGCGCCCCGCTGGGGATGGACACAGGGATGCGGGCGGCGTTTCCGTCGGAGTATCGGGATGATCTGTTTGTGGCGTATCACGGATCGTGGAATACGAGCCTCTCGAACGCGCGGGATTGCAAGGTGCAGCGGATTGTGGTGGAGAACGGGCGCCCGGTGCGCAGCGAGGATTTCGTGAACGGGTGGCGGGCGCCGGGGAAGATGTGCGGGGATCCAGCGACCTGGGGGCGCCCGGCGGATGTTCTCTTCGGCCCGGATGGGGCGATGTATATCTCGGATGACCACGGGGGACGGGTGTATCGGGTGGTTTACGTGGGGCCGTAGCAGCTTCCCCATGGTCCCGGAATCCCCAGAAGGCGGCGGGCTGCGAAAAAGTGGGGCGGCCCATCGTTCGATGGACCGCCCCGCCCAAGCCCCCAGCGGGACTCGAACCCGCGACCTTTGGCTCCGGAGGCCAACGCTCTATCCAGCCTGAGCTATGGGGGCCTGTTCTCCATTTAAAATTTAACGCGATCCGGCGCATCTGTCAATGGAAGCCGTCCTGTGGCTCCGGACGGAGAGAGGACCTGCTCCTCCGGCCGCCGTGAAGGAGTAGGGGCGACCCGATAGGTCGCCCCTACGGATCGGGCGCGGCGTGCCAGCGCCGCATCCGATCCATCCCCGTGGGGGATCCGGAGGTCTGGATCGTCTGAAGGCGGCGGGGCCTCCTCCCCGCCCCCCGGCCTCTCCGCGAATCCCCCATAGGCCCCAAAGACCGGGGGGATTCGCGGAAAACCGTCGGAACGGGGCCTGAAGGAGGGTCCAGATATGGGGGTAGATGGGCCTCTGGCTCCCAGATCTGGCGGTATCCTGGAGCGGGGCGGGGGGTCTTTTCCGCGAATCCCCGATGGGCCTTCAGGACGGGGGGGATTCGCGGCGGGGGCGGAAGCAAAGAAAAAATCCTTGACAGAGGGGCGAGAATGTGGTAGAAATGGGAAAAGAACATCCAGGAGCGTGAGCGGTAGAAACCGGGGGGGATGGAATTGGGGAGGAGAACCGAAAAGAGGGTGGGGCGCTCTTGCAGGAACGAGACCCGTTTTCAGGGGATTGCGACATATTTTTCTACCGCGGATACACGAGGGCGTTCACCCAGGCTTGCAGGAACGAGACCCGTTTTCAGGGGATTGCGACTCGTCGGCCAATTCATAATGATCGTCCGATCGCTCCCGTGTTTCTTGCAGGAACGAGACCCGTTTTCAGGGGATTGCGACATGAGGGGTCAGGTTGATGAGCATAGGCTCCTCCTTGGTCTTGCAGGAACGAGACCCGTTTTCAGGGGATTGCGACTCAACGGCGTGCTCAAGGTAGTGGAACCGCTTGTTCTGACTTGCAGGAACGAGACCCGTTTTCAGGGGATTGCGACCATACCACCCGCCACGGGCCATGGGGCTCCTACACTCCACTTGCAGGAACGAGACCCGTTTTCAGGGGATTGCGACAAGCGCACATGCGCCAGGGCGGCGCACACGGAACACCCGCTGTCATATAACAGCCTTGCAGGAGCGAGACCCGTTTTCAGGGGATGGCGACCCGTAGGGGCGACCCGTCGGGTCGCCCCTACGGATGGGGGCGCGGCCTGCCGGGCCGCTGCCATGAGGCTGGCCTCCGACCGGGGGTGGGCGAATGGGCCTGCCCCCGGTTTTTCTTCATAGAATTCCTCCCGGAGGCTTCCGGGGCGTTCACGGTTCATGATCTGCGGGATCTGGTGGAGCCGTTACGGGCGCATCCACAGTGGCGGGAGCCGTTGTGGGCGCTGCTGGCCTCGGAGGAGGCGCGGCGGATGCCGGGGGTGCTGGCGGGCCTGCGGGAGGCGACGGAGCGGGGCTTCCGGCGGGCCACCCGGCTGATCCTGGCCCTTCATCGCGCTCAGCAGCGGCAGGCGCGGGAGACGGATCGACGGTTTGCGGAGCTGAGGTGAGCGGTGGTCCCGTGAAAGGCAACCGGGGGCCGGGATGCGTGCGGTCTCGATCTGCGGCGATCATGAGGCCCGTGGGATGCCCTTATCCATAATCACGGGATCACAGGAACCGCCAGAACACCTCATTCCCCAGCAGCAGCCCTCGCCCGGTCAGCCGCAGGCGTGTGCCATCCCACCGGACCAGCCCCAGTTCCTCCAGCTCCCCCACCACGGATCCATAGACCTCCCGGATCCCCTGGCCGAACCGGGCGCGAAAGCGAGCGTCCTCGATGCCTTCCTCCACCAGGCGAAGGCCCAGCATGATCATCTCGGCCATCCGGGTGCGTGGATCGAGCGGTTCTTCTTCCGCGATCGGGCTCTCCCCCTGCTCGATCCGGTGGATGTAAACCTTCGGATGAAGGACGTTCATCCATCGACGGCCATCGATGAAACTATGGGCGCCGGCGCCAAAGCCGATGTAGGGCTCATAGCGCCAGTAGACGAGGTTGTGGCGGCTCTCGTGGCCCGGCCGGGCCCAGTTGGAGATCTCGTAGTGTCGATAACCGGCCTCCGCCAGACGATCCCGCGTCCATTCATACATCTCCGCTGCGAGATCGGGGTCCGGCGCCGGGACCCGGCCCTCCCGGATCCATCGATGGAGGGTGGTGCGCTCCTCGACGATCAGGGCATAGGCGGAAAGGTGCTCCGGGCGCAACGCCAGGACGGCCTCCAGGGTCTCCTGCCAGCGGGAGAGGGTCTGGCCCGGGAGTCCGTAGATCAGATCCACATTCAGGTTCGTGAACCCGGCCGCGCGGGCCATCGCGATGTGCGCGCAGGCGTCCTCGAAGGTGTGATCCCGCCGCAGCAGGCGCAGCTCCTCGGGATGGGCGCTCTGCACCCCGAAGCTGATCCGGTTCACCCCCAGCTGCCGCACGCCCTCCAGGTAAGGGACGGAGAGGCCGCTGGGGTTCGCCTCCATCGTAATTTCAATCCCCTGGGGGATGCGGAACGCTTCATGGAGGGCTTCGAAGAGGCGCGTTAGCAACGACAGGGGAAGCAGCGAAGGGGTTCCCCCGCCGATGTAGATCGTGCGCGCGAGGGGCCGCCCGGCCCGCTCGCCGAAGCGGCGGATCTCCTTCCCCAGGGCTTCGATGTAGGGGGCAAACCAGCGCTGCATGCCGGCATAGATATTGAAATCGCAGTAGCTGCAGCGCCAGCGGCAGAAGGGGATATGAATGTAAACCGCCAGGCCCTCCGGGAACTCCATCGCCCTCCCCACCCCGCCGGACCTTCGTCCGGAGTCCAGTTACCCCAGCGCCGCCTTCAACCGTTCGGCGACGCCTCGGGGGAGCCCCGCCTCCATCAGGGCTTCCACCGAAGCCTCGCGGATCGCCTCCAGGGATCCGAAGCGCTCCAGCAACGCCCGGCGGCGCTTCGGGCCGATGCCCGGGACCTCTTCCAGGAGGGAGGCCAGGGAAAGCCGCTCCCGACGGCTCCGATGGTGGCTCAGGGCGAAGCGATGGGCTTCGTCCCGGATGCGCTGGATCAGGAAGAGGGCCGGCGCATGGCGTTGCAGGAGCAATCCCTCCGGGCGGCCGGGCAGGAACAGTTCCTCCCGCTCTTTGGCCAGGGCGGCCACCGGGACCCGTTCCCGAAGCCCGAAGGCCTCCAGGACCTCGAGGGCGACTCTTAGCTGGCCTTTCCCGCCGTCCACCAGCAGGAGATCCGGAAGCACCGCAAAGCTTTCATCGGGTTTCTGGCCCGGGAGCCGCTGGGGGGAAGTGGCCTCCTGCCAGCGGCGGAAGCGGCGGGTCAGGACTTCCCGCATGCTGGCGTAATCGTCGGGCCGCCCCTGCACCGTGCGCACCACGAAACGGCGGTAATGGGCCTTCAGCGGGACGCCGTGGACAAAGACGACCATGCTGCCCACCACGGCGGTCCCCTGGGTGTTGGAGATGTCGAAGCCCTCAATGCGCGCCGGGGGTGCCGGGAGGCCCAGGGCCTCCGCCAGCTCCCGCAGGGCCGCCTCCTGACGATGGCGGTCCGCCAGCCAGCGAGCCCGCAGGGCGTTCAGGGTCTCCACCGCGTTTTCCGTGGCCAGTCGCACCAGCTCCGCCGCCTCTCCCTCCCGGGGCACCATCAGGGTCACGGTGTCGCCCCGTCGCTGGCGAAGCCACTGCTCAATGATGGCCGCCTCTTCGATGTGTTCCGGCAGCACGATCTCCGGGGGAACTTCAGCGGCGGCCTGATAGAACTGTTTCAGGAACCCCGCCAGGGCCTCCTGGAGATCTGCCTCCTCCATGCCTTCCAGAACGAAATACTCCCGCCCGATCAGCCGTCCCTGGCGGATGAAGAAGACCTCCACGCATGCTTCCCCATCAGCCCGGGCGATGGCGATCACATCCCGGTCGGCGGCCACGGTAGAGACCACCTTCTGGCGTTCCATGATCTGCTGGATCGCCCGCAGGCGGTCCCGCAGCTGGGCCGCCCGCTCGAACTGGAGGGCCTCCGCGGCCGCCCACATCCGGGATTCCAGATCACGGACCACCTCCTCGGTGTGGCCCTCCAGGAAGCGGATCAGCCCATCGATCATCGCCCGGTATTCCCCCTGGCTCACCGCCCCGATGCATGGGCCCAGGCATCGCTTCAGGTCGTAATACAGGCAGGCCCGCCGGTCCTGCCCGGTGATCGTCCGATCGCAGGTCAGATAGGGGAAGATCCGTCGCAGCTCGTCCAGCATCTGGTAGACGGCGGTGGCCGAGGTGTAAGGGCCGAAGTAGCGGGCGCCGTCGTTCTCGATCCGCCGGGTGATGGTGACCTTCGGATACGGATCCTGAACGGAGATGCGGATGTAAGGATAGCGTTTGTCGTCCTTCAGCCGGACGTTATATTTCGGCCGGTGCTTCTTGATGAGGTTCGCTTCCAGGATCAGGGCCTCGAGCTCTGAATCGGTCACGATGAAATCCAGATCGGCGATCTCCTGGACCATACGGCGGGTCCGGGGCGAGAGGTCGGCGCTGTTCTGGAAGTAGGAGCGGACCCGCTGGCGAAGGGAGATCGCCTTGCCCACGTAGAGGATCTCCCCGTGGGCGTTCTTGAAGAGATACACGCCCGGCCGCGCCGGCAGGGCGCGGAGCTTCTCCTCCAGGCTCATTTCCTCACGGGTTCCCGCCTTCGGATCCATCTTCCCCCCGAGATGCGCGCTGGGGCCGCGGGGAAGGGGCCCGCTGCGCCGTTCCTGCGGAGAAATTTTGCGTCGTCTTCCGCATCTATGCCAGAATCCCCGAAGGATGAACGGCGAGGCGAGAACGGCGAGCGGAGAAGGGGAGCGCAGGATGATCGAGGTGGAACGGATCTGGTTCGGATACGGCGGGCAATGGCTCTTCCAGGACTTCTCATGGTCGGTGGCCCGCGGGGAGGCATGGGCCGTCATCGGCCCTTCCGGCTGCGGCAAGACCACGCTGCTGTATCTCCTGGCCGGCCTGCGCCTGCCTCAGCGCGGCGAGATCCGGATCGACGGGCAGCCCCTTCGGCGGCCTCGCCCCCGCACCGGCCTGATCCTTCAGGACTACGGCCTGCTCCCCTGGGCGACGGTGTGGGAGAATGTGGCCCTGGGCCTGCGCATCCGCCGGTTCTACGGGCCCGATGGACGTCACGCCCCGGCGGATGCGCCGGTGACGGATATCGCCGGGCCGGTGAACGCATGGCTGGAGCGCCTGGGATTGGCCGGGGTGCGGGATCGGTATCCGGGGCAGATCTCCGGCGGCCAGCGTCAGCGGACCGCCATCGCGCGGGCGCTGGTGTTGAAGCCGGATCTGTTGCTGATGGATGAACCCTTTGCCTCCCTGGACGCGCCAACCCGCGAGGATCTTCAGGAGCTGACCTGGAGGTTAAAGGAAGAGGAGTCCCTCACCCTGATCCTGGTGACCCATCATATCGAAGAGGCCGTCTTCATGGGGCAGCGGATCCTGATCCTGGGCGCCCCGCCCCACACGCGGCCGCAGGTGGTGGAGAACCCGGGGGCGGGCGATCCCTCCTTCCGTCAGACCCGGGCCTACTGGGAGCGGGTGGAACAATTGCGGCGGGCCCTGCGGGTTCCGGATCCGCAGGGATGAATCCCTGAGATGCGCTTGGGCTTGAATCGGGAAGGCAGGATCGCCTTCCGGATCCCCCATGGGATTACCTCCCCCCAAGCGGGAGCTCCAGGATCGCCTCCGTGCCCCGGGGGGATCGCGGGCGCAGATACAGACGTCCGCCATGGGCCTCAGCCACCGCTCGAGCCACGGCCAGACCGATCCCCATCCCCCCGAACCGCCGGGTCGTCCCCCCATCCACCTGATAGAAGGGTTCCCCTACCCGTTCCAGGGCCTCCACGGGGATCCCCACCCCCTCATCCCGGACGATGATCCGGACCGTTCCGGCCTCGACCTGGAGCTCCACCTCGATCCGCCCTCCATCCGGAGAGAATTTCACCGCGTTGTCCAGAAGCTCCCCGATGGCTCGCGCCAGGCCTTCTTTCTCTCCGACGACCCAGACGGCCCAGGAGGGGAAATGCAGCTCCAGGCGATGTTTTTGTGGATTCAGCCTGGATTGAGCGATCCGCACCGCTGTCTGGATCAGCTGCCGCAGGTCCAGGGGCTGGCGCAGGAATTTCCCCTCTCGTGTGATCTGCAGCGTCAGCAGCAGCTCCACGTAGCGGTGGAGCTCTCCCAATCGGTTCCGGCTGGTCCGAAGGGCCTCGTGCTGATCCGGGGTCAGCGGACCGAAGGCGCCGTCCAGCAAGAGATCGAGATAGCCCATCGCCACGGCCAGGGGCGTGCGCAGTTCATGCGAGACGTTCTGAATCATCTGCTCCCGGGCGGCCAGCGCTTCCTCAAGGGCGCGGTTCAGGGCCTCCCGCTGTGCCACCGTCCGTTGCAGGGCTTCCACCAGCCGCGCGTTGGCGATCCCCGTCGTTAGCAGATCCGCAAGGCTTTCCAGAAGATCCCGCGTCTCCGGATCGAACGTCCGGGGCGTCCGCCAGATCACGTGCAGCACCCCCAGCCGCTCTCCACCCCGTTGCAGGGGAAGCGCCGCGTGGCTCCGGATCCCTTCCCGTTCGATGATCTGGCGGCTGGCCGGCGGGTAGGGATAACGGTCGCAATCTTCCACCCAGAGGGGCTCTCCCCGGGCTGCCACCCGGCCGGTGATGGTTTCTTCCGCCTCCTGGGTGGAAACCCGGATGATCGGCGTGGCGGAATACCCTTTTTCCACGATCACGTGAAGCCGCTCGGGATCAGTCTCCTCCGCCACGTAAACACTGGCCCCGTCGGCGGGAAGGTGGGCCAGGATCTCATCCAGAGCACGGCTTAACAGGGTAGGGAGATCCTGGAGCTCGGCCAGCGCCTGGGCCGTCTGGTAGAGGACATGCAGGCGATCCGCCTGAGCCTGGAGGATGCGAATCATCCGGAACCGCTTCAGAGCATCTGTTAGCTGATGGGCGGCGGTCTCCGCCAGACGGATCTCCTCCGGGGTGAAGGCGTGGCGTTCGCGGAGATGGTCGATGCCCAGGGTGCCCACGATCCGGTCGCCCATCCACAGGGGGACGATCAGCAGCGAGCGGATCCCGATCCGCTCCAGCATGGGGCGCGCCGGGGCGATCCTCGGATCGGTGGCCACATCCTCGATCGCCAGAGGCCGCTGTTCCTGGAGGATCCAGGCCATGGAAGGATTGCCCTCGATGGGGATGCGTTCGCCCAGGCCGGAGGGCGTATGGAGGGGGTTGTATTCCGCCGCCACCACCAGGTGATCGCCGGAGGCCGCGATCAGGGCGATGGCGCCGCGATCCGCCCGGAGGACGGTGACCAGCTCCCGGATGGCGGTGGTGAGCAGCTCATGCAAATCCGAGGCACGATTGGCCAGGAGCGCCAGGCGGTTGAGGAAGGCCAGCTCCTCGGCCTGGCGGGCCGCGGCCTCATGCAGGGCGGCCCGCTCCAGGGCCAGCCCCACCGCCTGGGATGCCGTCTCCAGGAAGGATTGTTCCTCCCCCGTCCAGGTCCGCGGCTCTCCGGTCCCGATCAGGAGACCGCCCGCCCATCGCCCTTCCCGCATCAGCGGGAAATAGGCGGCGGCCCGAAGGCCTGCGATCTCCAGGGTCGCTGTTCGGGGGCCTGGAACCCCCGGTCCATCGGGGAAGAACCAGGGGCGTTCCAGCGACAGGCCAGAGCCTTCCAGCGCTTCTCGCAGGTCGAAGGGCGGTGGGACCGACCATCCCCGCTGGACCCGCAGGGGAGATCCTTCCGGGCGCGGACGGAACTCGATCCATCCGTGCGAAGCGCCCAGGGTCTCCAGCAGAACGTCCAGCCCCGTCTGCAGCATCGGTTCCAGCCGGGGATGGGCCCGGGTCATCCGAAGCAGCAGCGTCGCCAGCGCCCGCTGGTAGGACGCATGGCGTTCGATCGCAGTTGCCATCTGCCCGAATGCCTCCGCCAGGGCTCCGAACTCGCCTCCCTTCACTCCGGAAAGCCGGGAGAGCGCCTGCGGATCCCCCGTGGCGAGCCGGGCGGCGGCGTTCATCAGCTGGTGGATCGGCCGTCGCACGGCCCACTCGGTTCCGGCATAAGCGCCGATCAGCAAAAGGAAGAGCAATCCTCCCAGAACCCCCAGATCCTCCCAGAGGATCCGGTCCGCCTCTGCAAACAGCGTGCGAGTCGGGGCCTCCACGACCAGGGCGAGTTCGCCCGGGCGGATCGCCGCGATCAGCGTGACCCAGCGCTGTCCATCCGGGCCGGTTCGGATCCAGCGGTTGGGCTCCCCGGATGGGATCGCGGAAACCACCGCGGGGTCCGGGAAAGGCGTTCCGGGGGAAGGTTCCCCCTCGGGCCATCGGGCCAGCAGGATCCCCTGGGCATCCAGCATGGCGCTCCAGGCGCGAGGGGGAAGCGGCAGCGAGGCGAGCAGCTCGCTGAACTCCTGAAGCTCGGTGCTGGCGAAGAGGACCTGATGGATTTCCCCTCCTGGATCTCGAAGGGGCTGTGCGAAAACCAGAACGGGCTTCCCGGTGATGCGGCCAATCTGATACTCCCCTGCGGAGAACGTTCCGGTCTCCATCGCACGCTGGAACCATCGGCGATCGGCGACGTTCACCGGGCCAGGGAGCGGCACCGCGCTGCAGCGGATGTTCCCCTCCCGATCCGCCACACCGAGATTTGCATATCGGGGGTAGAGCGCCCGCAACTCCGCCAGGTGCCGGGAACAGGCCGTCGGGTTCTGGAGGGCCTGCTGGACCTCCGGGAGCCCGGCCAGCTGGGTGAGGAAGGCGAAGACTTCCGCCTCCTGACGGCGCAGGATCTCACGGCCATGGCCCGCTGCCTGTTCCATGCTCTGGAGGGCGCGGTCGATCTCCCGGGCCCGTCGGGCCTCCGCCCGGGCAATCGCCAGACCGAGGACAGGCAATAACAACAGCAGAATGACCAGGCTGATGCGAACTCGAAGGCTCATCCTGGACGATGCTCCTGAGACGCTCCGTTCAAAGGGGATCGCAGACCCTCTCGACTTCCTCCATTGCGAAGGAGGATGGAAAGGCCGGGGATTCCCCGGAGAGCGATCCGAATTCTCTCTAAAAGTTTAACGTTTCAGACCCCCTGGAGGATTCCAGGCCCGGAAGATCGCTTCCTGAGGGCTTTGGGAGAGAGGGGCCATCCTGTCTCCCGGAACGGGAACCCCACCGGGGATGTCTGAATCTAAATTAATCGAATTGGATGAAACTTGCCAACCGAAAATCGAGCCCCTGGGGAGGGCGATGGGATCTGTCTTGTGAAGTCACGCTGCTTCCCGGGGGGATCTTTAAGCCCGGATGGGGTCCGTCTCTATGGGGGGAGGAGCTTTTCAGATCCCTGGGCCTGGCGAAGATGGCACCACGGACGGATCAGGTCGCGGCCTTTCCCCAGCCGTTCCCGCAGGGCGGCCCGCATCACCTCGCGCTCATCCCACAGGTATTCCACGGTCCCATAGCACATCGAAGGCTCGTGGCCCTTGCCGCAGGCGATCACCAGATCCCCGGGCCGGGCCAGCTCCACGGCGAACCGGATCGCCTCCGCGCGGTCCGGGATGCGCCAGAAATCCACGCCCTCCACCCGCCCCTCCGCCCGCACCCCTTCGGCGATGGCCTCCATGATCGCCTCCAGATCCTCCGTCCGCGGGTCCTCCGCGGTGATCACGATGAGATCGGCCAGCCGTCCCGCCACGTGGCCCATCATCCCGCGTTTCTGCACATCCCGCAGCCCGGCGCTTCCGAAGACCACGATCACCCGCCCGGAGGTCATCCGCCGCGCGGTGCGCAGGGCCTGTTCCAGGGCGTTCGGCGTGTGGGCGAAATCCACGATGGCCAGGAAATCCTGCCCCTCATCGATCCGCTCCATCCGGCCGGGGACGCCCCGCAGACGCCTCACGCCCTCGGCGATGGCCTCCAGGGGAATCCCCAGGGCGATCCCCACCCCGGCGGCCGCCAGGATGTTGGCGACGTTGTAGGCGCCCAGCAGGGTCGTTTCCACCGGGATCGTCCCGGCCGGCGTGCAGAGGCGAAAACGGGTGCGGTCCGGCTCGAAACGCAGATCCTCCACCGTGAGGTCCGCTGGTTTCTCCAGCGCATAGCTGAAATACCGATCGGCCGGGATCCGTCGGAAGTAATCATAAGAAGGATCCTCCGCGTTGAGAACAGCCGTCTTGGGGAGGCCCTTGTCCGCGGAGGTTTTGAGCATCTCAAAGAGGCGGGCCTTGGCCGCCCGGTAGTTTTCCCACGTGCCGTGGAAATACAGGTGCTCGTGGGTGATGTTGGTCAGGACGGCGATGTCGAAATCGCATGCAGTGACCCGGTGCTGGGCCAGGCCCTCCGAGGTGGTCTCCAGCACGGCGTGGGTCAGGCCAGCCTGGACCATCTCCGCCAGGTAGCGCTGGACGTCGGGGGCCTCCGGGGTGGTGGTGTGGAGGCCGGTATCGTAGACCCGATCCCCGATGACCGCGTTCACCGTGCTGATCATCCCGGCCCGCAGCCCCGCGGCCGTCAGGATGGAATGGATGAGATTCACCGTCGTGGTCTTGCCGTCTGTCCCGGTCACGCCGATCAGGATCAACCGGCGGGAGGGGAAGCCCCAGAAGGCCGCGCACAGCCAGGCCAGGGCCTCCCGTCCGCTATGGACCTCCACATAAGGGATGCCGTTGGGGACCGAGACCTCCTCCCGGGGTCGTTCCCCGACCACGGCGACGGCCCCCCGGGCCAGGGCATCGGGGATGAAGGCGTGTTTATCGTGCTGCAACCCCCGATAGGCCACGAAAAGCGCCCCGGGGCGAACCTGGCGCGAGTCCGTCACCACATCGAGGATCCCGGGATCACCCCCGGTGTGCCGGTAAGGAAACGGCAGCGCCTTCAGCAATTCCGAGAGCTTGCGCGGCGGCATATCCCATCTTCCTCCCTCGTGGATAAGGGTGGAGGCCATGGAGCGGGAGGCTCCGATCATTCGTCCTCCGCCGGCCCGGCTTCCCCTTCCAGAAGCGGTTCGAGGAGCGCGCGGCGTTCCGCTTCCCACCGGGCGATCCAGGCTCGCTCCTCATCCGTCAGCGCCGCCCGCAGGAGGAGGTCCGGACGCCGCTCCCAGGTGCGCCGCAGGGATTGCATCCGTCGCCAGCGGGCGATGGCCCCATGGTGGCCGGAGCGCAGGATCTCGGGGACCTCCCATCCGCGGTAGACGGCGGGGCGGGTGTAGTGGGGGTGTTCCAGCAGGCTTTCCGCAAAGGAATCGTGACGAGGGGCTTCCGGATCCCCCAGCACCCCGGGCAGCAGGCGAACCACCGCATCGATGATGACCAGGGCGGCGGGCTCGCCCCCGGTCAGGATGAAATCCCCGATGGAGATCTCATCCGTGACCAGGTGCTCCCGCACCCGCTCATCCACGCCTTCGTAATGCCCGCAGATCAGCACCAGCCGGGGATAATGGGAGAGCTCCCAGGCCACTTCCTGGGTGAAGCGACGCCCTGCGGGATCCAGGAGGATGATGGGGATCTCCCCGCGCGCCTCGGGCGGGACATCCGAAAGGATGTGCTCCACCGCGTCGAAGATCGGCTCCGGCCGCATGACCATTCCCCCGCCGCCTCCATAGGGGGTGTCATCGGTCACGCGGTGGCGCCCCAGCCCGAAGGCCCGCAGGGAGTGCACCTCGATCCGAACGCGGCCGGTCTCCTGCGCCCGTTTCAGGATGCTCACCCGCAGGGGGCTCTCGAAGTATTCCGGGAACAGGGTCACCACATCGATCCGCACGGTTTCTCGCTCGTGAGGGGCCTTCGCTATGGCTTCACTCTGTCACCACCGGGATGATCATCGGCCGGCGGCGGGTGTGGCGGTAGAGATAATCGGCCAGGGCGCTCTGGATGCGATGGGCCAGGGCCTGGCGGGACTTCCCCTCTCCGTTCGCCGAGCGCACGGTCTCGATGATCAGCTCCTCGGCGCCGGCCAGCAGCTCCTCCGCCTCGCGGGCGAAGGTGAAGCCGCGGGTGATCAGCTCCGGCCGTCCGATGAGCCGGCCCGTCTTCGGATCCCGGCGCACGATGGCCACCACGAATCCCTCCCGCGAGAGCACCTCCCGCTCCCGCAGCACCTCGGGGCCGATATCCCCCACCAGCGCCCCGTCCACGAACACATAGCCGCCCGGCACCCGCTCCGCCACCCGCCCCTGGCCGTCCCGGAACTCGATCACCCATCCGTTCTCCACCGTGAAGATGCGCTCCGCCGGGATCCCCAGCTCCATCGCCAGGCGGGCGTGGGCCTTGAGGTGGCGGATCTCCCCGTGGATCGGGATGAAATACTGGGGCCGGACCAGGTTAATCATCAGCTTGAGCTCCTCCTGGCTGGCGTGGCCCGAGACGTGGACCGGGGCGATGGGATCGTAGAGCACGTCGGCCCCGCGCTGGAAGAGCCGGTTGATGGTCCGGTGCACCATCTCCTCGTTGCCCGGGATCGGGTGGGCCGACAGGATCACCGTGTCGCCCGGGACGATCCGGAGCTGCGGGTGCTGGCCGACCGCCATGCGGGCCAGGACGGAGGAGGGCTCCCCCTGGGCGCCGGTGGTGACGATCACCACCTGGTGCGGCGAATAGCGATCCACCTCGTCCAGGCGGATCAGGACCCCGGGCGGGATCTCCAGGTAGCCGAGCTTCTGGGCGATCTTCACGTTCTCCAGGATGCTGGTCCCGGCGAAGGCCACTTTGCGGCCGTGGCGGAGGGCCGCCTGGATCACCTGCTGGAAGCGGGAGATCAGCGAGGCAAAGGTGGCGACGATGATGCGGCCCTTCGCCTGGCGGAAGACCATATCGAACGCTGTGTCGATCACCCGCTCCGATGGGGTCCACCCGGGCCGATCCGCATTGGTGCTGTCGGAGAGCAGGGCCAGGACCCCCCGCTTGCTGAACTCCGCGAGGGTTGCGAAATCCGTCGGCTTGCCATCCACCGGCGTCTGGTCGAACTTGAAGTCGCCGGTGTGGACGATGAGGCCCGCGGGGGTGGTGATCCCCAGCCCCACCCCATCGGGGATGCTGTGGCAGACCCGGAACAGCTCCACGGTGAAGGGCCCGATGGTCAGGCGATCGCCGGCCTGGACCGTATGGAGGGTGACGCCCTCGGTGACCTTCGCCTGCTTGAGCTTGACCTCGATCAACCCCCGGGTGAGGGGCGTCGCGTAGACCGGCGCCGGGATCTCGCGGATCAGGAAGGGGAGGGCCCCGATATGGTCCTCGTGGCCGTGAGTGACCACGATCGCCCGCACCCACGCCTTTTTATCCCGGAGATACTGCCAGTCAGGGATAATGAAATCCACCCCCAGCATATCGTTCTCCGGGAACATGATCCCGGCGTCGATAATCAGGATGTTGCGCCCGTATTCGATGGCCATCATATTTTTGCCGATCTCACCGAGTCCCCCCAGGGGGACAATCCGTAAAACCTGTGCCATTGAACCTGTCTCCCGATTCAGATTGCGATTCGATTTATTTTTATCCCTTTTCCTTCGTGACCCCAAGGGCCCTGAGATGAGAGCCCAGCGTGGGATGTCCTCAAACAAAAAGGCCGCCAGCGCCCCAGCGGGCATCCGGCGGCCCCATCCCGAACCATCGATATCGAGCGAACCTGGACATCCGACACTTTTAATCGTATCCGCAAAACCGGGTTTCGTCAATCTTCCGGCACCGGCTGTTGGGTTGCGGGGCCCCCTCTGGCCGGATCCCACGGGTGACCCAGCGGGCTTCCCGGGAGGCTTTTCGGGCCGGGCCATTCCGCTACCCAGGTGGGGGTCGAACGGCGTGAGCCGGGCGTGAAGTTCTGAGCCTCGCGCCCATGCTGTGGTCTGAGGTATAATTCACACCGGAGGGGTGGCCGAGTGGACGAAGGCGGGTGACTCGAAATCACCTGTGGGCCCTTGAAGGCTCACCGCGGGTTCGAATCCCGCCCCCTCCGCTCGTGCGGGCGTAGCTCAGACGGTAGAGCGCCTCCCTGCCATGGAGGAGGCCGCGGGTTCGAGTCCCGTCGCCCGCTCTCTCCCTGATGAGTTTTGACAATCAAGATCGGTAAAGGCATACTCGGGTCATCACGCATGAAAGGAGCGAAAGATGGCCCGACGTAGAACAGTAACATTGACGGAAGAGGAACGCCAACAACTGATTAACCATCGAGATCACGATCCTC
>JAEVEX010000054.1 GCA_016842085.1 Candidatus Thermoflexus tengchongensis | reverse complement strand
GTTTGAGGGAAGACCGGCGGCATGGACGGAAGATCGGGCCGGGGCTCCGTCGGATCCGGAACCTGGCCCTTAACCGGCTCAGAGCCCTGGGTTACCGGTTCGTGGTCGACGGATTCCGGGCCTTAAGCGCCTGGCATGATCAGGGTCTAAGCCCGCTGATCCGCCGAAAGCTATGAAAACTGGAAAGCCCTGCGGGCCGTCCAGCCCTCTGGACCGATCGCCCCCTGGCGGATAAAATTTAAAAAAACAACTTTTCTTGGGAGTTGCACCCATGAGCGCGTTACGTTGGCTGGTCCGCCTCCGAGGGGCGCTCTTCCTGGCGCTGAGCCTGCTGGCCGCCTGTCTCCCCGGCGCGGCCTCCCCTTCCCGCCCTATGCCTTCCCCCTCCGACTGGATCTGCGAATCCCCTCCCCCATGGCCCAGCTCCCCATGTCTCCGCTTCGAAGAATCCCCTCAGGTGGGCCACCCCTTCCACCTCACCCTCCTCGTGTTCTACTCCCTTCCCCCTTCCGCTCCTCACGTCCTCATCCTCCATCTCCCGGCCGTCCTGCAGGTTCTGGCCGTTGAAACCTCCCTCCCTTACCGCCTGGAAACCGACACCGTCCACCTGGTGGATCCGGCGGAGCTCCTGACCCCCTATACCGGCGAAGGTCACTTCACCGCCCCGGGCACTCGTCTTCGCTTCGTCCTCGAAGGCCAGGGCCGACAGTCGCTGTTCCATCCCCTTCACCGGGAGGAAGAGCGCGGCGAGGTCATCCGCCTCACCCTCCAGCTCCAGTATCCCGGGGAATGGCAGATCAACGCCCTGCAACAGGAAGAACCTTATGACTTCAAACACTACCGCGGGCATCTCATCCTCCTCGGCTGGAGCACCGAATCCCAGACCTACTGGACCGATTACGACACCGCCTTCATGCGGGCGTGGAACCTGAAGAGCCAGCAATGCGGCGGCGTCCGCCCATGCACCATCCGCTTTCCCTATGATCCCTATCGGTTTGCCCTGGGGGTGCCGCCGGAGGCGCCGGGCCACTCCCTGCGGGAGCGCCCCACCACCTTCTGTTCTTCCTATGGTCGTCCCGGCACATGCACGGATTATGGCCTGCCGGAGGTCTCTCCGGAGGACCTCCAGCCGGAGGAGTCTCCCCCTCCGGTTTCTCCGCCGGCTTCCTCCCCTCCTTCGCCTGCCGCTCCGGCCCGATGGCTGGACCTCTCCGGTCGGATCCATTACCGGGATCCCCTCACCGGCGTCCTGCTGCCGGCTCGAGGGGTGCGGGTGGAGCTGTGGAACGAGCCGGAGCCCTCCCCCCGTCCCTGCGCGGGACAGCCCAGACCCACTCCCCGACCGCCCCGCGTGCCGCCCCCGACTCCGCCCCTGGCGTGCCGGCGCGCCCGGCTGGGCGTCACCTACACGGGTGAGGACGGCTCCTATTCGTTCAGCGTCCCCACCGCCTTTCCTCTCCGCATTGTTCTGCGGGTTTACGCCCGGGACGATCGGCGGGTCGCGGTTCAGGATCCCACCCGGGGACCCTATGTTCACAAGACTGAACCGGTGGAGCTGAGTCCTGGGGCGCACCGTCTGGATGTTCTGATTGAGGATGGGGATAACCGCACGGCTTTTTTCTAGGAGTTACGCAGTTGGGTGAAGGAGGTAGCGAGGATGAGCCAGGTAACTCCGGATGGCATCCCGAATGATGGCGGCTTTGGAGTGCGGTGCCTAGGCACCGCACTCCCCGCTCACCCCGGTTCGCAAGCGATACACCTCCAGCCGCAAGAAGGCCCGCAAAGCCAGAAGCACGTGCCGAAGGATGGAAACTGCCTTTCGCACCTGCGCCCTTTCCACCCCCGTGCATTGCTTCAACCCACGATGATAGATCTCGATCCCCCACCCCGCCTTCTCCAGCTCCTTCCGTTTTGCCTCCCTCATCGTAAGGTCATTGGTCGCCCAGTATTCCGCGTCCCCTTCTGGGGAGACCGTCCGAAACACTTTGACGAACCCAAAGCCCCGAAGATGCACGATCCGCCCCTCCGCCGGAATCTCCACCTGACGGATGGGCACATTTCCACACCCATCGGGGTTCACCAACCGGTTGCTTTGCAACCGGGTCAGGAAACGCCAGCCGAAGGAGGCGATGAGTTTGAGGTTCTCCAGAGAGGAATACCAGCTATCCATCAGGACATCCTCTGGACAAAAGCCCCTCTCCCGGGCCTTCTGAAGCATCTCCCGAAAATGTTCGTTTTTCGTCTTCCCTCCCTGAGGCTTGTCATAAACCCGAAAGTCACAAGGGATAAGGGCTTTCCCATCCGTCCAGAGCAAGGTCAAAAGGGCTATCCCCTTGACGACCCGCTGATGCTTGCCGCTCCAGTGGTAGGTGACCAGCTCCATCTTTTGGGCGTAAGGTTTGTCCAGGGTGGTGTCATCCAGGATCAAAAGCCCCCTTTTCAGGTCCACGAATTCCTTCGCCTCCTGCCACAACGCCTCCGTGTCGGGAGGCTGTCTTTGAAGCAGACGAGTGAAGGCATCGTGGGCAGGGGCTTCTTCCCCCTCCGGCGGACACCGGGCCGCCTCGGTGCAGGTGAAAACCCTTTGGGCGGCGATAAGAAAGTGAATATAATCCAGGTCATCGCACTTGGGTGGATTCATTCCTCCCCTCCCTGGCGAGGAAAACTGGACCCCTCGGGCTTCCAGGTTATAGACAACAGGGGTTACCTGTCAACTGCGTAACTCCTAATCTAAACGGCAAAGGAGAGTCCGGAACGTTTCGAGGGCCGGTATCCGGTTGCGGTGAAACGGCAGGTGTCGGGTAAGCCAATCGGAGTGGGCCCGAGCCCATAGCCACATGCCCCGTAGCGAAGCTTGACCGTTAATGGCAGCCAGGATGAGGGCTGCCAGCAAAGACTGGATGGGGATATCGGCGGCCGTGCCTGCCCCTGGGATCAGGTATTGCAGCCAGCACATCGAGCAAGCTCTGCTACATGGCGCAACCTCCTCAAGGCCTTCCACCCAAGAATAGCCTAAGCCCAGAAAACTGGAAAGCCCTGCGGGCCGTCCAGCCCTCTGGACCGATCGCCCCCTGGCGGATAAAATTTAAAAAAACAACTTTTCTTGGGAGTTGCACCCATGAGCGCGTTACGTTGGCTGGTCCGCCTCCGAGGGGCGCTCTTCCTGGCGCTGAGCCTGCTGGCCGCCTGTCTCCCCGGCGCGGCCTCCCCTTCCCGCCCTATGCCTTCCCCCTCCGACTGGATCTGCGAATCCCCTCCCCCATGGCCCAGCTCCCCATGTCTCCGCTTCGAAGAATCCCCTCAGGTGGGCCACCCCTTCCACCTCACCCTCCTCGTGTTCTACTCCCTTCCCCCTTCCGCTCCTCACGTCCTCATCCTCCATCTCCCGGCCGTCCTGCAGGTTCTGGCCGTTGAAACCTCCCTCCCTTACCGCCTGGAAACCGACACCGTCCACCTGGTGGATCCGGCGGAGCTCCTGACCCCCTATACCGGCGAAGGTCACTTCACCGCCCCGGGCACTCGTCTTCGCTTCGTCCTCGAAGGCCAGGGCCGACAGTCGCTGTTCCATCCCCTTCACCGGGAGGAAGAGCGCGGCGAGGTCATCCGCCTCACCCTCCAGCTCCAGTATCCCGGGGAATGGCAGATCAACGCCCTGCAACAGGAAGAACCTTATGACTTCAAACACTACCGCGGGCATCTCATCCTCCTCGGCTGGAGCACCGAATCCCAGACCTACTGGACCGATTACGACACCGCCTTCATGCGGGCGTGGAACCTGAAGAGCCAGCAATGCGGCGGCGTCCGCCCATGCACCATCCGCTTTCCCTATGATCCCTATCGGTTTGCCCTGGGGGTGCCGCCGGAGGCGCCGGGCCACTCCCTGCGGGAGCGCCCCACCACCTTCTGTTCTTCCTATGGTCGTCCCGGCACATGCACGGATTATGGCCTGCCGGAGGTCTCTCCGGAGGACCTCCAGCCGGAGGAGTCTCCCCCTCCGGTTTCTCCGCCGGCTTCCTCCCCTCCTTCGCCTGCCGCTCCGGCCCGATGGCTGGACCTCTCCGGTCGGATCCATTACCGGGATCCCCTCACCGGCGTCCTGCTGCCGGCTCGAGGGGTGCGGGTGGAGCTGTGGAACGAGCCGGAGCCCTCCCCCCGTCCCTGCGCGGGACAGCCCAGACCCACTCCCCGACCGCCCCGCGTGCCGCCCCCGACTCCGCCCCTGGCGTGCCGGCGCGCCCAGCTGGACGTCACCTACACGGGTGAGGACGGCTCCTATTCGTTCAGCGTCCCCACCGCCTTTCCTCTCCGCATTGTTCTGCGGGTTTACGCCCGGGACGATCGGCGCGTGACCATCCGGCACCCCAGGCGGGGTCCTTACTTTCACGAAACGGAACCTGCTGAGCTGAGTCCTGGGGCGCACCGTCTGGATGTTGTGATTGAGGGTGGGGATAACCGCACGGCTTTTTTCATCTATGACACGCTGACGCGGTGGGGGTGGGAGGAGCTGATGCGGCGGGTGGGGTGGGCTCCGGACCGGGCGGTGAACATCTACTGGCCTCTCGAGTGCCTCGGCCTTGCCGACACCCTGATGGGTCAACGACTGGGAATCGAAAAATCCAAAGTGCATTCCTGCTATACCCGCATCCGGGATTCCATCCCAACACGACTCCTCTACCTCATCTACCCCTACCGCTTCGCTCCCGGGCCTACGATCTTCCTGAAACGGGAGGAGACCACAATCCACACGATCCTCCACGAGCTGGGTCACTTCGTGATGGACTCTTTCACGGATTACGCCCGCCCAAGGGTAACCGGCTCCCTGCCCTCCGACCTCCTGAGCCTGGTTGTGGAGCCTTCTTACACCACCCTGGCTTGCCCCGGCTTCAACCACAATCCCAAGGGACACACCTCCCCCTCCTGCGCCTGGAGCGAAGGGTGGGCCTCCTTCCTGGCCGCTGCCCTTCTGGAGGATCCGGATTTCCCTTTCGTAAGTGGGGGCAATCTGGAGCATCCGGAGAGATCTTCGGATTTCCCCCATCCCGATCCGGACCATCCCACGAATGCGGATAGCGAGTGGGCGGTGGCCGCCGCCCTCTGGGATCTCTACGACGATCTCCCGGAGCCCTGGGATCGCCTCGCCGACGACCTCGACGGCCCCGCCCGCAACGGCATATGGACCCTCGCCACCCAGGCTACCCCACTGTTCTTCCTCAACCTGCGGATCGTCCTCAGGGAGTCTCCTGAATTCTTCATTCCCCTCCCCACCCTGGAAGGGGACCGGGATGGTATAGAGGCCTTCTGGGCGGCCTGGAAGGCCCAGCGGCCGGAGACCGTGTGTGAGGCGGGACGGATCCTCACCGCCCACTTCATCCCCCACGGACCCTACCCGCTGACCGTCCACGCCGCCCCTCCCAACGGCGGAACGGTCTCCGTGGAGGCCGGCCGGAAATGCGAGGATGGGACATATCCGGAAGGCGAAACCGTGCGCCTGCGGGCTCAACCGAATCCAGGCTGGGCCTTCGCCGGCTGGATCGGAGCGGAGGCCACAGATCCTGACGGCGCCGCCGTGGTCTCCATGACCCAACCCCGGGTCATCACCGCCACCTTCCAGCCCCTCCCCACGCCCACCCCTTCGCCCACACCCTCGCCATCCCCCACGCCCCCTCCCGCCGGCCTCGTGCGGGTGACCGAACTGCGCTTCACCCACGACACGTCTTACTCCATGCCCCCTCCTCAGGTTTCCGGAGCCGGTTTCTCCCTGGTTGAGGTCAACCCCCACTATTTCGAGCTGGGATCCTGCGCCCTCGGCCGCACCTGCGTGCTCTACCGGTATCAGCGGGCCGATCCGATCTCCTCCACCCCCGCTGTGGATCTCTACCTCCGCTGGTCCTGGAACCCGGCCACCATCTCCGACCTGGGCGCGCAGGAGCCGTGGGTGAAGATCCTGGCCTTCGGAGGACGCTGGAACCCAACCCTGGGCCGCTTCGATATCGATCCCGCTTTCCAGGGGGTGATCTCCGGAACGGTGGCCGCCTGGGGTTGGGGCGCCACCACCCGCGTAGATGATCGATACCGGCGGATCCTCCTCGAGCTCAACCAGGGGTTCGGCCAGGGCGTGGAGCGCTGCGCCGAGTGGGGCGGGCTCGCCGATCAGGGCATTCAGGTGATCTGCCCGGTCTATGGAACGGTGATCGAAGGCACCTACGCGGGGGCCTTCTCAGGGGGACAATCCGTCACCGTTTAGGGGAAGCTGCGGATGGGAACCGATAACCCGACCCCCGTCGAGGCCGCGGCTTCCATCCGCATCGCCTACCACTCCTCCTCTCCACCCATCCCGCCTCCCACACCGACTCCATGAGGGGGGAGCCCTGTGCCGCCGCCAGATGGATTCCTGCCGGCCGGACGCTGCGGACCTGAGCGTGGGTTGGCGTCCATCCATCCGTGATCCACACCCTCGGGCTGCCCTGGCCCCAGAAGACAGGAGACAGGGATCCACTGCCGGTTGAAAGGCCCAGCCGCCCCAGCTTGCCGCCCGCATGTTTTAAAGATAGACTCCAGGCGACAGAACAGGGAGGGCGCGGACGGCCGCGTCCTCTCCCTCTTCCCTTCGAGACGCCATGATGGGAACCGGGTGGCATCCAGACCTTTCTGCGGAGGAGGCCATCGATGGCTCGTTCTCTTCCACCTGAGGCCCTGCGTCGCACGGTGGATCCGCATGTCCTCCCCCTGCGCTCCACCGAGGAGCTTCCGCCCCTCACTGGCCTGATCGGGCAGCCCCGGGCAGTGGCCGCCCTGGAGTTCGGCCTCGACATCCCTGACCAGGGTTTCAACATCTACGTGGCGGGCCCTCCGGGAGTCGGCCGGATGACCGGCGTTCAGATGTTCCTGGAGGCGCGGGCCAAAGCCCAGCCCACACCCCCCGACTGGTGCTATGTCTATAACTTCCAGGATCCCTCGCGCCCTCGCGCGCTCCGCCTGCCCCCCGGGAAAGGCCGCGAGCTGCGCCGCGATATGCAGCGGCTCATCGAGGGGATCCGCCGCGAGATCCCCCGGGTGTTCGAGAGCGATGAATACAACGCCCGCCGGGAAGCGATCCTCAAGGAAATCAACCAGCAGCGCGAGGAGATCCTCCAGCGGCTGAACCAGCGCGCGAAGGCCCAGGAGATGATGGTGGAGGTCACCCCTATGGGGATCGCCGTGATCCCCCTCCTGGGCGGCCGTCCGATCACGGACCAGCAGTTCGCCGCCCTGCCCCCAGCCATGCAGGAACTGCTCCGCCGGCGTCGGGAGGCCTTTGAGGAGGAGGTGAAACAGGCCATCAAGGAGATCCGTCAGCTGGAGCGGATGGCCCAGGAGCGGCTGCGCCAGCTGAACCGCGAGGTCGCCCTCTTCGTCGTGGAAGGGCTGATGGACGATCTCTTCGAGAAATATCGGGACCTCCCGGATGTGCTCGCCTATCTCCAGGCGGTCCGGGATGATATCGTGGAAAACGTGGATCAGTTCCGGAGCCGGGAGGAAGGCCAGGCCCTCCCCCTCCCGCTCCCCCTGCCGGCCTTCGCGGACCTGGCGCTGCGCAAATACACCGTGAACGTCCTGGTGGATAACGCCGAGCAGCAGGGCGCGCCGGTCGTTATCGAGTGGAACCCGACCTTCCCCAACGTCTTCGGCCGCCTGGAGAAGGAGAGCCTGCTGGGGGTGCTGCACACCGATTTCACGCTGATCCGCGCCGGAGCCCTTCATCGGGCCAACGGCGGCTATCTGGTGATGCCGGTGGAGGGCGTGCTCCTCAACCCCTTCGTCTGGGAGGGCCTGAAGCGCGCCCTGCGCCAGCGGGCCATCGAGATCGAGGAGCCCGGGGAGCGGATGGGCCTGATCACCACCCGCACCCTGGATCCGGAGCCCATCCCCCTGAACGCCAAGATCATCCTCATCGGCAGCCCCCTGCTCTATCATCTGCTCTATCTCTACGATGAGGAGTTCAGCGAGCTCTTCAAAGTGAAGGCGGATTTCGATATCGAGATGCCATGGGACGAGAACGGGATCCGGGATTACATCGCCCTGATCGGCACCCTGTGCCGGAAGGAAGGGCTGTGTCACCTGGACGCCGGGGCGGTGGCCCGGGTGATCGAATACGGGGGCCGGCTGGCGGAGGACCAGACCCGGCTCTCCACCCGGTTCGCCGAGATCGCGGATCTGGTGCGGGAGGCCAACTTCTGGGCCCGCAAGGCCGGCTCCCCTATGGTGACCGCCGAACATGTCCAGCAGGCCCTGGAGGCCAAAATCTACCGCTCGAACCTCATCGAGGAACGCATCCGGCAGCTGATCGCCGAGGGCACCCTGCTGATCGATGTGGACGGAGCCAAGGTCGGGCAGGTCAACGGCCTCTCCGTCCTCGATCTCGGCGACTACCGCTTCGGACGGCCGAACCGGATCACGGCCACGATCGCCCTGGGCCGGGAAGGGGTGATCGACATCGAGCGGGAAGCCCGGCTGGGCGGCCCCATCCACACGAAGGGCGTGCTGATCCTGAGCGGCTACCTCGCCTCCAAATACGCCCAGGATAAACCCCTCACCCTCTCCGCCCGCCTCGTTTTCGAGCAGTCCTACTCCGGCGTGGAGGGAGATAGCGCCTCCTGCGCGGAGCTCTGCGCCCTGCTCTCGGCCCTGGCGGATGTCCCCATCCGCCAGGGGATCGCCATCACCGGATCCATCAACCAGAAGGGGGAGCTCCAGGCCATCGGCGGGGTGAACGAGAAGATCGAGGGCTTTTATTACACGTGCAAGGTCAAAGGGCTCACCGGCGAGCAGGGCGTCATCATCCCGGAGGCCAACGTCCGCAACCTGATGCTCCGGGAGGAGGTGGTGGAGGCCGTCCGGGAGGGGAAGTTCCACATCTGGGCCGCCCGCACCGTGGATGAGGCCATCGAGATCCTGACCGGTGTGCCCGCAGGGGAGCGAGGGCCCGACGGCAAGTATCCAGAGGGGACGATCAACGCGCGGGTGGATCAGCGGCTGCGGGAGATGGCCGAAACGCTGCAGCGCTTCGGCCGCGAGGAGCGCCCGGAACGGAAAGAGGCCGAGGCCCGGAAAAACGAGGAGGGATCCTCGAAGGGCGAATCCGACCGGCCGCTCCAGCGGCTCCCATCCGCGGATCCGACACGCCGCGGATTTCCATCGGATCTACCCGCCGAAGACCAGCAGGAGAGGCCTTCACTCTGACTTCTCATCGCCGCTCAAGTAGAAGGTCCGGCGTGTTCGCTCTGAATCGTTCCATATAGGGGAAGCCTCCGTGAACAAAGCCGCGCTGATCCAGCGAATCCGGGAAGAGCGGGAACGCCTTCTGAAAGCCCTCGAGGGGCTCACCCCGGAGGAGATGACCCGGGAGCCGGTGTTCGGGGAGTGGACGGTCAAAGACATCCTGGCCCACATCGCGGTGTGGCAGGGCCGTCTGATCACCGCCCTTTTCCAGCTGGAACAGGGGCGACGCCCCAAAGACCTGACCCTCTCCGAAGAGGAGGTGGATGCCCTGAACGAGCGTTTTTACCGGGAACAGAAGGATCGCCCTCTGGAGCGGGTAATGGCCGATTTCCACGGAACCTATCAGCAACTGCTGAAGCGCCTGGAGCGCTTCTCCGACGAGGACCTCACCCGCCCTGGCCGGTTTCCAGGCGTCCCCGAACCGCTCTGGAAGCTCATCGCTGCCGACACTTTCGAGCATGACGCCGAACACCGGGCGGATATCGAGCGATGGCGGGAGCGGAAACGACTATGGGGATGAGAAGAAGCTTATGCGCCTGGCCGCTCCTCCCTCTCCAGGTTGGATAGCATTTGTCGAAGCTTTGTTTTCAGAGCAGGCAAATTTTCCCGAACAATGGTCCATATGATGCCCACATCCACAGCGAAGTATTCGTGCACCACGATATTCCGGAATCCTATCACCCGCCGCCAGGGGATATCCGGGTAGCGTTCCCGGATGGCTTCGGGAATCTGACGGGCTGCTTCGCCGATGATTTCGAGATTGCGCACAACAGCATCCACTGTACGCTCATCTGCAGCAAACCCTTCCAGATCTAGCCCGGCCGTGTAACGCTCAATCCTGGCGATGCCCTCCAACATGTCTGCAACAAAGAGGCGCACATCCCGTTTAGACATGGATAATCTCCTCTTGCACGCTCTCCCACAGTCGGGGCTTACGTTGCAACGCTGCTTCAGTGACCAGATCTACCGGCACCCCAAGCAACGCTTCCAGATAATCGCGGAGATCTACAATTTCCCAGCCAATGGGCCGTTCGAAGGCCACCAAAATGTCCACATCGCTCAAAGGCGTGGCATCGCCACGGGCATAGGAGCCGAACACGGCCAGCCGTGCCACGCCGAATCGCTCTCGCAGCTCGGCCTTGTGTTCGGCCAGCATGCGACGAATCTCTGCCAGGGTCCTCATGGGTTCACCACCGGATGAGGGGCTTCACCAGCTTCCACGGAGGCTTTACAGGTCCACCATGGGTGCATCTTCAAACTCCACCAATGGGGTGCCTGCTTTAAATTTTAGCGAGATGGAGGGAAGGGCGCGCATCTCAGCTTTCCCCCAGTTCGCCTTTCCGGGCGGCCAGGGTGTTAGCCAGGGCCTCCAGGGCCCGGCTGAGGCGCACCGGATAGCGGGGAGCATCCCGCAGCGCTTTATACGGCTCGGGCAGCCGCCGGAATGCCTCCTGAAACCGCTCGCGGATCTCCGCCAGGGTGGGATGAGGCCGAAGCAAGCGTCCTCCCTCCATCACCCTCTCCAGCAGCGGAACGCCTCCCTCCACCTGCTCCTCCCGAAGGGCCAGGACGTCCTCCCGCATCTGACCGTTCTCCTCATAGAACCGGAAGACCTGCTTCGGGCCGGGGAGGGATGCCTTGCCGGGGCTGAGCTTCAACGCTGGGCGATCCTCATAAGCGACCAGCTTGTAAGCCATATCCAGCCACGGCCAGTCCTCCGAAACCCCCATCCGGGTTCCCACGCCGAAAGCATCGATGGGCGCCCCGGCCCGCACCAGCTCATCGATGCGGTATTCATCCAGGCCCCCGCTGGCCAGGATCCGAACCTCCGGCAGCCCGGCCTCATCCAGGATCCGGCGCACCTCGCGGCTCAGGGCGAGCAGATCCCCGCTGTCCAGGCGGACACCGATCAGGCGCCGGCCCCTCCGTTTCATCTCCAGCGCCACCCGCGCCGCCCGCCGGGCCCCCTCCAGGGTGTCGTAGGTGTCGATCAGGAAGATCGAGCGCTCGGGGAAGGTTTCGGCGAAGGCCCGGAAGGCCTCCTCTTCGCTGGGGAAGGCCATGATGAACGAGTGGGCCATGGTTCCGGTGATCGGGATCCCATAGAGCTTGCCGGCGAGAACATTGCTGGTGGCCTGGAATCCGACCATATAAGAACAGCGGGCCACCTTCAGGCCGGCGTCGACCCCATGGGTCCGGCGCAGGGCGAAATCCACCACGCCCCGCCCCCGCGCCGCGACGATGCAGCGGGCCGCCTTGGTGGCGATCATCGTCTGAAGGTGAATCTGATTGATCACATAGGTCTCGGCGATCTGGGCCTGGATGATCGGCGCGGTGATCTCCAGGATGGGCTCATTGGCAAACACCAGTGTCCCCTCCGGAACCGCCCACACCTCCCCGGTGAAGCGGAGGGTCGCCAGGTAATCCAGGAAGGGTCGGGAGAAGATCCCGGTGGATTCCAGGTAGGCCAGGGCCTCCGGAGGGAAGCGGAAATCCTCCAGAAAGCGAAGCACGTCTTCCAGCCCGGCGGCCACCAGGAATCCGCGCTCGGGGGGAAGATCGCGCACGAACAGGCTGAACGTGGCCTGACCCGTGACGCCATGGGCCCAGTAGGCCTGGGCCATGGTCAGCTCATAAAGGTCCGTGATCAGGATGCGGTCTTCCGGCTTCACCATCGCAGGCTCCGCTCTCCGAAGCAGTGGTTTCTTCACTTCTCTGAGAAAAGGATCAGGTCAGGCGCTACGCCGGCAGAAACGCCTGGCGCACATCTTCAATCTCCGGCATCGCCCGCAGCGCTTCGAGGACCTCGGGAGGAGCGGGGGTGTCCAGATTGATGAAAGAAAGGGCCGTGCCCCCCGGCCGATCCCGACCCAGGCGCCATTCCGCGATGTTGATCCCGTGCTGCCCCAGCAACGTCCCCACGCGGCCGATCACGCCCGGCACATCCCGGCTGCGCATGAAGAGCACTGCCCCGCGGGGAAGCGCCTCCATCGGGAAGTCATCCACCTGGACGATGCGGGGTTCCCCCGCAAACAGCGCGCCCACGATCAGCCGGGTTTCCCGGGTGGAAAAAACCCGACATGCGATGGCCTGGGCATAGGCCCCCAGGATCGGCTGGGCCGCTTCCGCGATCTGGATCCCCCGCTCCCGGGCCAGAAGGGGCGCGTTCACGAACGTGACCTCATCCCCCAGGATCGGCGTGAGGAGCCCCTTCAGGAACGCCACCCCGAGGGGGCGGAGGGCCGCCCGGAGCTCCTCCCCCCGCACATCGATCTCGGCCCGATGGATGCGCCCGCGGATCAGCTGCATCTGCAGGCGCCCGATCACCTCGGCGAGGCGCATGAACGGCGCCAGAGCCCGATAATCGGCCCCCTCGGGGAACGGCAGATTGACCACGTTCCGGTAATCCCGCCCGCGCAGCGCGTCCAGCACCTGCTGGACGATCTGACGGCTGATCAGACGCTGGGCCTCGCGGGTGCTGCCGCCCAGATGGGGCACCGCCACCACCCGTTCATGGGCGATCAGCGCCTGCAGGACGGGGGAGCGGGGCGGCTCCTCGCTGAAGGTATCCAGAGCGGCCCCGGCCACCCGGCCGCTGTTCAGCGCCTCCAGGAGGGCCTCCTCGTCCACCACAGCGCCCCGCGCGGTGTTCACCAGATAAACCCCCGGCTTCATTTTCTCAAAGGCCTGGCGGTTGATCAGGTGGTGCGTTTCACGGGTCAGGGGGACGTGGAGGCTGATCACATCCGCCCGGGCGAAGACCTCCTCCAGATCCGGGACCAGCTCGATCTGCAGCGCGGCGGCCCGCTCCTCCGGGATGTAAGGATCGAAGGCGATCACGTGCATTTCGAAGGCCCGGGCCCGGCGGGCCACCTCCGCCCCGATCCGCCCCAGGCCCACCAGGCCCAGGGTTTTGCCCGCAAGCTGGATGCCGACCCAGCGCTCCCGTTCCCAGCGCCCTTCGCGTAAGGAAAGCCAAGCGGGCGGGATCTTCCGCACGAGGGCCAGAAGCAGCGCGAACGTGTGCTCGGCCACCGCGATCGTGCTGGCCCCCGGGGTGTTCATCACCAGGATCCCCCGCCGGGTGGCGGCCTCCAGGTCAATGTTATCCACCCCGATGCCGGCGCGGGCAATCACCCGCAGCCGCTCCGCCTGCTCCAGGATCCCGGCATCCAGCCGCACGCCGCTGCGCACGATCAGGGCATCGCACGTCCGGACCAGCTCCCGCAACCGTTCCGGCGAGGGACGCCGGGCTTCCACCACCTCCACCTCCGGATCCTCCCGCAGCAGAGCGAACCCCTCTTCATCCAGAGGGTCGGTCAGCCCGATCCGCCAGGCCATGGGCAAACCTCCCGGCCGATTTCGATGTGGATCGCTTCCCCTGCCCCATTTTCGTGCCTCATTTGTGGACAGCCAGCCACTCTTCGATGTCCGTTAGCAGCTCCTCGATATGGTGAGGCTGGATCTCTCCCATATGGGCGATGCGAAAGGTCTTTCCCTTCAAAGGGCCATACCCCGAGGAGATCACTTTCCCCCGGGCCCGCAGGAATTCATTCAATGCCCCCACATCGATGCCCCGGGTATTGGCCACACATGTCAGCGTCCAAGAGCGATAGCCCTCTTCGGCGAAGAGCCCGAAGCGTTCCATCGCCCAGGCCTGGACGCGCTCCGCCATCCGGCGATGGCGTTCCCAGCGGGCCTCCAGCCCTTCCTCCAGGATACGCGCGAACTGGAGATCGGCTGCATAGAGCAGGGAGATGGCCGGCGTGGCCGGCGTCTCCCCCCGATCGGCGTAGCGGGCCAGGGTGAGCAGGTCGAAATAATAGCCCCGCTGGGGGACCTCTTTCGCCTTCTCCATCGCCCGCTCGGAGACGGCGCAGAAGGCCAGCCCGGGCGGCAGGGCCAGGCATTTCTGGGAAGAAGTGAGCACGAAGTCCAGCCCCCACGCATCCGTCTCCAGAGGAGCCCCTCCCAGAGAGGAGACCGCATCCACCAGGATCAGCACCTCAGGGAAAGTCTGGCGCACCGCCCCGGCGATCTCCCGGAGCGGATTCATCACCCCGGTAGAGGTCTCGTTGTGCACCAGGGTGATGGCCTCGACGTCCGGGTGATCCTCCAGCGCCGCCACCACCTGCTCGGGGCGGATCCCCCTTCCCCACTCGATGGAGACCGGGACGGCCTCTTTCCCGTTGGCCAGGGCCACCTGATACCAGCGTTCCCCAAAGGCACCGTTGATCAGACAGAGGACCTTCCGGCGCACCAGGTTGCGCACGGCGGCCTCCCACAGGCCGGTGCCTGAAGCGGCGATGAAGAAGACGCGGCTGCGGGTTCGGAAGATGGCCTGCAGGCGGGGGAGGATCCGTTCGAAGAGCGCCGTAAACTCCCGGCTCCGGTGGCCGATCATCGGCCGGGCCTGAGCCCGCGCGATCTCCTCCGGAACGTAGGTGGGGCCTGGGATGAACAGCATAGGAGCCTGCTCCATCGCATGGGCCTCCTACAAGGTTAAATTATGGAAGGCCAGCAGCCTCAGGATATGCTCTCCCATGCCCGCAGGAACCGCTCGTGGCGCTCGGGTTCCCGAAAGCGCGCCCGGCCATCCCGGAACGCCTGCAACCCCTCTCGGAGCACGGCCTCGGCCGGCGTGCCCCGCAGCGGGCGCGCCCGCTCCGGCGAGAGGGCCAGCGGGAGCAGGGGCGCGAGGCGATCGCAGGCGATGTAGATGTCCGCGGATTCCGCGATCGCAGGCCGGTGAAACACCCCGCCGAATCCGACGAAAAGATGAACCATCGGGCGGGCGAGGAGATCGGTCGCGCCGTCGCCCACCAGCATCAGGCGCCGGCCCGGAGCCCGAAAACCCGAGAGGAGGCGAGCTTTGCCATCCTGATAGAGAAGCGGGGAGGGCTCCACGCCGGCCGCCGGCCCCTCTTCCCCCTGCCACCAGGCGCCGGCGAAGGGATCATAGCGGACGCGAACCGCATGGACGCGTTGCGGGGGGATCCCCAGAAGAAATCCCAGCCCTCGCACCGCCTCCTCCAGCCCGCTGCTCAGGAGATGGACCGCGATCCCACAGGCATGGAGGGCCCGAAGGACCTGTGGGGCGTCGGGGATGAGGTTCTCCCGATAGATCTGGATCAGGCGGCGGATCTCCGCCCGGGTGGGGCGGATCAGGGCGAGGCGCTGCTCATACACCGCCTCCAGAGGCAGACGGCCCGCCATCGCGGCCTCTGTGAGGGCTGCCACCATCGCCTCCTGGCCCCGCAGCCGGGCCAGCTCCACAATGCCCTCCACCCGGACCAGAGTCCCATCACAATCCAGAAAAACATGGGTGAACGAAACCCAGCGCGCCGGCCCCTCCCACATTCCCCTGGCTCCGTGAAAGATTTCCCAAGATTATACCGCAAGTCGCAAATAAATCCAGCCTGCGGGATGGCAAGCCGCCATTTCCCCAGAGCCCCGGGGAGAGATTCAGCCCCGAAGAGGCCGGCGAATTCGCCCGAAATCCAGATTTTGAGGTAAAGTGAGGGAAGGAGGCGAGCGCTCGTGCCTTACAGACCTCCGCGCTTCTTCTCCCTCCAGGAAGGAGGCCGATGATGGAGGCCATTCGTCCCGAGGTGCGCTTTGCCCGCTATGAGGATTTCCGTCGATGGGCGGAGAGCCAGCCCGGCTACTGGATCCTCGTTCGGGGGGTGCCGATGCCCAGTCCTTCTCCTTCCCGCATCCACCAGCTGCTCTCCCTGCGCTTTGAACTGCTTCTGGTAGAGGCCGTGCTTCAGCGCGAGCTTGGGGAGGTTTACTATGCGCCGCTGGACGTGAAGCTTTTCGAAGATACCGTATATCAACCGGATTTGATGGTGGTGCTGCAGGAGCATCAGGACCGGCTGCGGGAGACCCACATCGAGGGAGCGCCGGATCTGATCGTGGAGATCCTCTCGCCCTCCACGGCACGGATGGATCTGTGGGAGAAACGGCTGGATTACGAGGCAGCCGGTGTGCAGGAATACTGGGTGGTGGATCCGGATTCCCGAACCGTTGAGCTCTATGCGCGCGAAGGGGAGCGCCTGATCCCGGTAGACCGGGCGCGGGGGACGGGGGTGCTTCGCAGTCGTTTGCTCCCCCATCTGGTGGTGGATGTGGAGCGGCTGTTTGAGGGTGTATGATCCCCTGGGGATCGGAAAACGCTTGACAGGCCAGTGGATCTTCTTACAATACGAAATAGAAACGTTTCATGAACCGGGACGCCATCGGCCTTCCCCCTGTCTAACCCGCATGTCCGCCCGCTGTGATAAGGGAGGTGGACGATGATGACCCAACGGCGATGGTTCCTTCTGGTGGCCCTGCTCCTGATCCCCGCTTTGCTCCTGGCCGCCTGCGCCCAGCCCGCCACGCCCGCCCCGGCGAAGAAGCTGGAGATCTTCTCCTGGTGGACAGCCGGCGGAGAGGCAGAAGGGCTGGAGGCGATGTTCGCGGTTTACCGCCAGAAATACCCGGGGGTGGAGATCATCAACGCCACCGTCGCTGGCGGAGCTGGCGCCCAGGCCAAAGCGGTCCTGAAGACCCGCATGCTGGGTGGCGACCCGCCGGATTCCTTCCAGGTCCATGGCGGGGCGGAGCTGATCGACACCTGGGTGAAGACCGGCTACATGGAGGACATCACCGATCTCTGGAAGAGCGAGGGATGGATGGATAAATTCCCCAAGCAGCTGATCGATCTGGTCAGCTATGAGGGGAAGATCTACTCCGTCCCCGTCAACGTCCATCGGGGCAATGTCCTCTGGTATAACAAGAAGATCTTCGATCAATACGGCCTGCAGCCTCCCACCACCTTCGATGAATTCTTCCAGGTTGCTGAGGCCCTCAAGGCGAAGGGGGTAACTCCCCTGGCCCTGGGCGACAAGCTGAAGTGGGAAGCCGCCCACCTCTTTGAGACCGTCCTGGCGGGGGTCCTGGGCGCGGAGAAATACCGTGGCCTGTGGAATGGCCAGACGCCGTGGACGGGCCCGGATGTGGCGAAGGCCTTTGAGATCTTCGGGCGAATGCTGGATTACGTCAACGAGGACCACGCCGCCCACACCTGGGACTCGGCCACCCAGCTGGTCCTGGACGGCAAGGCGGCCATGACCGTGATGGGGGACTGGTCCCACGGGTATTTCCTCTCCAAGGGGGCCAAGCCGGGCGTGGACTACGGATGGGTTCCGGCCCCGAACAACAAGGGGCTCTTTATGGTGGTGACGGACACCTTCGGTCTGCCCAAGAAGGCACCGCATCGGGAGCAGGCCATTGCCTGGCTCAAGGTGTGCGGTTCGAAGGAGGGCCAGGAGGCCTTCAACCCGAAGAAGGGCTCCATCTGTGCCCGCCTGGATTGCGATCGGACGAAGTTCGATGTCTACCTCCAGTCCTCCATGGATGATTTCGCCCGGGACCAGCTGATCCCCAGCGAGGTCCATGGATCGGCCGCTCCGGAGGGCTTCGCGACGGCCTTCAACGACATCATCTTCAACTTCGTGACCAACCGCGATGCGAAGGCGGCGATGGAGGCCCTCCAGAAGGCCTGCGTGGAGAACAAGATGTGCAAGTAAGCGGCAACCCGATCCCGGCCGATGGCGTCCATGAAAACAACCGGCGCGGCGGGGAAGTTCCCCGCCGCGCCGCATATTAACCCCCTCTCCTGAGGATCCCGTCAACTCCCCAGAGGCCTCCAGCGGATCCTGAAATCCCCTCCCGGGGGTTCCGCTCAGCCGCGCTCCTCGATCGGGATGTATTCCATGTGCTCCGGCCCCACATAGAAGAAGCGCGGCCGGTAGATCCGGTTGTCCTTGCGCTGCTCGAGGGCATGGGCGACCCATCCGGCGATGCGGCCCACGGCGAAGATGGGGGTGAAGAGAGCCGTCTCGATGCCCATGGAGGCCATCACGATCCCGGAGTAGAAATCCACATTGGGCTGGATGCCTTTCTGACCCAGGCGCTCGATCATCACCCGTTCGATCACCTCCGCCATCCGCAGCCACTTCTCCGTGCCGGCCCGCCGGGTGACCTCGAGGGCATACTGCTTGAGGATGTGCGCCCGGGGATCATAGGTCTTGTAGACGCGATGGCCGAAGCCGGGGATCTTCTTCTTGCGAGCCAGAGCGCGAAGCACCCAGGCCTCCGCGTTCTCCACATCGCCGATCTCATGGAGCATGTGCATCACTTCCTCGTTCGCCCCGCCATGCAGCGGCCCCTTCAGCGCCGCGATCCCGCCCACCACGGCGGAATACATGTCACTCAGAGTGGAAGTGATCGCCCGCACCGTGAAGGTCGACGCATTGCACTCATGGTCCGCATGGAGGATCAGGATCACATCCATCACCCGCGCGTAGAAGGGATCCGGTTCCTCGCCAAACAGCATATAAAGGAAGTTGGCGGCGTGGCTGAGATCCGGGCGGGGGTGGACCGGCGGGAGACCCTTGCGGGCGCGGCCGATGGCGGCCACCACTGTGGCGATGCGGGACGTCAGCTTGATGGCCTCCCGTTCGTGGGCGATCATCGTATCCTCTTCCGCGGAGTCGTCAAAGGCCGCCAGCATCGAGATGGCCGTGCGCAGCACCGACATCGGGTGGAAGTTATACCGGCGCCCGGCGCGGGAGATGAAGTCGTAAACCTCATCGGGGATCTCCCGATACTGCCGGAGGCGCATCTTGTAGACATCCAGCTCGTCCTCAGTGGGGAGCTTATCGTAAAGGAGGAGGAAAGCGGTCTCCTCAAAGGTGGACTTCTCGGCCAGGACTTCGATGGGGATCCCGTGGTAGATCAGGCGGCCCGCGATCCCATCCACATAGCTTTTCACCGACTCCGCCACGATCACGCCTTCCAGGCCCTTGGCGAAGGAAACCTCGCCCGGCTTCCCGATATATTTCACTTCCTGGGGGGTCACAGTGGTGGTCATGGCAACCTCCGGAAGGTTGAAAGATAGAATCCCTGGCGTCGCTGCCTCCCCCCCTTCACGTTCAAGCCGTATTCAGCCCCGTATCGCCGGCCCCCTGGTGGAGGAGCCCAGTCGCCTGGCCTGCTCCAGCTCCCCAACTTCCCCTCGCTGCTTCAATCCTTCATGCTCCTGGAAATTCGACCCTTCACTCCAAATCTTAACCTGGGATCAGCAGGAAGGCAAGAACAAAGGATCTTTCAGAGGCAGGTGAGCGCATAGAAGATGCGCTCATGAAACAGGAGCGTCGAGGCTCAAGGTTTCAGCATTCCCCGGGGAGCAGGGATGGGTTACGCGATGGAAAAGCCACCGTATCTCTATGTAACTTTCATCAGCTTTCTATCCTGGCATGGATCATCCCGATCGCTCCGCAATCCGTTTTAAAATGAACGGGAGTCAGTCTGAGCAGCATGGCGCCTCTCGCCATGGAATTCAGAGGGGAAGGCTCATCTCGTCTCCCCGATCGGAGCCCGACTGCGCAAGTCCTGGCGAATTCAAGACAGGAGGGCATCGATGAACAAGATGACCGTGCGCGATGTGGACGTCCGCGGTCGCCGGGTGCTGGTCCGGGTGGATTTCAATGTCCCTATCGCCGAAGGCCGGGTGACGGATGACACCCGCATCCGGGCCACGCTGCCCACGCTCCAGTATCTCCTGGATCAGGGAGCGGCCCTCATCGTGATGTCCCATCTGGGCCGCCCGAAGAAGCCGGATCCGGCTTTCAGCCTGAAGCCGGTGGCGGAGCGCCTGAGCGAGCTGCTGGGCCGACCCGTCCAGATGGCCCCCGACTGCGTAGGGCCGGAGGTCGAGGCCATGGCTGCGGCCCTTCAGCCCGGTCAGGTCCTGTTGCTGGAGAATCTCCGATTCCACCCCGAAGAGGAAAAGAATGATCCCGAGTTCGCCCGGCAGCTGGCCCGGCTGGGCGATCTCTGTGTGAACGACGCCTTCGGCGCAGCCCATCGAGCCCATGCCTCGGTGGAGGCCATCGCCCGGTTCATCCCGGTGGTGGCCGGCTTCCTGATGGAGAAAGAGATCCGCTATCTGAGCCAGGCCCTGACGAACCCGGGGCGGCCCTTCGTGGCCATCCTCGGCGGAGCCAAGATCTCCGACAAGATCGGGGTGATCGAGAGCCTCCTGGCCCGGGCGGATCGGGTGCTCATCGGCGGGGGGATGGCCAACACGTTTCTGAAGGCCCAGGGGTATGAGGTGGGGGATTCCCTGGTGGAAGAGGAGGCCCTGGAGACGGCGCGCCAGCTGCTGGCGCGGGGCGGGGATCGCCTGTGGCTGCCCGTGGACGTGGTGATCGCCGACGCCTTCGCCCCCGACGCGCAGGCCCGGGTGGTGCCGATCGATCGGGTGCCGGCCGGCTGGCGCATCCTGGATATCGGCCCGCAGACCGTGGCCCGATACGCGGAGGAGATCCGGCGCGCCGCCTTCATCGTGTGGAACGGCCCGATGGGGGTCTTCGAGTTCCCCCGTTTCGCGGAGGGGACCTTCGCCATCGCCCGCGCGATCGCGGATAGCGGGGCGACGAGCATCGTGGGCGGCGGCGACTCGGTGGCGGCCGTCCACGCGGCAGGGGTGGCTGATCGCATCACCCATATCTCAACCGGCGGAGGGGCCAGCCTGGAGTTTCTGGAAGGCCGCACGCTGCCCGGCATCGCGGTCCTTTCGGAGCGGCCTTAGTGGATTCCCCCAGTTACGGTTGAGAGGTCACTCTCAGTATGCGTCTGCAGCTGGTGCCATCCGATCGGCCATGGGTGCGCATGACGCTGGGGGCGGCAGAGGTGGCGGAGGACACCGAGGGATTGCGGCTCACGCTGCTCCCCAACCCGGGGGATCGTTACGCGGATGCCCAGATCGATGATTACGGAGGCACGGATTTCATCTGGCGGCCTCCAGTGCGGCTCCTCATCGAGGCTCGCTTCTCTCATCCGGCGGAAGCGCTGGTGGGAACCGCCGGGTTTGGATTCTGGAACGCCGGGGCACCGCCCGGGACGGCCGCCGGGTTGCCTTCCGCCGTGTGGTTCTTTTTCGCCTCGCCCCCCTCCCGCGTGGCGCTCGAACCTTCGGATCCCGGTCGGGGATGGCTGGCCATGGTCTGGCGCAGCCCGGGCGGGCTACGCATCCCATGGCCGGCTCCCCTGATCCGGAGGCTCCAGCGTCTTCTCGATCAACCCGCGCTGGCCCGGGCGATGCTGACGGCCAGCCGGCGCTGGATTATGGTCTCGCAGCGCCTGATCCCGATGGATCTGACCCGGTGGCATCGATACAGTATCCAATGGGGGCATGGGGAGGTTCTCTTTGAGGTGGATGAGGAGGAAATTCACCGCGCGCCGTTCGCCCCGGCGGGCCCCCTGGGTTTCGTCGCCTGGATCGACAATCAGTTCCTGAGCCTGGATCTGGTCGCCGGCATCTCCAGCGGCTTTCTGGCGGTTCGCGAGAGCCAGGCGCTGATGTTGAGGCGGGTGGAGATCATCCATCTGGCCCCCAGGCGGTTTTTCCTCCCGCCCCCTGAACGGGTGCCGGACAGGTAAATATCCTGTGGAAAATCCCTGCGCCTCCCGATCCGGGCTCAGCGGCACCGGCCCGGATCAGATAAAATAGAAGGGAGAGTGGGCGCGATGGTGGTGCGGAGGGAGCCGCACCACCATCGCCTTTTCCTTAAAGAGGAGGGTTTGGGGATGGTCGCCGTGCGCGCCTTCATCGCCGTCGAGCTGCCCCCCGAGATTCAGAAACGCCTGGCCGAGGTGCAGGACCGCCTGCGCCGGGAGCTCCGGGACCTGCCCATCCGATGGGTCCGGCCGGAGAGCATTCACCTGACTCTGAAGTTCCTGGGAATGATCCCCGCTTCCCATGTGGATGAGATCGTCGCGGCGTTGCGGGGACTGGCTCTGGAACGGGGGCCCTTCACGTTTGTGGTGGAGGGGATCGGCTGCTTCCCGGATCTCCGACATCCCCGGGTGATCTGGGTGGGGGTCTCGGATCCCACCCGGGCGCTGGCGGCCTTCCAGCGTCTGGTGGAGTCCAGCATGCAGAAGCTGGGTTATCCCCCCGAAGATCGCCCCTACCAGCCCCATCTGACGCTGGGGCGGGTCGGCCGGGAGGCCACCCCGGCCGATTGCCGGCGGATCGCAGAGGTGATCGAACGAACAACCGTAGAGCGGCTGGGGGAGGTGCGCGCGGCGGAGATCACCCTGATGCGAAGCGATCTCCATCCCCAGGGAGCGATCTACACGCCCATTGCCCGCCTTCCTCTACGGGGAAGCTTGTGAATCAGGACCTGTGCCTTCTGACTCCAGTCCGGGAGGCCGAAGGACTCCTCTCCCCTTTCTCCCTGGGACCCAAAGGGCTGCAGGGAGGGGAAACACGATGTGTCGCCCCCGCGAAGAGGAGCGCTCACGCCTCCAGAATGTTTTCAAAGAACGTGACCGAGATCGGGCGGCCCTGAGCATCCAGCGAAACAGCAGCCAGATCCACCCGCCAGCATGGCTCCGGTCCTTCCAGTTGCCCCAGGTAGGCCAGGGCCGTTTGCAGCAGGCGCTGGCGTTTGCGGGGGGTCAGGCTCTCCTCCGGAGCGCCGAACTGATCCGTTCGCCGGGCGCGGACCTCAATGAAGCGCAACCATCCCTGTCCTTCCACGATCAGATCGATCTCCCCGAAGGGCGAGCGCCAGTTCCGGGCCCGGATGGAATATCCCTGGGTCTCGAGCTGGGCCGCTACGAAGGCCTCCGCCGCAGCTCCCAGAGCCCGCCGGGAGAGACGACGGCTCATCGCCCCTCCGGTTGCCCTTTCAGATGAAGGGAGACATCCGCCAGCCGGAAGCCGTGGCCTCGAACCGTGAGGATATAATCCCGGTTCGGGTCCGCCTGGGCCAGCCGTTCCCGCAGGCGGCGGATGAGGGCATCCAGGGCCTGCTCCGTGATCCCCCGGGGATCCTCCTCCGGCCAGACATAAGCGACCAGCTCATCCCGAGAGACCACCGCGCCCCGGGCGATCGCCAGCCGCTCCAGCGCCCGGAATTGCGCCGGGGAAAGCGGAGGATCCACCTCCCGACCGTTCACCCACACCCGACGGGCCGCCCGATCGATCAGGAGCCCGGGGACCATGGAAGGGAGGGGGGCGGATTCCAGGGGGAGCGTGGCCTCGGCGCTGACGAACCGCATGCGCACGCACAGGGCGAGGGCGATCTCGTCGCCATCCTTCAGGCGCTGAGGGGTGAAGGGCATCAGCGGTTGACCGTTGACAAAGGTTCCGTTTTTGCTGCCCAGATCTTCAATGTAATAGCCATCGGCCTCTCGCTTGAGGCGGGCGTGCTGGCGGGAGATCTGCCGCTCCGGCAACACCAGGTCGCATGTCTCGCTGCGTCCGATGAGCAGGACTTCCTGGTCCACGGGCCAGCGTTGCCCGGCCAGCTGCCCTTCGGTGATCACCAGCATCGGCGCCTCCGCCCCAACCATAAGCGCCTCCCACGGTTATCTCTCCGGGCTCTATTTTGCAATCCCGTGCTTGATGAGTGAGGAGGTCAACCGTATAACTCCATTATTCAACTTACCGGATCTGGAGGGCAACTGTAAACACCGGTAGGCATTGCGGAGAAGCCTGAGGAGAGGCGACGGCATCTCCTTACAGAGGTTGCCAGGGGGCGGTGGGATCCCCCAGAGGGCGCCAGCGAGGGCCTTCCCGGGTGTCCTGCACTTCATAGCCCAGCGACCGCAGGCGCTCCCGCAACGCATCCGCGGTCGCCCAGTCCTTCCGCTGTCGCGCCGCCTCCCGCTCCCGGATCAGGGCCGCAGCCTCCGGCGAGAGCACCGGCAGGGGGAAGCCTGGCGCCCCTGGCGGTGGTTGCACTTCGACCGGCGGCGGGATCCGGATCTCCCCCAACCAGGTCATAGGGAATATCTCCCCCGCTTCCACCTCCCGGGTTCCATCCGCACGCACGATGGTCACCCGCCCCAGGCCCAGCACCTCAATCGTTCCCTTCTGGAAATCGAAAACGGCCATCGTGTGCTCATCGATCCCCAGGATCACCACCTCGGGCGGGAGGAACCGGCGCATGGCCTCAAAGCGCTCGCGGCCCATAAAGCACCGGCTGGTGTCCACTTCTTCGCCGCCCTCCTGATTGTTCCAGTGGGAGACGATCGCCAGCTGCAGGCCGAAGTCCCCGAACAGGTCCAGCCCTCGCACCCAGTGGGGGTCATGGCCGGCCTTATAGATCTCATAGACCGGGATCGCCCATGCGCTCACCGCGATGGCTGCGGCGCTGGCCAGGCCGAGGGCGGCCCCCTGTCGATGGCGGGCCAGAAGATACCGCCAGGCGACGCTCCCCTGCAGCTGCCGGATCGCATATGTGGGACTCCCCGGACCCATGAAGATGTAATCGGCCTCCAGCAATGGAGCCACCAGATATGGATCATCCGGGCTGAAGGGGGTCCCCCGCTTGCGGGCCGGGAGGACCAGAACGCGGGGCCGGAACTCCCCCAGGCGCTCCCGGATGAAATCCGCCACCCGTCCGGCCACCCGCGCGGAGTTCAGCTCGAAGCCCGCGGGGGTTTCCAGCACCGCCACCTTCACCGGGGGCTCGAAATCCGCCATGGCAGCGGCGTGACCCCGCCGTCCGCTGGGGGCGATCTCCCCCGACCCGAACAGCACGATCTTCCCCGGCCGGGCGTGACCTTTCGATCCGGAAACCCCGGTGGATGTATGCCCAGGCCCCATCGCCCCTCCCGAAGTCAGGCACGAGGCTTCGAATTCAACATACCGCATCCAGAGCGATCATGCTACTTTTGTCTTTGGATCGCCTGGCGCTCGTGTTACAATGAGGGGGGAGGAGAGGGGAAAGTCCAGGAGGAAGAATCGGCGTGGGGGAGAACCCGACCTGGGAGCGCTACCGGGAAAGCTGGCAGGCACGGGAGGCGCGACGGCGGGCCGAGGCCGAGGCACGCCGTGCTGCCGCCCAGGAGGCCGCTGAACGCGCCATCCGCGCGGTCGCCCCGCGCTATCCGGGCATCCGGAGGGTTTATCTCTTCGGCTCCGTTCTGCGACCCGGGGCATTCCGCCCGGATTCCGACATCGATGTGGGCGTGGAGGGGGATGATGAGCACGGGCTGTTCGATTTCTGGCGGGAGCTGGAGGCCGCGGCCCCCGGCTGGGCCTTCGACGTGCGTCCGCTGGATCCGGAGGATCCCTTCTCCCGGCGCGTGCGAGAGCGAGGAAGGCTGATCTATGAGCGAACGCCTTCGGGTGCTCCGATCGGATCTGCAGGCGGAGTGGGAACACATCCGCCGGATTTACAACGCCCTGCGGGAGATCCCTGACGATCTCCGGGATCCGAAAGAGGCCATCGTAGCCGGCTATTACCTGCACAACCTTTATAACGCATGCGAGAACATCTTCCGACGGATCGCGGAGGTCTTCGAAAACGAGATCCCGGACCCCACCCGCTGGCACGCGCTGCTTCTGGAGCGCATGGGACGGGAAATCGAGGGGATCCGCCCTCGCGTGCTCCGGGAAGAGACCTTACGCCTCCTGGACGAACTGCGGCGGTTCCGACATGTGTTCCGCACCCTCTATCGCTTCGACCTGGATCCGGAGCGCGTGGCCCGGGTGCGGCGGGACGCCTTCCGTCTGGAGCCGTTGCTGGAGGCGGATCTTCGAGGCTTTCTGGAATTCCTGAGCCAGATGGGCGAGGGAACTTCCTGAGGGATCAGCAGAGGAGCCGTTCGAAGAACCGGCGATGCCCCTGCAGGCGCGCCCACAAAGCCCAGGCCAGGAAGCCCGCCAGGCTGGCCATGGCCGCGCCGGTGCGCACCCCGCCGGTTTGCGGATCGATGGACTCGCAGGCCAGGCCGCCATCCAGCGGCGCGCGCCGCACCACCTCCAGGATCTCCAGATTCAGGACGGGGGAGAACGCGGTATCCTTACGGGTTCTTCGGCTTGGCCTCAAGAGCGATCTGAACCGCCTGGGCCCGGATGACCAGATTGGAGCCCAGCATGCCCTGCATGAGCGGGGTGATGACCGGCATCGTGTAGATGACCGTGACCGTGATCCGATCCCCCTCATAAATCGTCGGCGTCGGGGACGATGGGTTGGGCTCGACGATCACCGCGATCTTGCTGGGATCCACCAGGGAGAAGGGGATCCAGCGGGTCTCGCTCAGCGCCCGGGTGTAAGCCCGATACTGAACGTTATTCGGATCATCGCACTTCACATCCGGATCGGCGTCCAAGGGCAGCGGGCTGTTCGGGTTCAGGCAATAGGGGTTCACGGCCGCGTAAAGGGCACCCTCGGCGGCGGCGTCATGGATGGCCAGCCAGACCACAAAGGCCCGCCCCAGATCGATGAGCCCCATCACCAGCAGGAGCAACACCGTCAGGCTCAACGCCAGCTCCACCAGCCCCTGCCCGCGCCGCATCGCCTTCCTCCTACCGGATCAACTTCATCCGCGGCCGCCCGATGGGACCCAGGTCCTGCTGGGCGACGATCGAGATCTTGCTCCCCGACAGATCGATCCGCCACGCCAGGATGGCCCCCGCATCGGTCACGATGTTGCCTGCGCTGGACATGCGGACCAGCCCGACGGGCGCGTAGATCAGGCCGTTCCAGTAGATGTTGGGGGCGCTCGCCTGGATCACCGGATTCGTCGCATCTTTCACCGGGCTGAAGAACAGGAGGTTCTTCGCCGTATACGCGTAAAGCTTCGCGCAATCGGGCTGGTTATCCCCATCGAGATCCGGGCACTTCTGCTGCTTCAACGTGATCCGTCCGGTGGCCGCAACCGTAATGGTGATCGGCGCCGTCCATCCGTCCGGGATGTTCAGGGTCACATCCCCCTGCACATAATACAGGGCTTCGTTCACCAGGCGATAGGTGCTGAGGGTGTTGGGGCCGCACATGCCGGCCGTCGGCGTATAAGGGGCGGTGGGACTCAGGGTCACCCCCTGATTCGAGGGCTGCAGGCAGAATTTCTGGTCCGCCGCGTTCCAGTGCGACCCGCCCGGCTGGAATTCCGGGATCGAATACAACCATTCCATCGTGATAGGAGGAGCCCCCACACAACTCAACCCCGCATCGTTCAACTGATAGGCTTCCCCCCCATACTCGCACACCCCGTTTTCCAGAACCACGTGGGGCGCTTTGCTCGGATCCGCGTTGCTCAGGTTCAGCCCGGAGTTGGAGTGGATCCCGCCCTGCACATAGATATCGCTCCCGGTCAGGTTCAGGCCGTTCTGATAGCAGGGGCCGTTCGTGTTCTCATTCTTGCAAAGCGCCGTCAGCGCGTACTCGCCGGAGCTCCAGCCCGGATAGTAGATCGCGGTGGCCTGAGCTGACACCCGCAATACCGTGTGGCCGACGACCGCCGCCAGGAAGGAGCGGAAGGGGTTCTGGACCACGACCCGCACCCCCCGGGCGTTCGGGGGAACGGCGCCCGCCGGGATGGGGATCTGCACCGTGTCGGAGATGTAATAAAACGCCTGGACGTTGGCGTTGACCGCATCCCCCGGCTGCCCCCCGGCGTCCGGGATCCCCTGGGCCTCCGCGATCTGGTGGATGGCCTGCAGGATCGCCGATTCGCCCCCGGCGCCGTGCTGGGCGAACCACAGGGCGCGCGTCCCGGCCAGCGCGCCGGCATCGGCCGCGTTCTGGGCCCGCCGCCGCTGGGCATAGGCGTTGTTCCCATCGATCGCCAGCGCCGCCAGTCCGATCAGCGCTGTCAGCATCAGGGCCACCAGCACCAGCGTTTGACCCGAGCGTCCTCGCGCCATCCCTCCCCTCCTTGCCGCCTTTCGCAGGGCTTGCAGCGGAGCCTCCGGTTTTCCGTGGGATCCCCTCGCCTTCCCCTGGCGAACCGAACCTGGGCCGTTCGGCTCTCAGTTCCCTATTCACCTATGGGCCTGGCATCTGACTCGGGCCGAAATACACCCCATCCGGCGGAAACAGCGTCCGCCCGGCCCGATACTGGATCTGAACCTTCGGCAGCAACGCCTGGATCAGGGGGGTCACCGGGGTCATCTGAACACGGACTTCCACCACGATGCGGTCCTCCCGCTTGAGGACGAAATTCTTCCCCGTCGGCGGGCACAGGACCGGAGGATCAAACTGGTTGGTGTCATACCGGAAGGGCTCGAAGTAAACGAAGTAAGTCTGCTGGGGGATGAGGGCGTTCTTGGGACTCAACACCAGGGTCTCCTTCATGCGATCCAGCATCGCCCCGTAGCAGAATGCGTTCCACTGGTCCTGCTTCATCGCGCCCGTGGGCGCGTTCACCATCGCATAGCGCAGGGTCTCACGCACCCCGCCCGCCAGCTCCGCATAAATCAGCAGGATCCGCCCGAAGTCGGCGATGGCCATCACCAGGAAAATCAACAACGGGAACGCCAGCGCGAACTCCACCAGGCCCTGCCCCCGCCGGTTCATCCTCACCCCCTATCGATCCGGACATGCCTTTCTTTCATAAATGATACCGAAAATCCATCGGAACGGATACGGCTTAACGAATTTCATACACTGGTTATGTTTTTATAACCGGTGTATGAGGGGTGAAATAAGCAGTTCGATCGTTTTAGGATGGATTGGGTTGGGCTTCGATCGAGAGGACAGGACGGTCTTTCCCGGTGGCCCTCTGGATGTGGGGAGGGAGAGGGGCAGGCTTTGGGGCCGGGTGGGCTACCGCTGGCGCTCTGCCCGGCCTTTTCACAGCGCTATCATGATGAGGTGTGCGCTGCTTTCGTGACTCTCCGGGGAGGTCGCCTCCTATGGCGAAGACGAAGAAAAAGAAAACGCAGAGGCCAGCCCACCGCATGCCTCAGCGATGGATGCTGGGAGGGCTGGGGATCAGCCTCCTCTTCCTCCTCGTTGGAGGCCTGGGATGGTGGCTCCGCGTTCAGAGCGCAGCGTATGCGGAATTTCAAGCAGCTGTGCAACGCGGGCAGCCAGCGCTGAGCCGGGTGGAGACATTCCCCGATGAAGGCCGGGCGCATCTCGAGCCCGGCGAGCGGGCGGTCTATCGAACCGACCCTCCCACCTCTGGCCCCCACAGCCCGGATTGGATCAACCCCGGCTTCTACACCACCGAACAACTCCCCGAGCGCCTCGTCCACTCCCTGGAACACGGCCATGTGGTGATTTACTACGAGGACCCCGGGCCGGAGGCGCTCCGGACCTTGCAGACGTGGGCACGGATGTTCAACGGCCCATGGGACGGGATTGTGATCGTCCCCCGGCGCGGGTTGGGGCGGGCGGTGATCCTTACCGCCTGGACCCGCATGCTGCGGCTGGAGGCGTGGGATGCCGATGCGGCCGCCGCCTTCATCGACGCCTTCCGCGGCCGCGGGCCGGAACACCCTGTGCGGTAGCGGAAACGTTCACCGGATCCGCAAGGCGGTCAAGAAGCTGAGGGCCATTCCGGTGGTGGAAACGAGCATGGCGATCGCCGCCCCTATTCCACCCCACCGGGGGATCCACGCCAGGTTCAGGGCGAGATTCAAGGCGGCTCCCATCGCAAAAGTGAACAGCAACCGGCCGGATCGCCCCTGGCTGATCCACACGGTGGCTCCCAGGCCGGAGAGGAACGCCGGGATCCAGGACCAGGCCAGCCATCGCAACATCGGGATCGCCGGAAGATAACGCGCCCCGAAGGGCAGCCGGATCAGGGGATCGGCCAGGAGGGAAACCCCCAGGGCCATGCCCGCCGCGAGGATCAGATACCCCCCCAGGATGCGCCGGGCGCGATGGGCCGGTGTCTCCTCCCGGGCCAGCCGGGGGAGCAAGGCCACGGTAGCGGCGCTGTTGACCAGCAACCCCGTCTCATAGAACCGATAGGCCAGGCTGTAAAAGCCCGCCTCGGCGGATCCCCGCAGGCTGAGCAACAGCAAACTATCAGCGCGGGCGTAAAGCGCCCCCAGAAGGCCGAAGGCCAGCATCCCCATCCCTTCCCTCACCGCGTCGGACGTCCACCTGCGCTCCCTCCCGGATCCGGAGGCCGTTCCCATCCGCCGGGCTGCCATCCAGAGCCCGAACCCATCCAGCGCCATCGCGAACACGAAACCGACCCAGAGGGCGGTCCATCCCCACCGCGCCGCCAGGGTCATCCCGGTGAGCCCCACCGTGCGGGTGAGAAACACCACCGTTGCCGCGCGATCCAGGCGGCCGGCCGCCGCCAGTCGAGCGCCCTGCCAGGAGATCCCCAGCATCAGGAAAAGAAGAGGCGTCACCAGCGGCAGCTCCTGCCGGATGGCCGGAGGCGCGATGGTGCCCCACGTGGCCAGCGCGGCAAGCAAACAGAGGCTGCTGATCCACAGCCCCCGCAGAAGCAGATAGGTTCTTGCCCGCGGGCCATCCTGCCGGGCCAGATCCCGAACCATGAGCATGGAAAGGCCCGTGTCGCCGCTCTCATGGCCGAAGCGCAGCCAGCTCTGGAGGGCGCTGAAGCGCCCGAAATCCGCCGGGCCCAGCCAGTAGGCCAGCAGAAGCGTCTGGAAGAACCCCAGGACCCGGGACCAGAGCAGCGCCATTCCCCAGAGGGCGGATTGGACGGCCAGCCGCTCCCACCACCGGATATACGGGCGCCCGTGAAGTGGATTTGCAGCGATCTCTTCGATACGCTGAAGCAGGCTCATCCCTTCGACATCCCCGAGGATCCGCCTCAGGATAACATGGGCGCCGCGCATCCGCCATCGCCGAGAAGGGCGAGAACCGGCTCATTCGCCCCTCCGGGAAACAGGTCCCTTGTGGGCCCCCCACAGGCTGGATATACTGGGGGCGATCGGCGCGCCCATCTCGAACGGGAGGACATCCCCATGCGAGCGGCGTTCCTTCCTCACCCGGCGGAGACCCCCGTTGAGCTCCCCCTGGACGGCTGGCGGGAGGTTTCCCTTCCCCATCAATGGGCCCTGGACGGCGTGGAGACCGAGGTGGGCTGGTATCGGCTGGAGCTGCCAGCGGCGGCAGGCGCCCGTCGCTGGGTTCGCCTCTACGCCGATTACTTCGGTCACGCGTGGGCCGACGGGCAGTTTCTGGGCACCCATGAGGGCTACTTCGAACCATGGCTCATCGAGCTTCCCCGGGCACCCCATACGCTATGGATCCGGGTGGCCGCGCCGAAGGAGCCTTATGGAACCGTATGGCCCCGCCGGAAGCGTCAGATCAAGGGGATCTTCGGCCAGCACGATTGTCGTCCGGGAGGCACCACCCCCCGTGGGCAGGAGCGGGGGACCGGTGGGCTGTGGGGTGGCCTCACCCTTTTCGAGACCGGGCCAGTGGCCCTGCTCCACCTCACCCATCAAACGTTCCGGCGCCCCTCCGGCTGGCGTGTGCGGATCCTGCTCACCGTGGACGCCCTGGAGGCCCGCCGCGTGGAGATCGCGCTCGCGCTCCATCCGGAGAACTTTGACGGCCCCTCTCACGCCACAACTCGGAACGTGGAGCTGCCCGCGGGTCGACACACCCTTTCTCTGATCTGGGATCTGCCGGAGCTCCCGCGCTGGGAGATCTGGGAACGGGGGTTCCCCCATCTCTTCCGTCTGGAAGCGCTTCTGGACGATCAGCGCCTGACGGCTCCCATCGGCTTCCGAACCCTCGCCCGGGAAGATGCCTGGCTGGTCCTGAACGAGCATCGCGTGTTCCTGCGGGGGACGAACATCATTCCCACCCAGTGGCTGGCGGCTTACACCCCCGAGGACGCCGCCCGGGACGTCCAGCTGCTGAAGGAAGCTCACCTCAACGCCGTGCGCGTCCACGCCCATCTTACCCATCCAGCGTTTTATGAGGCATGCGACCGGGAGGGGATCCTGGTCTGGCAGGATTTCCCGCTCCAGTGGGGCTATGCGGAAGACGAAGCCTTCATCCGGGAGGCTCTCCGCCAGGCGCGGGCGATGGTGGAACACTTTGGGGCGCATCCGTGTGTTTTCCTCTGGTGCGCCCACAACGAGCCCACCCACAACCGCCACACCCTGGCCCCGCTGGTCGCTGCGGCGATCCGCTCGGCTGATCCCACCCGACCGGTGAAGGAGGCTTCGGACTTCCGGGAGCATCCCTATCCGGGATGGTACTGGGGGCACCTCCGGGATTTCCAGGCGCTGCCCGGCGCGCCGCTGCCTTCCGAATTCGGGGCCCAGGCCCTTCCCCGTGCCGAGCTGCTCCGCAGGGTTCTGAGGGAGGACGCCTGGCCCCCGAAGTGGGAGACATGGGTTTATCACAACTTCCAGCCGGAGCAGACCTTCCGGGTGGCCGGCGTGGAGATGGGGGAAAGCCTGGAGGCCTTCGTGGAGAACAGCCAGCGTTATCAGGCCCGTCTCATTGAGTTCGCGATCCACACGTACCGGCGGGCGAAAGGACAGATCGTCGGCTACTTTCACTTTATGTTCGTCGAGCCATGGGAAGGGATCACCTGGGCCGTGCTGGATGTCGAGCGGGTCCCCAAGCGGGGGTATTTCGCCCTGCAACAGGCCTCCAGCCCGGTGCTGGTCTCCATTGTCCCTTACGTGGAACGGGCCGGGGTGGGCCAGCCGCCCTTCCGGGAGATCTGGGTCATTTCGGATCTGGATCGCCCGTTATCCCTCCAGGTCTCGCTCCGTCTGGAGGGGCCGGTGGCGCTCCCCCTGGGCGAGATGACCGTGGATCTGGCCCCCCACGAGGCCCGCTGCATTTTCAACGTGATGGAGCTGTTCGAAGCGCCGCTGGAGCAGCGGGAGGCCCTGGATACCGCCAGCGCGATCCTGCGGGAACTGCCGCCGGGCCGTTACCAGGTGATCGCCGAGGCCCGGGAGGGAGAACATCTCTGGTCGCGCCATACGGTGGAGATCGAATACCTGGAGCCGCTGGTAAAGGAGGAGGGCGGATTCTGGTGATATCCCGCGGACGTGTGGATTGGGACGACGGATTCCCCCTGCAGGCGCCGTTTTCAGCGGCGAGGGGTACAGAAAGCACCTGGACGCCTCCGTATTTCCTCCTCTCCCCGCGGCCCAAAGGGGCCGCGGGGAGAGGGATCAGGCATCCGCGCCGGGCGATGGCCCGTCGACTCGGAATTATGGCAACCCCAAAACGAAACCCACCTCCACCTGATCCGCTCGAATGGTGATCCCTCCCTGCACGGATCGATCGGCGAGCTTCCCCTCGGAGATGACCACGGTGAGCCCCTCAGGAGTCTCTGCGGTCATCACCCCGGATAGACCAATCCGGCCCAGCGCCTGGCGAAGGCGCTCTCCTCGCCCGGCCAGGGCCAGGGTTCCCTCCGGATGGTATTGAAGATGCACCTGAGAGGCTGCCCCCATCGATACGACGGCGAAATCCGTAAGCTGGAGGCGGGTCTCCAGGGCTCCCTCGAGCGCCGGGCGAAGGACCGCATCGACTTCCTGGGCCAGGCCGGTGGGCTGAACGGTGGGTGGCGCCTCCGGGGTCTCTAACGCTGGCGGAGGCGGCGGGGAAGCCTCCACGGTGGGCACGGTTGCCTCTTCCGGAGAGGGAGCCACCCAGCTCCACGCCATTGTCCCAATGAGCAGCAAGCCCCCTTCCGATTTGTCCGGATACTTCAACTCCAGCATCGCCATCGCCCCGCCCGGCGCGGTTACGGTCGTCGCCGTTGCCTCAACGCGTAACCCCTGAAGCGCTGCCCGCAGGCGCTCTCCTGCATCCGTGCCCGGCGGAGAGGGGAACTCATAGATGCCGAAGGCACCTGCTCGTTCCTCCACCCGGATCTCGAAGAAGCAGCTTCGTCGGGGATTCGGAAAGCCCGCAGAGCCGAACGCGGAACGCAGCGTTTCATCCATCGCGCGGGCGAGAGGGGAAACCGGAGAAGGGGATCCCCGAACATCCGCCCCTGGAACTGGAATCGGGGCCGGCAACGGGATGGGAAGCCCTCCAAAGGCCGCGAAGGAGGGGCACTCCAGACCGGCCGGACCAGCCTGAGGCCGGGTGGCCGTTGGGGTCGGCTGGGGCGCTCCTCCCCCGCGGCCGCCGCAGGCGGTGAGCCCTGCCAGCAGCATGACAGCTAACCAAGTGCCGGGAAATCGATGCGCCTTCATTTTTTCCTCCTGTCGTGGACTTCACGGTTGAGCTCGAATGGGGAAGCGAGATGGCCTCTCCCCATAGCCCTCCGGGTATGGGAGCTCATCCTTCAAGCGGCATGGTCCCCGGCGGGGATGCCGGGCTCCCGGACGGTGAGCCCGACCGCTCCAGGCCCTCCCCGGGTCCCTCCGATGGACCTGCGACCTCTGCAGAGGATGGCGGATACGAACGCATGCCGAAGCGGCTGAGCAGGGTGCTCCCCACCGCCAGAGCGGCCAGGATCAGCCGCAGAATGGGGCCGCCGCACAGGGGAAGGAAATCGGCCAGAACCCAGAGCAGCCAGAGAAGGAGGACCCCCGTGATGGTCACCGCCACCGGTGGCCATCCCGACGGGATATTTCCCCGGAGCTGCAGGCCGATCAGATGCCCGACGGAGATCCACCCGAATAGAAAAGCTCCGATCAGCAGCGCCAGGACGATCAATGCCAGCGGCAAGCCCACAAGGGTGATGGCCAGAAGCAGGATGAGAATCCCCCCCAGGGGCAGGGCGAGACAACCTGTCCCCAGACTGACCGCTGGAGCCCGTTGAAGCGTGCGGGCGTTCTGGTCAATCGCCCCCTGGAAAAAGCTGACCCCCACCAGGGTCAGCAGGGCCAGGACCACACCGCCCAGGAGGGCCCGTGCGGCCTGGTCTGCAAGACGAAACAACCCGCTCAGAGGGAAGGGGAACACCGGGAACGGAGATCCCCCCAGGATCCAGCGAGGCCCCAGGAGGATTCGTCCCTCCACCACCGCCCCGGGCTCCTGTTCCAGCGTCCCTCCCAGGACCACGAGATCGCCCCGGATGCGAGCGGTTGGATCCAGGCGCACCCGCGGCCCCAGGACCGTGACATCACCTTCCACCCGGCCTTCAATGCGTGCGGATCCCATCATCACGGTGAGATCCCCCGCGAGCTCCGCGCCGGCCTCCACATGGGCTGATCCCCCGATGACCATCACATTTCCCTCCATCCGTTGACCGGCCGGCAATGTGAAATCCGAACCGAAAACGACCTGATCCGCCCGGGAGCTCGGGGAGGAGCTTCCCGTCAGGCTGATCAGCATCGCCAGCAGCACGGCCATCCGCGCGATCATCGCATCCTCCCAATGCAGCGAACTATGGAGCCCGCCTCGACACAGCAGACCGTGGAATCCGCCCCATCAGGATCCCCATCCCTGCAGTTAGAGGGATCGTCAGCCCCATCAAGGCGAAAAACGCCCAGCGAGCGATCGGAAGGCGGAGGAGATCCCAGGCCACATCGTGAACCAGCGGGGCCATGCGCTGGAGACGGCCCAGCCACAGCCAGAGGCTCTCGAGCGGCCCCGCCCAGGCGATGGCCATTCCCAGGCCGACCATGAAAAAGAGCGCGAAGCCTCCCCAGCGTTCCCACCGGGCCTGCCAGCGAACCCGCCGGAGGATCCGTGGGGAGAGATCCGGGGGAGGGAGGACAGGCGGCGCCTCGCGAAGCCAGGCATCCACCACTCCTATCGCCTCCCAGAGCGCCGCGCACGTCGGGCAGGTCGCGCGGTGAGCCTCCCACGCCTTCACCTCCGGATCGGGAAGCTGGCCGTCCAGGACATCGCTCATCCGATCCCGGAACTGCTCACAGGTCATCGGTTCCTCCGGCCTTCAGCGGGCTTTTTCTCCACGGGAAACCTTCCGGGAATCCAGCGCGCGCAGGTGTTCGGCCAGCCGGAGCCGGGCCCGGTGCAGGCGAACCCGGGCCGTGCCGGGCTGGATGCCGAGGATCGCAGCGATTTCCTCGCAGGAACGCTCATGCCAGTAATACAGCACCAGGACGATCCGATCTTCCGGGCTTAAGCGCTGAAGGGCATGGCGGATGTGTTCTTCCCGTTCCCGCCGCTCCGCGAGGGTCTCTGGATCCGTTTCCGAAGGCGCGGCGATCTCGCCATTGAGGGCCTCGAGGGAGAGGGCCGGGCGGCGGGATCGCAGACGATCGATGCAGTAATGGGCGGCGATCGAGAGAATCCAGGAAGCCGGCCGATGGGACGGATCGTAAGTATGCAGATGGCGATAGATCCGCAGGAAGATCTCCTGGGTGGCGTCCTCGGCCTCCAGGGGATCCCCCAGCATCCGGAAAGCCAGATGGTAGATGGAGCGGGTGTAAGCCCCCACCAGCCGTTCGAAGGCGCTCAGATCTCCCTCCCGGGCGGCCAGCAGCCAGTGTCGCTCCTCTTCAGATCCCACCGGCACTCTCATAAATAGCCTTCCAGAATCCGGATTCGAGGGTGGAGCCGCTGCCCTCCGCACCCTTTCATCCTCCCGCTCCTGGGGGATTTGCCCCCGTGAGCCCGGGAAAGTCCCCGGAGGAGGGCCGCTGCCCCATCCCGGCTCCATTTAACCTTACGGGGAATCGCCTCCTCAAGTTACAGGAGCAGCCTGGAATGCGGGGTCTGGCATGAAGCCAGGAGCGTGAGGCATGAAGGATGGGGATCAAGAGACCTTCAACGCCCCTATCCACACCAATGCCTCCAAAGATCGAGGGGCTCGCTCCAGCCCCCGGGCCTGCAGAGCGTCCCGGAGCGCCTCATCCGTCAGCGCCCGGTCCATCGCCGATGCCAGCGCCCCGATGTCGGTGGGGGCCACCGGCAGCGCCGCGTCGCCTGCCACCTCGGGCAGGCTGTGAGTATTGATAATGTCTAAAGGACAGGAACTCCTCCCAGCTCCAGATATGGTCGGTCCAGCCGATGGCCATGGCCGGGGTGCGCTGCCGATAGCGGCGCCCCTCCGACAATCCTTCCGCCTCCTCTCGCAAGGCCCGATGAGGACGGATCCCGTTGTGCTCGAACAAACCGAGCGTCACCAACGCGTCCCACGTCCTCGCCTGCCTGGCAAAGGCATGCGTTTTACGCGTCAAGGCGTTGAGCCGATCGCGCCATACCCCGTTCAAACGTTCCTCGTGCACCCCATACGGACACGCCGGTGGCGTCCCCAGCACCGGGCGCACGGCCACGCCCCCAACCCGCCCACCTCTTCGTTGCTGGACGACCTGGGTCAAACTCACGTCCTGCTGCAGCACCAGAGGGGGGCGCCCCCGTTGGCTGCTCCGTTGCGGGTCACGATCCACCCGCCGGATGGCTTTCTCGTAGGCCTTCCGTCCATCCCGGATCCAGGGCACGCCGGTCTGCCCGTGGGTGCGTTGCCGGGTCAGCCGGACCACCGTCGGCACCACCGCCTCCTCCGTCGGCCCAAAGGCCCAGGCCACCCCAAAGCGGCTGGCCCAATCCGGGCTCAAACCTCCCCAACGGGGGCCCACTTCGCCGGCCGCGCCCGCCCCTGCTCCCGCATCCGCACGCTTTTTTTAACAAAGGACCAGAAGGCGTCCCCTTCCACCTGGCTCCGATGGAGATCGTGGACCAGGGCCTGGGGGATGGCCTCCGCATGGTCCGCCGCCCGCCGCAGCCAGCGGCCGATGGTCTCGGATTGGTGGCCCGTGATTTCCTCGGCCGCGCTCAGACTCCCCCGCCGCATGACGATGAGCAGGGCACGGGCCACCTCCGCCGGTGGGGTGCGCCGGCGATACAATGGGGTGCCGAAGGTGGGACCGAAGGAACGCCCGCAGCCTCGACATACCCAGCGCGGGCGCCCGTTCTTGTGGCCATTACGCACCGTGTGTTTCTCGCCGCAATGGGGACAGGGGGGATGGTCCAGGGAGGGTCTTCGCGCCATGGTTCACCCCCTGCCCCTATTATAATCACTACGATATGGAGCGACAACCGGAAGAGCAAAATATCTCAAATATCCTACCTCATTCGGATCACTCTCAAAGCCTTTTAACCTGCTTCAGGATCGGGTTTTCCATCATCAAATAAACCGTGATCGCTCCGTATCTGGAACAGTAACCAGAAGGAGATTCCCAGCGCAGCCAAGCTACAAAAAGCGAAAAGGTTCCTGTATAAATGCTCGCCCAGCAGGTAATACAGAGGCAAAATCCATACGCTGGCTGCTAAGGCCGCGAAGAGATAGAGCCCCATAATGTGAGTCATTGATAGAGAAAATGTTTTAGCCTGCAGGATAATCAGTGCAAGAAATAAAATCTCAGCCGCGTGATCATACCGGCGGTGAGGCAGAACGAGCAGGTTCCACTGCATGATAAGAATCAGCAGCATCACATCGACTAACTGTCTATGAAAGTGGGCAGACCGGTACTTGGAAACCAGGACCAGGGCGAGAATTGCAGATAGTAGGATTACAGCTGTGCTTGCTACAGGTCCTCCATCGCTAAAAAGGGTGGCCGATAAGTGCAAGCCCGGCATCTGAGTATGCATTAGCATCATCTGCAAGTTTTCGGCAAGGATAACGTGAGGAGGTGTCCGGCTGAAAGCCGCGATGATCAGCAGCCCCAGGAGTTGGCCACCTATACTCACAGCGAGACCCCGATACCAGCGCTTATGGAGAAAGTACAGGGCTCCCGGAAATGTGAGCGAATACTTGGAGAGCGCCACACTCAACAAGATCCCTCCAAGACTCTGGCTCGAAGGGCCCAGCACAAGAGCGAGCATCATGCAGGCCAGAACAAACAAGGTGGTTTGTCCGGTTTCTATGACCTCACGGGTCGCGATCATGGAAAACAAGATCAGCAGTATCAGCAAGCCTTCTTTGGACAATAAGCGGTATCCTAAAAACCTCACCACCGAGTATGCAAATAGCACGACCATCCCGATGTTTATGCCCGCCCATACATTCATCGCAGTAGGCCAGGAGAATCGCGCAAGGGGAGCAAATAAAAGGACAAGGGGAGCCAAGTTCGTCGGCATTGGCTCAATTGGCATGGGGAACTTCGTTTCTACCACACCATCCCAATAATGAACAGGCGTAGCAGGGATACGCTTTTCTAACGCCGCACCATAAGGGTCCATCCCCTGCCAGATAAAATGACCCGGATACCATACCAGGGAATAAAAATCTATTCCGCTCTTCGGTTTGGTCAGGATGCGCCCCAGCGAGATGGCAGCAGTGAACCCCATAATAGTGAAAAGGGCTACCCATGAGATCTTATTCGCCTTCTTCATCGGATCCTCCACTTAGCCATCTGTAAAATCGTACAGTCTCGTGTGCGACCTGCTCCTGGCTGTAAAGCCAGGCGCGCGCTTGCCCTCGTCTGCCTAATTCCTGGCGTAAATCTGAAGATTTCAAGAGTCGCCCCAGCTGGCTTGCCAGCGCCTCCGCATCCCCCTCCGGGAAGATGAGCCCGGCCTCCCCCACCACCTCCGGGATCGCCCCGGAATCGGAGCCCACGACAGGCACGCCGCATGCCATGGCCTCCACCAGGATGCGCCCGAATTGCTCTTTCCAGACCGGTGTGGTGCGGGACGGAAGCACCACCACGTCCACCTGGGCCAGGAGCTCCGGCATCTGCTCCGGCGCAACGGGCGGGATCCAGCGCACCCGCTCACCGATCCCCAGGTCCTGCGCCAGAGCCTGAAGGGCAGCGCGTTGAGGGCCATCTCCGATGAGCCACAGTTCCACCCCGGGGCCCAGAAGCGCCACGGCTTTGAGCAAGACGTCCAGCCCCTTCTCCGGCACGAACCGCCCGGCATAAGCCACCCGAAAGGTGGCAGGATCCGTGCGGCGTTCCATCGGGCGGAAGATACGCGTATCCACCCCCACTGGGGGGATGACCTCGGCTGGCCCCTGGTATCCCATCTGCCGGAGCACCTGGACGGCCTCGCGGTTGGCGCAGAGGATGGCGTCGGCCTCCCGAAGAGAGATCCGAGTGACCAGCCGGACATACCACTTCTTGGGACGATGGACGTTCTGCCAGGTGTGGAGGATGAGTTTCGCCCGGGGAGCGAACAGCCGGCGGGCCAGGACAATCTGCAGAGCCGCCAGGCTATCCGGCTCCTCCTCCGCGTGGATGAGGTGAGGCCGAACCGTCCGCATGCCGAAGGTCAGGGTCCGGTAGAGCGCCCGGTGGGGGTCGTTCGTCCGGCCCAGCATGGGCACCCGGAAGACCGAACAGCCCGGCACCATCGGGTTTACGGCCACTTTTCCATACTCATCCTGCCAGACAGCCGGGCGGACCAGCCAGAACGCCAGGCCGGGCTGGGCGGCCATCAGCTCCAGCTTGCGCTCCATAGATGGCGCGCGGTAACGGGCGATGTGGAGAACGCGGATCACGCCGGTCGACAAGCCAGCGCCTCCAGGGTTGCGAAAATGTCATCCTGGGGGTGAACCATTTTCTGCCATCCCCACCCCAGAAGACGAACGCCCCGCCAGAGCATCAGGGCCAGCATCCAGGGGCGAGCGCTGCCATCGGCCAGGGCACGTGCGAGAGGGAAAGTCGCCTGTTGCAGCCATCCGGGTAGAGGTGGAAGCGGGGAGACTTTCCAGATCCGGGCGATGGAAAGACCCGCTTTCTCCAGCGCCAGCCGGAGGGAATCAGCGGTGAAGAGGACCAGGTGCGCCGGGGGACGGTATGCGGTCCATGTCTCCGGCGCTCGCAGGGCCTGCCAGTGGCCCGCATTCGGGGTGGAAAGCATCAGGAAACCCCCGGGCCGCAGGCGCTGGACCAGGCGCCGAAGTTCCGCAACCGGGTCGGGTAGATGTTCCAGCACCTCCCACATCGTGATGGCATCCAGCTCGCCCGGCGACAACCCATCCAGGGAAGTCGCAATGGGGATGTTCAGCCTGCCGGATGCTTTTCGCGCCATCTCCTCCGAGATTTCCAAGCCCATCACCTCCCATCCATCGGCCCGGGCCAGCTCCAGGAAATACCCATCGGCGCAACCGACATCCAGCAAGCGCCCTCGTTGTGGCAGATACTTCGCCAGGATGCCCAGCCGTCTGCGGAAATGGGGAGCCAGGGCTTTGTGCATCGCCGCGTAATCCCGGTAGCCCGTATCTTCGTCCCCTGCGAAATAATCCGGATTCTGATAAAAGGCCCTGATTTGCTCAACTGAAGGCACCGGGGTGAGATAAATTGTCCCACATCCGCGGCAACGCACATATGAGAAGCCTCGCCGACGGATTGTCGGAGCGTTGCCTTCGGAGAATCCACAGACCGGACAGGCCGCATACCTGTTCACAGGAATAGCCTCCGCACAAAGCAGGGGAAAGATGCCCACGCCCGACGGAGCGGGCCGAACCCCAGATCCCGCGCCTGATCCAGCAGGGCATCCAGCATATGGAGGTGGATGAAGACCTCCCGCCGGGCCCGCCAGCGCTCCTCCGACGATGCAGCCCGCATGGGGGCCAGGGGGCGAAAGCCCGGCGCAGAGACAAGCTCGATCAGCCTTTGCATCCGGTGGAGATACGTATGCTCCTGCAGCGTCCGCCGCTGGCCGGCCCGGGCGATGGCCTCCCGCTCCTCCTCGTGGGCCAGGTAGTAAGCGATTTTGTCCAGCAGGTCCTCATCGCCCCGGTAAACCACGATCTCCCGCCCGATCTCAAACAGTTCTTCCAGCCCGTTGGCGATGGCATCGGTCAGAACCAGCGCCCCGCAGGCGGCCCCCTCGAAGATGCGCATGGTCACGTCGCCGGCGATGCTGCAGTTGAAGACGATCCGGGACTGGCTGTAAACGCGCCCGACTTCCTCCGGCATATACGTTCGGTAAAAATCATTGGTGCGGAACCGCCCGGCGATCAGCCGAAGCCGGCGGGCGCGAGCCGTTCGGCGATGGGCCCGGGCGATGTGACCCACGAAGCCTACTTCATAGATGCGAGGAAGCTGATGGTCGTAATGGACATCGGGGGCGGCCGCCAGCGGAAGCCAGTAGACCTGATCGTGGCCCACCGCACGCCGAAAACGCTCCAGGTAATCCTTCTGAGCGATGAAGACCGCATCAAAGAAGCGGGCCGCCTGCTCCCGCCAGGTGCCCAGGTGGACATCGATCAGGTAACACGCGGTGGGAATGGGCAGGCGCTCGATCCCGGGCGGGAAGTAGCGGCCGGCCGGATCGATCCAGAGATAGAGGTCGGGCTTCTGGGGGAGGGCGGCGATGAGCTCATCCACAGGGACCGTGGTGTCGTAGCCGGCGCGCTGGGCGCAGGGAAGGCCCACGTAGATGACCTCATGGCCCAGGGCCTGGAGAGCCCGCTCCATATGGTAGCCGGCAGCGGTGGGGAACCAGCGATAGCCCAGGGCGACGCGCATTGCTCTATATCGATACCTCTTCTCCGTGCAATGCCGCCTGAAAGACCACACCCAGGAGGCGACTGGCATCCAGGATTTCCAGGACCACCAGCCGCCCATCCGCCGTAAAGTGCGCGATGAGCGAACCCGCCTGTTCCGCATGGTCGATAATGCCTTCCGGCATCACCTCAATCAAAAGTATGTCTTTCTCTCGATCATATTTGATTTTCATACCGCTCCCTCCTGCCAGGATAGAAGGTAATGACCACCAGGTCCTCGCCCTCCTGCCGGTAGACAACTCACAACCCGTGGTCTTCGGTAACCCGTTTCTGGGCGATGGATCGGTTTCCCGGCTGAGGGATCACCCGATCCGGCTTCGTCAGAACATCAATGATCTGCTGTTCGGTCACGGGGAAGCCATGCCGCTCCAGAACCTCAAACTTGTAACGGGCGTGTCGGGTGTAGCGGATCGCCAACGCTTTGCTTCATTCATCGCCGGGGGCTCACCGCTCCGTGAGCATCCGGCCCAGAATCCTGCGCACCTGTTCCCGATCCTTGGTAGAGAAGTACCAGTCTATTGTCCGCTTGAGCCCTTCCCGGAAGGGAACCTGAGGCTCCCAGCCCAAAAGCTTCTTCGCCAGGGAGTTGTCGGCCACCCGGTTCAGAGGTCCCACCGGCATATCGGGCCGGAAAACGATTTCCGCCTTATGCCCCGTGTATTCCAGGATCATCTTCACCGCATCGATCACCCGGATCCGCTCCATCGTCCCCAGGTTGATCGCCGTGGCATCGTCGATCTTCTCCGCCGCCAGGATCGTCCCCCGCACGATGTCGTCAATGTAAGTCCAGTTGCGCACCTGGGTGCCATCCCCCCAGACCTCAATCGGGTTCTGACCAATGAACGCCTTGGCGATCAGCGCGATAATGGCATGATTTTCCACCCCTCGGGGCCCGTAAACCGTAAAATAGCGACAGGAGACGGACTTCAGCCCATATTCCCGATAGTAAGCCTTCAGGGTCAGCTCCGCCATCAGCTTGGCCCAGCCATACATGTTGTCGGCATCATAGGGCGGCTTGACCAGATCCTCCGTCAGGTAGATTTCTCGATGGGGATCCCCCTGCAGGTAGTTGGGGTAAACACATCCAGAGGAAGCGAAGACGACCTTCTCCACCCCGGCTTTCAGGGCCTCCCAGAAAATCAGACCATCCAGGAAGAGGTTAGAAGCCGGCCCGGCCTGATGCAGATCCACGTAGCCGCGTCCACCGTGATCGGCAGCCAGATGGAAAACGATCTCGATGTCCCGCATGGCCATCCGGGCCACTCCGGGCTCTCGCAGGTCGGCCTGGATGAACTCCACCGTGCCCTGGGCCAGGTGGTGCTGGATGTTCTCCAATTTGCCGCTGGAGAGATCGTCCACGATGCGCACCTTCGCACCGCGCTCCACCAGAGCATCGGTGAGGTGGGAACCAATAAATGAAGCGCCGCCCGTGATCAAAACCCTCCGGTTCGTCCAGAAAGACATCTCGCACCCCCCCTCGCAAAATTCATGGCTTACACTGTTAAGCTCTGATCAGGGAAGCAGAGGGAGACCACCCCCGCGACTCCTGGAGATTCGGTTGAGGTTCAGTATATGCCAGTAGAAAGCTTCCAGTTCCTCCACCCGGCGTTCCCAGTTCAGATCGGTCTCAGCGGCCCGACGCGCATTGCGCCCGAGCTCTTCTCGCAAGGCCGCATCGTTCAACAAAAGCCGGAGAGCTTCAGCAAACTGATCGCTGTCCGCGGCCAGCAGGCCCGCTTGATACCTGCGGATCAGATCCGCCACATCGCCGACCGGGCTGGCCACCGTGGGGCGGCCGGCCGCCATATAATACATTACCTTGCCCGGCAAACGTCCTCGATTGGCCGCCCGGTCCGTCAGGGGCAGGCACATGACATCCGCGCATGCCAGATACCAGCTCAGCTCTTCATCGGGAACGAAGTCGGTCTGCCAGAGGCGATCCGCAATGCCAAAAGATTGGGCCTGATGAAAAACCCGTGGGTTTTTGGGGCCAATCACCATAAACCATACATCGGGCAGCTGCCGGATCGCCGGCATCACGATTTCCATATCCCCCTGCCCCATGCCCAGAAAGCCCACGATTTTGCGGTCCGGTGGGATGCCCAACCGCTGGCGGGCCTCATGGACAGGGATACAGCGGATCAGGTCAATGGCTGCACCATTGGGGATGTGGACAACGCGGTCCGAAGGGACGCCCACATCCAGTGCCCGCTGTCGGAGCACTGTGCTGATCGTCACCACCCCATCCGCCCACAATTTGGATCGAACTTCCCACCATTCCTCAAACTTGCCGATAGCCGGCACGCGGCGTTTCGGAACATCGTTAATACCTCCCGGGCCACCCCACCAATCCGCCCAGTCAGCGATGAGGGTTGCGCCTCGAAGCCGTCCAGCGAAACCGGGGAATGAGGCGCTGGGCTTGTGGTCGAACATATGGATGATATCGTAATGATGAGCCAGCGCATGCAGGCAGCGGAGCAGGTTATCCAGCGGCCCATACCCTTCGCCACTGTAGTTCTGACCCAGGTTGGGCATCTCGGCTACCCGGACGCCGCAGGCAATGGACCAGGTGGGTTTCCAGCGATGCTGCCGCGAGACGGTCATCAGGGTGACCTGGTGCCCACGGCGGGCCAGACCCTTCGCCAGATTCCAGGCCCGCTCATAGGTGCCCAGGTAGCGATAGTTATGGTTCAGGAAAAGCAGGCGCAAGACCCCATCCCTCCATCCGCTCCTTACAGTCCAGAGAGGCGAGCGAATCACTTTGAAAACATGAACTCAATCAAGCCGTCCACCGCCAGACCCTACCGGGTCGCGACGAACAAGGTTTCGATACACGTCTTCGATTTGATCGACAATTCGATCCCAATTGTAATACTGCTGCACCTTCCGATACCCCGCTTCTCCCATACGCGTTCGCAGCTCTTTATCCTGCAAAAGCTTCAGAAGCGCTGCAGCAATCGCAGCAGCCTCCTGCTCAACCAGGAAGCCGTCTTCTCCTTCCGAGACGACCTCGCGGGCGATCTCAATATTCGCTGCGATCACAGGTTTCTTAAAGCTCCACGCCTCTAAATAGACAGCTCCTAGGCTTTCCTGAACGGATGGCACGCAGAGGACATCGCTGGCTGCAAGGAGCGAGCTCTTCTCGAAAGGATCCACAATAGCTGGCAACTCGATAATGCGTGGATCCTTCACGCTTGCAAAATAGCGCTCAGATTCCATTGTGCGGGGGCCCACGAAGAGGAAACGAACTTCAGGAATCTGCCGCCAGATCAGATAAGCGGCCTCCACCACCTGACGGTAACCCTTGTATGGAAGCTTTTGAGCCAAAAAAAGCACAACCGGCGCATCACCAAGGCCATAAGCAGCCCGAAACGCTTGGGCGTCATACTCCGGATAGACAATAGGGCCAACCGGTATCACATGCACGTGGTCCGCCGGAGCCCCATGTTCGATGAGCCAACGCTTCTCACGTTGGGTCATTGCCACAATTGCGTCAGCATGACGATACAAATAGCGAAATCGTGGCCCACGCCAGCCCCCGCCCTCGATATGGGGGAAAGGGGTCCATACAAAGGGAACGCCAAAGCTCCGGGCCGCTCTATACGCTATCTCGGACGAATACACGAGGCCCACATGCACAGCGTGCAGAAGATCTGGGTGGAAGTCGCACATGATCTGCATCAAGCGCGGTCGAACAGCTCGTTCCAGCAGAAGCGCGAAAATGGGGCGAATCACGCGGATCTGAGAATAAATCCCGCTCATCATTTGTAGGATAGGTCGCCAGAGCCCCTCAGGACCAATGCGGATAATTCGGATTTCTCCATCCTGGTATTCCGAATTGGTAGCTGTTGCTAAGGATGTTGCGAAACTATCCTGATCCGAAGTGAATTGAGTAACCACCAGCACTTCATGACGAAGGGACATACGCCGCACAAGCTCTCTTGACAGAAGCTGAGCGCCGCCTACGCTTGGCCAGTAGCGCGGAATCACGTAAAGAACCCGCATGGCTTATTCCTTCCGCATCGCAAGTCGCCAGATATAACGAAAGCGCTCATGTGCAGCACGCGGCTGGATCAAAAGCATCCACCCTATGAACACTGTGGCGACATAAGCCCCCCGAATTAACACGCGCATCCACAGTTCGAAGTCACCAAGCCCGATCAGCCGAGCAAAGGCTGCATAGCTCAAGAGGGTTAACCCGGCAGCCAGAGAAGGCCCTTTCAACTCTGACCAGAGCGGGCAGGACAAGATTCCACGTGCTTCGCGAAACATCAAGACCACTCCTGTAATAGCCGCCAAGCCGACAGCAAAACATGTGCCGGTTGCACCCCCTATCAGGGTCAGCGGCAAACCTGCTATGGCCAGCACCAGCGCCTGAATGACCGTGAGTTTTGTCGTCAGCTTTGGCCGCCCTAAGCCGATGAAGAGCGAGCCCATATTCTCCCAGAATGGGCGGGCGATGAAAATTAGCGACAGGATCCGTAGATACCACGCGCTGGGCAGCCAGCGCTCACCATAGAGCAAAGAGATCAGATCGGGAGCTGCCACAAAAAGGAATAAGGCCAGGGGCAGAGCGGCTACAGCGATCAGCCAAGTCACCAGATTGGCCGTCTTCCGTAAGCGCTCTTCATCCCCCTGGAGGCGAGCGTAGGTATAAAAGGCGGTGCGAGCCAGGACGGCGTTAAACAGGATGGCTGGCCACTGGGCGATACGATACGCACGATCGTAGAACCCCAGAACGGCCACACCCACAAATGTGCCGATGAAGAGGTTGTCCAGCTGTGTAAGCAACATCCCGGCCAGCATTCCTGCACCTACTACAACACCAAACCCCAAAAACTGTCGGGCAAGCGAAACGCTGAAGCGCCATCGCATCTGCCGGATATAAGGTAACCGATGCCAGATAAACCAAGTAATCCCTATCAAGGCAAGTAGATTATAGGTGAGGTTCTGTGCAACCAGACTCCAGACACCACTCCCATGGATAGCCAGCCAGAAGGCAGGAAGGTAAGAAAGGGAGAACGCTATCCCCTGAACCAGACTGACGGGGGCGAAGCGCAGCTCCTTTTCTAGCATAACCCCACCGATGCCGCTGATGCCCTCCATCATCGCAGCAGCTGCCAGCGCCATCCCTACAGCCGTCACTGATGAGGGATAGCCCAGGATCTCCAGAGCAGGGACGGCCAGCAGGAAGAGGAGAAATCCGCCCACTACGGCTCCAAGTTCCAGGAGCACATAAGTGGCCAGGGCCTCTCCCGTGGTCTCTTTATATTGCCCGAACGCATAACCCAACCCCAGCTTGGTCTGAAGCCGCAGCAGCTGCGCGAAGAACATCGCCAGGGCGAAGATCCCAAAGGCTTCCGGGGACAGCAACCGGGTGAGGAGGATGTTGGCGGCAAAGCCAAAGGCCAGGGTCCAGTAGGCGCTCAACGCCACCCAGATCCCTCCCCGGACCGCCCGATAGGCCAGGGGCGTTTCTTCCATCGCGCGCTCCACGGACGCTCCTTGCATCGGAGGGAAGATTCAGGAGTTGCGCAGCCGGTTTTCCCGGGAAGATGTAGGGGGCAAGCAGATCCCTGAGAGCGCTCCGCTCGCCCCCTAAGCGATGCCTCACGCAGCCCGAAAACGCTCATGGAGAAGCCCGTGGCGTGGCCCCTCGGACGGGGCCCGCTGTCCGTTGCTGCTCCCGGCCGGAATTCTCATGGCCTATTATGCAACGGGACTCGGGACAGCGAGGATGCGCCGCGAAGCAGGGGGAGCTTTCCCTTTTACACCGGAGCAGGGGAACAAGGCCATCGAGGCGCTCACCGGCCCCAAAATAGGGAAACGGAAAGGCACCGGGTCGGGTGAGATCCAGAGCGGTGGTCAACGGTGTGACCCCTCTGGATCCGGGGGTTCAGGAGGAACTTCTCCCCACGGCGCGGAATACGACGGGGGGACAACAGGAGGGTTTGGAAGGTCGCTCCATGAAAAGCAGAGACGCCCATTGCTTACGGCACCGGGATCAGGACCAGATCCATCGTCCCTTCGGTCTGACCCGGTCGGGGATAGTATTGGGTAACCAGTGTCTGGTATCCCGGCGCGGTCACCCGAATGTGGATATGCGGCGGCCGGCCGCTATACGCCGGCGGGAAATGGCTCTCAAAGCGATACGTTCCATCCGGGCCCGCGAACACCGTGGCCCGATAATCATCCCCATACCGGCCATCCGGACCCGCCAGCCAGAACTCGATTTGAGCCCCCGGAATCGGGGAGCAGTCCGCGCTGGATCGAACCACACCGCGCAATATGTGCCCCTGCCCGACCCGATCGCGCACCGGCGCGCCGGGCTTATAGAACGGCCCCAGGGCATCCGGCGGGGTCGGCGCGCAGGCTTCAGGAGATGATGGGGGCGGAAATCGTGGCTCCATGGCGGTGGCCTCCGGCAACGCCGGAGTTAATGAGGAGGGAAGCGGCGCGGCGGGCGATGGGGATTCCGCTTCAACAGTGGAACCCCCCCTTGTTGATCCGGGCGGCTGTGGAGAAGCTGGCTCTCGCGTCGTTCCACAGGCGGCCAGAAAGAACCAGAGACCGATGAGGACACCGGCCATCCACCGCCCCATCCTCTACCCTCCTGGAGTGGAGTTGCACCTCGCCGATCTATGCGGGTGGACACGTCGAAGGTGTGCCCACCCGCATGAAGCGTTCGAGACCAGCGATGCATCCCGGCCCGTTATCGCTGAGGCTGGGGCTGGAGATGAGGGAGGATCTGACGGAGCAGACGCTCCCGGGGCTGATACCCGATGATGCGGGCGACCTCCCGGCCCTCCTTAAACAGGATGAGGGTCGGAATGCCCATCACCCCATATCGCATGGCCAGCTCCGGGTAATCGTCCACATTCAGTTTGCCGACCTTCAGGACCTGGGCGTATTCCCGGGCGATCTGCGCCACGATGGGCTCCAGGGCCTTGCACGGCCCGCACCACTCCGCCCAGAAATCCACCAGGACCGGCTTCTCGGATTTGAGAACCTCCTGCTCGAAATTCTGCGCGGTGATCACGACCTCATGTTCGCCCATCGAAGATGCCTCCTGGAAGGAAGATGCGCACTCTCGAAGTGCAGGACCGCTGTCCTACCAGGGAAGATACGTTTTGAGTCTATGCGGAGGAGAGGAGATCGTCAAAAATTGGGGCTCGCGGCTCATCGCGCCGATGGAAATCGGCTCCCCGAGGCGCTCCGCGCCGCACGTCGGCCTCCACCGACGCAAAAAGCATTCCGGCCGGCGCAGGCCGGCCATCGGCCCATCGCGCCGATTCGAAATCGGCCTCCCGGGGTGCTTCGCACCAAGCGTCGGCCTTCGCCGACGCGATACCCCGGCCGGCGCCGGCCGGCCGCTGGCCGAAGGCCCTTTGAGGTCGAATTCATTCGACCCGCCTCGCGCGCCAGGCGCTGGCGCTGTGCGCCGATTGGAAATCGGCCCTGGGAGGCGCTGCCGCACCAGGTGCCGGCCTTCGCCGGCACGAAACTCCTCTCCCGGCCGGCGCAGGCCGGCCACTGGCCAAAGGCCTTTGCGGTCGAATTCCTTCGACCTGCCTCGCGCGCCAGACGTCGGCGCTGTGCGCCGATTGGAAATCGGCCCTGGGAGGCGCTTCCGCGCCAGGTGCCGGCCTTCGCCGGCACGAAACTCCTCTCCCGGCCGGCGCAGGCCGGCCACTGGCCGAAGGCCCTTTGCGGTCGAATTCATTCGACCCGCCTCGCGCGCCAGACGTCGGCGCTGTGCGCCGATTGGAAATCGGCCCTGAGAGGCGCTGCCGCGCCAGGTGCCGGCCTTCGCCGGCACGAAACTCCTCTCCCGGCCGGCGCAGGCCGGCCACCGGCCGAAGACCCTTTGCGGTCGAATTCATTCGACACATCCACAAGTCATGCCCTACAATATTATTACACGGTCAATTGATCACGCCGGTTGAATGGCAGACAGTATAGAGTTATCCTCCTTATGGAGTCCCGGGATGTCTGCGAAGGAAATCACCATGATATTTTCCCGACTGAAGCTAAGGAACTGGAAGAACTTCCGCGAAATCGATCTGAAATTGCGCCGGCGGGTCTTCCTGGTAGGGCCAAACGCATCCGGGAAGTCAAATCTGCTGGACGCGTTCCGATTCCTGCGAGATCTGGTTTCGGAAGGCGGCGGGTTGCTGTCCGCTGTGCGCCGGCGGGGCGGGGTAAGCGCGATCCGCTGCTTAGCCGCTCGCACGCCTCCCGATGTGGAGATCCACGTATGGGTCGCCCCCTCTGGAAAACCGGAAGCGCCCGTCTGGGAATACGAGCTGGCCTTTGGCCAGGATAACCTGCGCCGCCCTATCATCCGAAGGGAAGTTGTGCGCCGGCATCATCCACGAACCGGGCACACAGAGACTCTGCTGGAGCGTCCGCTGGAGGAAGACCGGGATGATCCGGAACGATTGACCCAGACGCATCTGGAGCAGGTGGCCCGTAACCAGGCTTTTCGTGATCTGGCGAACTTCTTTGCCTCTGTGCGGTATCTCCACATCGTTCCGCAGCTCATCCGCGAGCCTGAGCGCTCCATCGGGCGCAGCCATGACCCTTACGGCGGGGATTTCCTGGAGCAGATCGCCCGGACCCCTGAGAGGACCCGAAGGGCCTGGCTACGCCGGATCGAGGAGGCCCTCCGCATTGCTGTTCCCCAGCTGACAGATATCGAACTCTGGCGGGATGAGCGGGGAACCCCGCATCTCCGGGCACGCTACCAGCACTGGCGTCCACGGGGCGCATGGCAGGATGAAGATCAATTTTCCGATGGAACGCTGCGCCTGCTCGGATTGCTATGGTCCATTCTGGAAGGGCGCGGCCCCTTGCTTCTCGAAGAGCCAGAGCTCTCCCTTCACCCGGAAATCATCCGCTACATCCCTCAGATGTTCGCCAGCGTTCAAGAGCGCACCCGGCGCCAGATCATCGTAAGCACCCACTCGATTGAGCTGCTCCAGGATGAGGGCATCGGCCTGGGTGAGGTGATCCTCCTGATCCCTGGATCGGAAGGCACCCAGGCCAAACCGATCGCTGACATCCAGGAGGCCCGGGATCTCCTGGAAGGCGGCCTCTCCATCGGGGAGATTGCCATGACCTACACAGGACCCCAGAAAGCGCACCGGCTCCCCTCCCTCCTTGGAGGAGCGAATGGCACAGATCGTTCACGCAGCCGTCGAAGGAAAGCTCGATAAGATCATCGCTGAGCAGATCATCCGCTTCGCCGGCGGGGATCCTGGCCGTATCTTTGTCATGGGGGGAAAGGCAAATCTTCGAAAGAAAATAGCTGGCTATAACCTTGCGGCAACCCACCAACCCTATCCATGGCTGATCCTGGTGGATCTGGACCGTGAGGCGGAGTGCGCGCCCGCCATGCGCAATCGCTGGTTTGCACACCAGAGCCCTGCGTCCCGCCTTTGTTTCTGTGTCGCTGTCCGCTCCGTTGAAGCATGGTTGATCGCGGATCGGCACAACATGGCCAAATTCCTCGGCATCTCCGAAACCATGATCCCGGATAACCCCGAAAACCTACCGGATCCCAAACAGGAAATCATTCGGCTTGCTAAAAGGTCCCGTCGAATTCAGATCAAAAAAGCTCTCGTCCCAGATACCGGCTCCGGCCAGCAGGTTGGTCCCCTGTATACGTCGCTAATGGGAAGATTTGCAGAAGAGTTATGGGATATTCGCCGCGCATGCCAGACGGCGCCCAGCCTCCAGCGAGCTGTCCGCTGTCTTCAACGAATGCTTCAAATCCTTCGGGACGCTTAACTGCTCCTTGAAGAAGACGCGCCTCACCCGTTTACAACGGAATTAACCCTCGTTGCAACCCTCGACGGACCGCTTCGGCGCGGTTGGCGGCTCCCAGTTTGCTGTAGATGGCGGAGAGATGGAATTTGACGGTGTGTTCGCTGATGCCCAGCCGGGCGGCGATCTCTTTATTCGCCAGACCCAGCGACAGCAGCTGCAGCACTTCGATCTCCCGCGGGGTGAGCGGTTCCACGATCTCCTCCTCAGCGGCCGAGAGCTCCCGGAGAAGCCGTGGAAACGGCGCAAGACCCGGGGCCAGGACGATCAGGCCCTCCCGGAGCGCCCAGACAGCGGCCCGCATGGTTTCAGGAGAAGCTTCGAGGGGCAACACGCCATAGACCGGGAGGGAGAGAGCGGACAGTATCCGGGTGGATTCCGGGCTCTCCGTGAGAAAGAGCACCGCCCGCTCCGCACCCAGGGGCTGCCACCGGCGCCGCACGGTCTCCCCCGCCGCCGGCTCGAGGACCGCCACAATGACCTCTACCTCCGGAGAGAGCTCCAGATCCGCGGGTGAGGAGGCCTCTTCCACCACCCGGATCTCCCCGGAGGCCTCCAGCAACGCCCGGAGGCCTGCTCGAAGGGCTGGCACGCTGGCAACGATCGCCACCCGGATCATCGGGAAACCTTCTGCACGAGCGCTTCCGCCAGATCGGCCGGAACGGCCAGGCTCTGATCTCCACCCACGACCATGGTGCTGATCCCCACGACCCGTCCTCCCATATCCAGCAGAGGGCCGCCCGAGTTGCCCGGAGCCAGGATCGCATCGGTCCGCAGCAGGCGAAGGATCCCCCGCGGCCCGCGGGTTCGAGCGAGGACCCATCCGCTGAACACGCCCAGGCTCGCCGCGTATCGGTCACCCCAGGGGTGGCCCAGGGCCAGCACCAGGGATCCCACGGGAAGGGTTCCAGGCTCCCGAACCGGTATCGCCTGGCCCTCCGGGCGGGGGAGGCGCAGCACGGCCAGGTCGATCTCCGCATCGACGCCCACCACCTCCGCCGGGAGCGCCTCCCCGGTCCACAGGATCACGCGATGCGCGCCCGGGGCCAGCAGATGGGCGCTGGTTATGACGATCCCGGGCCGCCAGATCAGGCCGGCCCCGAATCCACCCCGGCCGTTCCATACCTGGACCACACAGGGGATCACCTGCTCCACCAGGGCGCCCAGGGCGGCATCCACCGCCGCCGGAAGCCCCACCGCGGTCCGCCCCGGAATGGCCATCGCTCCTCCTCTCGCGCCTCCCGGCGTTCACCCACGACGACCGTCAGGATCCGTCGCTCCTCCCCCCGAAGCACCTCGAGTTCCACAGCACGGCCCACCACTTCCCCCATGAGCCGGGCCTGGAGGTCCTCCGGATCTTCCACCGGCTGCCCATGGAACCCCGTGAGGATATCCCCCACCCGGAGACCTCCCTGGGCGGCCGGGCTTCCCTCCTCAATTCCCACAATCAGCAATCCGCGGCCCTGGGCTCGTCCCAGCCGCTCCTGCTGGGCGGGGGCCAGCGGCACAGCCTGAGTGCGCACACCCAGGTATCCTCGACGCACCCGGCCCTCCTGCGCCAGGGCCTCCGCCACCCGCCACGCCAGCCGGATCGGGATCGTCAGCGGGATCCCCACCAGGCCTGAGGTGTTGATCCCCAGCGCCCGCCCCTCCGTATCGATCAGCGGGCCGCCGGAGAACCCTGGATACATGGTGACATCGGTGCGGATGTAGCGCTCCAGCCATCCGCCCCAGGGGGTGCGCAACGCGCCGCCGATGGCGCTGATCACCCCCAGGCTGGCCTGAATGCCCTCCGCGCCCGGGCGGCCCAGGGCGAGGACGAGCTGTCCCACCCGCGGCTCCCGCTCCGCGATCTCCAGGATGGGGACGGACCCCTCCATCACCCGCAACAACGCCAGGTCGGTGGAAGGATCCCGGCCGATCCGAACGGCGGAGCGCTCCCGGCCATCGGGCAACACGATGCGGATTTCCTCCCGCTCAACGACGTGATCCGCCGTCAGCACCAGATCCGCCGCATAACCCACTCCGGTGGCCGGCAACCGGTCCCGGGCATCCACCGTCACTGTGGCCGCAGCCCCACGGGCCACCGCCTCCGCCATCGCCTCGGAGAGCGCCACGAGCAGATTACGTGCTTCCCGGTCCATCGTCTCCTCCTCCGAGATATCTGCCAGCAGGTCCTGCCTCCTTACAGCATACTGCGAGCTCCGGGCCTGCGCCTCCCTCAAACGGCCAGGGCCGGACCTGCCCGTTTGGGGAGAGGAAGCGGTCCGCTATAATGACCATGTCGGATCCCGCGGAGGGAGAATCCATGCCAGATCGTCTGGAGAGCGCCCCCTTTCCGAACCTGGACCGCCTGGCGGATATCTTCGGGAAATATCCCCAGATCGAAGCGGTTTACCTCTTCGGCTCCGCTGCCGAGGGCCGCCTGCATGCGGAGAGCGACCTGGATCTGGCCATCCTGGTGCGCCGGGGGTTCCCGCGGCCGGACCTTCTATCGCTGCTGGCCGACCTCGCCCGTCACGGCTTCTGCCGGGTCGATGTGGTGTTCCTGGACACCGAGGATATCCTCCTGAAGTTCGAAGCGGTCCGCCATAACCGGATCATCTACCGGACCGATGATTTCGATCCCGGGGCCTTCTTCTCCCGCGTTGTGCGCCAGTATCTGGATTTCGTCCCCTATCTGCGGGTGCAGCGGGAGGCTTACAAACGGAGGATTCTCCATGGTTCGACCGGAAGTTCTTCAACGTCGACTTCGCAAGCTGGATGAATATCTGGAGATCCTGCGTCGTCTGCAACGCTACCGTTTTGAGGAATTCATTGAGGACCCCGAGCGCTACGGCAGCGCGGAGCGCTTCCTGCAGCTCGCCATCGAGGCTCTCCTGGATATGGGCAACCATATCATTGCCGATCTCGGTCTGGGAGAGGTCCGATGGTATAGCGACATTCCAGCGATTCTGGCCGAACGAGCCGGATTGGAACCGGAGCTGAAAGAGAAATGGATACGCATGATCGGGTTTCGCAATATCCTGGTTCATGAATACATGGAGGTGGATCGCCGGATCGTCTACGAAATTCTTCAATCCAACCTGGACGATCTCGAGCGGCTGCGGAGATTTTTCGCTGCTTTTCTGTGACAGGCCTCTGGATAGGGGAAGAGGAGAGATGCGCCTGATCTTCTTCGCCGGAGCCTTCCATGCGCCGCTGGAATGGATGGGGTGAACGCTCGGTGACCGTTCCTCTACCCTCCTCCGCCCTTCAGTTCCTGGAGGAGCAGCTCGGTCCGGGAACTCCGCCCCGGGATTGCACGCTGGAAGAAGCGCTGGCCGTCATCCCTCCTTCCCGCCTTCCCCCTCATCCCCTGATCCGGACGGATCCGGAGATCCGGCTGCATCACGCGGCCGGTCAGGGCCTTCCGGACTGGATCGCCGTCCGCAGTGGACGATTCCAGGCACCGGATGGGGTGGCCTTTCCCGAAACGAATGAAGAGGTGCGCGCCCTGCTGGCCTACGCGGAGATGGTGGGGGCGCGGGTGGTGCCCTACGGCGGCGGCACCAGTGTGGTCGGGCATGTGCGGGTGCTCCCCGATCCCCGCCCCGCCCTCGCCATCGATCTCCAGCGCATGAACCGTCTGCTCGGGCTGGATCCGGTGAGCGCCCTGGCCACCTTCCAGGCCGGCATCCGGGGCCCGGATCTGGAGGCCACGCTGCGCGCGCATGGCTTCACCCTGGGGCACTACCCGCAATCGTTTGAATACTCGACCCTGGGGGGCTGGGTGATGACCCGCTCTGTCGGTCAGTTCGCCCTGGGCTATGGGCGCATCGAGGACCTCTTCGTCGGCGGGCGGGTGGAGACCCCGAAGGGGCCCCTTCTTCTTCCCATCTGCCCGCCTTCCGCAGCCGGGCCTGATCTCCGCCACCTGGTCCTGGGTTCAGAGGGCCGGATGGGGGTCCTGACCGAGGCAACCCTGCGGGTGCGCCCGCTCCCGGAGGTCGAAGCGTTCCAGACCTTCTTTTTCCCGGAGTTCGCGGAAGGCCTGGCCGCGATGCGGGAGATGGTTCAGGCCGGGCTGCCGCTCGCGATGCTCCGGCTGAGCACGCCGGAGGAGACTCGCATCACGCTGCGCCTGACGGGACGGGAGCGGCTGGTCCGTTTGCTGGAAGGCTGGCTGCGCCTGCGGGGATTGGGGGGAACCCGCTGTATGCTTCTGGTCGCCACCGCCGGGGCACGCCGGGTGGTCCATGCGGCGATGGCCGAGGTTCATCATATGGCCGCGCGGCACGGAGGCCGATCCCTCGGGAGCCGTTTCGCCCGGGAATGGCTCCGTCAGCGGTTCCGCTCGCCTTATCTGCGCAACACCCTGTGGGAGCTCGGTTACGCGGTGGACACGCTGGAGACGGCCGTGATCTGGGCGCGGGTGCCCCGCATGGTCGCCGCCATCGAGGAGGCATTGCGCCATGGTCTGGCGGATATGGGAGAACGCGTGTATGTGTTCAGCCACATTTCGCATGTTTACCCGCATGGGGCCAACGTCTACACCACGTTTATGTTCCGCCTGGCTTCGGATCCGGAGGAGAATCTGGAGCGCTGGCGGCGTCTGAAGCAGGCCGCCAGCGAGGCGATCCTGCGGTTGAAAGGGACGATCAGCCATCAGCATGGGGTGGGGGTGGATCACCAGCCTTACCTGGAGGCGGAGAAGGGCGCGCTCGGCCTGGCCATCCTGCGCGCGGTCTTCCGGACGGTGGATCCCCATGGACGGATGAACCCGGGCAAACTCGTGGCATGAGACTGGACAGGCTGTTCCTGGAGATGAGCGGATGCCGCTGAACCGCGAAGAAGCCTGGCTTCGACCCCACGAGCTGTGGGACCTCCTTATCATCGGCGGCGGGATCACAGGGGCCGGGCTGCTGGAGGAGGCGACGCGCCGGGGATTCCGCGTGGTGCTGCTGGAGCAGCACGACTTCGCCTGGGGCACCTCCAGCCGGTCCGGGAAAATGGTCCATGGCGGGTTGCGCTACCTGCGCCAGGGGCAGGTTCGCATCACCTGGCATTCGGTGCGGGAGCGGGAACATCTCCTGCGGGCCTTCCCCGGCCTGATCCAGCCCCTAAGCTTCCTGATGCCGCTCTACCGGGAGGACCCAATCGGGCGCGCGGCGATGGCCATAGGGCTCTGGATTTATGATGGGTTCGCGGGCCGTCCGAACCACTGCTACCTCTCCCGAGAGGCGCTGCTCGCCCTGGCCCCCCATCTGCGGAGGGAAGGCCTGCAGGGGGGCTATCGTTATGGGGACGCCCTGACGGACGACGCGCGTCTGGTGCTCCGGTTGATCCTGAACGCCGTCCGCCAGGGCGCAGCGGCGCTGAATTACGTCCGGGTGGAAGGCTTCCTGCGATCCCGATCCGGAGCCATTGAGGGGGTCATGGCCCGGGATCAGATATCCGGCCGGGAGATCGAGGTGCGGGCCCGGGCGGTCGTGAACGCCACCGGCGCATGGGCGGATCAACTGCGGGGAAAGCTCCATCGGCCACCGCGGCTGCGGCTCCTGCGGGGCAGCCACCTGCTGATCCCCGGCTGGCGGCTTCCCCTCGCCCAGGGGGTGATCCTCCTCCATCCCCGGGATCACCGGCCGCTCTATGTGCTTCCGTGGGAGGGCATGACGCTGGTCGGCACCACCGATGTGGATCACCACCAGGATCTGGAGGCTGAGCCAGCGATCCAGCCGGAGGAACTGGATTACCTGCTGCTCGCCCTGCAGCGGGCTTTCCCCCACCTGGATCTTTCTGCTTCGGACGTTACAGCCACCTTCTCCGGCGTCCGGGCGATCATTGGAACAGGGCGACAGCCGCCCTCCCGGGAGCCGCGGGATCACGCGGTGTGGGAGGAGGGGATCCTGACCGTCACCGGGGGGAAGCTTACCACCTTCCGGGTGATGGCGCGGGATGCGCTCCGGGTCCTTCAGCGGCACCTGCCCGCGCCCTCTCCGCAGTCTGCGGAACCGGTGAAGCCCGAAGTTCGCGAGGCCGCACAAGCCCTGGCGGAGGAGTTCGATCCGGCCCTCTGGCTCCGCCTCACCAGCCGTTACGATCCTGAACTGCTTCCGGCGTTCCTCCAGGCTCCGCCTGAAGAGCAGGAGCGCATCCCCCGGACCGATTTGCGATGGGCGGAGTTACGATGGATTATCACCCATGAGGCGGTGGTTCATCTGGATGACCTGCTGTTGCGGCGGACCCGCCTGGGCTTTCAGCTGCCGGACGGGGCGCTTCCCTTCCTGGAACGATATGGCCCCCGGCTGCGGGCGATGCTGGGCTGGGATGAGGAACGATGGGCGCGAGAAGTTGAGCGCTACCGGCAGATCTGGAGGAGCGCCTACCGGCCGCCCCTATGATCCGTTCCGGCCCTAAAACATTCCCTCTCGAAGGAGCGCCGATTATGGTTTCAACCGTTTCGGCGGTGGAATCAGCGCCTGTCCATCCGATCCCCCTCGTGCAGGGGTTTACGCCAGACCATCCGCCGGATTACGCGGAGATCCTGCGCTGCACCCATTGCGGGCTCTGCCTGAACCAGTGCCCCACTTTCCGCGTGCTGGGCTGGGAGCCGGATTCCCCCCGCGGGCGGATCTATCTGATGCGGGCGGTGGCAGAGGGACGCCTGGAGCTGAACCCTGATTTCCGGGAGCACATGGAGGTCTGCCTCGCCTGTCGGGCATGCCAGACGGCCTGCCCGGCCACCGTGCAGTTCGGCCGCCTGGTGGAAGCCGCTCGCTGGCAGATCCGGCACACCATGCCCATTGCCCCTGGGGAGCGGCTGTTGCGGGCGGTGGCCTTCGGCCTGATCCTCTCCCACCCTACCCTCCTGGCCCTCCTCTCCCGCGGGCTCTGGTTGTATCAGGCCGCCGGGATCCAGCGGATGATCCGGAAGGCCGGCTGGCTGAACCGCCTGCCCCGCGCCCTCCAGACGATGGAGAACATGCTGCCCGATCGGATCCCGTCGCGCGGAATGGCCACCGGCCGGGTGTTCCCGGCGATCGGGGAGCGGCGGGGGCGCGTCGCCCTGCTGGCTGGATGCGTCATGCGCACCCTGCTGGCCCCAATCCAGGAGGCCACCATCCGGGTCCTCACCCGCCAGGGGTTTGAGGTGGTGGTCCCCCGCGGCCAGGTCTGCTGCGGCGCCCTCCACGTCCATGCCGGGGAGCGGCACCGGGCCCAGGCCCTGGCCCGCCGAAATCTCAAGGCTTTTATGCGAGAGGAAGTGGATGCCATCCTGGTCAACGCCGCCGGTTGCGGGGTGGCGATGAAAGAGTATGGCGAACTCCTGAACGATGATCCCCGGTGGGCGGAAGCCGCCCGCGCCTTCAGCGCGAAGGTGCGGGACGTCACGGAGTTCCTGGACGCGGCGGGCCTGCGTCCTCTCCCCCGACGCCTGTCCGGGCGGGTTGTCTACCAGGACCCATGTCATCTGGCCCATGGCCAGGGGGTTCGAGCGCAACCCCGGCGGCTGCTCCGGGCGATCGGCCTGACGGTGATCGAGTTGCCCGATGGGGATCTCTGCTGCGGCAGCGCGGGGATCTACAACATCACGCACCCGGAGATCGCGAACGCCCTGCTCGAGGAAAAAGTCGCTCAGATCCGCCGGATCGCGCCCGATCGGGTGGTGACCGCCAACGCCGGGTGCATGCTGCAGCTCGCGATGGGCCTGCGGCGGGCCGGGCTCGCGATCCCCGTCCAGCATGTGGTGGAGCTCCTGGACGAAGCAGGAGGAAATTCCCCCGGATGAGGTCAGGCGCTCCATGGACGGGGAAAGGGATCCCGGCGTTCGACAGGCTACCCCGGACGGCGGAGGAACCGCGCCGGATGCCGGATCCGATGGGTGGTCCCACCCATAGGGATCACGCTGATCGAGCCGTCGACCTCCAGGACCGCCATCTCCACGTCCCGAATGTCGGCCACCCCGTGCTCCCGCAGCGCCGCTTCCAGGAGTTCCAGATCCAGCCCCTCCCGGCGGAGGTTGCGCTCCAGCACCCGGCCGTGCAGCACCAGCAGGGTAGGCGTTCCCTCCATCAGCGTCCGCAGCGGCTGCCAGCGGAGGCGCCCATACGCCACGGCGGCGTTCAGGGCCAGTAAAGCGCCCGCCGCCAGAAGCCCTCCGATCAGGGAGGTGTCAGGCCCGACCATAGCGTTCTGGACCGCGTTGGCCAGCAACAGCAGCGTCACCAGATCGAAGAGCGTCATCTGACCGATCTCCCGCTTTCCGCTCAGGCGCAGGCCGATCAGGGTGGCCAGATACACCGCGGCCGCGCGGATCCCGATCTCCCATGCCGGCACCATCAGGTTCAGCATCTCAACCTCCCACCGTCAGCGGCCGGATCAGCCGGAAGCAACTTCCCTCCCCGACCCGGCTCTCCACGTCCAGGCGTCCTCCATGGGCCTCCACGATCGTCCGGGCGAGGAACAACCCCAGCCCCAGGCCAGGGCGACCTTCCTGGCTCCCCCGGTAGAACGGCTCGAAGAGGCGCGGCAGGTCCTCCGGAGGGATCCCCGGCCCGGTGTCCCGAATCCGGATCCAGACCTCCTGATCCCGGACCTCCGCATGGAGGGTCACCCATCCACCCGCCGGGGTGAACTTCAGGGCGTTATCCACCAGATTCTCCAGCGCCTGGGCCAGCCGCTCGGGATCCGCCTGGATCGCTGGAAGATCGGGGGGGATCTCCTCTTTCCAGTGCAGGGCTCTCTCACGGGCCATTTCAGCCCACAGGGCCGCACGTTCTCGAAGCCATGGCGCCAGCGCCAGGGGTCGCCGCTGCAGCGGGAGGGGGCCGGCGGTGTGGCGATAGAGCTGCGTGAGGTCCTCCAGCAACCGGGCCAGCTCGTTAGCCGTCTGCGACATCCCCTGCAGCAGCTCCTGACGGAGAGTCGGGCTTTCCATCGCCCCTCCTTGAAGGGCATGGAAGGCTGCCCGGAGCGCGCCGATCAGCCGGCCGAATTCATGAACAACGCTTCGCAGCAGCAGGCGGCGCGCTTCCTCCAGCTCGACCCGCCGTTGTTGAAGCCGGTTGAAGACCCGGATCAGCTGGCGAACTTCCTGGGGTCCGCTCTCGGGCAGGGTCACCGCCGGCCCTTCCAGCGGCGCCTCGGCGATGGCCCGGGCGACCTGCTGGAGCGGGCGGCTCAGGGACTGAGCTAAAATCCAGCCGAACAACCCGCTCAGCAGCAATCCGACCGCCACCGTGCCCAGCACCAGGCGACGAACCCGGTGAAATCCTTCTGTGACATCCGGCAGGCGGCGCAGCAACCGCACATACCCCAGACGGATCCCCTGCTCGCTGGTCACCGGAACCAGAACATCCAGGATGATATCCGAATCCGTTCCCCGAGGCGCGGCCTGCCACACGATCTCCCCCCGCTGCGCCTGTTCGAACAACGGCCCTCCAGCGGATGATCCCAGAGCCGATCGCACCTCGGCCGGGGCAGCCAGCAAACGGCCAGCGGGATCCAGCAGGAGCACCTGGGTGGGTTGCTGGATCGCCAGCGCTTGTAGAAACACCTGCGCCGCTTTCGGATCCGTCCAGATCTCCGGAAGGACAGTCCCCAGCCGCGCGATCAGGACCCCCTGATCGGCCATTTCCCGGGCCAGGGAGGGGAGGAGGATGCGTTCCTCCACCAGCGCCGTGAGCGTCAGCCCCAGGATCGGGGCGATCAGCAGGAAGGGAAGCAACGTGCTGATCAGGAGGCGGGAACGAAAGGTGCGGAACATCCAGCGATCTCCTCATCCCTGTGGGACCAGCTTATAGCCGACCCCTCGAACCGTGAGGATCCGTCGGGGATGCTCGGGGTCTTCCTCGATTTTCTCCCGCAACCAGCGGATATGCACGTAAAGGGTCTCGGATTGGCCGGCGTATTCGGCCCCCCAGACCTGGGTCAGGAGCGTTTCCGTGGGCAGCACCCGGTTCGGGGCCAGGGCGAGCGTGTAAAGGAGGTCGAATTCCTTCGGCGTAAGGGACACCGCCCTCCCGGCCACTGTGACGGTCCGGGCGGCCGGATCGATCACCAGATCGCCAACGACCAGGGGGGATGGCGCGGAGGGCATTGCGGGAGAGGATCGGATCCGACGCAGGACCGCCCGAATGCGGGCGATCAGGACATCGGTATCAAAGGGCTTGGTGATGTAGTCATCCGCCCCCAGCTCCAGCCCCACGACCTGATCCAGCTCCCGCCGGCGAGCGGTGAGGAAGATCACAGGGAGCCCCAGGACCTCCCGGAAACGCCGCAGGGCCTCCAGGCCGTCCATCCCCGGCAGCCCGATATCCAGAAGGACCAGATCCGGCCGCTCCCGGGCGGCAATCGCCAGCCCCTCCTCCGCACTGGCTGCGGTGTGAACGGTAAAGCCCGCCTGCTCCAGACTGAAGGCCAGGCTGCGACGGAGCAGCGCGTCATCGTCGATCAGCAGGATACGGCCTCCCATTGGAGAACTCCTCCTGATCTCCGCTGCAGGGGCTTTGAGGGCCATCCGGCCCTCCCCATCGGAGCTCCGCCGTAATCCATCCTAATACTACAGCCGCACCTGGAGGCTCATCCAGAGTGGAAGTAGGGCAACTGCAAGCAGTTGCCCTACGGGATCTGCGGTTGTCATATTAATCGGGCCGCAGGCGAAAAGCCAATTCGTTCCATCCTTCCCGCCGCCCCCCAAAATGGCCCATTTGGGTGCCCCAAAATGGCCCGAACAGGGGATGACAGATCGCTCGAATTTCCACAAAATCCACAGCAACATCTGCAAACCGGATCCGCATTCGTGGGGCTTTGCCCCCCGCGAAACGACTCAACCGTGTCGGACGGAGGGGATCCGATGGAGGGGTTCGAGCGGAGGGAACGGGATGCATGCGGGATCGGCCTGCTGGCCCGGCCGGGAGGACCGGCGGACCACATGCTGCTGTCCATGGCGCTCCAGGCGCTGGAGCGGATGTCCCATCGCGGGGCGACCGCGGATGATGGGCTGACGGGAGATGGGGCGGGAGTACTTACCGCCCTCCCCCGCCGGCTGTTCCTCCGTTTCCTCGAGGCCCAGGGCCTCCGTCCGCCCGACCCGGGGCACCTGGCGGCCGTTATGGCCTTCCTCCCAGCAGAGTCCGGCGCTCAGAAGGAGGCCCGGGAGATCCTGCACGCGGCTCTCGCCAATGAGGGATTCCACCTCCTGACCTGGCGCCCGGTTCCCATCCGCCCGGACATCCTGGGGCCACGAGCCCGGGCCACATGTCCCTTCATCGCCCAGGCGCTGCTGGCCGATGAGCGGAACGAGACCCCCGAGGGGATCGACCGCCGCCTGTATCGCGCCCGCCGCCGGGCCGAGCGAACCGCAGCCCTCCGGGGGATCCCCCTCTATGTGGCTTCCGCATCCTGCCGCACGATCGTCTACAAGGCCCTCGTTCTGGCCCGGGATCTTGCCCGGTTCTACCCGGATCTGGCGGATCCCGATTTCGAAACCGACTTCGTCATCTTCCACCAGCGGTTCAGCACCAATACCCTGCCCGCCTGGGAACGGGCCCAGCCCTTCCGCATGCTCTGCCACAACGGGGAGATCAACACCCTCCAGGGGAACATCCACGGCATGCAGGCCCGGGAGGCGGCCCTGTCTTCGCCGATCTGGGGGGATACCCTGGAGGATCTGCGGCCGATCATCGATCGGAGCGGCTCCGATTCGGCGATGCTGGACAACGTGGTGGAGTTCCTGGTCCGCTCCGGCTATGATATCCGCCACGCCCTGCGCATGCTGATCCCCGAGGCGTGGGAGAAATCTCCGGATCTCGACGAGGCGGCCCGGGGATTCTACGCCTACCATCAGAGCCTGATGGAGCCGTGGGATGGGCCGGCGGCCGTCCTGTTCACGGATGGTCGCTTCGTGGGCGCGTTGCTGGATCGCAACGGCCTGCGCCCGCTGCGGGTGTTGCGCACGATCGACGGCCTGCTCTACTGCGGGTCGGAGATCGGTGCCCTGGAAGTCCCCCCCGAGCGGATCCTGAAGCTGGAGCGCCTCGGGCCCGGCCAGATGTGGACCGCGGATCTCCGGACCGGACGGTTCCAGGATCACCGGGCGCTCCTGACAGAGCTCAGCGCCCAGCGTCCTTATGCGGAATGGGTCCGTCGCCATCGCGTTCGCCTGCCCGATCCCCCTCAGGCCCCGGCCCTTCCGGACCCGGAGGCTCTTCTTCGACGACAGATCGCCTTCGGCTACACCGCCGAGGAGCTGGCGTTGATCCTCCGCCCGATGGCCCGCACCGGCCAGGAGCCGATCGGCTCGATGGGCGATGACACGCCGCTGGCCCTGCTCACGGGGTGGCCCCGGCCGCTCTATAACTTCTTCAAACAGCGCTTCGCCCAGGTGACCAACCCGCCCATCGACCCCCTGCGGGAAACCCGTGTGATGTCCCTCACGGTGCTCCTGGGGGAGCGGGCCAATCTGCTGGCTCCGGACGAGCGGGCGGCTCACCAGATCGAACTGTCGAGCCCTATCCTGACGCCTTCCCAGCTGCAGGCCCTGTGCCAGCTTCCCGATCCAGCCTTCCGATCGCAACGGTTGTCCATCCTGTGGCCGATCGCGGAGGGCCCAGCGGGTCTCCGACGGGCGCTGGAGGATCTGTGTCGGGCCGCGGAGCAGGCGATCGCCGCGGGCCACCGCCTGCTGATCCTGAGCGATGAGGAAGCGGATCCCCAGCGCGCGCCGATCCCGGCCTTGCTGGCTGTGGGTGTCCTTCACCACCATCTGATCCGGACGGGCCAGCGGACCCGGGCCAGCCTGATCGTCGTCTCCGGGGAGCCCCGGGAGGTTCATCACTTCGCCTGCCTCCTGGGCTACGGGGCTTCGGCGGTTTGCCCCTATCTGGCCCTCGAGACCGTGGCCGCCATGGCGGCGCGGGAACGCGAAGGCGGGCGCTCGGAAACCCCCGAGGAAGCGGTCCGGCGCTACATCCAGGCGATCGAAAAAGGCCTGCTGAAGGTCATGGCCCGCATGGGGATCTCCACCCTGGACGCCTACATCGGGGCGCAGATCTTCGAGGTCATCGGTCTGCAGCGGGAGCTGGTGGAGTGGGCCTTCGCCGGCACACCCGCGGTCTTCGGCCCGGTCGGCCTGGAGGAGATCGCCGCGCGGGTGCAGACCTGGCATCGGGCGGCCTTTGAGGTCCAGCAGCCGGAGCTCCCTTCCCCCGGGTTTTACAAGCACCGCGCTCGGGGCGAGTTCCACGCGCTGAACCCGGAAGCCATCCGGGCGCTCCAGGAGGCGGTGCGGACCCCGGACGCGCTGGGGGCAGGTTTCCACGAGGCGTATCGCCGCTATCGGGACTTCGCTGCCCAGGCCCATCGGGAGCCGGTGGATCTGCGGGATCGGCTGCGATGGGAGAGCGACCGCCCGCCGATCCCGCTGGACCGGGTGGAGCCGGAGGAGGCGATCCTCCGCCGCTTCTCCACAGCGGCGATGTCCCACGGGGCGCTCTCGCCGGAGGCCCACGAAGCCCTGGCGATCGCCATGAACCGCCTGGGTTTGCGCTCCAACAGCGGGGAGGGCGGTGAGGATCCAGCCCGCTATGGGACCGAACGCAACAGCCGGGCCAAACAGGTGGCCTCGGCCCGCTTCGGAGTTACGCCTTATTACCTGATCTCCGCAGAGGAGCTCCAGATCAAGATGGCCCAGGGCTCCAAACCCGGGGAAGGGGGGCATCTCCCGGCCACCAAGGTGACCCCGGAGATCGCCCGGCTGCGTTTCGCCCAGCCTGGCATCGACCTGATCTCGCCGCCTCCCCATCACGACATCTACAGCATCGAAGATCTGGCCCAGCTGATCTATGACCTCAAGGCCATCCATCCCCGGGCTCAGGTCTCCGTGAAGCTGGTCTCCACCATCGGGGTGGGCGTGATCGCGGCCGGCGTGGCCAAGGCCGGAGCGGATATCATCCTGATCAGCGGCCACGCCGGCGGGACCGGGGCTTCCCCCTGGTCCTCGATTAAGAACGCCGGGATGCCGTGGGAGATCGGCCTGGCGGAAGCGCATCGCATGCTGGTGGCCTGCGGGCTGCGGGACCGCGTGCGGTTACGCGTGGACGGGGGCCTGCGCACCGGACGGGATGTGGTGATCGCCGCCCTTCTGGGGGCCGATGAGTTTTCCTTCGGAACGGTCCCCCTCATCGCCCTGGGGTGCGTGATGGCCCGGGTATGCCATCAGAACACATGCCCCACGGGCGTCGCCACCCAGGATCCGGAGCGTCGGGCGAAATTCGCCGGACGTCCGGAACACGTGATGGCCTACTTCCGCATGGTGGCCCATGAGGTGCGGGAGATCCTGGCCTCGATGGGTTATGCCCGGCTGGGAGAGCTGGTCGGGCGGACCGATCTCCTGAAGGCGGTGGATCGTTCCGTAGACTGGGAGACGGTGCTCCGTCCCGCCACGCCGCCTCCCCCGGTCCCCACTGCCCCGCGGGTCTGGTCCTTCGCCCTGAACGATCAGATCGTGCGGGATGCTGTCCACGCCCTGATCGAGGGCCGCCCGGTGCGGGGGATCTATCGGATCCGGAACATCGATCGTGCGGTGGGCGCACGGCTGGCCGGGGAGATCGCCCGGCGTTATCAGGAGGAAGGGTTATCCGAAGGCACCATCATCCTGATGTTCGTCGGAGAGGCTGGCCAGAGCTTCGGGGCCTTCGCCCATCGGGGCATGCGGCTGATCCTGATCGGGGCGGCCAACGATGGCGTGGGCAAGGGGCTGGGCGGCGGAGAGATCATCATCCGTCCACCCCACGACCTGCGGGATCCCTCCCCGGTGTTGATCGGCAACGCCGCCCTGTATGGAGCCACCGGCGGGTGGCTCTTCGTCGCCGGGCGGGCCGGCGATCGCTTCGCCGTGCGGAACAGCGGGGCCTGGGCGGTAGTGGAAGGCGTGGGCGACCACGGCTGCGAGTATATGACCGGGGGTGGCGTTGTCATCCTGGGCCCTGTGGGGGATAACTTCGGCGCTGGAATGACAGGCGGCGTGGCTTACGTTCTGGATGAACGAGGAGAGCTGGAGCGGCGCTACAATCCCCAGCTCGTGCGGATCGACCCGGTGGAGGGCACCGCAGAGGCCGTGTTCCTCGAAGGGATCCTGGAGCGCCATCTCCAGCTCACCGGGAGCGCCCGGGCCCGGGCGCTGCTCGAGCGCTGGCCGGAACCCCTGGCCCGTTTCCGCCGGGTGCTTCCTAAAGGTCTGACGGAGCCCCGCCTTCCGGTGCTCGAAGCCGTTCCTCTGTCGGTCCCCATGCCAGTTGAAGTGTCGTCATAGAACCTGGGCCCTCCTCCGGCCTGGGCATTGGGCCGGGGGAGGCTTCCCACCCCTCTTCCTCCGCGCCAGAACTCAACAATCTGGGCCCGATCCTCATGCGTATCAATAGCCAGAACCATGGGGCTGATCGCCGGCATGCTGGATCATCCCCTCTGGACCATGGCGCCGATGCGAGCCCTGGGCGGGTGCCTTCTGGGGGCATGGCTGGGGCGGCAGAAATCCGGGGGTGCAGGCGACCGGAGGCCACCTGCATCCCCGACCGGAGTTCAGGAATATCCGTGCTGGATCAGCAGGCGTCGGTGAACAGATAGCCGGCGAAGCGTTCCAGCATGGGGACACCTCGCACCTCGTTCTCCAGGAGCGGCGTCATCCCCCGCACCATGCCGTCGAAGAGGACCTCGATCTCCTGGAGATAACGCGCCTGCATCTCGATGCGATTGCGGACGAAATCCGGCGTGTTCTCGCCCAGGAAGGACCGGTCGATGAGGCCGTTGACGATCACGCCGCCCACCGGGATGCCGAAGTCGTGGAACCAGTGGATGAAGCGGCGGATCACCGCGATGGGCAGCGCCTCAGGGAGGGTCACGAAGAAAAAGGCGGTGAGCTCAGGATCGGTGATCAGCCGGCGCGCCCGCTCCATGCGGTCCCGGAAGCTGATCAGGTAGTCCATCAGGGGGTCCGGCTCCTCCTTCTTGGTGAAGGAGAGGAGCCTGCGCAGCGCCTGGGCCTCCTGACGGGACTTGATCATCTTGTTCACCCAGAGGGCATAGACCTTGGACATGCCGAGGAGCCGGCGGGCGTTGGCCGTGGGCGCCGTGTCGAACACATACACCTCATATTCGTCCCGGAACATGAGATCGATCATGTTCTCGAACATCGCCGACTCCTCGAAGGCCGGGTTCATCGTCGCCGACTCCACGAACTCATCGGCCCGCGTGGAGATCTCGGCGAACTTCAGGAACCACTGGATCTTCTCCCGGATCTCCCGCTTGGAGCGCTCGATGGTGTCTTTGGTGTCGATCTCATAGGCCCACAGGTTGGGCACCCCGGCCACCGGCGTCGGCTTCCCGAAGACGTTCTGGCCCAGCAACCCGGAGAGGCTGTGGACCGGGTTGGTGGAGGCCAAGAGAGTGCGACGGCCCTGTTTGGCGAACCAGAGGGCTGTCGCTCCGGCCATCACCGTCTTCCCGACCCCGCCCTTTCCACCGAAGAACACATACTTCAAGCGGGGGTGTTCCCGCAGGAAATCGACCATTGTCTTCTCAATACGGATCATTCCCTATCCCTCCCCGAAAAGTTCGGTTTCAGGCCGCCCCGTTTCCGAAAAGCAGATCGGCCACCCGGGCGATCATATCCAGGCCGGTCACATCCCGCTCCAGCTCCGGCACGTAGGCCAGGACCTGATCGCCGAACCGGGCGCGGATCTCCTCCAGGTGCTGGCGCTGCATCTCGATGCGGTTGCGCAGATACTCCGGGATGTTCTGACCCAGCAGCTCCGCCGGGATCACCCGGTTCACCACATATCCGGAGATCGGCACATCGAACCGGCGGAACAGCTCGGCCGCCTTGAGGGTATCCAGGATCACCAGCTCCTCGGGGATCAGCACGAAGAAGAAAGCGGTGCGGCGGCTATCGGTGAGGATGCTGGAGGACATGTTGATCCGCTGCCGGATATACTGCAGCTCTTCGAGAATGCGGTCCTCCTCTGTCTGCTGACGACGGATGCGGGCCACCATCTCCTCGTATTCCCGCATCTCCTCCCGCAGCTTCGTGATCTTGGTGATCCACTCATCGTAGACCTTGGCCATGCTCAGGTAATAGAGCGCGTGCCCCAGGGGGACCAGGTCATAGATGTAGTAATCGTAACGGCCCTCGACCACGATATCCACCACGGCGTCGAAGATGGCGCTCTCCTCCATCGCCGGCTCGGCCGAGGCCGCCTGGATGTAGTCCTCGATCTCCTGGGGCACCGCATCCAGGCCATACATGTCCATGATCTTGCGCCGGATCTCCTCCTGATACTCTTTGATCCGGCGATCGGCGTCGATCTCCTGGGCCCAGAGGTTGGGCATGATCTCCACCGGACCCTTGCCGAAGATATCCCGCTGGAAGATATCCGACAGACTGGCCTGGGGGTCGACGGAGAAAACCAGCACCTTATGGCCCTGTTTGGCCAGCCAGTAAGCTGTGGCCGCAGAGAATGTGGTCTTCCCGAGCCCGCCCTTGCCGCCGAACATGATGTAACGGCGCTCAGGGTTCTCCCGGATCAATCGAGCCAGCGCGGTCGTCATTCCCATTTCACCTCAAAAGATTTTTTAGAACATCGCGTCGGCGACATCCCGCTCCCGCAGCATGCGGCGCTTCCAGGTGCTGATCTGGGGCACCACATAGGGCAGGATGCGCAGGCTATAATAGGGCGGCAGGATGGGGACACCGATGAGGTCGCCCATGGTGATCAGGATGAACAGGTGCTCCATGCTTGCCCGGGTGCGAAGGGCATAGCGGGCCATATCGTGGGCCGCCATCCCATAGGTCAGTTCCTGAACAAAGTTCACGACCCGGCGCACCAGGCTTTCCCGCGGCTTGTGCTCGGTCATAGCGTTCGCCCTCCTCATAAAATGAATCAGGACTTACACCCCTCGTTCTCCATCAGGAGGCTAAACGCCCCCCATACTTGCTGGAGGCTGTGGGGGCGCCTTCAGCATCCCCCGCCGTCTGGAGATCCCCCCATGAAGAAGCCCTTTATAGTCCATGCAGATGATACTCATGCTCATCGATGAACTCGCGTTCCCTCAGCACCCGGCGCTTCCATGTGCTGAGAATGGGGACCACGTAAGGCAACAGGCGCAGGCTGTAATAGGGCGGCATAATGGGGAGGCCAATGAGGTCACCGAAGAGGGCGGCGATGAAAAGATTCTCCGTGGCGGCTCGCATCTCCAGGAGATGTTGCACGACGTCATAGGCGGCGAACCCGTAAAAGAACTCCTGAGCCGCCTGACGCCAGGCCCGCAACCTTTCCCCAAGCCGCGCCCGTAGAAGCAGCATATCCAGGCCCCCGGACAGCTTGACTCCAATTATACCTGAAGTGAAAAGGATGCGCCAGGGCATAAATCGTCGCGTTGGATTGAGTTTTCTCATCGCTCCGGATGATGGTATAAAGGTTAAGGGGGTGAACATGGAGCTTTGCCACCTGCCCGTCCCTGACTCTACCGGCATTATGGATTGAGCTCGATGGGCGACCCATTCCCGGATTCCACCGCTTTACTCCTCCAGCTGGAATCATGGAAGCGCCGGGCGACGGAGCTGGAGCAGGCCCTCCAGCGGCTACGGTGGGTTTACGATCTGCTCCAGCAGCTGGATCAGGCGTGGACCGCGGAATCCCCCATGGTCCACGCGCTGATCGCTATCCAGCGCGCCTTTAAAGCGGATGCCGCCCTCTTCATCCAGCTGGATTCTGGAGGGCGTCCGGCGCGCTGGTGGCAGGCCGGATGGGAGAAGATCCCTGCGGATGCGCTCCACGAGCTAATCCAGATCCTCCAGAAGGCACACCTGGAAGCCCCTGAGATGACTCCCCGCGTCCTCTCCCTCCCTGAACCGATGTTCCCCGCTGAAAACCGGCTGGCCCGATCCGTCCTGCTGGTGCCCATGAGGGATCCCCTGGGGGCTGAGGGCCTGCTGGCCTTTTTCCGGCAAGGCCCGGAGGGTTTTCCGGAAGAGGCCGTGGATCTGGCCAGGATGGCGGCGGAGCCGCTGGCTCTGCGTCTCCATTCCCTCTATGCCCTGGAACAGCAACGCTACCTGAATCGGGCGGTGACGCTTCTCTTCCGGGTAGCCCGGGTCATGGCTTCCAGCCCGGAGCTCTCCATCACCCTCCCCCAGGTGGTGCGGATCATCCGCGAGGAAACCCACTGGCCCAGCGTGGCCGTTCTGGTCCACGATCCGTCGGCCCGGCAGCTGCACGTCATCGCCTGGGAAGGCTATAGCGGAAAGGCCGATCGTGGCCGCCTCCGAATCCCGGTGGATCAGGGGATCACCGGGCGGGCCTTTCGAACCGGGGAGCCCCAGCGGGTCCCGGACGTCTCTCTGGATCCGGATTATGTGGTGGGGGATCCGGCCACCCGGTCCGAACTGGCCGTTCCGATTTTTGCCGGAGAGATGCCCTGGGGGGTGCTGGACGCCCAGAGCCCGGAACGTTATGCGTTCACGCCGGATGACGAGATGCTGATGCTGGCGGTGGCGGGCACTATCAGCATCGGCCTGGAGGCCGCCCGGGTTTACGAGCAGGTCCGGAAGGAGCGGGCTCAGGTGGGCCTGGAGCGGGATCGGCTCATCGCTTTATATGAAGGCTACCTGGCCATCCAGCAACATCCGGATCCTGCGCAGGCCCTCACCGAGGTGGTGAAAACCTTTGTTCGATTAGGGTGGCCGGCAGCGCGCTGCCGGGTGCTGGATGAATCCGGAAGGCTCCTCACCATGGCAGAAAGCGATCCAGCCCCCCAGTTCCCTCCGCTGCCTCTGGAGCTGTGGCTCCAGAACGATCCCCGGCTGGAACGCTATCGAGGACACGGCCGCTTCTATCGCTTCCCGGCATGGGACCCGGAGATCCGCGACGGGATCCAGGACGAGGGGAAAGCGCCCATCTTGTGGGTGGCCCTTCCCCTTCTGGACGCCAGGGGACACCTGCTGGGGCTGGTGGAGCTGGAGGCTCCGGGGGAGGAGGACCTGGAGGGATCCCTGTGGCGGCCAGCGGAGCTGCTGGCGATGCTGCTGGCGATCTCGTTTGATCGAGGGCGCCTCCTCCGGCGCTATGAGCAGCGCCTGCGGGAACAGACCATGCTCTACCGGGCCGTGAGCGCCCTGTTGCGCTCCGGCGAGCCTGGTCCCATCCTCACGGAGATCGCCGCCGCCCTCTGCGAGGCCCTTGAAGGCACCAGCGCCTATTTCGTCGCCGTTGACCCGGACCGTCGGATCGCCCGGGTCGCTGCCGAGTATTACGCGGAGACCGCCAACCCGATGGAGCGGATCTCCGATCTGGGCGTGGTCTACTCCGAAGAGGAAGTCCCCCTCGAATGGAAGGCCCTCCAGGAGCGGCAGATCCAGGTGCTGTATGCCGATGATCCCCCCGATGCCTACGAGCGCGAGCGGGCCCTCCTGCGGCGTTACGGCGGGTGGTCCGTGCTGATCGTTCCGCTCTTTATGGAAGAGGAACCCCTGGGAGTGGTCGAGGTGTGGGATAGTCGCCGGCGCCGGGCGTTCGAGGAGGGAGAGCGGACACTGGCCCAGGCGATCGCCCAGCACGCGGCCATCGCCCTCCAGCGGGCCCGCCTGTATGAGCAGCTCCAGCAGGTCAACCGGCGTCTGGAGACCATCCTCTCCACGGTGGAGGATGCCCTGATCCTCCTGGACCGGGAAGGACGGATCATCCAGATGAACGCGGCCGCCCGGCAGTTGCTGACGGGAACCGGGCTGCCGCCGGAGAACTCCCTCCCCGATCTCCTTCGCCGATTGCGGCGCTGGTCCCCGGAAGCCGCCCGTGCCCTGACCCGGGGCGTGCGTCAGATCCGCCAGGGAACGGCCGCAGGCTTCCGGCTGGAGCTTTCCTTTCCGCTCCGGGATTCCGTCCACTGGTTCGCCCTCATCTGCTCTCCCGTTCGGGACGAGGAACCAGCCGGAGGAGGGTGGCTGCTGATTCTCCGGGACATCACAGCGGAGCGGGAGCGGGACCGGTTGCGGGAGGAGATGGTCCGGATGCTCATGCATGATCTGCAAAACCCCCTGGGGCCGATCCACCTGGCCCTGGAGGAGCTGGCATCTTACCCGGATTTAAGCCGCGAAGCCCGATCCCTGGTTCACACCGCGCTGCGCGGGCTGGGACGGCTTCAGAACCTGATCAGCAGTCTGCTGGATCTCACCCGTCTGGAGGCCGGGCGTCTGCCCGTGGAGTGGGAGCCCGTGGACATCCAGGGGCTGGTCGAGGAGGCGATGGAGGAATGGAGGCCGATGTTCCAGCGTCGGAAGCTCCAGGTGCACATGGAGATCGCCCCCGAGCTGCCATGGGTGTGGATGGATCAGCAGCTGATGTCCCGGGTCCTCTGGAACCTCCTGTCGAACGCAGTGAAATTCACACCGGTTGGAGGGGAGATCCGAATCCGCGCTTACCCGCAGGCGGGCATGGCGGTCCTGGAGGTTTTCAACAGCGGCTCCTACATCCCCCCGGAGCAGCGGTTGCGGATCTTCGAGCGTTTCAGCACAACGCCGGGCCGTGGGGGTTATGGCCTGGGGCTGGCGTTCTCGAAACTGGCAGTGGAGGCCCACGGCGGGTCCATAGAGGTGGAAAGCGATGAGCGCGGCACCACGTTCATTATCCGCTTGCCCCTTCGCCCATCCGCTTCCCCATAAGCCCGACGAAAGCTATCGCTGTGGAACGGGGTGGCCTCCCCAGCTCCCCAGCTTGCCGTGGAAGGAAGTCTCAAGTGCCGAAGATGGGATGAGTCACCGAAGTCCTTCCCCTTTTCTCTCCCATATGTGTCCGCTGAAGCAATCGGTTTTCTCCACTATCTTTTGCGCCGATGGGCCATTGGCCTTGTAGAGGCACGATGGCGCCTTGCGTCCAACGTTCCGTCGCCGCTCAAGCGGCTCCTACCGTTGAATGCACCGCACGGGGTGGCTTTGCCGTTTTCTCCAATGCGAGTTGCCCATCCCTCATAAAGTTCGATAGAATGATGAGAGGTTACGCCGCCGGCCTCTTCCCGGGAATTTTTTTGGGGAGGGACCATCGGACCCTCAAAGAAAAGCTTCGGTGGAGCACTGCTAAGGAACACAGGCCCATGGGATCCCGGGTTCCGACCGCTCCGCATACAGGGGATGTTCTTCAGCGTTTGCTATGGGAGCTCGCCCAGGCCTATACGGAGGCATTACGGGAGAGCCTGGGGGAGAAGCTGGTGGCCGTCGTCCTGTTCGGATCCGTGGCCCGGGGGGAAGCCACCCCTGCTTCGGATATCGATTTGCTGGTGGTGGTCGAGGGGATGCCCGCGGCCCGTTTCCAGCGCTACGCCTGGCTGGAGGCGGTCGATCGGGCGGTCGAGCCGCAGGTGCAGGCCCTGTGGGAACAGGGTATTCCGGTTGAGATCTCCGTGATCCTGAAGACGCCGGAAGAGGCCGCCCGAATCACTCCCCTCTACCTGGACCTGACGGAGGATGCCCGGATCCTCTACGAGCGGGAGCCCTTTCTTTCCTCCATTCTGGAACGCCTCCGACAGCGGCTTCGGGCCCTGGGCGCTCAACGAAAACGCCAGGGCTCGATCCGATACTGGGACCTGAAGCCGGATTTTCATCCCGGAGAGGTGATTGAACTATGACCAGTGAGGAGATGGCTCGCGCTTACCTGGATCAAGCGGCGGAGATCCTGAGAGAGGCGGAGCATCTCTATCGGCGTCAGGCGTGGAATCTGGTTGTCCGCCGCTCACAGGAGGCCGTGGAGCTTGCGCTAAAGGGGATCTTGCGTCTTATCGGCGTGGAGATCCCCCGGACCCATGATGTGGGCATATGGTTAAGGAACTATCGGGATCGCCTTCCTCCTTCTCTTCAGAGCGAGGTGGAGCGTCTGGCTTCCATCTCGCGGCGCCTTCGGTTGGAGCGAGAGCTCAGCTTTTATGGAGATGAAGAGACCGGTGCGCCTCCCCAGCGCCTTTATTCGGAGGCGGATGCCCGCATGGCGCTGGAGGAAGCCACCTGGGTGCTCCAGCGGTGCATGGAGGCCTGGCCATGAGCGGGACACCCTCGAACCATCTGTTCGGGAACACGGCGCCCGCGGTGGGGTTCTTCGATTCCGGCGTGGGGGGGCTGGCGGTATGGCGGGAATTCATCCGCCTGGCTCCAGATGCTCCCACCCTGTATGTGGCCGATCAGGCTCATGTTCCCTATGGCCCCCGAACTCCTGAAGAGATCCGGCGTTTCGCTGAGGAGATCACCCGCTTCCTGCTGAGTCAGGGGGCTCGCCTGATCGTGGTGGCCAGCCATACCATCTCGGCCGCGGCCCTCTGGCCGCTCCGGGAAGCTTTCCAGAAAGTCCCTTTCGTGGGAATGGAGCCTGCCGTGAAGCCCGCTGTGGCACAAACCCGAACCGGGGTGATCGGTGTGCTGGGAACCTTCGGCACGCTGAATGGTCCCCTCATGGCCCGCGTCGTGGAACGGTTCGCCCGGGAGGTCCAGGTGGTCCCTCGGGTTTGCAGCGGATGGGTGGAGCAGGTCGAAGAAGGCCTTCTGGAAGGAACGGCGGCCGAGGCCCGGGTTCGACATCATCTGGAGCCGGTTCTCCAGGCAGGCGCTGACGTGCTGGTGCTGGCCTGCACCCACTACACGTTCCTCGCCCCATTGATCCGCCGTCTGATCGGCCCGGAGATCGCCCTGATCGACCCCGCTCCGGCCGTGGCCCGCCGGGCGGCGGAAATCTGGCAGGCCCATATCCGGGGGGCTGAGAGGGAGATCCACGCAGGGGCCTCTGCTCACCGCTTCCTCACCACGGGCGACCCGGCCCGTTTTCAGGAACAGCTTCGCCGATTGATCGGCCGGGATGGCCCGGTGGAACGCCTCTACTGGGATCCCCATGGGATGCTTCGAATCGCCTGAGGCTTGCCCCGCCGGACCCAGGGAAGAGATTTTCCGTGCAGATGGGCATGCCGAAGGCGCCCCCGCCCGCATGGAACCCATGAGCGGATGAACGCAGGAGGATCCTGTGGAGACCCATATCCCGGCTTTTGCTTTGCTCCTGGCGTTGTTGATCGTCGCGGCGAAGGCCGGCGCATGGCTGAGCCTGCGCCTGCGCCAGCCGGCCATCCTGGGGGAGCTAATCGCCGGCCTGATCCTGGGGCCCAGCCTGTTCAACGTCTTCTCCTGGCCCCTCTTCCATCACCAGGAATTCCAGGGGATGGTCATTGTCCTCGGGGAACTGGGGGTGATCCTCCTGATGGGGATGGCCGGCATGGAAATTGAGCTGGAGGAGTTCTTAAAAGCACGGCGGGTGGCCCTGCTGGCCGGGACCGCCGGGGTCATCACGCCGCTCCTGCTGGGGGCCCTGATCGCCTATCCTTTTCATCGCGATCTGCCCACCTCCATTTATGTCGGTCTGGTCCTCAGCGCCACCAGCGTGAGCATCTCGGCGCAGACCTTGCTGGAGCTGGGCCGTCTCCGCTCGCCGGAAGGGATCGCCCTCTTAGGGGCGGCCGTGGTCGATGATATCCTGGCGCTGCTGGCCCTGGCCGTGTTCACCGGTGTGGTGAACCCGGGAGGCGGAGCGGGGGGAGGAGCTGGAGGGGTGCTGATCGCCATGGCCCGCATGATGCTTTTCCTGATCCTGGCCTTCCTCCTCGCTCGAGCGGTGCTCCCCCGAATGGCCACATGGGTTCAAAATCAGCCCGTCAGCGAGGGCCTGATCGCCCTGGCGTTTGTGGCCATCCTGGCCCTGGCCGGGGCAGCGGAGGAGCTGGGCGGGCTGGCGGCGATTACCGGGGCTTTCCTGGCCGGGTTCGGCCTGGGCAACCATCCGGCCCGCCACACCATCTTCGAACGCCTGCGGCCGGCGGCTTATGGGTTCTTCGTACCCCTCTTTCTGGTGGGCGTAGGCCTGCGGGCGGACCTGCGAACGATGTCTCTGGAAGGAGCGCTGTTCACGCTGGCGCTGATCGTGGTTGCGATTCTTTCCAAAATCATCGGCTGCGGCATCGGCGCCTGGCTGGGAGGATTCCGCCCTCTCCAGGCGTGGCGTCTGGGATTGGGGATGATTTCCCGGGGGGAAGTCGGTCTGATCCTGGCCTCCCTGGGCCTTTCGGCGGGCTTCCTCCAGCCCTACGAATTCGTGGCCGTGGTCGCGATGGTGGTAGCCACCACGCTGATCACCCCCATCCTGTTACGGTGGGCTTTCAGCGCGCGGGAGTAACCTGGATCCCAGCGAGCCCGGGCGAACGGATTGGGACAGGAAGGGAGAACCATGCATTCTGGGGCTGCATAGGGGGCCTTCGACGCCCCCGCAGCCTCAGAAACCTCCAGAAGAGACCAGCAGCATAGCTCCAATTCATTGTCCAGGAGGTTTAAAATGCCAAAATGCGTTGTGGTCGTGATCCCGAATCTGGAGAAGGTCCATGAGGTGCTTCGCGCCTGGGAGGCTTTGGGGGTTCCCGGCGTGACCATGATCGATACCATCGGGATGGCCTCTCTGCGCCAGTGGGTGGGACGGGAGGACCTGCCGCTGGTCCCTTCCCTGCGCTCCATCCTGGAGAGCGCCGAGGCCGCCTTCCATCATCGCACGCTGTTCTCGGTGGTCCCTGACACCTTCGATCTGGATCGGCTGATTCAAAAGACCGAGGAGATCCTGGGTCCCCTCGATCAGCCGGAGACCGGCTTCCTCTTCGTGCTGCCCGTTCTGGAAGTTCGGGGCTTGCGACAGCCATGAGCGCCCTCCGCGTGCAGGAAATCATCGAACAGGGATTCCCGGCGTTGCGGTTGGAGAACGGTCCCCTAACGCTGACCCTCATCCCGAACCTGGGCGGAAAGATCGCTACATGGGAAGACCGGCGCCGGGGCCTTTCCTGGCTATGGCGGAATCCGTATCTCCCATGGCGACGGCCTCGCGATGAGGCCCGTTATGTCCAGGAGTTCGATCTTGGCGGCTGGGATGAATGTCTCCCGGCGATCGCCCCCGGGGTTTACCCCACAGACCCGTGGGCAGGCGTTCCGATCCCGGATCACGGGGAGCTCTGGTCCCAGCCGTGGAAGATCCAGCTCCGGATCGAAGAAGGGGAGCGCATCCTTGCCACCGGCGTTGCGGAAGGTCGCTCCTTCCCCTATCGCTTCGAGCGCACCCTGATCCTGGAAGCCAACCGCCCGGCTGTCCACATCCGTTATCGCCTGCGAAACAACGCGGAGCACACGTTCTACTTCCTCTGGGCGGCCCACCCCCTCTTCCCCCTGTTGCCCGGGACGCGCCTGCTGATTCCCGGGCCGGCGACGGCGCGGGTCGCTGCCGCCATCGGGATTGCTCCCCAGGCGATGGTTTTCCCATGGCCTCAGCTCCCCATAGAAGGCGGCTTTCTGGACCTCCAGGAACCGAATCCCGAAGGCGGATGGGCGTTGAAACTCTTCCTGCGGCCTGCGGCTTCCTGGGCGCGCCTGATCCATCCTACCGGCGCATGGTGGGAGATGGGCTGGCGGGGGCCGATCACCCATCTCGGCCTGTGGATCAACGCCGGAGGATGGTCCGGCGCGAACACACCCCCCTATCAGAACCTGGCCCTGGAGCCCGCCATCGGGGCACCCGATGATTTGAATGAGGCGATGCGGGAATGGGGCTTCTTCGGCCTGCTGCCCCCCCTTCAGGAGATGGAATGGTCCCTCCAGGTGACGCTGGGATGAGCGGATCAGGGCTCACGCAGCCAGGCTCGAGCTTGAAAGAATACGTGGAGGCTTTGGGGGTGATGAAGGCAACCACCCCCAAAGCCCCTTTTACGGCTGCACCACGACGGGGGTTCCGAGATCTGCCCACTGGTAGAGCTGCTCCGCGATCGGCGTCGGCAGGTTGACACATCCGTGACTCATCGGACGGCCAAAGTTGTTATGCCAGTAGGTTCCATGAAGGGCATAGCCCTGGTAGAAATACATCACATAGGGCACATTGGGCAGCCGATAGCCCGGGCCCGTCATCGTCTGAGCGCGCAGCTTGAGATAGATCCGAAAGGTCCCGACAACCGTGGGCGTGCGGGGCCGCCCGGTGGAAACCTTCGTCCGCAGGACCAGGGTCTCCCCTTCATAGGCCATCAGCTCCTGATCGCTGAGATCCACCAGGATCCACCGGCCCGGAAACGGCGGCCCGGGCAACGGGGTGGGCGAGGCGGGGGGACGCGGACGGGATGAGGCCGTAGCGCTCGGGCGGGGAGCCGGTGATGGGGTCGCCTCCCGCGTGGGAGTGGGCAGAGGATCCAGCGGAAGGGTCGGATCAGGAGAGGGGGATGGGGAAGGCAACGGGGTGGGGGAAGGCAGCGTCACCGTCGGAGCGATCCCCTCAGGATGCGCCGCCGAAATGGGATCGTTCGGATCCCGCCCTCGGAAATCCCCATCGGCATCCGGAGCGGGGTCCAGGACGATGGCCCCGGGAAGAGGAAGCTCCCCTTCTCCCAGCAGCGCCCACGGATCGATGGCTCCAAGCCCCCAGGCGATGAGGAACAGGGCGATCAGGGTGGACAGCCCGTAGAGGAACCCGATTCGGATCATCCATCCGGGCCAGCGAGCCGGGGGACGCCCCCGGGCGTTGGGGAAGCGTCTTCGAATCCGCCGTATCACCGCACGGATGAATGGGGATGCAGGGGCTGCCGCATACGCCCGGGCGGCCCACCACAGGGCTTCCTCCGGGGAAGCGGCCCGAAGCGCCCGCTGAGCCCATCGAAGGGCCTGCTCCTCCACCGATGGCGATGAAACGCTCATCGCTTTCTCCTTTGGGCCTCTGGTGCCGGCCCATCACGCCGATTGAAATCGCCCTCCCGAGGCGCTCCCGCGCCCCGCGTCGGCCTGCGCCGACGCAACGGCCGGCGCAGGCCGGCCACCGGCCTGTTGTGCCGATTGAAATCGGCCTCCCGAGGCGCTTTGCGCCAAGCGTCGGCCTCCGCCGACAAAAAGCACTCCGGCCGGCGAAGGCCGGCCAATCGGCCGAAGGCCTCTCGAGGTCGAATTCATTCGACGCCCTCCCGCGCCCAGCGTCGGCCTCCGCCGACGTGAAAACCCTCTTCCGGCCGGCGAAGGCCGGCCATCGGCCGAAGGCCCTTAAGGTCGAATTCATTCGACACCCCCGCCGGCCACCGGCCGAAGGCCCCCGAGGTCGAATTCATTCGACACCCTCCCAATCTGCCCGCTATCGGGCCAGGCGCACGTCCACCTCCCATCCGGTCCACCCCCCCGGGCCATGAGGAAGCTCACATGGCTGAGCGGCCACCTCGGTCAGCACCGATCCCGGTCCCTCGATCCCGAGGCGATAAGTTCCCTGGGGTTCCATTTGAACATCCGCATAGCCATCCCCCATCCCGGGCTTCAATCCGGTCAGCAGCGTTTCCGTCCCCCGCGGGCCGCTCACCCAGATGCGCACGCCGGATCGCTCCTTCCCATCTGGATCGAAGACTCGAATCCGTAACAGCGGCGAGCCCTCGCACAGGGGGCGTTGCTCCACCAGGGGCCCCTCCGATCGAGTGGGGGTCGCCGTGGGGGTTTCCAGCGGAGCCGGAGAGGGTTCCCAGGTGGGAACCGGGGTGGGAGATGGACGAGGCGTCGGGGTTGCGGTCGGGGAGGCCGTCGGGGTCGGGATCAGCGTCGGCGAGGGCGGCACACGGGTGGGAACCGGCGTGGCCAGGATCACCACCAGCGCCGGGGAGCGGGCGCCCAGCTGCTGGGCCGCCCGGGCCAGGTCCTGAACAACCCCGGAAGGCCAGTTCTCCAGAAGCCCTCGTTCGGCGAGGGCGGCTACCCGTTCGGGAAGATCCGGCAGGGCCAGCGCCTCCAGCCGCCGCCGCAACGTCGCGGGGTCCCTCTCCACGGCATCCGCCCGGGCGGCGAGCACAATCCAGAGCTCCTGATACGGGATGGCCAGCTCCGCCGGGGAGGATCCGCCGGGCGGCGGCGGGAACACCTCCCATGCCAGATAAAGCCCCCCGATCAGGCCGGGAAGCAGACCCACCAGGAAGGCGATCCCCTGTTGAGCCCTCACGGCGGACCTCCCGACGATTCAGACGCCGAAGAGGAACGCAGGGCATGGAGCAGGTCCGCGATGGCCGCGCGGGCCTCAGGGGAAAGAGGGGCTGGGGATCGATCCGGGAGCTGTTGCAGGACCACGATGGGATCTCCCAGCAGGGCGAGCCGGGCCCGGGCGAGGGCCAGATCCGGATCCCGGGCGTAGGCCAGGGCGACCATCCGGACATACTCGGCCTGCCAGTCTGGATGGAGCTCCGCGGGGACCACATCGATATAACGCACGGGCCAGACGTATCGCCCGAGGAGGAACCCTGCCCCGGCGCCAATCAGGAGCCCCAATCCGATCATCCCGATCACCGCCTTCAGCCTGCGCATCCGCGCCCCTTTCAGATCCCCCAGCTCGCTATCTGAGATCCTCCAGCCATTGAAGCGCCCGGCCCAGATCCCCCTGGTTCCTCCGGAGCCATCCATCTCCACCCTCGCGAACCCAGAACGTTTGCATCCCGACCTGTTGGGCCGGCTCGATGTCCTGCTTCAGGTCATTGCCGATCATCCCGCAGGCTTCGGGGGCCACCTGCAGGTGGCCCGCCACCTCCAGGTAATATTCAGGCCATGGCTTGGTAAAGCGCATGTTCTCCATCGTGGTGATCCAGTCGAACGGGATATCCCCCAGGCCGGCCCACTCCAGACGCTGGCGGATCGCGACCTCGGGGAAGACCGGATTCGTCGCCACGGCGATGCGCAGGCCCCACGCCCGCGCCCGTTCCACCAGAAGACGAGCCTCAACCCGGGGCTCGGTGAGAACCCGTAAAGAGGGAAAGACCTCCGCATAAAAGCGTTCGAAGAGCGGAACCCAGAAATCCCCAGATCGCCTGGTCTCCCGCTCAAAAGCCTCCATAAAGCGTTCCCACACCGTGCGTCGAGGATCCGGCTGGCGAATCGCCTCCCGCACCGCGGTCAGGAGAGCCGTGAGGAACCCTTCCGGCGGATAATGAGGCGCTATGAACGCCTGAAGGCGATCGAAGTAGGCCGGCATAAAGCGATCCATATCATTGCCCAGCAGCGTGCCATCCAGGTCGAAAAGGACCGCGCGGATCATTCCGGATGACGCTCCACATCCATGGGGGGAAGTCGATGTAGATGACACTCTCCGCAACCGATCTCCGGGCGCGGAACCTCCACCAGGCGAAGGGTGCAAACCGCATAGACGCGCACCTGTTCCCGCAGGCCCAACCACGTCTTCACCACCCGGGCCTCCAGCGCCAGATGCGGGCAGGCATTCGCGCGGATGATCCCGGGGACCGGACAGGTGGCACAGAGATACGGCTTCCAGGTCCCTCCACCAGGGGTTCGCTCAATCAACCGGCAGGCCTGGGTCTGTCGCCCCCGATAGTAATCCTCATAGTAAAAAGGGCACTCCGCCCCATATGGCGTGCGCACGATCCAGCCTCCATTGGCTTGATTATAAATCACTTCCTTCCCTCCTTCCCCATGGTCCTTCGAAAGGCCATCCTACCACCGGATGGGGCTGAACAGCATACGCTCAGAACCCTGAAAGGCCCCGCCCCATTCCGTATCCAGACCACCCGGTAGGAGGAGGGGCTTCAGCCCCGACCTTTGGTCGCCGCTAAAGCGGCTCCTACAAGCGGCTCCTACAAGCGGCCCCTGCGAGTGGCCGCTCCATGCGACACGCGCCTTGACATTTTCGATCATCATTGCTATAAAAAATACAAAGCCCGATAAACGAACGTTTGCTTGATCAAAGCAGGGGGACTGGCTATGCAGGGATTGGGGCCCTGGACATCCGCCGGGGCCTCCCGGACTACGGGGACATTCCCGCTGGATCGAACAGCGGGTGATCATCTGGAGAGGAGGGGCCTATGAACCGTTATCCATGGCTGGCGATCGCCGTGATCGTTGTCCTGCTGGCCGCATGCGCCGCTCCAACGCCGACCCCGCCGCCCACACCCACCTCAGCGCCCGCTGCTCCTCCCACGCCCACGCCGGCACCGAAGGTCGGAGCTCCCTACAAGATCGGCTTCATCGCTTCCATCACCGGACCCGGAGCCAGCCTGGGCGTCCCCGAGCGCAACGTCGCCCAGCTGGTTCAGGAGCAGCTGAAGGCCCAGGGCGGGATCGTCGGGCCGGATGGGGTGCGCCATGAGGTGCAGATCCTCATCTTCGACGATGAAAGCAAAACCGATACCGCCGCCAGCGTCGTCCGACGCCTGATCGAGCAGGAAGGTGTGGTGGTCCTGGTGGCCGGCACCCTGAGCGGCCCCAGCCTGGCGATGGTGCCCATCGCCACGGAAGCGAAGGTGCCGATGATCTCCATGGCCTCCGCCCGCTCCATCATCGAAGATCCCGAGACGAAGAAGATGCGCGAGTGGATCTTCAAGCCAGTGCCCGAGAACCTCCACTCGGCCCAGATGCAGGCCGACTATCTGAAGGCCGTGGGGATCACAAAGATCTGCCATCTCTATGAGAACACGGCTTATGGCCAAGATACCTTCGCCAGCGCGCAGGCTGTCTTCCCGAAGGCGGGCATCGAGATCGTCTACGGGGACGCTTTCGAGCGCACAGCCACCGAGTTCCCGCAGGTGGAGCGGGTGAAGGCCAGCGGATGCCAGGCGGTGGTGATCGGCTCCATCCCGCCCGCCTCGGCCCTGGTGAACGTGGCCGTGCGGGACGCTCTGCCGGAGATCCGCATTGTCCACGGCCACGGCTCCTGCAGCCCGGACCTGATGAAGAACGCCGGGGCGGCGGCGGAGGGCACGGTGATGCCCTGCGGCAAGATCCTGGTGGCCGATCAGCTGCCTGACACAGACCCCGTGAAGAAGCTGAATCTGGACTTCATCAAGGCCTATCAGGATTTCACCAAAGGGGAACCCATCAGCACCTTCGCCGGCCACGCCTATGACGCCCTGCAGTGGGCGATCGCCGCCCTGAAGACCCTGCCGGATGGCCTTTCCCTGGCGGACCAGCGGGCGAAGGTGCGGGAGGCCCTGGAGGGATTGCGAAACTTCCCGGGCACCCACGGGATTTTCAATCTGAGCCCGCAGGATCACCTGGGCTTCAATTACACGGATTTCGTGATGGTCACGGTGAAGGACGGTAAGTTCCAGATCCTCCCCAGGGACCAGTGGAAGTAAGCGCCTCCTTCCCCACGCCGTTACGGGGCATGGGGAAATGGAAGAGCGGTCTTTGAGGCAGGTGGACGCACCGAGGCGTGTCCACCTGCCTCCAAAGGATGAGGAACAGGGAGGCTTCGCCGCCCTCATTACCCTAACCCTGGGAATAAGAACAGGAGCTGCAAAGGATACCCGCGATGATCCGGGAATGGGTTGGGGGAGAACGAATCCCGTTCGCAAGGCGCTGGGGGATCGCGATCGCCGTGCTGGGGTTGATGATCGCCCTGATCCTGCTGGGCCAGGGCCATGGCTTCGGAGCGCTGGAGTATCTCCAGTTCATCCTGGATGGGCTGCGCGGGGGGAGCATCTACGCGCTGGTCGCCCTGGGCTTCGTCCTGGTTTACCGGGTCATGGGGGTGATCAATTTCGCCCAGGGGGCCTTCGTGATGCTGGGCCCGATGCTCACGGCGTTCTTCTACGAACAGAAGTGGCCCCCTGCCCCTGGTCTCCGCCTGGCCCTGGCCGCGCTCCTGGCTGTGGGGATCGTGGGGGCACTGGGGATGATCATCGAGCGGCTCACGCTGTATCCGGCGCGTCGCGCTTCCCCCCTGACCCGGATCATCATCACGGTCGGCGTGTATCTATCCCTCCAGGGAGCCGCCCTCCTGTTATGGGGGCCCTACGCGAAGGTCCTGCCTTCCTTCACCACCCTGAGCCTATCCGATCCCACCTATCGCTTCGCCGGGGTGCGGGTGAAAGCGCAGAGCCTGTGGATTGCAGGAACCCTGATCGCCGCCCTCCTGGCCCTCGGGCTGTTCTTTGGACGCACGACGGTCGGCAAGGCGATGCGGGCGTGCGCGGTCAACCGCCTGGCGGCCCGGCTGATGGGCATCCCCGTGGATACGATGAGCACCCTGGCGTTCGGCATGGCCGCCGCCCTGGGGGCCATCGCCGGGATCGTTCTGGGTCCGGTGACCCGGGCCACCTACGATATGGGGCTGGAACTGGGGTTGAAGGGCTTTGTGGCCGCCATTATGGGGGGACTGGTGAGCTTTCCGGGAGCGGTCCTGGGGGGCCTGCTCCTGGGAGCGCTGGAGAACCTGTGGGCGGGGGTCACGGTGGCCGGCTTTAAAGATCTTTTCGCTTTTGTGATCCTGATCCTGGTCCTCCTGCTTCACCCCCGGGGCTTCGCAGGGACAGAGGCGGAGGTGGAGCGGGCCTGAATCCGGCCGGAGGGATGGCAAGGAATGGGTCGCGCAGGATTTCCCGCGAACGCCATCGGGTTCGCCATCGGCCTTCCGCTGATCCTCGCCATCGGAGGGCTGGAAGCCTTCCGGCCGATGGGGCTCTCGCTGCCGGCCCTGACCGGGGGGCTGCTGACCCTGGACACCATGATCCGGGTTGGCCTGTTCACGATCGTCCTGGTGGGCCTGAACCTCCTGATGGGCTATGCGGGGCAGGTCTCCCTGGGGCAGGCGGCCTTCTATGGGATGGGGGCCTTTTTCTCGGCCATCATGACGGTGCGGGCTCGCACGCTGGGCATACCTCCCGCGCTGGCGGAAGCCTGGTGGTGGCCATGGCTGGTGATGCTAACGGGCGCCTTCCTGGTCGGCCTGACCGCTTACGGGATCGGGCGCCCGATCCTGCGGCTGCGGGGCCACTATCTGGCGATGGCCACCCTGGGCCTGGGGATCGTTGTTTACATCCTGCTGCGGGAGAACCTGGGGCTGCCCCACCTGAACCTCACCGGCGGCTTCGACGGCATCCAGGGGATCCCCCGCCTGCGGCTGGGCGGGCTCCTGCTATGGCCGGCCTGGCGCTATTACTTCCTGGTCTGGCTCTTCGCTTTCGGCGCCATCGCCCTCGGCCTGCGCGTGGTCCGCTCCCGCGTAGGACGAGCATTGAGGGCGATCCATGGCAGCGAGATGGCCGCGGAGAGTGTGGGGGTGGAAGTTTCCTACTACAAAGCCCAGGTCTTCGGTCTCAGCGCGGCGATGGCCGCCCTGGCCGGGAGCCTCTATGCCCACTTTCAGACCACGGTGATCCCGGCCACCTTTGGGTTCGGCTCCTCCCTGGAACTGGTGGTGATGTCTGCGGTGGGCGGCATGGCGAGCATCTGGGGGGCACCCTTCGGAGCGCTAACCGTCCTGCTGGTCCAGGAGGTCCTGCGCACCCAGCTGCATCGGGTGATCCCGAACGCCCAGGGGGAATTCGAGGCCATCGCCTTCGGCGTTATCCTGGTGCTGATCATGTTGTTCCTGCCCGAGGGCCTGACAACGGGAGGGCTCCGCTGGCTTCGGAGCCGCATGGGGTTACGCCCTCGATAAGGACAGGGCATCCGTCATTGGGTTCTCATTCAGGGAGGGGGATGACCTCGCCAGCAGGGGAGCCCTTTCCCGCCGCCGGGAGAGATCAGGAATCCAGGAGCGAAAGCACGGATGTTGTATATCAGCCCCGATGGAACAGGGGAGCGATCCGAAGCGCCGCTGCTGGAGGTCCTCCGGGTCTCAAAGGCCTTCGGGGGGCTGATGGCCCTGCTGGATGTCTCGCTCTGCGTGTGGCCGGGCCAGATCAAGGGGTTGATCGGCCCCAATGGGGCGGGGAAGACCACGCTGTTCAATCTGATCACCGGGATGCTGCGCCCGACCTCCGGAGACATCCGCTTCCAGGGGCGCTCCATCGTCGGGCTTCCACCCCACCGGATCGCCGCCCTGGGGATCGCCCGGACGTTCCAGAACGTGCAGCTGTTCTCCGGGATGACCGTCTTCGAGCATGTGCTGGTGGGCGGACATCGCCACGGCCGGAGCGGCCTCCTGGGGGCGATCTTCCAGACTTCCCGGGTGCGACAGGAGGAGAAGGAAGCCCGGGCCCGAGCATGGAGGATCCTGGAGCGGGTGGGGCTGGTGGAATGGGCGGACCGCCCGGCGGAAAGCCTGCCGCTGGGCCTGCAGCGGATCCTGGAGATCGCCCGGGCCCTGGCCACCGCCCCCCGACTGCTGCTCCTGGATGAGCCCGGGGCGGGATTGAATCCGCCGGAGAAAGCCCAGCTGGCCGGGCTCATCCGTTCCCTTCCCGAGGAGGGGATCACCGTGCTCCTGGTGGAGCACGATATGAACATGGTGATGGGGCTGGCCGATGAGATCGCGGTCCTGGATTACGGACAGTTAATCGCGGAAGGACCGCCGGAGGCGATCCGTCAGGATCCCCGGGTGATCGCCGCCTATCTGGGTGAGGAAGACGAGGTGTGGAATGCGGCTCGAGGTTGAGCATCTGGAAGTGGCGTATGGTCCGGTCCGGGCGCTCCATGGGGTTTCCCTGCATGTGGACCCTGGAGAGATGGTGGCCGTGATCGGGGCGAACGGCGCCGGGAAGACCACGCTGTTGCGAGCCATCAGCGGATTGCTGCGCCCGAAGGCCGGGCGGATCCGGTTCAACGGGCATGAAATCACCGGATGGGCCCCGGAACGGATTGTGGCGCTGGGGCTGGTTCAGATCCCGGAGCGGCGCCAGCTCTTCGATTCGATGAGCGTGGAGGATAACCTCCGCCTGGGAGCTTATTTGCGCCTCCGCCGGGGGGAGCGGAAAGCGGTGGAGGAAGACCTGCAACGGGTCTTTGAGATTTTCCCCCGCCTGAAGGAGCGGCGACGACAGATGGCCGGGACCCTCAGTGGGGGCGAGCAGCAGATGCTGGCCATCGGGCGCGGGTTGATGGCCCGACCCCGGGTGCTGCTGCTGGATGAGCCCTCCCTGGGCCTCGCCCCCCTGCTGGTCCAGGAGCTCTTCCGGATCCTCCGCACCCTCCGGGAACAGGGCCTGACCCTCCTGCTGGTGGAACAGAACGCCCGTCAGGCTTTACGGATCGCCGATCGCGCCTATGTGATGGAGACGGGGCGGATCGTGCGAGAGGGAACAGCCATCGAGCTCCTCACCGATCCCATCCTCCAGGCCGCTTATCTGGGAGGCCCCTCAGCTTCCATCCCTTCTCCACCCTCTTCGACGGAGGTGGCCGTTCATGCCCGTTTCCCCCGAACAGCTGCGTCAGGTGATGCGGCGATGGGCGAGCACGGTCACGGTGGTGACGATGCGAGCGGATGATCAGGTCCACGGTCTCACCGCCACCGCGTTCACCAGTGTCTCGATGAACCCACCGCTGGTCCTGGTCTGCATCCAGAACGACAGCCGGAGCGAGGCGCTGCTGCGCAAGGGACGCTGCTTCGCCGTCAACTTCCTGAGCGAAGATCAGGCCGAGCTCTCCGAACGATTCGCCGGGCGGATCCCGGCCGCCGATCGGTTTGCGGGGCTCGCCTACCGGGCGGCGGTGACCGGCGCGCCGATCCTGGAAGACGCCCTCGCATATCTGGACTGCACCGTGGCGGGGGCGTATTGGGGAGGCGATCACACCATCTATCTGGGTCTGGTGGAAGACGCCGGGGTCCTCCGCGAGGGATCCCCCCTGCTCTACTTCCAGGGCGCTTATCGACGCCTGGCCCTGAACGGAGGAGGCGCGCTATGAACGCAACGGATCGCCTGCGCGGCTCCCTGGTGCCTCTGGTCACTCCTTTCCGAAACGGCGCGGTGGACTGGGAGGGGTTCGCCGGGCTGATCGAGTGGCAGATCGCCTCGGGATCCCACGGGCTGGTGATCACCGGGACCACCGGGGAGCCCAGCGCCCTCACCTTTGAGGAGCGGGTGGGCCTTTACCGCCTGGCTGTGGAAGTCGCCCGGGGTCGCGTTCCGGTGATCGCGGGGACCGGCACGAACAATTTCGAGGAGACGGTGCGCCTCTCCCAGGCCGCCCAGGCCGCAGGCGTCGACGCCCTGCTGGTGGTGGTCCCTTACTACGTCCGGCCCTCCCAGGAGGGGCTCTTCCGCTACTTCAAGGGGATCGCCGAGCGGGTGGATCTTCCGGTGATCCTCTACAACATACCGGGGCGCACGGCAACTCATCTGGAGATCGACACCGTGGCCCGGCTGCGGGAGGCGTGCCCCAACATCATCGGGATCAAGGAAGCAAACAAAGACTTCGAGCACATCAACCGGCTGCTGCACCGGATGGGGCGGGACTTCCGGGTTTATTCCGGGATCGAGCTGCTATGTTTCCCGGTGCTGGCCATCGGCGGGGCTGGCTATGTGAGCGCCACGGGAAACGTGCTGCCGGATCGGGTGGCCCGGCTCTACGATCTGGTCGCGGCCGACCGCTGGCGCGAGGCCCAGGATCTGCACTACGAGCTGCTGCCGCTCAACGACGCCCTTTTCATCGAGACCAACCCGGTGCCGGCCAAGACGGCCCTGGGGATGATGGGGAAGATCTCCCCCGAAGTCCGTCTCCCCCTGGCTCCGATGCGGCCGGAGAACGTGGAGCGGCTGCGCCGGGTGCTGCAATCGTATGGTTTGATTGAACGACA
>JAEVEX010000061.1 GCA_016842085.1 Candidatus Thermoflexus tengchongensis | reverse complement strand
TCACGTTCATGGCTCCCGGGTTCCCATCGCCATAGCGGCGGATATCCACTCCGAGGGCCCAGAGGCCGATCCAGTAGGCCAGCGGCAACGAGCCCGATAGGCCCGCGATCAGCGTCCAGAGCATCACACTCAAAACATCCGTCATGCCCTTGTCCTTCCTGCAATACGCTGGGGTTTCCTGATCAGGAGGCGGTGCCGCGCTGCCGGATGCATCCACAGAGTCCATCCTCCTGCAACCAGCAAGCTGGTCAGAAAAAAGAACAATCCTTCCTCAACAGGAAGGCTCAGCACAGTCAGGCCCGTGGTAAGATCCGGATTCAGGAACCAGATTCCTTCAGCGATGGCCAGACGATCCGCCGCGCTCAGAAAGAGCGCGGGTGGGATCCATCGAATCAGGAGAGATCGGCGATTGTCCCACAGAAGATCAGCTCCGAATCCGATTTGCAGGATCAGCGGGGGCAGTCCCCAGGCGAGAATAGCCTTGAAGTATGCCCACTGTGGCCCGAACCGATTTTCCATAGCGAGGAGGACGGCCCAGGCGCCCACCATGATCAATCCGGCTCCCCATCGGAGGCCTGCTGAGGGAACGATAGGGCTTTCCCGAATCGGGGTCCAGCTCAGGAGCCCCCAGAGGCCGATCAGGATCGGTTGAAGCACGAAGAAAAGATATTCCTCCAGAGGCACCCAGCCGATGATGATGCCGAGAACCCGATGGGGATCATATCCCCAGATCCCCCGTTCGACCATGACGTTATCCCATGGCGTGGTATACACAAGGGCGATCCCGGCGAGGGCCAGCGTTCCATAAAGCCCCCGGCGGGCAACATGGGATGGGATCTCCCCTCGCTGAGTGCGTCGGATTACCTGTATGCCTACGATCAGAATCGGGGCGATCAGAAAAAGGGCTATAAACTCGATATAGCTCATATAAGCCTCCTGGCGTTGCCGCTTCTTCGATAAGGGTCCGGATCATCCAGCCCCAACTTCGGGCCTTGAGCAAGCTTTATGACATCTGGCGCCGCACGTGACGGCCTTTCCAGCTGAGCCCCCATCCCAATCCTGTGCTCAGCCACCCGTAGATCCCTGCGCTGGCCACCAGGGTTGCCCCCAGGGGAGCGAGGATCGAGGCGGATGGCGAGCCGATACGACGGGCCCACAGCAACAGCCCCAGGGCAGCGATCAGCCAGGAGGCCCCATAACCTATCAAAGCGGCCGGATGTCCCGATGGCCATAAAAGCCTCAACGGCGTGGCCATTCCAGCCACCAGCAGAACGGCAAGCAGACGCCGTTCTGGGGGCTGATCCAGCGCGCCTCCGCTCCAGCGAGCCATCGCTTGCCAGAGATGACCCAGGCTCCGGCTCATGCGAGCCCGCACCAGCGGGCGGCCGTTGACAAGAGCCACCCGATATCCTGAGCGCTGCAGCCGACGGCCCAGCGCGAGGTCTTCCAGCAGCTCTCCGCGTACAGCCGCGAACCCGCCACTTGCTTCGTATGTCGAGCGACGGATCAGCAGGTACTGGCCGTTGATGATCCCCTGAAAATCCGTGAGCGCGGCGAACCATCCCGCAAAGGCCACGGAGATCACCGCTGCCTCCATGGTGTTCCGGACTTCGAACGCCGGAAAGAGAGTAACGCCGTCCAGGCCATGCTCGATCGCCCACCCCATCACCCGAGCGGCGCTGTCCGGGGCATGGCGTGTGTCTGCATCGGTGAACAGCAGCCATTCCCCTCGTGCCTGTAGCGCCCCCTGGTGAAGAGCGTAAGGCTTTCCCAGCCAGCCAGCAGGGGGGCCTTCGACCCGGATGACCTGTGCGCCCCATGCCTGGGCGATCTCTCCGGTCCCATCTGTGGAGCCATCATCAACCACCCAGATCTCCAGCGGGCCGGGGTATTGCAGCTGCCTCAGGGACTGCAACAAATCGGGCAGCTGATCGGCCTCATTCCGCGCAGGCACAATAATGGATAGGGCGGGCAATGGCCGATCGGATGGGACGGGCGGTGGGACCGGGAGCATGCGAGCTCGCTGGTATCCCAGAACGGATAGTCCACCGGCGATTGCCGCCCCGGCGATGTTGATCCATGGGAAATCCATCTTGTTTTCTCCTACGCCTCACGAATATCGCGGATCGTCACCGGCAACCCGCCTCGGGGTTCCAGGGTCGCTCCCAGTCGCGCGGTCAGCCTCCCGAAAGCCGGTTCCATTCGCACTCGTTGAAGAATCCGGATCAGGATGATCCGACCCTCCATCCAGGCGAAGGAAGCTCCCACACAGAATCGAGGACCTCCACCAAAGGGAAGATAATCAAAGCCACCTGTAGGGACTCCGCCGGGCCTCAGGAAACGCTCGGGTTGGAAACGACTCGCTTCTTCCCATCGTTCCGGTCGCCGGTGTAGCACATAAATCGGAATCATCACACGCGTCCCGATGGGAACGGTATAACCTTCCACGGCGATTGGCGCACCGGCCATGCGGTTCACGATAGGAATGGGGGGGTATAAGCGCATGGATTCCCGGGCCGCCGCTTCGAGATACGGCAGATGCCCCAGGTCCTCGAAACATGGAGGTCGATGGCCCGCAACGCTCCACAGCTCAGCCTGGATCCGTTTCATCTCTCCCGGATGAGACAGCAACAGGCCCATCGTCCAGGCCAGCCAGGCGGTCACCGTATCGTGCCCGGCGATCATCAGCGTCAGCATCTGGTCCCGGATCAGCTCGTCATCCATCCACCGGCATCGCATCCAGTGGGACAGCAGATCCCCATCATGGCGATTTTCCTTCCGGCGATCCTGGATCCACTGACGGATCTGCATGTCCAGACGATGGAGATCGGATATATCGATGCAGCGGGGTCCGTTCCTCCATATCAGCCAGATGCCTGGAGAGATGTAGGCCACCGCCATCTTCAGCATCTGCGCCAGAAGCTGTAGCTCGGTGTCTTCCAGGGAAAGGCCGAAGAGGGATTCCATCAGGATTCCCAGAGTCAACAGCCGAAACTCCTCCAGCAAATCCACTCGCTTCCGGGACGCCCAGTGATGGATCCGCTCATCGGTCCGCCGAAGGATCATCGGGATCCAGCGGGCCAGCTCAGGCCCGCGCAGGAACGGCTCCATTTCCCGCCGCAGGGCCTCGTGCAGGGGGCCATCAGTCACCAGAAGGCCCCGGCGGAAAAGCTGCGCAACCGGATCGCCGTCAACGCGGGAGCGAAAGTGCTCCCGTTTCTTGAGAAGCACTGTCCGCGCGGCGCGTGATCCGGCAGCGACCAGCGCGCGGAAACCGGGCCAGGTCAGCCAGAATGCTTCCCCGTAAATCTCCGAAAGGGCCATCAGCCCTTCCAGCGGAGATCGGGTGCAAACCATCCGGCATGCAGCCTGAAGCAGAGAGGTCCTTCGTATGGGCATCCCGATTCCCTCATCCTCGGTTTTGAGCCTCTGTGCCTTCCGCGGCTTTGAGCCGTGGCCGGGGATAGTCCCAGCCGATGCGGCATCCTGCTTCCCGTTGCACATCCTCAGGCATCATCCACGGGGCGTGGATGAACGCATCAGGAACCTGGGCCAGCTCCGGGAGATAGCGCCGGATGTATCGCCCGTGGGGGTCAGCCTGACGGGCCTGGCGGATCATATCGAAGGAGCGCAGGGTGGAAAGGGGATCCAGGCCGGCACCGGTGGCCCATTGCCAGTTTCCCGCATTGATTGCCGGATCGCCATCAATCAGGTTCTCCAGGAACCAGCGTTCGCCCTTGCGCCAGTCGATGTGAAGGTGTCGAGCCAGGAAGAAGGCGGCTATCATCCGCCCCCGGTTGGGCACCCAGCCCTCCTGGGCCAGCTGGCGCATCGCGGCGTCGATTAGAGGGTAGCCGGTGCGGCCGCCCCGCCAGGCCTCCAGGTCCTGATCGTCTCCCGGTGGGGAAAGGGTTTTCCACGATGGCCGTAAGCTTCGCCGTCGTAGATCCGGAAAGGCATAAAGCAATGCCATGAAGAAATCCCGCCAGATCAGCTCGTCGATCCACATCCGGACGCTGCGGCGGCTTTCGGCATCAGGCGCGCGGCTTTCGGCTTCGAGGGCGGCCTGCAGCGCCTGCCGCGGCGAGATCATCCCAAAGCGCAGATAAGGCGAGAGGCGTGCTCCGGCCTCTCCATCGACCCGCCTCCGTATGGCTCGATAGCGGAAGATCGGGGCCTCTTCTCCCTCCACGAATGATCGCAGGCGTGCCCAGGCCGCCCGCTCTCCAGCCGGGAACCCTTCAGGGGCCCTTATTTCCGGGAGGGGGAGCGTCGGAATTCCGGCCGGCATACGCCAGCGGCTGGGGATGGCCTCGTCTGGAGGGATCTTCGGAATGGCGAGGCTCCACCAGCGGCGCCGGAAGGCCCCGAATACGCGGTAAGGGCCTCCGTCTTCCTTCTGCAGGGCATCGGGTGGATGGATGGTCGGCCAGCCCATGCGAACGAGGGGAAGCCGGGAGGCAACCTCGGTGTCCCGCCGCCGGGCGTAAGGGCTGACATCTCCTTCTGCGAACACGGCTGTGGATCCGGTCTCCCTCATCAGCTCGCTCAGGATCTCCACCGGGGGCCCCTCACGAACGACCAGATAGCCACCGCGGGCGCGCAGCTCCTCATCCAGCGCTCGCAGCCCGGAGAGGAGGAAGGCGCGACGGCGGGTGGGGGCATGACGCAGACCCGGATCCAGAACAAAGACCGGGATCACCTCCTCTGCTGTCTCCCAGGCCGCGACAAGGGCATGGTTATCCCTTAAGCGGAGATCGCGGCGGATCCACCAGATGACCCGGCGCGTCATTTATTTCCTCTCCCCGGCCGTCGGATCTGGCACATGCTCCGGGAAGATCCGATGCAGGATCCCGATCGCCTCCAGGGCCACGGATCGTTCGAAGGTGTAAAAGCCCTCATAGTAGCGACCCTGATGGATCAGGGATGGCACCTCCCGAGCCAGAAGGCACATCCCGATCCCCGGGCCCTGGACGATCACGAACCAGTAAGCTTCCAGCGGGGTCCCTTCCGTATTGATCAGGGTGGTGCGTTTATTCAGGCGAAATGTATCTACGTCTGGCACGTCCCATGATCCGTAGATCCAGAGTCCATGCAGGGATCCAGCAAGGTGACGGTAACGAGATATCTGGGAAAGCAGCCGGGAGAGACGCTGGAAGGAAACATGAAGATCGGCCTCGCCCCGCTGAGCGGCTGCGGCATCTTCCAGGATATGGCTGATGTGAGTCATTGCCTCGACGGAGAACGTGTAGCGGAACGAAAGGTGGCTCAGATCGTCTCTTCGAACCCGATAAAGCAGATCCTCGCCCTGCGGGATGTAGGCACTCATAGCCTGCCGGTAGAACTCCTCCAGTGCCGTCAAGGCGTAGACATTCATCGGACTCCCTCCATCAGAGTCTTCATCGGGTGATCGATGATCCAGAGCCGGCGGGGCAGGTCGGCAAGCTCCTCTCGCATGTCCTCAGCGACCCGCCAGGCCCCAAGGGCTACGGCAGGGATCGATTGGCCCGGGAAAACGCTGTCTCCAACCAGATACATGCGGGGGTAGATCCGTGGTCTCCATCCGCGTCCCAGGCGGATCTGAGGAAACCCACCTACCCACCCCATGGGTCGTTGGGTAAACCGCTGGAAGGTGACGGGGGTGGCCGCCTCGGCCCAGACGAGGCCATCCAGCAGCCGGGGAAGGACACGGGTCGCCGTGTTGAGGATGCGCGCTGTCATCTCGCTCTTGCGTTGTGCATATGCCTCTCGATCCTGGTGGAACAGCATCCACCAGCGCTGGAGATCGGTGTGGGTGCTCAAAGTGAGCGCCCGGAATCCGCGGGGTGCCCGTGAAGGATCCTCCGCAGGGCTGATGGAGAGGAGCACTTCCCCTCCTTCTTCCAGAGGCCCTCCCTGCAGAATCTGGTGATGAAGCGGAAGATCGCGTGGAATGACGTCTTCAGCCACGGCCGCATAGACCACAAAGGCCCCCCATCCATCCGGGGGAACAGCCGGCATGCGCCGCCATCGGGCAGGCGCGGCCTCCCCCAGCAGTTGAGCGGCTGCAGCTGGCGGCATATTCAGGATCACCCCTTCGGCCTCCAGCTCGCCCCGACCACGAACCTCCACCCGAAACGCGCCGTCCCCTTGCAGTCGGACCGCGACTACCTCGTGGCGGTAACGGACCTGGCCTCCCCGCTGGAGGATGGCAGCAGCCAGCCGGGCCGCGATCGTTCCGATGCCCCCTGTAAGCCAGCCGACCCCCGTGTGGGGAAGATCTAAGGCCACCGCCGCGTAGAGCGCGTTGGCGCGTTCAGCTGTTGTCTGGGCGCTGATCCACAGTTGACCGTCGACGAGCTCGCGAAGCCTTCGATTGCCGGAGGGGAGGCGGCTGGCGACGGGCCGGAAGGCGTCCTGAATCCAGCCCAGCCTCCCTTCCTGCAGGACAGCGAACCCGATGGCGCGGAGTACCCGGAGATTTCGCAGGAGATCCCGGAGGCGCTGGGGTGGCCAGGCCCATCCTTTCTGGACCATCGTCCACAGGACGGTTGCGATGCGCTCCTGCCATATCCAGAAAGGCTCTCCATCTGGCCCCAAGGCTCGTAGACGTTCCTCCCGCCAGCGTCCTCGATCCGCCCAGCGGGTGATGGTCTGCCCGTCCGATAAATGCACCTGCATGGCAATGGGCTCTGGATGGATTCCCCAATCCAGCCCGAGAAACTCCCCTAACCGATGAAGGGGCATACCTGACCCGAACCCGGCGGCCAGGGTAGCTCCCGCGTCGAATCGGAAGCCGCGTCGATAAAATGTCGAAGCGCATCCCCCGGGATACGCCTGGGCTTCCAGGACCATCACGGGCACGCCATAACGGGCGAGGATGGCAGCGGATGTCAGCCCGCCGATCCCGGCGCCGACCACGATCACGGGACGCAACGGTCTCCTCCTTCCAGCATGCATCGGGTTTTCCAGGCTCGATAGGCAAAGAGCAGCGGCAGCCCCATCCAGATCACCCACGCCACAGCCCGGCGCAGTGGGGGCCCCGGCAGATCCGCCTCGATCTCGTCGAGGATCCGTGTGCTCGCCGGCCCGATGGCCTCAAAGCGATGATGGTGACGCCATCGGGCGAACGGCCCCTCCTCCTGCTCGTCCACAAATCCATGTGGTGAGACCTCCACGTGGCGTGCCGTCCAGCGGATCCGCACGGGGCCTATCCCGAAGGAGAACCGGACCCGGGAGCCGGGCCTGGGGGTCTCCTGCTGCTCCCAGCGCATACCGGGTAGAGGCGGCGTGAGCCGCCTCAAAGTCATCGGATCCTGATGAAAGCACATCACTCTCTCTATGGGCGCACGCACTTCGAAGGAATATCGAAATTTCATGAGAGACCGCTCTCCCGTGCGGAAGAGATCGATGCCTCCAGATGGTTTGCCAGGCTGGCCACCACCGGATCGTCAGGCAGATGGTTGCGTAGAGCGATCGCGTAAGCCTCCAGATAACGCAATAGCCCTGTTAACGGTCGATGGCGATGATGGACGAGATGGATAATCCACTCCACTTCGATTCGCACGGCCCCGGGGTCCCCCAATCGCAGGGCGGCCTCAATCACATTCCCCAGCTCTTGAAAGCCGATCTCCAGCTCTGTCTCTGCGATCTTGTGGTCAAGCTGTAGTCGCAAAGAGGCCTCCAGGGAGGCGCGGACAGCTCGATACTGGATCAGGGCCTGCCGGTAGATCTCAGGCAGAGGGATAAAATGCGGAGATAGATCCCCGCGTAGAACCGCCTCGACGAGGTTTGGAAGATCCTCCCATTGCCCCTCCAGGTAAACGCCGGGGATATGCGTCCTGAGGGAAGGCCTTCGCTGAAAAATCCGTCCGCCGTAGGCCATGGGGACCTGCATTTCCCGCACAGGTTCGGCCATATCCGCCAGGCTTGCAGCCGTTTTGAGCATCTGGGCGGTCATAATCACCAGCCGGGGGCGGATCGCTGTCAGGGCTTCCTTCATGCGGATCAATGGCACATCCGCGCCCAGGTCCACGACTGGCCATCCTCGTCGGCGCAGGAGGAAGGAGGCCCAGAGCGCAGGGAGGGTGTGCATCTCCCCCGGCGGGCAGGCGATCAGGAGGCGCTCCGATCGAAGCGGGGATGGCGCAGCGGCGATCAGGGCGTGAAGCCGACGGATGGCCAGGGCTGAGGCGAAGTGCTCCTGCTGGACGGTGGCCGTGCCTCGATACCAGCGTTCCCCGATTTCCTCCAGGGCGGGCTGTATAAGTCGCAGAACAATCACCTCCGGGGGATACATCGCGAAGGCCTGGGTCAAAATGTCTTCGGCTTCCTCCTCATCGAAGCGCATGCAGGCATCCACCCAGCCCTCCCGGAGGGCCTGCAGCGAGGGCTCAGCCCCAGAGGGAGCAGCCGCTGTCCTGGCGGAGTGTTGCTGCAGCGGATCCAGCCCCTTCGCCTCCAGGGTCCGCCAGAGGGCGACGGCGCGTCCGATGGACATGCCCTCGGCCTGTCGGGCCATCAGCCAGCGGATGATCTCAATGTCCCGCTGGGAATACAGCCGATGGCCCCCCGGCGTGCGGGCCGGGCGAGGGAGCCCGTATCGTCGCTCCCATGCCCGGAGCGTGTGGGGCGAGATCCCTGTCTCACGGACCACGGTCTTCAGATTGTGCACTGGAATCTCCTGCCCGGCTTCCGGTTTCATCCCTTCTCCTCTCCATCAGCGGCCAGGGCGAGGAAGGGTCCTTTTCAGGCAGGGAGGCTGGAGCGGTGGGTTGAGGTGGATGGCCCCAGGACAATCCGCCGGGATGCGGCCGCTGGGAACTCGTCCCGGATTCGTTCCGCTACCAGCTTGGCGGAGAGCAGGACCATGGGGAGCCCGGTGCCCGGGTGGGTGCTCGCCCCCACGAAATAAACATTCGGGTAGCGAGGATGACGATTGGACGGGCGGAGATAGCCAACCTGGGAGAATTGATGGCCCAGGCCGAAAGCGGCCCCCCGTTCCAGATTGTATAATCGCTTCCAGTCCCCTGGCGCGCGAACGACCTCCACGCGGACCCATCGCATGAAGTCGTTCAGGCCCAGGGTCTGAGCCAGGCGCGTTGCGATGGCCTCCCGCGCCCGGGCGATCCATTCGATTTCGACATCGGCACGGTCCTGTGGAAGATGCCCCACCGGAACCAGGGCCATCACCGCATCGCATCCTGCCGGAGCAGCGGTTGGATCCAGACGGGAGGGAACGTGCAGGTAAAAGCTGGGAGGATCCGGGAGATCATGATACCGGAAGATCCGCTCGAAGCTGGCCCGGTAATCCCCGGCGAGGAAGACATGGTGGGGATAAAGAGCAGGGACCTGGCGATCCAGCCCCCAGTAGAAGGTGATCACCCCGCAGCTGTAGCGCATTCGCTCAAGCCGCTGCGCCTCAGGTCCCGGCGGCAGCAGGTGACGATATGCGTACGGCAGATCGGCGTTGACCACCACCAGATCCGCGGAGATCCGGTGACCATCCTCCAGAAGCACCGCGGTCGCCCGGCCACCCTCGATCTCGATCCACCGCACAGGAGCCTGATAAATCAATCGAACTCCCAATCCTTCCGCCAGGGCAGCGAGGGCCTCCACAATTCGATACATGCCGCCCCGGGGGAACCAGACTCCTTCTGTCAGCTCGGAAGCGGCCAGCAGCGCATAAGTAGCTGGGGCCTCGTAAGGGCTCAGGCCCAGATACATATCCTGAAAGGTCAGCGCTGCCCGCAGCCGGGGATCCCGGACGTAACGACGGGTTTCGTCGTAATGCCGGCGCAGGGCGCGCATCCGAAACAGAAGCGGGATCTGTTGTGGACTGAAATACTCCAGGGCAGAGCGGAAGTTCCTTCCGACAAAGCGCTCCAGGGCCAGACGATAGAAGCGATATCCATCTCGGAGATAGCGCAGAAAACCATCAAAGGCCCCTGGTTCCATTGCCTCGATCTGCTCGCGCATATGGGCCAGATCCGAGGACATCACTATCCGGGATCCGTCCCAGAATGAGACCGCATATGTGGGATCCACCCGGATGAGCTCCAGGTGGTCTTCGATCCGTTCCCCCAGATCCGCGAACGTCTCGGCGAATACATGGGACATCAGCATCAGGGTGGGACCGGTGTCCCAGCGATAGCCCTCCCGAATCAGGCGGCCGCAGCGCCCTCCGGGTTCCGCGTTCTTCTCCAGGACACTCACCTTCCATCCCTGACGGGCCAGCCGTGCGGCAGCGGCCAGACCGCCCAGTCCCGCCCCGATCACCACCGCGTGAGCAGCCATTCTGTCCTCCGTTCGGGGAATTGGGCATCAGGGGCCCTCCGCGGGAACGGGCACGGGGGTGAGCTCGGACCCTGACTCACCCCCTGTCCCGTCCTCCCATGCTCCTCCTGCACCTTCTCCATTGTATCGTATTGTTCATATTTTGTCAAGATTTATTTTGACAAAATATAGACATCCTGTTATCATGAAACCATCCTGAGTGCGAGGGAGGAGATGGGAGCGGGCCATCTGAGCTGGGAAGAGGTCCTGGTGCAGAGAGCCTGGGAGGGGTGGAACAGCCCGGTGGCGGAGGCGGAAGGGATTTCCGGCGAGATCCTGGATAGGGCCTATCGGATTTGCGAGGCTGTTCTGCGGGTCCATAGTCGTTCGTTCCATCTGGCTTCAGCCCTTCTGCCGGCGGAGACCCGGCGGGCGATTCGGGTGCTGTATGCGTTCTGCCGTGTGACCGACGATCTGGTGGATAGGGGGGGTAAGAATCGGGAGGTGCGCTGGGCGCGCTGGCGCGCGCTGGCCCTCTCTTCGAGTCCGCCGGCGGAGGAACCGGTGGCACTGGCCTGGGCGCATGTGCGGACGCGCTATCGCATCCCCACGGGTCTGGTGGAACAGTTCATGGACGGTGTCGCTCAGGATCTGAGGCCGGTTCGCATGGAGACCTTTGAGGATCTGGCCGCGTATTGCTATGGGGTGGCCTCCACAGTGGGTCTGATGAGCATGCGGATCATCGGTGGCTCCCCCGAGGCGATCCCCTTTGCGGTGCGTCTGGGGATCGCTCTTCAACTGACCAATATCCTGCGGGATGTGGGAGAGGATCTGGAGATAGGAAGGCTATATCTGCCGTTGCACGAGCTGCGGGCCTTCGGCCTGAGCGAGGACGATCTTCGCGCCCGGCGGGTGGATTCCCGCTGGAGGGCTTTCATGCGGTTTCAGATCGGTCGGGCCCGGCAGCTGTATGCGGAGGCCTGGTCGGGCATTGCGTTGCTTCCACGCAAAGCCCGGTTTGCCATCGCTGCCGCTGCGGATCTCTACCAGGGCATCCTGGAAGTTATCGAACGGAATGATTTCGATGTGTTCCGCCGGCGGGCAGCGCTGCGCGGATGGGAACGACTGTGGCGTCTGATCCGATTACGATGGGCCTTGCGCCGCGAGATAACAGGAAAGATGGCTTGAAAGGTATCAGTGGGCGCCAGGGAAGCGTTCATCAGAGCGTCCTGGGAAGGCCTCGCGGGCGGCGCTGGTCCTGGAATGCATTCGAGGCATCGGTTCGAATCCGGCGGCAATTCCTCACCGTCGTGATCCTCGATTTCCTCTTCTTCCTCTCACAGCTGGAGGGCAACAGCAGGGAGGGCACCCTCACCGCCTGGCTTTCCGGGCGATGGAGGACGAGGCTACAATAAGCGGCGAGTGCCGGGGGCGGGAGTCGAACCCGCACGGCCTTGCGGCCACCTGATTTTGAGTCAGGCGCGTCTTCCTGTTCCGCCACCCCGGCGCGTTCTCCGCATGCTTCATTCTAAAAGGAGCCTCGGATGAGTGTCAAGACGGCGGAACGCGGGATCCCATCCTCCATTCGATGGCTCACGCTCGGGCTCTGGATCTATGTGATGGGGGCGATCCTGCCTCCCGTCATGATGCAGGCCGGGCTCCAGCGATCCGCGTCCATTCTTTATACCCTCTATTCTTTCACATGCCATCAACTTCCTCAGCGCTCCTTTTTTCTGTTCGGAGAGCATCCCACTTATTCCCTGGAAGATCTGAGGGAGCGCGTGGGCCTGGAGGGCTTGCCCGGTTATCCCTGGCCTCGCGCTTTCACCGGTGATCCCCGGATCGGATGGAAGCTCGCTCTCTGCCAGCGGGATCTGGCCATTTACGGTGCGATGGCGCTGGCGGCCACCGCGATGATCCTCCGAAGGCGTCCCTGGCGTCCTCTGCCCCTGTGGGCTTTCCTCGCCCTCGGCCTGGCCCCTATCGCCCTCGATGGCGGCTCCCAGTTCGTGTCTTACGTCCTGGCCCTGATCGGCCCTTTCACCCCCCGGGAAAGCACGCCGTTCCTGCGGGTTCTCACGGGGGCTTTGTTTGGGAGCACCTTCGCCTGGACGTTTTTCTCGCGCCTGTGGCTTCTGGAGTGGGCCGCATGGGAGGAGGGGCGCTGAAGGGGTGCCCCCCGCACTGGAAGGATCCTCCCCTCCCAATGGGGTCCGAAAGGCCGCGGAGGGGGGAAAGGTGTTTGGGGGTTGCCCCCTGGCGGCCCCTGATACTACAGCTGAAGGCGTAGGGCAACTGCTTGCAGTTGCCCTACATGGGCCAAAATATAACCGGGCAGGGCGCTGCCCATAAAAATCCCAGGGGAGGAAGCCGATCCGTGGATGCGCAGGAGCCGTCGCTGGTTTTCCCGGAATACGAGGAGGTCCCCCCAGGCCATCGTTCCGGCTTCGTGGCCATTATCGGCAAGCCCAATGTGGGGAAATCCACGCTGTTGAACGCCTACCTGGGCACTAAGATCTCGATTGTCTCGCCGAAGCCGCAGACCACCCGGCATCGGATCCTGGGTGTGCTGACCCGGCCGGATGCTCAGGTGATCTTCATGGATACGCCGGGCATCCACCAGCCGTTCCACAAGCTGGGAGAATACATGGTGGAAGTGGCCCGGCGCACGATACCGGACGCGGATGTGATCGTTTTCATGGTCGATGTCTCCCAGTGGCCGGATGATGAGGATCGCATGATCGCCGATCTGCTGAAGGAGCAGGCGACGGACAAGCCGGTGATCCTGGCGCTGAACAAGATCGACCTGCTGAGGTCCGACCGGGAGAGCCGCCTGACGGCCTACCGGGCGCTGGCCCCCACCCCGCCGGACGCGGAGCCTCCTTTCCCGTGGGAGGAGGTGCAGATCTCCGCCGTTCGGGGCGACAACCTGGATCTCCTGCTGGAGCGCATCATTGCCTATCTTCCGGAAGGGCCTCGATACTACGATCCCGAGATGCTCACGGATCAGCCGCTCCAGATGATCGTGGCAGAGCTCATCCGGGAGAAAGCCCTGCTTCTGCTGCGGGAGGAGGTTCCCCACGGGATCGCCGTGGAGATCACCGATTGGGTGGATCGGAATCCAAACCTGACCTATATCGCGGCTACGATTTATGTGGAGAAGGAAACCCACAAGCCGATCGTGATCGGCGAGAACGGCCAGATGTTGAAGCGCATCGGGGCCGCGGCCCGCCAGGAGATCGAGGCCCTCCTGGGGCATTCCGTGTATCTGGAGCTCTGGGTGAAGATCCGGAAGAACTGGCGCCGGGATCCTGAGCAACTGCGCCGCCTGGGCTACGCCCTGCCGCGCGAGCGTAAGGGGCGGCGGTGAATGGGATTGAAAAGAAGGACATATTTCCTCTTTTGCACTCAACTATACAAGTTTCATCATGAAGACGCCTGCCGGGCTGCTGGTGCTGGATAAGCCGAAGGGATGGACCTCGCACGATGTCGTGGAGCGGGCCCGGAAGGTCACCCGCGTCCGGCGGATCGGCCATGCAGGGACGCTGGATCCCCTGGCCACCGGGGTGCTGGTGCTTCTGGTGGGCCATGCGACCCGGCTGGCCGAGTTCCTGCTGGGCCACGATAAACGCTACCGGGCCACGATCCGCCTGGGGATCCGAACGGATACGGATGACGCCGAGGGGCGGATCCTGAGCGAGCAACCCGTGCAGGTCTCGCGGGAATCTTTCGAGGAAACGCTGCGTTCCTTCGTGGGGGAAATCCTGCAAACTCCGCCGGCCTTCTCGGCGATCCGACAGGGCGGGGAGCGTCTGTATGAAAAAGCCCGGCGCGGCGAAGCGGTGGCGCCGCCGCCCCGGCGGGTGCGGATCCATGAGCTCCGCCTGGTGGAATGGAATCCGCCATGGGCGACCATCGAGGTCGCCTGTTCCGCCGGGACCTACATCCGGGCTCTGGCCCGGGATATCGGGGAGCGGCTCGGATGTGGCGCTCATCTAACCGAGCTGCGCCGGCTGGCCAGCGGCCCCTTCACCTTGGCGGACGCCATCCCATGGGAGCTCCTGGAAGCCGCCGCCCGGGCTGGGAATTGGCTTCGCTATCTCCGACCGATGGCGGATGCCCTGCCGGATTGGGAGCCGATCACGCCATCGTCGGAGATCCTGAGCCGGCTTCAGCACGGGCAGCCTATCCCGGTCAAGGCGCTGCCCTATCCTGGCCCCCGGCTCCGGGTGCACCGACCCGATGGGACATTGCTGGCGTTGCTGGAGCGCCAGGGGGCGCGCTGGCAGCCGGTGCGGGTGTTTCCGGGAGATCCATAAAAGTAACTCCCAGCAGCGAGCCCGGGGAACGGAACATTTTTCAATCCAGGGGGCATCTGGATGAGGTTCACTCAGCGTTTCGAGGAGATCGATCCCTTTCCCTCGGTGGTGACCGTGGGGGCTTTCGACGGCGTGCACCTGGGCCATCAGGCCCTGATCGGGCAGGTGGTGGCGATGGCGCGCGCTTATGGCTGGCGTTCGGTGGTGGTGACGTTCTTCCCCCATCCCGCGGTGGTTCTGCGGGGGGAACCTCCCTTTTACCTGACCTCGCCGGAGGAGAAGCGGGCGTGCATCGCCCGCCTGGGGGTGGATGCGCTGATCCAGATCCCCTTCACGCTGGAGACGGCGCGCATCCGCGCCGCGGATTTCGTGGAGCGTCTGGTTGGAATCGGCATGCGGGCGCTGTGGGCCGGGCCGGACTTCGCGCTGGGATACCGTCGGGAGGGCACCCTGCCGGTGCTGGAGGAGCTGGGGCGCCGTTATGGCTATACCCTTCATGTCGCGATGGAATTCCATCTGGGCGGGCGCCCGGTGCGGAGCAGCCGCATCCGGGAGGCGCTGCGAGAGGGGGATGTGCGAGGGGCAGCCGAATGCCTGGGGCGACCGTTCTCGGTGAGCGGCAGGGTGGTCGCTGGCGCGGGCCGCGGACAGCGTCTGGGGTTCCCCACGGCCAATCTGAACATCTGGCCGGAACACGCCCTCCCCGCGAATGGGGTTTACGCCTGCTGGGCGGAGCTCCCGGATGGCCGCCGTCATATGGCTGTCGTGAACATCGGGGTGCGCCCGACCTTCGATCAGAGCAGCGAGCGGGTGGTTGAAGCGCACCTGCTGGACTGGACCGGCGACCTGTATGAACAGATGCTGACGTTGCACTTTGTGGAAAGGCTTCGAGAGGAGCGTCGGTTTCCCTCCATCGCCGAACTGGTTGCCCAGATCGATCGCGACATCGCTCGGGCCCGCGAGATCCTGGGTGCCACCCCGCTTCCGGTTTAGGGGAATTTGGATGGGCGGGCTCCGAAGGCGCGCCCGCCCATCCTCTGCTACGCGGCACAAGGAGAGGGAAGGGAACAAGCTTCCTGAAGCTTTTCCCGCTGATCCTGGGCCATTCATGGCGAAACGCAACCAGGCGACGAACCGTATACCTGCTGCACCAGCCCACTCCGGGAGGTTGGGATGAACGCGCTGAACCGTATCATCGTGGTGCTGATGCTCCTGGTGGCCATCCCCCTGTGCAACGTGCTGTTGATCACCCCCGTGGAGCTCGCCCGCCTGATCCAGTCTGCTTCTAACACGGTGATCGAAGCCCTCAGCCAGATCCGCCCGGAGATCCGTTACGGGGTGGGGATCCTGCTGGCGCTGGTGCTGGATGCCCTGCTCATCCTGTGGCTGCTTTTCGAGGTGCGGCCTCCACGCCGGATCGTCCGGGTGCCCGCGGTGAGCGGCGCGATCGTGGCCGTGGCCGTGGACTCCATCCGGGAGCGTCTGAAGTATCACCTGGACCAGCTCGCGGATGTGATCGAGGTGCACCCCCGGGTGATCCCTCATCGGGAGGGCCTGCGGGTGGAGCTGGATGTGCTGACCACGCCGGAGATTGAGGTCCCCAGCAAGGCCCAGGAGGTTCTGCAGATGGCCCGGGTGGTGGTGGAAGACAAGATGGGCCTTCGTCTCTACGGTCAGCCGGTGGTCCGCATCCGCCACGCACCTTACCCGAAGGGGGGTGCCCGCCCCGCCCCGCCGGCGGCCCATTAAGGCAAGCATTCGGCGATTGCGCTCGGATTCGAGGAGGGGGAGGAAGAAGCCCTCGGCTGGAGCCAGGGCTTTTCCATGTTCTGAGAGATAGGGGGGTGCAGGGGGCTTTTGCCCCCTGCCGGGGGGCTGCGGGGGGTGTCCCCCCACCTTCTCCCTCCACCTTATGTCTGGATGAGTAAGATCTTCGAAAAGCCCTGCGGCTGGAGCAGGGCGATTGCGATCCTGGAGAAAATCCGTGGTTCCAGATCGGCAGGGCAGGCCGGGAAGCGGCCCTCCTCACCGACGGCGGTGGGCCTCACGGACATTCGGGATCTGTTCGATGCGCGCCAGGGCCCGGTGCAGCTGGGCCGCGGAGCGGACCTCCAGGGTGGCCTGGAAGACCGCGAATCCGTTGCGGGTGTCCACGCTGATGCGGGCGATGTTGATCTGTTCGTCCTTCAGGACGCCGCTGATCTCGTGGAGCAGGCCGACGCGATCGATGGCCACGATCTCCACCTCAACCGGGTATCCCTTCTCCCCGGCCGGGAACTGCACTTCGATCAGACGCTCCGGGGAGCGGATGTTCAGGATGTTCGGGCAGTTCCGGCGGTGGATGGTGATCCCGCGGTTGCGGGTGATGTAGCCGATCACCTCATCCCCGGGCACCGGGTTGCAGCAGCGGGCCAGTTGCATCAGGAGCCCCTGCGGGTTGTTCTCCACCAGCACCGGCCGCGAGGCGTCATAGCGTTCGAGGGAAGCCTGGAGCTCCGGGGCGGCCTTCTGCTCCTCCCGGCGCCGCTCCTCCTCCATCCGGATCAGACGGGGCGCCAGCTGCTCCGGGGAGACGTCTCCCCAGCCGATGGCGGCCAGCAGATCCTCCGGCTCCTTATAGCCAAACTCCCCATGCAACCGACGCGCGGCCTCATCCACGGAGAACGGCACGCCCAGGCGCCGGATCTCCTGGGCCAGGATCTCCCGGCCGTGGAGGATGTTCTCCGCACGGCCCTGCTGCTTGAACCACTGGCGGATCTTCTGGCGAGCCCGCGAGGTCTTCACGTATCCCTTGGCCGGATCCAGCCAGTCCCGGCTGGGGCCGCCCTGCTTGGCCGGGATGATCTCCACCTGATCGCCCATCTGGAGGACGTAGTTGAGGGGGACCCATTTCCCGTTCACCCGGGCGCCGCGGCAGCGGTGCCCCAGCTCGGTGTGAATATGATAAGCGAAATCGATGGGGGTGCTGCCCCGGGGCAGGTCGATGACATCCCCTTTCGGGGTGAACACGTAAATTCGATCCTCGAAGACGTCCGTCTTGAGGGACTCCACGAATTCCTTCGCGGAGGTCACCTCATTGCGCCACTCCATCAGGGAGCGCAGCCAGGCCACCTTCTTCTCATAGGCCAGGTCGCGCTTCGAAACCTGTTCTTTGTAGATCCAGTGGGCGGCGATGCCGTATTCCGCCTCCCAGTGCATCTCCCAGGTGCGGATCTGCACCTCCAGCGTCTTGCCGTCCTCCAGCATCACCGCCGTGTGCAGGCTGCGATAGGAATTGTCTTTGGGGTTCGCGATGTAATCGTCGAACTCTTTGGGGATCGGGCGCCACATGGAGTGGATGATGCCCAGGACCTGATAGCACTCGGGGATGGTGTTCACGATGATGCGGACGGCCCGAACGTCGTAGACCTGGTCGAAGGAGACGCCCTTACGGAGCATCTTGCGGTAGATGCTGTAGATGTGTTTGGCCCGGCCGGTGACCTCGGCCTGGATTCCTTCCGCCGCGAGGCGGGCCTTAATGCGCTCGACGATCTGCTGGATGTGGCGCTCCCGCTCCGCCCGCCGCTCATCGATCGCCTGGGCGATCTCCCGGTATTTCTCCGGCTCCAGGTAACGGAAGGCCAGATCCTCCAGCTCCCACTTCAGCTGCCAGATGCCCAGACGGTTGGCCAGCGGGGCGTAGATCTCCAGGGTCTCGCGGGCGATGCGCTTCTGTTTCTCGGGGGGAAGGGCGCCCAGCGTGCGCATGTTGTGCAGGCGATCGGCCAGCTTGATCAGCACCACCCGCGGATCCTCCACCATGGCGAAGAAGATCTTGCGGATGTTCTCCGCGCTCTGCTCATCCCGGGCCGTGCGCCGGCCTTCCCCATCCTCCGGCTGGGCGCGGAGGCGATCGATGTATTTCAGCTTGGTGACCCCATCCACCAGGCGGGCGACTTCCTCCCCGAACTCCCGCCGGATATCCTCGAGGGTTACGCCGGTATCTTCCACCACGTCGTGAAGCAGGCCGGCGGCGATCACCGGGGGATCCATACGGAGCTCGGCCAGGATGCCAGCCACGGCCAGGCAGTGATACAGATAGGGTTCCCCGGAGGCGCGGGTTTGATGGCAATGCGCCCGCTCCGCAACCTGATAGGCCCGCTCGATCAGCTCCCGATCGGAAGGGCTCAGAGGGTCCCGGATCTGTTCCAGGAGGAACTCCAGGGTCGTGGGATTCTGCACGCCCACCATGCCGCCACCGCCTTTCCCCTTTGCTTAATTATAGCGCAACCCGCCCGATGGCTGTCCCGTCGGTTCCGGCCAGCCATGGCTTTCGGACTGGACGCTGGACAGCCGGGAAGAGCCGCAACGCATGGGGGGCCTGCCCACTCCACCAAGGGCAATGGAAAGGCGCCGGGTAAGGTCTTCGAAGAGACACCCGCGTTCCCTGGATGCAGCCCGCGCGTCCGGAGTCCAGTTCCAATGGGCCCAGGGCAACCGCCGTTTAGCTGGCGGGATGGCTCCTCTCTGTGACCCGGAGGGCTTCGGGGAGCCTCTGTTCAGAGGAGCCAGCGGCCCGAGCGGTCCATCACCCGGTGAACCCGGCCTGCTGAGCGGCGTCCGTTAACGCCCGCCGGAGCAGGACCTCGACCATCTCGCGGCGGTATTCCGGGGAGCCCCGGAAATCCCCGGGGGGATTCACCTGCTCACGGGCCTGCCGGGCGGCCGCGAGGAAGCGCTCCGGGTCCGGCGGCCGCCCCTCCAGGATGTGCTCGACCTCGATCAGCCGCACCGGCCGGGAGGCCACCCCGCCGACCGCAATGCGCACGCCGTAACATGCTCCATCCACGCCCCGGAACAGCCGAACCGCCACCCCCACGATGGGCGCATCGGCAGGCGTCCGGGCAACCTTGTGGAAGGATGCTCCCATCGGCGCGGCGGAGAGCGGCAGGCGGATCTCCGTGGCGATCATCCCCTGGCGTCGGAGGGCTTCCCGGTAATCATAGAAAGCCTCCAGGCGCAGCGCCCGGGGGGAATCCGGTTCGGTGAACACCACCAGTTCGGCCTCCAGAGCGATCAGCACAGTCGCCAGGGGTTGTTCGCCGGAGGCGCCGACCACCGCCCCGCCCACCGTGCGCTGGTTCCGCAGGGGGAGGGGCGCGGTCTCCCGGGCAGCGACCGCGAGGATGCCTCCTCCATAGGCGGCGCTCTCCGGGGCCTCCACCAGCGCCTGCAGCGGCGTGGTCGCCCCGATCCGAAGGGTGTTCCCTTCCAGCCGGATGAAATTCAACCCCAGGTCCTGAAGGTCCACCACGGCCTCCACCTCTCGCGCCCCCTCCGCCAGGACCTGGGTGCCTCCGCCGATGGGCACGGTTCGAATATCCGGACGCCGGAGAAGGGCGAGGGCCTCGGTCAGCGTTTTCGGACGGTGATACTCCCGCAGGTTCAGCAACATGACACGGGCCTCCTGCGCGATTCGGATTCCATGATCGAGAAGTCCTGGCCCTTTCGCTTACGGTGGATAGACCCGCCAGAACGGCCGTTCCGCGTCGAAAACGGCCTGGATCTCGGGGGGGACGTTCACCAGGACGGCTTCTGCCTCCGCACAGAGCGTTCCATCCGGTCGGCGGAGCTCCGCTCGCGCCCGGGCCAGGCGCGTTCCCACACGAAGCGGATGGGCGATCAGGAGAAGGGTTTGTCCGATGGGAACCGGATGGTGATACCGGACCTTCAGCTGGGCGGTGACCATGAAGCGCTCCGGGGCTCCGATCATCACCGCGCGTCCGGCTGCCTCGTCCAGCAGGGCGGCGACCACTCCGCCATGAGCCACCCCCGGATATCCCTGATAGACCTCCGGGATCACCACCTCGGCCCGGACCGTGGTCTTCCCATCCTCATAGAAGCGGACCTTCAGGCCGGCCGGGTTCTGCACGCCGCAGATGAAGCACATGCGGGAGTTCGGCTGGAGTGTCCCCTCCATTTTCGCGCCTCATGCCTGGGCGAAGATATCGATCATCAACTGGACATCCCCCAGGGGGTAAAGGACCGGGCAGGTGCATCCGGCGGCGCGGTATTCGTCCACCTTGCGGCGGACCTCCTCGGGGGATCCGCTGGCGGTGATCAGCTGAACGATGTCATCGGGCACGAGCTCCATGGCCCGCTCGATCTGTTCCGGGGTCGCCGGCCAGGTGAGGACCCGCCCGATTTCGTCCAGGAGCTCCTGCGGGACGCCACTGGCCTTCATGATGTGCGGCTGCTGGCCCAGATACTGGGTCACCAGCTTGCGGGCGCTGTCCAGGGCCTTCCTGCGGTCGTGGTCGACGGAGCACACCACCAGTTGCGGGCGGTCGATGTCCTCGACGCGGCGGCCGGCCCGCTTCGCGCCGATCTCCAGGTGATGAAGCGCCATCTCGTTATACTTCGGCGAGACCAGGTAATTCAGCAGCACGCCATCGGCGATCTCGCCGGCCAGCTCCATCATCTGCATGCCGGTGGCCCCGATATAGATGGGGACGTTGCGCGGCTCCCGGCGCCCATACACCACGTCCAGCTCCACATCGGTGAGATGCACGAACTGCCCGTGGAAGGTCACACGCCTCATGGCCAGGAGGTCGCGCACCACAGTGACCACCTCGCGCATGGCCTGGAGGGGCTTTTCCCGTTTGATGCCGACCTTGGAGGCGAGGGGATCCCACCATGCACCGATGCCGAGGATGATGCGATTGGGGGCGAGATCGTCCAGGGTGAGGAACGTGGCGGCGATCAGGGCCGGGTTGCGGGTCCAGTTGTTGATCACGCCGGAGGCCACTTTGATCCGTTCGGTCACGGCGGCGTAAGCGGCCATAGGGACGATGGCGTCGCGGACCAGCCGGGATTCCGCCTGCCAGACGGCCTCGAAGCCGCGCTGTTCCGCGTATTGCACGTAGCGCATGGCCTCCCGCAGATCGTGGGCATCCTGGAGGTAAAGCGCGACGCGTTCCGGCATGGGAGCCTCCGTGCGGGATGTTTTCCCCCATTTTAACCGGAAGACCGGACGTTTGCCGGGATGGGTGCCGCTCCCTATATGCGTTTCAGGGCCTGAACGAAGGAAGAGAGGGGAGATGAATGGATCGCTTTCCTGGTCTACGGGGCAGGGCGCGGTCAGCAGCCCGTGGGTCGATTCATCCCCAGCCGGGCGAAGCCATGGGAAGATGGGCACCACTCAGGCGAAGGATTTCCCTGAGCAAGGCATGAGCTCCTTAACTACAGCCGCACCTGGCCTTCCAGTGGGGCCACCACCACACCTGGAGGCGTGGGAGTAGGGCAACTGCTTGCAGTTGCCCTAGGGGGAACGGAGAGGCTCCGCTCAACGATCGGCGGTTGTCGTATTAAGGCTGAAGCGTGTCGGGAATCCAGGACCTTATCTCCACTGGTTATGGGCCCCTTTCACTTCACGCGTTTCAGATGGGTAGCAATCTGCAAAAGGGTGGAAACCGGATAGGGCGGATGCGGGCGGGAAGCAGTGATCATGATCGAGAGCCCCTCCTGGTTCCAGGACAGCATCTGGGCTGCCCCATTATCTATGAAAACTCCTTCGTATTTCCCTGCGACAGTTACTTTCTCCAGCGGATAGCGATCCGAGATCATTTGAACCGGATGATTTGTAATGGCAATCTCCACGAAGGCCTGATTTTGGGAATCCACATAATCCACATAGATCGTTTGAACCCCGTTTGGGTGATGGACCACAAAGGCGAAGGGTGTTCCGGGTGTAAAAGGGAGCCAGGTGGGGAGCCAGATCGGGAAAGAGACCTGACGGAGGGCGGACTCCAGCGACTCGCCGGGAACGCTGAACGGGAGCTCCTGAACCGCATAGACAGGACCTGAAGGATCCCTGGACCCGAATAGAAGAACAGGTGGGATCCAGAGGAAGAGGAATAACGCAATCAGAGAACGAAATTTCATCGCACACCTCCACTTATGGCCAGATGATGTAGAAAGAACTCGCCTGAGCATATACCCTGCAATCCCATGGCCTTGACGCACATGTGAAAGGATCGGCATTGCGAATTTCCAGAGTGGAACGCTTCTTTGCCTGGCGGAAGGGCGGCTTCCGGCGCTGGATGATCCGTCATGAGCGTCTCCCGGCGACCTTCCGGGCTTTCGTGTATCTGGCCTGTTTCCTCCTCACCTGGAGAGTTTTGAGATGAGTTCTTCGTTAACATTTTCTCTCTTAAGAAGGGAGGATACACCGCCTTCAGCAGAATTTCCGCACCCTTTGATTTTACCTCGTGTCGCCTTCGGTCATTGGGGAAACGGTGAGGAAGCGGCCTCCTCCCAGATCCAGGATGCGTCGCTTGCCTGTCCCATCGGTCCGGATCGAGTAGAGCACGGGACCATTTAGCTGTTCTTCCAGAATTGTGATCAACAACACTTCCTCTGAAAGCCAGGCCAACACTTGAATTGATGGGTTGGGGCTGGGCACTTCAACCACCCGGGAGGTGTGGCCATTCTGCACATCCAGGATCACGACCCGCTGGGCCTGTGGAACCTCCTTTCCTCCTCCTTTTTCGGAGCTCCCTGGCGCATAGCCGGCTGCGGCGACGAAAGCGACGCGTGTCCCAGATGGGGACCAGACGGGGACAGTGAGCATCATGGCTTCGGGATCCTCTCGCTTTACGAGAGGGGTCAGTTGTCGATCGGCCAGGTCCAGGCGCAGGACCTGAATTGAGAGGGCCGGAAGGGATTCTGCCTGTCCTATCAAAATCGTGCGGCCATCTGGGGAAACAGAGGCCATGGTGGTGTGGGCGGTGGGATCCGTGTAGAGGATCTCCATCCTTCGGGTCTGAAGGTCGAGCAGGGCGATCTGATCGATCATGAGGCCGCCTCCCCTCAGATGGGAGAGCACCAGTTCCTGTTTCCCTACCCATCCTTCCACCGACCATGGCCCGCTGTCCCGTTTTTCAACAAGCAGGCTGGTTTGCTGGCGGATCAGATCGTAGAGCATAATCTGCACCGGACCGTCCGTCCATTGCGAGAAGGCCAGCGCATCCCCGGAGGGCGCCCAGGCCAGTGAGGTGATCCAGCTGTTTTGAATAACCGGGTGGAAGCGCAGGTCGAGGAGGGAGAGCAGGTAGAGAACGTCTCGCCCCACGCCCTCGTGAGGACGAGTTTGAACGGCCAGCCATCGGCCATCCGGGGAGGCCTGGGCCTGGAACACTTCCTCTGGTAGATGGGCGAGGCGGATGGGGGGACGGCCATCCGGGGAAAGCCGATATAGATCTATACCGCCAGAAGGGGAAGGGCGCTCCAGAATCACCGATCGCTGTGCCAGGGGCTCCTGCCAGGTTGTCTCGCCTCCCAGCGTGGGGATAGGGGTTGGCGTATAGAAAATGGGCATGGGGGGCAGGGAAGCCGTGGCCATGGGGGCTTGCGGGGAGGGCATCCTGGCTATACAGGCTTCAAAGATCAGCATAACGCTCAGCAGCAGGCCCGGATATCCTCTCACAGGATCCTCCCTATCCTGCATCTCAGAGCGGTGATTCAAGCGGATAAGGACCCGATCGACCCTATGGCGATCCTGAGGGTTGCTCTGGAAGGGGGGAAGTCTCGAAGTGAAAGCTCTGAATAATCCGGCGCAATGTCCCCAGGTGATATTCTAAAAGCGGCCTCTGGTTCTGAGTACCGGTGATGTAGGCGTAGATACGGAACACGATTCCATCGTGGGAAGTCTCCAGCGTGATCGATTGATCCCCTGCGACCCCTCCAGATTCAATGGTCTCCCTCCAGAGCAGGCCAGTGATCTGGACCTCGCGGCCTGACGGGTTCGGCTCACGGGCCTTCGGATCTACCATGAAGCTGATCTTAACGAAGCCCTCCCTCAAGCCTCCGGGGGCTTTCGCCGGATGATCGAAAGGAGGTGTGTTTCGCAGGTGAACAACGAATCCATCCGATGGTAATTACAAATAAAGATTAAATTTTCCTGATCATTGATATCTTATTAGTTAAATAAATTTTTCATTTCATTGATAACATTATAAAGAATATAAAATAAAACTCCGAAAAGGGGACCTAAAGCTACAACGAGAATTAGAACAATGGAATTCTTGTCATTATATTTCAAGGCGACTGATCGAACTATTATCCACATCCAAATAACAAATAAAACCATACTAAAACATATCACAGCAGTTTCGAGAAGACCAAGAGGCCAAAGCTTCATAATATGAACCTCTTCTCAAATATAGACTCTACATCGTCGATCCTTGGGCGCATAGCGAACTTTTGACCGTTTTCCTACCGCTTCGCCAAAGGGCGATTAGGAAATAGGAAATAGGAAAGCGGTAGGAAACAGCGAGGAAAAGGGAAGAAGACGAGCAGGTTCGTGTCTGGCCACCACCTCCGGTGCCGCTTCATTCTCCGAACAAGCAAAGGACCACGCTACCACAAAACGGCTGGGACAATCCTGGCCCAGACATCCCCAGTGCGGGCCAACCCCACCCGACACGTCCGGCGTCCCCAGCATCTGGGCGCTTTTTTGGACAAACGACCAGAAGGCATCCACTTCCACTGCGGTTCACTATCTGTAGCATTGTAACGATGAACGTTTAGGTGGCGTACCCTTACCTCCTACCCCAATCATATCATAATCATTCGACCCTGCATGCCGCGGCGCGCCCACCGGAGACGCCGGGGCCGGAAGCCGGACCTCACGCCGTATCGCTCGCGCGGGGTGATCGAGGCACCTTCAGCGAGCTGGGGTGTTTTCGTCGCCTTGTGAGGCGCGATGGGCGCCCGGGAGAAGTCTACGGGGCTTTTGTCGTCCTGGCGTTCATCCTCACCTGCTTGGACAAAATTTTGAAAGGACTTCTGGTTACAAGGCCCTCCTCAGATGCCGACTGGGACGGGCCGGCCCAGGCCCCGCAGGGCGATCCATCCGGCCAGGGCGCCTATGGCGCGACGGAGGAAATCGCGCCGCTCCCAATCCACCCCCAGCACCGGCCCGCCGTGCCGGGCCACGGCCTGGGCCACCCGCAGGGCCCGCACCGGGCCCAGGATCTGCACCAGGCGCGCCCGCATCGTCAGCCCGGTGAAGACCCGGACACGCTCCCCCTCCACGCTACCTCCTTCACCCAACTGCGTAACTCCCAATTCCATTGCAGACGAAATTTTTCAGGCGTGAAGATGCTTGCATTCTGCACCTCTTGAAAGTATCCAGCCTTGCCTCGCGACTTCCCCCCGTGGGGACCACAGGGTCTTATGGTGAGCGCAGCGCCCGGATCTGAGCCTCCAGCTCCTCCCAGCGTAGCGGCCGTCGCTCCTCCGATGGCCCATCGAAGACCTCCTCGCCCCATCGCCCATCCGGGCGCGCCTTCAGGTAGGAGGCAGCCGGAAGACCTATAAACATCCATACGGATCGCCTGCCCCCCTCCCAGACCAGATCCCTCCGACCCAGAAAGGCCACAATGGAATCCCCCACGCGGAGCTGGTGCTCCGCAGGCACTTTCACCCATCGCTGGTGAGCCGGAGGCGCTTCCAGGGGGCTGTTCCCTATGACAACGACTTCGATCGAATCCGGGAGCGGCTCGCGCGCGGCCAGCGTTTGGATCACCCGCAAGGTGACCGTGTGGATGGGCACGGGGACCGGGCGCTCCGGGATTTCAGGGGGGAGTGGGGTCCAGGGCTGGCCGCTGTCCGAGTTCCAGCGGGTAGGGGAGATGGCCTGCACCTCGGCCCGCACGATGGCATCCGCCTGCTGAATCCGTTCCCGGCGGGACAGCGCCGCGTATACCGGATGCGCTGAAACGAAGGGGGAGGGGGGAGGGGTGTCGGGAAGACCCGGCTGGCATCCCAGCCCGCTCAACACGCTCAGCACGAGAAGGAACCTTCGACTTTCCCGAATGATACGCGAAAACATAGGAAATCCTCCAGATTCACAAATGTAGTAGGCACTATGGACAATTCCATGGTTAGGGGGATGAGGCATTGTCTTCAACGGTCCTGGCTCCTTTAACGGATCCGTTACCGCGGATACAAATACGAAACGCCATTTCGGTCATCGGCCTCTAAACTTCGAAACCATGTAGTTCCTCGAAAGATTTGACCACACATTGTGGCATCTGTAGCATTTCCAGGGCAGTAAATGGACTGTGTATGAAGTAAGCCCAGGGCGTGACCGAACTCATGGGTGATAACTGACCAGGCATCATATTGGTTGCTTGCAGGAGTTCCCGTTCCTGTATACCAGTTTTCATCTTTATCATATCGAATCCAGAACGATTGGATCGTATTTCCGTATCCTGAGAGGACTGTGACTGCGAGAGCATTTCCTGGCCCATCCCACCCTCCCCACTCTATGTAATTGAGTGATCCGCTATATTTGATGTAGCGCCAGCTAGTGGTGGGGACACTGGTCCAGGCCGATGCGCCACGATCGGTGGGATCCCAGAAGGCCATTGGGAGGTAGCCATAGCGATACGTGGCGTAATTCGTGGACCACTTGCAACACACCGAATATGCGGATGCGTGATGGGAAGTGAGCAACATGGTGAGGAGGATCAGAAAGCTAAGAAGGAGAGGTTGCATACGTGACGGGCTCGCCATCTGAACGCCACAGGTCACCGCCCGGGCCACCCGCAGGGCCCTTACCGGGCCCAGGAGCTGCACCAGGCGCCAGCGCATCGAGAGACCCGTGAAGACCCGGATGCGCTCCCCCTCGATCTCCAGGAGCATCGGCTCCCAGTGCCAGCCAGGGCGGGCCTGGTTCAGCAGGGCCTGCACCTCGGGCTCCCGCAGCGAGCGCACCCCCAGCCGCCCGCCGCTCCGGGCCTCCACCTCCCGCGCCAGGGCCGCGCACATCGCACACCCGCTGTCAAAGAGAAGATATCGTTCGATCATGGCCTCGCCTCCCTGGAAGAGGTTCCACTTCTCATCTTATCCCCTTCGCCCTCCTCGCGCTTCCTCATTTTTGGAGGAAAAAGCCGTCTGGCCTTCCTCATTTTTTGAGGAACCCCTCGTCGATCCGATCCTCGCCGAGTGGGGGCGGGTCTTCGAGATCCAGGATCTGCATGAGGCGCCAGCGCATCGCGAGACCCGTGAAGACCCGGACGTGCTCCCCCTCGATTTCGAGGAGCATCGGCTCCCAGCGCCAGCCGGGGCGGGCCTGGTTCAGCAGGGCCCGAACCTTGGGATCGTGCAAACTCCGTGCCCCCATCCGCCCGGCGCAGCGGGCTTTCACCTCCCGGGCTGCGATGTGCGCCACTGCCGGGCTCGCTCCCATATCCAACCGGCGCAAAGGACTTGCACGGCGATGACCGCGATTGGCTCCAGGGGGCCATAGAATTGCTTCATCCATCCTGCGATGAGCAGACTTCCATATCCCAGGAGCACGAATCCCCCTCCCACCCATATCCCGGCCTGGATGGGAGTGAAAGTAGCGATTGCAGCCCCGAGGAGCGGGCTTAACAAAGCCATCACGGGCAGTGAAGATATCCCGGAGCCCACAGCGAGCCCGAAGGCGACTGCCATCCAAACGATCTGCAGGATGATCAGAGACCACCGCCAGCCGCGTTCTAACATCGGAATCCCCTTTGTCTCTTTTGGATTAACAGAACCAGCATAAAGTGGCCATACAGCCGGCCACAACCGCAGCAAGGCAAGCGGCCAGAGCCGCGGGGTCCCAAAAGAAACCGAGCTCGCAAGGAACGGTTCCGGCGGAGATGCAAGCCCACAGTCGAAACCAGTCACAGCAAACATTCCTGAGAGGAGCGGGATGCCCCGGAGAACGACTGTTCCGGCGCGTGAAGGTCGGACGCACGGCAGCAACGCGTCCATCCTCCAGTTGGATTTCCACAACGCTCAATCCTTCGGGTCGCACTACGTGGACACGTCCGGAGCGAGCAGGACCTTCCTTCAGTTCGATCTCCACCACATATAGGGCCAGGATCTCCGTCCCGCGCACGGGGGCGGTCAGGAAGCGCTGGGATGGGCCGGATGGGGACAGCGGGGCGACCAGGGCGGAGCCCCTCTCAAAAGAATATAGCCACACCTCCTCCCAGTTCGGTTCGGCGTTCCATCGCTCAAAGCGGAACTGTTTCTGGGCCTGTTGGAAGAGGGCGCTGTAGAGGGGTTCTCCATTTTGCACCCGTCGGCGGGAGGGCTGGGGAGATGGGGGAGGGATGCAGGGCTTTCCGGTTTTCTGAGCTATCAAGAACCGGCTCTACTGGATCCGTGATGGGAGTTTGAGGGAAGACCGGCGGCATGGACGGAAGATCGGGCCGGGGCTCCGTCGGATCCGGAACCTGGCCCTTAACCGGCTCAGAGCCCTGGGTTACCGGTTCGTGGTCGACGGATTCCGGGCCTTAAGCGCCTGGCATGATCAGGGTCTAAGCCCGCTGATCCGCCGAAAGCTATGAAAACTGGAAAGCCCTGGGAGGGATGGGCGGCTCGGTGGCTCCGGCGGAGAGCGGAGTTCCTAAGCCTTGCAGCGCCAGAAAGCCGAGCAGGGCTCCTCCCGCCCGATGGAGGAAATCGCGCCTTCCCCAATCCACCCCGAGCACGGGCTCACCGAAGCGGGCCACGACCTGGGCCACCCGCAGGGCTCGCACGGGGCCCAGGATCTGGAGCAACCGCATCCGCATCGCGAGACCCGTGAAGACCCGGACGTGCTCCCCCTCGATTTCGAGGAGCATCGGCTCCCAGCGCCAGCCCGGTTTCGCCCGGTTCAGCATCGCCTGGACCTCGGGATCGCGCAGGGAGCGCACCCCCAGCCGCCCGCCGCTGGAGGCCTCCACCTCCTGGGCCAGGGCGGCGCACACGGAACATCCACTGTCATATAACAGCCACCGGTTCGACATGGGTTTTCCCTCCTTGATAATTGTCCAGGGGTAGTCCACCTATCACCCTGCAAGGGTTTTCTGTAATCTGCGCGTGTTGAACTCGTAGCTTCCCTCCTGGGTTCAATGCTCTTAGCCGGTGGATCCGGCGATCCCGTCCGGCGGCCGAGTCTGGAGGGACCGCTGGATCCATCCTCGATGGTAAGCAGGTCCGGCAGCGATGTCCAGGCTGGAGTGTTCATTTTTTTGACATGTGTGTGTTCCAATTTTTGACAGCGGGTGGGTCTCCGGCGGCCCGGAGGAGGCGCCAGGCCTGGAGGGGTAGGGCGAGCCGGGGGGCGCCGGGCGGGCCGACCCAGATCCCGATGGCGAGGCCCAGGCAGAGGAGGTCCATCGGGCCTGCGACCCCCAGGCGATCCGCCAGGCGGCGGAGGTAACGGCTCACGCCGGCGGGGGAGAGGCCCCAGCGGGCCGCCAGGGCCTTGGGGGGAAGCCCGGCGGCCAGATCCCGCCAGCGGGCCCAATCCCGGGGGGAAAGGCGGCGCAGCCGCCTGCCCAGGCCGCGCTCGAAGTCGGCCGCCTGGTCCAGGAGGTCCGAGGGCCAGGCGATCTGACCCCGGGCCAGGCAGGCGAGGGCCTCGGCCCATTCCTCCGGGGTTCGGGTGAGGTCCAGGATCGCGTTCAGGCCGATCTCCCCGGCGACCCAGATCGACAGGGGGGTGCACCGGCTCTCCAGCAGGGCCAGGGGGCGGGTCGGGTCCTCTGCGCGCAGGAAGGCGGCAAGCAGCCACCCGGAGGGACAGATCCCCTCGCCGGCCAGCAAAAGGGGAAACGCGCAGGAGCAGGCCTTCAGCTCCTCCACGGCAGAGAGAGGACGCAAATCCGGGAATCGAGCGGCCAGCGCCGCGCGGAGGACCGGTGGCGCCCACAGTCCGATCGCCTCCACCCGTTAGGCCTTTCTGATTTGCTGACGATCCCCATTTTAGGCTTTCAGGTGCCTGGGGTCAAGGGGGATAGGCACAGGAGGGGAGAGTTAAGCGGGGGAACGATGCTCGCCGAAGGTCGAGCGCATCGGAATGCTGTCATGATCGAGGGCCGGCCGCCCGAGGTCTTGCGCGGGTTCCCCGCTTAGCGCTCGAGGAACCGCTCGAGCACCCGGCCCACTGCCTCCAGGGTCTGGGGGGAGATGCGGTCCAGGGTGTCCGTGGTGGTGTGCCAGGCGGGGTAATCGAAATCGATGATATCCACAGCGGGGATGCCCCGCTGGAGGAAAGGAAGGTGATCGTCGATCAGCGCCCAGCGGGGCTCCGGGATGAACCAGCGGCTGTATCCCAGCTCCGCCGCGACCCGCCAGAGCCGTTCCCGCAGCCCGGGGTCGGAGTTCCGCTCGTAGTAGAACTGGGGATCGACGTCCCCCACCATATCCACCAGGATCATCGCGGTGGGGGTCACGGTCATGGCGGCGGCGAAGTGGGTGGAGCCCAGGATCCACGGCATCCCATTCAGCTCCCCCTGATCCTCGGCGTCGAAGAAGACCAGCCAGACTTCGTCGCGCAGGCGCGGGCGATCCAGGACGCGGGCCAGCTCCAGGAGCACGGCGACACCGCTGGCCCCATCGTTGGCCCCGGGCACCGGATCCTGCGGCCGCTCGGGGTCCCGATCCGCCCGGTGCCGGGTGTCGTAATGCGCCCCCACCAGGACCACCGGCCCCTGCCCGGCCCGGGCGATCAGGTTGCGGCCGGAGATCCCGGAAGCGGTGAAGGGCTGGACCTCGAAGGTCCAGCCCTGTCGGATCACGTGATCCTGGATGTAACGCTGCACGGCCTCCCATCCCGGGCTGCCGGGGTAGCGCGGGCCCATTGCCAGCTGGGCCTGCACGTGACGGAAGGCTTCCCGGCCATCGAAGCGTCGTTCTATGGAAGGGGATAACGGATGGCAGCCGAGGAGCAGGATCGGGATGAGAAACAGGCGAATCCGGGCAGGGAGTTTGGGGCGCGGGGAGAGCGGAGCGCCGGTTTCCATCGGGGATCCTCCTCCACAGGCTGGAGACTGCTCGGGGGGATTCACGCGCCCAGGCGGCTCAGACGCCCCGCGTGAGCCAGGATCAGCGGCATCAGATCGGTGGCCATGAAGATCCCCAGCCCGCCGGTCCGGCACGTCCGCTCTCCGAAGCCCGGTGCCCCGTCCGGCCGCGCCGTTCGTGGGGCCCACAGGAGCACCGGAACCGGGTGCCAGGTGTGGGTTCGGAGAGCGGCCGGGGTGGAATGATCCCCCGTGATCACCAGAACGTCCGGCGCGCGCTCCAGCAGGATCGGCAGCGCGGCGTCCACGGCCTCGATCACGCGGACCTTAGCGGCGAAGTCGCCATCTTCTCCCCGGCTGTCGGTGGGCTTGATGTGGATGAAGAAGAAGTCGAAGCGGTCCCAGTGAGCAACGGCCTCCCGGAAGAGGGCCTCCGGACTGTCCCCGTGGGCCTCCAGGATCTCCATCCCCACGAGACGGGCGACCCCGCGATACATGGGATAAGCGGCGATGGCCGCAGCCCGGAGCTTATACACCTCGGAGAAGGCGGGGAGGCGAGGCGGGCGATCGAATCCACGCAGGGTCACCATATTCGCTGGGTGGGCGTCGGCGAGCAGCGCCCGCGCCTGCGCGATCCACTGGTTGACCAGCGTCGCGGTGCGCTCCGCCTCGGGCTGGAGGGCACGGACCGGGAGGGGTGGCACGCCGGTTTTCCCGGGATCGGTCTCTGTCAGCGCCGGCGAGAGCCCCTCGCCCCGCAGGACCAGGACGAAGCGATGCTCTTTGACGGGCTCAACGAAGACCTCCACGCCCTCCAGGCGAATGGATCGCAGGCGCTCCACCAGGCGGGCGTTGACCTCGGTGGGGATACGGCCCGCCCGTCGATCGATGATCCGGCCCTCAGCGTCGACGGTGACGAAGTTGCCCCGGGCGGCCACATCGTGGGGTTCCAGGGGGAAGCCGATCCCAACGGCCTCCAGCACGCCCCGGCCCACGGGGTAGACCAGGGGATCGTAGCCGAAGAGGGCGAGGTGGGCGTAGCCGCTACCGGGAGCCAGCCCGGGTCGCACCGGGATGTGCAGTCCCAGCGTCCCCTCGGCGGCCAGACGGTCCATGTTCGGCGTACGGGCGGCCTCCAGCTCTGTGGGCCCGCCCGGCTCGATGGGCATCCCGCCCAGGCCATCCATCACCAGCAGCACGATCTTCGTTGTGCCCTCTGTGGCAAGTTCTGCGATCATGGAGAGATCTGCCATCGGGATTCCTCCGTTGCCGGGATGAGAGGGAGATTCATTCAGGGGAATGGGACCGTTAAGTGCCGCTGTCCCACGGATCATGATGCACCCGGCTTATTCCTCCAGCAGGGACCGCATGCGCTCCCGGAGCTGCCGGGCAAGCGGGAGGATCGTTTCCGGCGGGGCGCTGGCGGCCGTCAGCGCCTGAAGTCGCCGGAAATCCGCTGTTCCCCGTTGCACTTCTGCCCGACGGGTGAGGGCCAGATGGCCGGCGGCTTTGTCGAAGGCCGACTGAGCCCGCTGCAAGGCCCCCCGGGCCTCACCGGGAGCGGTTGGGTAGGTTTCCAGGAATCGATCGAGCTGGCGGATCGCCTCCTGGAGCTCCCGACGGGCCAGGACGGCCGTCTCCGCTTCGGTACGGGGCCGCAACCCCCAGACCAGCCCGCCCAGCAGCCCGAACCCGGCCGCCAGCCCGGCCAGGACGAGCGGCCATCGGGCACGGAGCCATGGCATGGGAAGACCTCCGGGCTGTATAGATCTTCACGCCTTCATCTTAACGAGATCTCCGCCTTGCGTCCATAGGATTCAAACGAGGAGAGGGAGCGGAGGTCCCTGGTTCCATGCGTTAAGGGTCTGAAACCAGACAGGGGTCGGGAGAGCTTCCCCCGACCCCCGCTGGATTGTTTGGGGCCGCGCGACTTAAGGATCAAAGAATCTTCACTGGCTCCCGGAGCTCTCCACGGGGCCACAGGAGCCCCATTGCAGCCTGCTCGGCGGCCTCCTCGGCCTCCCGCGTCACCCGTAGCCCGTAGATATACACCCACACCGGCCCCTCCACTCCGGCCCGCCGCAGCGCCTCCCGGAATCCCTCGGAGCCCACCCGGCTGGCCCATGCCCACACGTGATCCGCAGACAGCCGGAGTTTCACCTCCACCAGCACCCATCCCCGCTGGCCCTCCCGATCCTCCACCGGAGCTGCCAGATCGATCTCCCAGCCATCCACGATCAGGGGAGCAGGGCGGGCCAGGGCTTTCATGCCCCGCTCCCGAAGGACCGTCAGGAGGACATCGTGGGCTTCTTCCTCGGCGGTAGCGCCCATTGTCTCCGTAAGGCGGCCAACCTGGGCGGCCAGCCCCTGGACCACGGCCTCAAGGCGATCCAGGCGCTGTTCTGTGCGGCGCTGGGCTTCGGCGAGGGCAGCGACGGCCTCCTCCGTGCGGCGCTGGGCTTCGGCGAGGGCAGCGACGGCCTCCTCCAGGCGTCCCACGCGTTCGTCGGTTCGCCGCTGGGCTTCGGCCAGTTCGGCGAAGCGGCGTTCGGTTTCCGCGCGGTGCTCCAGGAACTCCTGGCGGAGGGCGGCCAGGGATTCCTCCAGGCGTCCCACGCGTTCGTCGGTTCGCCGCTGGGCTTCGGCGAGTTCGGCAAAGCGGCGCTCGGTTTCCGCGCGGTATTCCAGGAACTCCTGGCGGTGGGCGGCGAAGGCTTCGCTGAGGCGCCCCAGGTTCTCCTCGGTGCGGCGCTGGGCCTCGGCGAGGGCGGCCAGGGATTCCTCCAGGCGTCCCATGCGTTCGTCCGTTCGCCGCTGGGCTTCGGCCAGTTCGGCGAAGCGGCGCTCGGTTTCCGCGCGCTGTTCCAGGAACTCCCGGCGGAGGGTGGTCAGGGACTCCTCGGTTCGCCGCTGGGCCTCCGTGAGAGCGGTGACCGATTCCGTAAGGGTCTTCACGGTCTCCGTCAGGCTGTTCAGGGCCTTTTCCACCTTCCCCAACCGGGTGGACACACGCCGCAGGGTCTTCGGCGACTGCATGAGCTCCTTCGTCAGCAGCCGCTGGCGCAACGCTTCCAGCCACTGGGGATGCCTGTCCAGCAGGCGGATCAGATCATCCAGATCCCGAACCGTGAACGCCATATCTCTCTCCTCGCAGGCTTGTGCTCATTTTATCACAGACGCATGGCGGCGGCCATGCGCTCCGGCCGCTCCCATGAGTATGATAAGCTTGGAGAGAACCCATGGGGCTCGTTTGCTGATCAGTTTGTGGGGCACTTTCCCCATCCAGCTGCCCGAGAGGCTTGCTTTTCCAAAGTGAAACGTGGGCGCCTCAGATCCTATTAGCGGAGACTGGGAGCAATGCGGCCTGTCTATGGGCTGCTGATCTCTTTCCTGATCATCGGGGGTCTTTTTCAGATTGCGACACCGCTGTTTGAGACGCCGGATGAGATCTGGCATGTTGGGATGGCGGCCCACCTGGCCCGGGGCGGAGGGCTGCCGGTTCAGCGGCCTGGCGAGGAGACTCCGTGGCGGCAGGAGGGCAGCCAGCCGCCGCTTTATTATGCGCTGCTGGCCGCCATGACGCGTCTGCTTGAGCTGCCCCTGGACGATCTGGAGGCGATGCGGCTTGAGAACCAGCACGCCGCGCCGGGGAATGCGGAGCTCCCCGACAATAAGAACATGGTCCTGCACGGCTCGTGGGAACGATTCCCCTGGCATGGAGCCGTCGGTACACTCCATGTGTGGCGGTTCCTCTCCCTGCTCCTCGGAGCAGCCACCGTGGGGGCGATCTATGCCGCGATCCGAGCGATGGCCCCGGGCCGGCCGCGATGGGCCCTGGGGGCCGCCGCACTGACCGCCTGGAACCCGATGTTCCCCTTCATTATGGGCGCGATCAACAACGACGTGCTCGTCAACACCCTGTCTGCGGTGACCCTCTGGCAGCTGGCCCGCCTCTGGCGATGCGGGATGAGCAGATCTCGTGCCGTCCTCCTCGGGCTCCTGCTGGGGCTGGCGGCGCTGAGCAAGCTGAGCGGTCTGGCCCTCTGGGCCTTCGCCGCAGGGGTCCTCTTCATTCTCGTCAGGAAAGGCCGGCTCCGCCTTCCCGAGCTGCTCCGATATGGAGGGCTGATCTATGGTCTTGCCATTGCCCTCTCCGGGTGGTGGTTCCTTCGTAACTGGATGCTCTATGGAGATCCCACCGGCCTGAACGTGATGCTGGAGATCTTCGGACGCCGCACGGTCTCTCCCGCGCAGCTCCTCGCGGAGGCCCGGGGCTTCATCTGGTCCTTCTGGGCGGTCTGGGGCTGGTTTAACATCCTGGCGGACCCACCGGTGTATCTCTTCCTCGAAGCCTGGCTGCTGTTGTCGGCCATCGGGGCGATGCTGGCGATGGGCCGGGCATGGGGGAAGCCAGACCCCGAGGCCCAGGCGCTCTGGGCCGGTTCCGTTGGCTACACCGGGCTGATCTTCGCCGGGCTGGTGCGGTGGACTTCCATGACCTCTGCCTCCCAGGGGCGGCTGATGTTCCCGGCCATCGGCCCCATCGCCTGGATGCTCTGGGCTGGCTGGGAGCATCTCGTGGAACGATGGCTTCCCTGGGGGCGAACCGTCGGACGCTGGGCTCCCGCCGTGATCTGGATGGCGATCGCGTGGATCGCCCCGGTGCGCTACATCCTGCCCACGTATGCGGGCCCTATCCCGATCGCCGATCTCCCGCCAGAAGCCCATCAGGTGGAAGTGGTGTTCGATGATCATCTGCGCCTGCTGGGCTATCTTCCCGGGCGCGCAGCGCCTGGGGGCTCCCTCGCCCTGACTCTGTTCTGGGAGTGCCTGCAGCCCACCAAACAGCCCTGGAGCGTCTTTCTCCATCCGGTTCTCACCCCCCGGGTCCGCGATGTTCGGCAGGTCGATCGCCACCCGGGGAGGGGCCTGTTCTCCACCACAGATTGTCGTCCAGGCTTCCGGTTCGCTGATCCTTACTGGGTTCCTGTTGGTTCGCGGAACGAAGCCCCTGCGGTGATCCGGATCCACGTCGGTCTCTACGAGGCGAAGACCGGCTGGGTCGCCCCGGCGCGAGACGGCCATGGTCAGCCCATCCCATATGTGATCCTGGAGGCCGGGAAGCTGCGGGGGACCATGCCCCTTTCCCCGGTGGAGCCTCTGGATGTGCGGGTTGGACCGGCCCGGCTGATCGGGGTGGATCGCCCTGCAGAGGTCCGCGCGGGGGAGACCATTACGGTGACGCTTTACTGGGAGGTGGAAGCCGCCTCTGGAGAGGACTGGAGGGTATTCGTGCATCTGGGGGATCCCGATCGTCCGCCCCGGGCCCAGCATGACGGCCCCCCGGCTCTGGGGGAGCTGCCCGCCGGGTGGTGGGAGCCCGGCGATCGCTTCGCGGATCCGCATCCGCTTCGGATCCCGACGGATCTGCCCCCGGGCCTCTATGGTCTGCGCGTCGGCCTCTACCGGCCCGATGGGGAGCGTGCCGAGGTCATCGAGGCGAGCGGCGCGCGACCGCCTCACCGGGCGGTGGAGCTGGGGGCGATTCGGGTGCTCCCATGATCCGGCGGCGCGGTGTGGAGGCCTGGGAATTCGGATATAATTTGTGGCAACCGGATGGCTCATCCTGAGAGAGGATCCAAAACGCATGGATCTCATGGATCTGATCCTGTTGCCTGTTGCGTTCCTGGGCGCGACCGTCGCAGCCTTCTGGCTGAGCATGGTGATCTGGACCTTCCGGGATATCCGGTCACGGACCCGGGATCTGCCCACCCAGTTCCTGGCGACGTTGCTGGTGGCTGTGCTCAACATTCCAGGATTGCTGATTTATCTGATCCTGCGTCCCCGGGAGACCCTGGCGGAGGCATATGAACGGGCGCTGGAGGAGGAGCTGATCCTGCAGAGCCTGGAGGAGATCGAGCAGTGCCCGGGTTGCGGCCGGCGGGTGAAAGCGGAGTTCATCGTTTGCCCTTACTGCCACACCCGTTTAAAGCAACCCTGTCCTCGCTGCCAGAGGCCCTTGCGCCTGGAGTGGAGCCTGTGCCCCTATTGTGGCGTCGCGCTGGGCGCCCCTGTCCCGCCTTCCACGATGCCGGTTTCTGCGCGAGAACATCCATAAGATCTGGACCCGGGGGCGTGGGATCCGGATTTGGAAGATGGGAGGGTTCCTTGCTCTCGTGGCCCTGAGGGCTATGGGGAGCGGGTATCCCGTCTCTCTTATCCCAGTATGGGGGGTGGAATGGACCGCTATCGGCCGCCGGATGCCCTGGAATTCCCCCGCTTCACGGGTATCCGCACCTTCATGCGGTTGCCTCATGTCCAGACCACGGAGGGTGTGGATGTGGCGATTGTCGGGCTCCCCTTCGATACGGGAGCCACGTTCCGGGTAGGGGCTCGCTTTGGCCCTGAAGCCATCCGCAGCGCCTCTGCTCTGCTTCGCCCCTACCATCCCTTTCTCCGCGTAAATCTCTTCGAGCATCTTTCCATCGTGGATTATGGGGATGCGCCGGTTGCCCCGGGCTTCATCGAGGACTCCCTTCGGCGGATCGCGGATGTTCTGTCCCGGCTGACGCTGGCGGGTGTGATCCCGATCGGCCTGGGCGGGGATCACTCGGTGCTCCTGGGGGAATTGCGGGCGGTGGCGGCCGCCTATGGGCCGGTCGCTCTCATCCAGTTCGACAGCCATCCCGATACATGGGATGCCTATTTCGGGCATCGCTATACCCATGGCACGGTGGTCCGGCGAGCGGTCGAGGAGGGGTTGATCCTTCCGGAGCGGTCCATTCAGGTCGGCCTTCGAGGGCCGATCTATGGGCCGGGGGATTGGGAGGCTGCGCGGGACCTGGGCCTGGAGCTCCTTTCTGCCGCGGAGGTCCGGGCGATCGGCCTGGAAAGCGTCTCCCGTCGGATCCTCCAGCGCGTTGGCGATCATCCGGCTTTCCTTTCGTTCGACATCGATTTCTTCGACCCGGCCTATGCGCCCGGAACGGGCACGCCGGAGGTGGGGGGGTTTACATCATGGGAAGGGCTTTCCCTGCTCCGGGGACTGGTGGGCCTGCCCCTGGTAGGTATGGATGTGGTGGAAGTGCTGCCCGCTTATGATCCGGCCGGGATCACGGCGTTGCTGGCCGCCAATGTAGTTTACGAGGGGCTGGCCCTTCTGGCTGCCCGCCGGCGGGATGGCCTGCCGCGAGTGGCGACTCTGGGGGCCCGGCCGGAAGGGCTCTGATTTGCGCACACCCTTTCAGCAGTCTGCGCCCTTACAAGGCCAGCACCATTCTGTTCAGGAGGGGCAGGAGATGGTGTTTGCTGTGGAGCTCAGGAAAGTCAGCAAGCATTTCGGTGAGGTCGAGGCCGTTCATCAGATCAGCCTTCAGATCCGGGATGGGGAGTTTTTCTCCCTGCTGGGCCCTTCGGGTTGCGGGAAGACCACAACGCTTCGGATGATCGCTGGCTTCGAACGTCCTACGGAGGGAGAGATCTACATCAAGGGCGAGCGGATGAACGATGTGCCCCCTTTCCATCGCCCGGTGAACACGGTGTTCCAGCACTATGCCCTTTTCCCCCATATGACCGTTTTCGAGAACGTGGCCTTCGGCCTGGAGATGAAACGCCTCCCCCGGGATGAAATCCGCCGACGGGTGGAAGAAGCCCTGCGCCTGGTGCGCCTCACCGGGCTGGAAAACCGCTACCCCCGCCAGCTCTCCGGCGGCCAGCAGCAACGGGTGGCCCTGGCCCGCGCCCTGGTCAACCGCCCGGCGGTGCTGTTGCTCGACGAGCCCCTGGGCGCTCTGGACCTGAAGCTCCGCAAAGAGATGCAGCTGGAATTGAAGATGCTGCAGCATCATGTCGGCATTACCTTCATCTATGTCACGCATGATCAGGAAGAGGCGATGACCATGTCGGATCGCATCGCCGTGATGAACCAGGGGCGTGTCCTTCAGGTCGGAACTCCTGTGGAGATTTATGAGCATCCGGCCACCCGCTTCGTGGCGGACTTCATCGGTGAGACGAACTTCCTGGAAGGGCAGGTGGTGGATCTGGAGAAAGGGATGGCCCGTGTGGAGGTCGAGGGGTTCCCGGTTTTCGCCGCGCCCTCAGAGGGGATCCATCGGGGCCAGAGGGTCACCGTGGCCATTCGGCCAGAGCGGATCCATCTGTGCGCGGAAGAGCCCGAGGATACGCCAAATCGCTATCCAGGTGTGATCGAGGAAATCATCTACATCGGAACTGATACGCTCTTTCGGGTTCGGGTGGGTGAGTGGCCTGGATTGCGGGTGCGCATGCAGAACCGGGATGGCAGCGCCTCCATGGATCGCTATCATCCGGGCGCTGTGATCTGGGTGGCATGGCTTCCGGAAAGCGCGCGCGTTCTCACCGAATAGGAGGGGGTCGTGTTCGGAATGGGCATCCTGAGCCGGAAAGGGCGTTCCCTGGAGGTCTTTGGGATCCTGGTGCTCAGCAGCCTTCTGGCCTTTCTGATGGCCGGGAGAACGGCCGAACCGCCCTGGCGGATTCTCATGGGCGGGATCGGGCTCCTGGATACGGTCCTCGCCGCCACATGGATCCTCGGGCTTCCGGCGATCCCCGCCCTGATCCTGGTCCGGGCGGCCCTTGGGTTTGTCCTCGGCCTGGGGCTGATGTTCACCATGGGCCTGGCTGTCGGCCTGGGTCTTTGCCTCGTGGCGCTGGCGCTGGGGATCGCCGCCCTCCCCCGGGCCCGGCTTCCTGCGCTTCTGATCCTCCCGGGCGCTTTTTATCTGCTGGTCTTTTTCGCCTTCGCGGTGGGCATCATCGCAGTGATCAGCTTTCTGAAACGGGGACCTTATGGAGGGATCCGGTGGGTGTTCGTTCTGGAGAACTATCAACGTGCTCTGGATCCCCTGTATGTGCAGATTATCCTGATCTCCCTGTGGATCGCGCTGGTGACCACCGTGCTATGTCTCCTCATCGGCTATCCGGTCGCCTATGCGATGGCGCGCGCCCCGGCGCGATGGCGCAATACGCTGCTCATCCTCACGATGATCCCCTTCTGGACCAACTTCCTGGTTCGGACCCTGGCGCTGATGTTTGTGCTGCGCTCGGACGGCCCGATCAACGGCCTTCTGATGGCCCTCGGTCTGGTTCAGGAGCCCCTCTCGCTGCTCTTCACCCAGAACGCGGTCATCCTGGGCCTGGTGTATGGTGAGCTCCCCTTCATGATCCTCCCGCTTTATGCGACCCTGGAGCGCTTCGATTTCTCCCTGGTGGAAGCAGCCTATGATCTGGGCGCGAATGAATGGCACGCCTTCCGGCGGGTGATCTGGCCCCTCACTCTCCCGGGCGTCCTCGCAGGATCGACGCTGGTGTTCATCCCTTCGGTGGGTGCCTTTATCACCCCGGATCTGCTGGGCGGGGCGAAGACGATCATGATCGGCAATGTGATCCAGTATCAATTCCTCACTGTCCGCCACTGGCCCTTCGGCTCTGCCCTCTCGCTGATCCTGATGGCGATGGTGCTGGTGGCTACCATGGTCTATCTCCGTGTCGGCGGTGGGGAGCGTGCGCTATGAGTGTCCCGGTCGTCACCCAATCTGAGCGGGCAGCGATCCGCGCCCTGCCTCCCATCGTGTTGTATGGGGTGGAAGGGCTGGAATGGACGGTCGGCGGGCTGATCATCTTGCATCTGGGGGGCGCTTTGGCGACGGCGATCCCCTGGTTAACCGGCCTGGGCGTCCTGGGGGACCTGCTGGAGATCGCCCGTCAATGGACAGGTCCGGAGGGGCCGGGCTGGCCCCGGCTGGTCAGCGGTCTGCTGGCATGTTATGGGGCGCTGCTCCTCGCCGGCTGGCTCTGGCGTCGCCCGGGGCGAGCCGGGAGGATCCTGCGACATCTCCTGACCTGGGGGTCGCTGACCCTGATTTTCCTCGGACTGGTTCTCCTGGATATCCATCGGGAACATGTGCTGGGTCGTTTCCTGCGAGTAGAACCCTGGCCGGTTCCCGCCTTCCGCTTCGCTGCCGAGTGGCGCGCCGGGATGATCGGTCTGGCTTTCCTCTTCCTGTATGTTCCGATCTTCATTTTAATTGCCTTCTCTTTCAATGCCTCCCCCATCGCAACGGTATGGAAGGGTTTTTCCACCGCGTGGTATGAGCGAGTTTTACGGGACGCTCTGGTCCTGGCGGCGGCGCAGCGGAGCCTGTTCATCGCCTTCTTAGCCACGGTGATCTCCACCGTCCTGGGGACCATGCTGGCTCTGGGACTGGATCGGTATCGGTTCCCCGGGCGGACATTCCTGGAGGGCCTGCTCTATCTTCCCATTATCATCCCGGAGATCGTGATGGGTGTGGGTCTCCTGCTGTTCTTTGTCCTGACGCGGACACCCCTGAGCGTGTGGACGATCCTGATTGCCCACGTGGCGTTCTGTGTGCCTTTCGTTTACGTCATCGTCCGTGCCCGGCTGTCGACCTATGACCGCACCATGGAGGAGGCCGCTCAGGATCTGGGAGCCAACGAGTGGGAAACCTTCCGGCGGATCACGCTGCCCTTGCTGATGCCGGGGATCCTGGGGGGCGCTTTGATGGCCTTCACCCTTTCCATCGATGATTTCGTGATCACCTTCTTCGTCACCGGTCCAAAATCCACCACGCTTCCGGTGCTGCTGTATTCCAAAGTCCGGCTGGGGATCACGCCGGAGCTGAATGCGATTTCCACGCTGCTTTTCGGGGCCTCCCTGACTTTTGTGCTGCTTTCCCTGATCGCCCAACGTCGCCGATGACATCCATCAGGACTCATGTCGCCGGGCTTCGAGCTCGACCCCGACACCCATCCTGATCCCGGCGATCCGATCCTGTCGTTCGACGAATCCGCCACTGGTTCGGATGGGTAAAGCGATGGCCACCTTATCGCATTCCCCAAAGGGGCCCCGAAAGCGGGCCCGGCCGCCGATGGCTTATCCCCGCACAGGAGGTGAGATCCGGGGACCCCGGAGGCTGTCCCCACTGGTCCTCTTCCTGCTTCTGTTTCCCGCACTGCTGATGGTGGGGCTCCTCAGCGGACTGGGGGGCTACCGAAGGCTTTCTACGGCGCTATCCGGGCATGAGGTTTACATCGCCGCTCAGCCGGTCTCCCCTTCCCGATCTCCCCGGGTGGGCCTGGTCGCCGGGCATCTGGGGCACGATAGCGGGGCGGTTTGCGCGGACGGGCTCACGGAGGTGGAGGTGAACACTGCGATCGCCCGGGAGGTGGCCCGTCGTCTGGAGGCGCTGGGATACACAGTAGATGTCCTGGAGGAATTTGATGAACGTCTTCATGGATACCGCGCGGCGGCTCTCCTCTCGATCCATGCCGATTCCTGCGAATACATCAATGAGCTGGCGACCGGCTTCAAGGTCGCGCGAGCCCAGGCCGATATGGTGCCGGAGCAGAGCGATCGCCTGGTGGCCTGTCTGGTCTCCGCTTACGGTCGGAGCACCGGACTGCGTTTCCATGCGGACAGCATCACCTACGATATGACGGACTACCATGCGTTCCGGGAGATCGCCCCGGAGACCCCCGCCGCGATCATCGAGACCGGTTTCCTTTACCTGGATCGGGATCTTCTCACCCGGGGGCAGGAGCGTGTGGTGGAAGGGATTGTGGAGGGATTGCGGTGTTTTCTGGAAGGGAGTGAATGAGAGAAACGGCGGCGACTTTGGGTCGCCGCCGTTTCTCTCCAGGGGCTCACTGGTTGAGAGGCCCCGGAAGGTCAGCGGCTTTGCCCTTCAATGAACGGGCTGCTCGGCCGGCCGGCGGAACCAGGTCCGCCATTCTCGCTTCTCCCAGACCACCAGGATGGGCGCCGCGTTGAAGATGGAGGAATAGGTTCCGCTGATCATCCCGATCAGCAGCGTCGCGACGAACTGGCGGATGGTCGTCCCCCCGAAGAGGAGCAGAGCGACCAGGGTGAAGATCAGCGTGAGCTGGGTGTTGATCGAGCGATCCAGGGTCTGCAGGATGCTGTGGTTGACGATCCGCTCGTAAGGCTCGCCGCGATAGCGGAGAAGGTTCTCACGGATGCGGTCGAACACCACAATGGAGTCATGGACGGAGAACCCGATCACCGTCAGCACGGCGGTGAGGAAAAGGGCATCCACCTCCCAGCCGAAGGCCTTGCCGAAAATCGAGGCGGTCCCCACCACCACGGCCACGTCGTGCAGCAGAGCTATGACGGCAGCGACGCCGTAGCGAAAGGCGTGGGGAACATGTCGGAAAGCGAAAGTGAGGTAAAGCATGATCGCCAGGGAGGCCATGGCCACGGCCACCAGGGCGCCCCGGGTCACCTCAGCGCCTACCGTGGGCCCCACCGATTCGAAACGCTCCAGGATGATCTCCCCATAACGGGAGCGCAGGGCCTCCTCCAGGCGGGTCTTGGTCGGCGCATCGATTTCCCGGGTGCGGATGATCAGGGTGCCCTGGAGGGATGGCTGGACCCGGATATCGGCGACGTTAAACCCGGTGATCTGCCCGACCACCCCGATGACCTCCTCGCTGGAGGCGGCAACGCCCGGCGGGAGCCGGATCTCCATCAGCGAGCCGCCCGTGTAATCGATGGCCAGGGGCAACCCGTAAAGGGCCAGAGCGATCAGGCCCGGAATGATCACCAGAAGCGAAAGGGCGAAATACCAGTAGCGCTTGCCGATGATATCGATCATCCCTTTCCTCCCTGAATCTTGTCCCCTCAATGAAAAGCGAAAGTGTTCAGCGGGCCCTTCAGATTCCAAACCAGCGCCCGTGGGCCTGAGCACTGAGGCGATCCAGCAAGACGTGCAGGAAGGCCCTCGTGACCCAGATGCCGGTGAACAGGCTGGCGGCCACCCCGATCGCCAGGGTGAGGGCGAACCCCCGCACCATGCTCGCCCCGAAGTTCAGGCCGAACACATACAGGATGGCGCAGGTGATCAGGGTGGAGATGTTGGAATCCCGGATCGAAGGCCAGGCGCGCTCGAAGCCATAATCGATGGCCAGGGCCAGGGCACGGCCGGCGCGGAGCTCCTCCTTCAACCGCTCGAAGATCAGGATGTTGGCGTCCACGGCCATCCCAATCGAGAGCACAAACCCGGCGATCCCAGGCAGGGTTAAGGTAACCGGGAGCAGCTTGAAGATCGCGAACACCAGGGCGGTGTAAAGGCTGAGGGCGAGAACGGCCAGGATCCCCGGCACCCGATAATAAAGGATCATAAAAAGGGCGACGGTGGCGAATCCCACAATCCCAGCGATCAGGCTGCGGTGGATCGATTCCCGGCCCAGGGTCGGCCCGATGTTCCGAGTATCCACGATCTTTAACGGCACCGGCAGGGCACCATAGCGGAGGGTCACCGCCAGAGCCTCGGCGTCCGCCAGGGTGCTCCCCGAGCCCATGCGGATCACTCCCTGCCCCTGCGTGATCGGCTCCTGGATCACCGGACAGGAGATCACCTTCTTGTCGAGCACGATGCAGAGATAACGCCCCACGTTCCGGGACGTATATTCCGCGAAGAGCCGCGTGCCCTCGGCGTCCAGGGTGAAGGCCACTTCCGGCTGACGGAACTGGTCCAGCTGAGGCCGGGCGCTGCGCAGATTCCGGCCCGTCATGATGGTCTGGTACACCCGCTCGGTCGGGCTCACCGGGGTGGTTCCGGTGATCGGCGCGGTCTCCGTCAGCACCGGGGTGGGGGTCAGCGTCGGTGTCCCCGTCAGGGGGACGGTCTCTGTGGGGGAGACATCCAGGGTGGTGCGGATGATGGTGCCCTCCGGGATTGGGGCAGCCCCGGCATCCACGAACTCCAGCAGGCCGGTTTGCTTGATGGTGTTCACCGCCTGCTCCAGGTTTGTGACCCCGGGGAGCTCCACCACGATCCGTCGGGTTCCAGCGATCTGCACCACTGGCTCGCTCACGCCCAGGGCGTTGACCCGGTTCTCAATGATGCGCCGGGTGTCCTCCAGGTTCCCGCGATCCACCGGCTGGTTGGGCGGGACATCGGCTTCCAGGAGGATCTGAATCCCTCCCTGAAGATCCAGCCCGAGCACGGTGCGGATCTCCCGGCGGATGCCCAGGAAATCGATCGCAATTTGTGTTTCCGAGAAATCCACCCAGAGGGCGAAAACCGTCAGAAGGCCGATGATGGCCAGCCAGAGATTCCGATTCCGCATGGGCCTCTCATCCTCAAAGATGGATCTGAGCAAGCGGTTTGATTATAGGAAGCGACAGGGTGAAAGGCAAGCGTTCCCGGTCTGCGACGGGGCGTTTCGATCGATCACCCCCCGTAACGAGGAATGCTCCCCTGAGCTAAAATGATTCGGGTTTGCCTGCTGGAGGGATCACCCTGAGGGAGGCATGATAAGGCCCGGTGGCCGCGGGGAATCCCCTCCTGTGCAGTTTGGCTGCCGGGCTGCAGGAAAGGGGAGATCCCCAGGAGGATCAGGACGGGGTGCGGAAGGCGCTTCGCCCGGACCCTATTTACGGTAGGGAGCCTGATCGATGCGGCGTTTCTTCGGTGCGTTCATCCCGATCCGTGTCGCCCTGAGCGGGGCGGACGCGGGGATCCTTCTGCTATTGATTGCCGTGCTGGTGCTGGGGATGACCCTGGCGGTCCGGGCCCCGGCGGCCATCTCCGGGCCGGCCATCCGTCTGGCCCCGGAGGTCCTTCCTTATTATGCGCTTCGCTCCCTTTTGCGCATGGCGGCCGCCTATGCGCTATCCCTCCTGTTTTCGCTCACGGTGGGGTATGTGGCGGCCACGCAACGCTGGGCGGGGGCTGTGATCCTGCCGTTGCTGGATGTCCTGCAATCGGTCCCCATTCTCTCGTTCCTGCCGGTGGTCGCCCTTTCCCTCACCGCGATCCTGCCCGAGGATATCGCCGTCGAGCTGGCTTCCATCATCCTGATTTTCACCAGCCAGGTCTGGAACCTGACCTTCAGCTTCTATCAATCCATGATCACCATTCCAGCCGATCTCCGGGAGGCCGCCCAGATCTTCCGGCTGAACCCCTGGCTGCGTTTCCGGCACCTGGAGCTTCCTCATGCCGCCATTCCACTGATCTGGAACAGCATGATGAGCTGGGCAGGTGGCTGGTTCTTTCTGATGGCTGCAGAGACCTTCACCGTTGGTGCCCGGGACTTCCGGTTGATCGGCCTGGGGACTTATCTTCAGCTCGCTGCGGAGCAGGGGAATCTGCAAGCCCTGGCCTGGGGGCTGGTGACCCTGGTGGGGATCATCGTGGGGATGGATCAGTTGCTCTGGCGCCCCCTGCTGGCCTGGGCGGATAAATTCCGGCTGGAGATGGTGGAGAGCGATGAGGCGCCTTCCTCGTGGCTTTACGACCTGTGGCAGCGGGCCACGCTGTCGGAATGGTTCATCGAGCGGATCTGGAACCCCACGCTGGAACGGGTGGACGCCGTGCTGGGACGCTGGAGCGCACAGCTTGTGGCCCGTCCGGCCCTGAACCCGATCCCGGCCTGGGTTTTCCTGCTCCCGCTGGCGGCTATCGCCGGCCTCGGATTTGCCTACGGAGTCCAGGTGGCGTTTCGTCTCCTGAGCGCCCTTTCGCCGTCCAGTCTGCCCCTGCTCGGATTCGCTACCCTGGCTTCCATGGCTCGCGTCTTCCTCGCCCAGCTGATCGCCCTGGCCTGGACCGTTCCCCTGGGGGTGGCCGTTGGGATGAATCGATCGCTGGCCATGCGGGTTCAGCCTCTCATCCAGGTCGTCGCCTCCATTCCGGCAACCGCCCTGTTCCCGGTGATCCTGCTCTTCCTGCTTCGTCTCCCGATGGGGCTTGAGCTGGCCGCGGTTGTCCTTATGCTCATGGGGACGCAATGGTATCTTCTCTTCAATATTATTGCGGGGGCCTCTGCGATCCCCCGGGATCTGATCTTCACCACGGAGATCCTGGGGGTTCGGGGGCTGGAACGATGGCGGGTGCTGATCCTGCCAGCCATCTTTCCATACCTTATCACCGGTTTGATCACGGCCAGCGGGGGGGCATGGAACGCGACGATCGTGGCGGAATATGTGGAATTTGCCGGACAGGCCCACGCCACGCTGGGATTGGGAGCACTGATCGCCCAGGCGACCGGGCGTGGGGACTATCCGATGCTGCTGGCCGCCACGCTGACGATGATCCTGACCGTCGTCGCTTTCAACCGTCTGGTCTGGCGGCGTCTGTATGCGCTGGCGGCAGAGCGCTTCCGGATGGATTGATTCCATCAGGATTTGCGTAGCTGACCTCTTCCTGGGGCTCTTGGAGCCATCGCTACTAAAGCCGCCGCTCAAGCGGCTCCTGCAGGTAGCTTCTGCCGACTGCTTCGACAGCCCTAACGGGTATCTATGGGAGGGGTTTCCGTTCCAACTCCGGTTGCTGCTTCGGTCCTGATTGCTCCTGGAAGCTTGCGGAGCGTGCACATGCTGGTAGCGAGGTGAACGATGCGTCTGTTGCTGGTAGAGGACGATCCGTCGTTGCGGGAGACCCTGGCGGATCAGCTTCGACGGGAGGGTTTTGAGGTGATCACCGCAGGGGACGGAGGGGAGGCGCTGGAGCTGGCCCGTGCGATCCAGCCTGATCTGATCATTCTCGATATCATGCTGCCCACACTGGATGGCCTTTCGGTCTGCCGGATCCTCCGCAAGGAAAGCGATGTCCCCATCCTGATGCTCACGGCTCGCAGCGGGCCGGTGGATCGGATTATCGGGCTGGAGGTGGGAGCCGACGATTATGTGGTGAAACCCTTCCACGTCGGGGAGCTGATCGCCCGCGTCCGGGCCCTCCTCCGTCGGGTCCGGGGTCGCCCCGCGACGACGCTGACCGCCGGGGATCTAACCCTGGATCTGCTGGCCCGCAAGGCGTATAAGGGCGGCCAGGAGCTTCGCCTCACGCTCAAGGAATTCGACCTCCTGGCCACCCTGATCCAGAACCGCGGCCGTGTCCTGAGCCGCGCCTTCCTCCTCGAACGGGTCTGGGGGGTGGAACATCCCGTGGATACCCGGACCGTGGACACCCATATCCGCTGGCTTCGAGAGAAAATCGAGGAGGATCCCGCGCACCCCCGGCGGATCGTCACGGTGCGGGGGATCGGTTATCGCTTTGAGGGTTAACCATGCATCCTCGGGCCGTGGAGCGGTGCCGGGAGGGGATGGGTGGGGGGTGGATGATTTTGTCTCTCACCTGCCGTCTCGGGGCCTCCTGTTTGCGATCCGGCGACGGTGAAGGGATATGTCATGGTTAACGCCTGTCCTGGGGATCCTTCTGCTTGGGGCGCTGGCCGGTCTGGTCTTCCTCGAGCGTCAGCGACGCCGGCTGGAGGAAGCGCTGCGGGAAGCGCGGCGAGCGCACCGGGAGCTGGAAGCCGAGCGCGATCGCATGGCGGCCTGGCTGGAGGGATTGAAGCCGGGCGGGGTGGAAGCGCTTCTTCTGCTCGACCGGGATCAGCGGATCCTGTGGGCGAACCGTCCGGCGGTGGAGCAGCTGAACGCCCGGCCAGGCCGTGCCCTGCTGGAGGCGATCCCTTCCCCCGAACTGGAGGCGCTCCTGAACACGACGGGGACGGCCGAGATCCGGTGGAGGGATCGCTGGTGGCTGGGCACCAGCTGGGTGTGGTCCGGCGGCTGGGGGCTGGCGCTGATGGATATCACCCGTCAGCGGGAAGCCGAGCGGGCACGGCGGGAGCTCACGGCCAACGTCGCCCATGACCTGCGGACGCCGCTGACCACCATCCGTCTGTTGCTGGACGAGTTGAAACCGGCGGAGCCTCTTCCAGCCTCCTGGGAGCGCCTGACCGGGGAGCTGGATCGGCTGATCCGGCTGGTCAACACATTGCTGGATCTGGCCCGTCTGGAGGCCGGGGAATGGCCCCTGGCTTATGAAGCCCTGGAGGTCCGCCCCTGGGTTCAGAGCTGGGTCGAGCGGTTCGCTCCCCTGTGGCAGGCCAGGGGCTTAACCGTTCAGCTGGATCTTCCCGAAGGCCTTCGGGTGTGGGCGGATCCGGAGTGGGCCGGACGCGCGCTGGGGAACCTTCTGGACAATGCCATCCGGTTCACGCCGCCCCGCGGTGAGGTACGGGTGCGGGCCTGGTCGGAGGGAGAATGGGTGGCGATCGAGGTGTCTGACACCGGGCCCGGGATCCCGCCGGAGGATCTCCCCCGGATCTTTGAACGTTTCTATCGCCGGGATCGCCACCGGGGAGGCGGTGGCAGTGGCCTCGGGCTGGCCATCGCCCGCCATGCGGTGGAGGCCCACGGCGGCCGCATTCAGGCCTTCAGCGAGCCCGGGCGGGGCGCCCGCTTCGTGTTCACCCTGCCCGCGGTTTCGGAGGAGGGGTGAAATATTCCGGCGGCTTCCCCCCAGGGTAGGAGCTGGATCTTTATCCATGTTCTCAGGGCATGCGCCGTTCGTCTTCCGTCCGGGGAGCGGGATGGTCTCTCGCCATAGCTCGAAGGGCCGGAATGAGGGAAAACGGAGCGTCTGAGGGCTGGGCATGACGCCGAAAGCATCCCATCCGGCCCCCGGGTGGAAACGATCCAGCAGGGAGGAGGCGGAGATGGAGCCAGCGAAAGCAGGGATCTCCCGGAAGCTGTGGATGCTGGGCGCCGGAGAATCGATCTGGATCGGGATGCTCCTGGTCAATCTGGCCACCTTCACCTGGGCCACGAATATGACGCTGGGGCGGTGGCTGCGCGATAGCATCGGCCCGCTGACATTGTCGGCCCTCCGGTTTCTCATCGCCACGCTCTGCTTCGGATGGCTGCTCCGGTCCCGGCCTCCCGAGGAGCGGCGTCCAGGAGCCGATATGCCGTTTCTCCTCGCGATGGCCCTGGCTGGCGTGGCGCTCTTCGCCCCCACGCTCTACTGGGGCCTGCGTTACACCACTGCGGTGAACGCCACCCTGATCAACGGCCTGGGGCCGCTGATCACCGGCCTGCTCGCCGCCCTTATGATCCGGGAACCCCTGACTTCCCGCCAGCTGACCGCTGCCCTCCTGGGGCTCCTCGGGGTGATCCTGGTGATCTCCAACGGCGAAAGGACGTTCCGGGAAACCTTCCACGGCAATCTCGGGGATCTGCTGGTGCTGATGGCGCTCACGCTGTGGGGGATCTACTCGGTTCTGGGGCGGAAGGTGATGGCCCGGCGCTCTGCGATCTCCACCACGGCCCTGTCGATGGCCCTGGCCCTGCCGCTGTTGATCCCCGCCGCGCTGGTGGAGCAGCTCTCCCTTCCACCCCGCTGGCGTCCGGAGGTCGCGCTGGCCGTGCTCTACATCGGGGTCGCCCCGACGGTGCTGGGCTTTCTCGCCTGGAACGAGGGCGTGCGCCGGCTGGGCCCCGGGGGTGCCATGATGTTCTACAATACCCTGCCGATCTATGGGGCGCTGTTAGGGCACTTCCTGCTGGGGGAATCCCTGGGCCTCTCGCACTTCATCGGAGGGGCTTTGATCATCGGTGCCGGCCTCTGGGCCGCCCGCGCCGGTCGCTGAGGAAGGGGGTTGTGGGATGGGTGGCGTTGCTGCCCATCCCACAACCCGGAAACCCCATCAATCCGCCAGGCCCTCCACCTCTTCCTGAGAGGGGCGGGGCTCCGGGGCTGCTGGCGCTGCACGGGGGAAGGGGATCGGCCGCACCCATTGGGCGACCAGCTCCCGCGTGCCGGCCACCGCAAGCCGCTCAAAAAGCAACGCGAAGCGGGCTTCGAGCGCCTCGCGGATCGGGCCCCGGACCTCCTCGGGCAATTCCCAGAACGCCTGCTTGAACGGTCCCCACGCCCGCTTGCGGGCCTTATAGTAGAACTGCTCCTCGGTCTCCCCGGGCTTCCACTCATCCGCGTGGTGCGCCCGCAGGTAGGCGTAGATCTCCTCCCGGAAGGCCGCGGGCAGCATATCGAAGACCAGGTTCTGGAAGCCGGTCGCCAGGTGGACTTCGCAGGCCTCGCATTCCACGAACTTGTTGAAAGCCTCCTCCGGCAGGGTGCTGGCCCCATGCTGCACCGCGCCCGCCAGGCCGTATTCCAGGCGCGCCGCCCGGGAAAGAGCCCGGAGGGTATCGAAGTCGATGGCCACCTGGGCCAGCCGCCCATCCGGCAGCACCACCCCGCCGTGGGTGGTGCCGGTCTGCACGCTGATCTTGCTGATCCCCACCGCATCGCCCAGATGTCGGCGGTAGCCATCCATGAAGGCCCGCAGCTCTTCCACCGTGCTGTTCTTCCCGCCCACTTCCCCGATCTCCCCGCCCACGGAGATCGTGACGCCGGGCGGCTCGATGGAGCGGATGTAGCGGGTCAGCTCGGCGCACAGGGTGTAATTCAGCCGCTGCTGTTCGTCCAGGGTGGGCTTTGAGAGGTCCACCAGGGTGGAGGTGTCGATATCAATGTTGAGGAAGCCGGCCGCGACGGCCTCGGCGGTGAGATCCCGCACGGCCTGGAGTTCGCGCTCGGGGTCTTTGGCGTAGGCCTTGGCGGAGACCTGGAAGTGATCGCCCTGGAGGAAGAGCGGCCCGCGGAACCCCTCCTTGATCGCCGCGGCGGTGATCACCGCGGCGTATTCCTCCGGCCGCTGATCGGTGTAACCGATCTCGCTGCGGGCGATCTCGAAAACGATCGCGCCGGCATCCAGGCGAAGGGCGGCCCGGAAAGCCGCCCGGGCCATCTCGTAGGTCATCCCCCGCAGGTTCATGGCGGGCACGGTAAAGGTAGGGGGGATCTCGCCCCGACCCCGCGCGGCGTAGAGCTCATGGATGGATGCCGGCATAATCCCCAGGGCCTCGCCGATGCGGAAGATCCATCCGCGGGCCTCCGCTTTCTCCGCCGGGCTCCCGAAGACCGCCTGGCGGACCAGCGTATCGATCCCTTCCTGCCGGATCCAGGCGAGATCCCGCACCTCCACCCGGTTGTCCTTCAGGGTCATGGCTTTGCTCCACTTCGGGTGCTGGAGAAGACTTCGCCCCTCGCTCATGCGATTGCCTCCTTCGGGTTGTGATCACTCTTTCTGCTTCCTGGATCGCCGGGGACGTTCGGATTTTCCCTCCTCCGAGGAAGTCGCCGCGGGGCGCGCCCGGGTCCGCCGGGGTGCGGATGGCGTAGCCTCTTCCGCTTTCGCCCGCTTTCCGCGCCGCCGGGGAGGGGGTTCGGTGGATTGCTCCAGCGAGGAGGGTTCCGCGATCGAGGGAACGGGCGGTTCTGGAGCTGCGGTTTCCCCAGCTGCTTTCTCCTCGGAAGCGGGTGTCGGCTCCAGGGAAGTGGCAGGTGCGCCCAGGGCTTCTGCCTCCGTCTCCGCCCGGGCAGGAGCTTCGATCAGAACTGGGGCTGCCCGACGGAGCTCCGCCAGCCCGATCTTGACGATCCGGCGGCAGAAGGGGCACTCGCGGACGCCATAGCGGGCATTCGCCGCCAGCGCGTGGGCCAGGATCGTCCCGGCCTCCTCCCGGGAAATGGAGAAGGGCCGGCCACAATAGGGACATCGGGTGCGAAGCATGGATGCCTCCTGAGGATCCAGAAGCGCGATGGTTCTGATCTCCGTGGGTGCCAGGCGTGCTGTAAATCCCGCTGGGATTTATGCCCGTTCCATGGTTCTCAGCATGTCCGCCGCCGGGCCTGGATCAGGAAAGCAAGCGGCGGATGTCTTACCTATTTTAGCCTGAACAGTAACGGCCTGCCCGCCCTGGTCGGCGGACTGATGGTGGCCCTTGAGGTCATCCCGTGAGGCCATGAACTATAATGGGGAAGATGCAGTCGATCTGATCCCTGTCGGGAGGTCTCTATGTTCTGTCCGCCGGGAACGACGGGAGCGATCCTGTGTGTGGGCAACTTCGCCATCCGGGCCTATGGCCTTCTGTTGATGATCGGGATCCTGCTCGGTGCCTGGCTGGCCGCCGCGGAGGCTCGCCGGCGTGGGGAGAACCCCGATCACGTGTGGGACGGCCTGCTGGTTGTCTTCATCTTGGGTCTGATCGGCGCCCGTCTTTACCATGTGTTTTCCAACCCCGAGGTGTTTTCCAACCCCGAGGGCGCCGTCGGATGGTCCTATTACCGGGAGAACCCCATCAAGATCCTTTACATCTGGGAGGGGGGGCTGGCCATCTACGGTGCCCTGATCGGCGGGCTGGCGGGCTTCTTCCTGTATGCCTACCGGCACCGCCTCGCCATCTGGCGCTGGCTGGACATCACGGCGCCCTCGATCCTGGTGGGCCAGGCCATCGGCCGCTGGGGGAATTTCTTCAATCAGGAGCTTTACGGCCCGCCCACCACGCTGCCCTGGGGGATCCCCATCGCCCTGGAGCATCGATTGCCTCAGCATCTGACGCTGCCGCCGGAGACGCGCTTCCATCCGGTGTTCCTGTATGAGTCGCTGTGGAACACCATCGGGTTCCTGATCCTGTTCAACGTAAGCCGGCGGCTCGGCCATCGATTGCGGGAGGGCGATCTCTTCGCCCTTTATCTGATCTGGTATCCGGTGGGACGTCTCTGGATTGAGACCCTGCGACCGGATGCCTGGAAACTGGGGAACATCGCTGCCGCCCAGGTCTTCTCCCTGATCGCCCTGGCGGCCGGGCTGGCGATCCTGATCCGGAACCGCCTCTCTGCCCGTCTCCGGAAAGCAGGGGGCGGCCCCGAAGCGGAGATCGGCTGGTCGGAATCCCAGGCGGGGAGCCCAAAGGCGTGAAGGATATGATGGGATGGCTTCGCTGGCATCGTCTCCGAATCCATCTCTCCGAAAATGCCTTCACCCTGATCCTGGCCTCCGCCATCGGCCTCGGGGCCGGGATCGGCGTGGTCCTCTTCCGCCGCGCGGTGGAGGGGTTATCTCAGGAACTCTACGCCCTTGCCTCCCTCTGGCCATCCGGGGGATGGATCCAGGCTCTTATCCCCATGTTCGGCGGGCTTGCCGTTGTGGCCATCCTCCGCATATCCCGGGAGCGGGAGGAGATGCCCGGAGTTGCCAGCCTGATCCTGGCCATCGCCACCGCGGGCGGGCGTCTTCCTTACTGGAAAATCCCCGGGAGGATCCTGGCGGCCATCCTCTCCATCAGCGTGGGAGCCTCCGTCGGGCCGGAGGATCCCAGCGTCCAGATCGGGGCGAACCTGGGATCGGCTCTGGGTCAGCGATTGCGGATTTCCGAGGATTCCATGCGCCTGCTGGTGGCTGCTGGCGCGGCCGGGGGGATCGCCGCCGCTTTCAACGCGCCGATCGCAGGGGTTCTCTTCGCCACGGAGATCCTGCTGGGGGAATTCGCTGCCGCCCCGATCACGGCCCTGGTTCTGGCCGCAGTGGCCGCCGCTCTGATTGCCCAGATTTTCCTGGGGCCTCATCCGGCTTTCGACGTGCCGGCCTACACATTCCGTCATCCCCTCGAGCTTCCGCTGTATCTGATCCTCGGTCTGGCGGCCGGGCTGATCGCTGTGGTTTACATCCGGTTGCTTTATGGGATGCGGGAAGCCGCAGGCCGCCTGCCTTTCCCGGACTGGATCCAAACGCCTGTCGCCGGGTTCATCCTGGGCCTGATCGGGCTGGTTGCGCCCCAGGCGCTGGGGGTCGGCTATTCCACCATCGAAGCCGTGTTGCAGGGGGAGCCCTGGCGCCCGGAGCTGGCCCTGACGCTGATGTTCCTCAAGATGATCCTGACGCCGTTCTCGCTGGCCGCCGGATTTGTGGGCGGCGTGTTCGCCCCAGCCCTGTTCATCGGGGCGATGCTGGGATACGGATATGGAGCGTTCCTGAATGACCTGATCCCGGCCTGGGTCGCCCCTCCCTCGGCCTATGCCATGGTCGCGATGGCGGCGGTGCTGGCGGGAGCGGTGCGCGCTCCATTCACCGCCACCCTGCTACTTTTTGAGATGACCCGGGACTACCGGATCATCCTTCCACTGATGGCCGCCGTGGGCCTCAGCACAATCCTGAGCGAACCATTGCAGCCGGGCAGCCTGTATACCGAGGCCCTGCGCCGACGGGGCCTTCGTCTCTCCCGGGGACGCGATGTGGATGTCATGGAGGGAATCCGGGTGGAAGAGGTCATGAACCCCAGCGTCGTTCGGATCCCTCGGGAGATGACTGTGGAGGCAGCGCTGGAGGTCCTCACCCAGCATCGGCGGCGAACGGCCATCGTGGAAACCCCCGAGGGGCAGCTGTGGGGGATCGTGACCCTGCGGGAACTGGAAACGGCCTTGATGGATGGGCGGTCTGAGGAGCTGGTGGATCGGATCGCCAGGCGCCCTGTGATTACGGTGTTCCCCGATGAAAGCATGGCGGAGGCTGTCCGGCGGATGGGCGCATGGGATATCGGGCAGGTTCCTGTGGTAAGCCGGGAAGATCCTCAGCGGGTGATCGGGATCGTGCGGCGGGAGGAAGTGGTGCGGGCGTATGATCTGGCCCTGGCCCGGAAGCGCCTGCTGCAGCATCGCCTGGACCAGATCCGGTTGCGCGCCTTGAGCGGCGTGGAGATCATCGAAGTCCCCGTGGAAGCGGATTCGCCGGCCGTCGGACGGCCGCTGGGCGAAATCCCATGGCCATCCGGATGCCGGATCGCTGTGGTCCGGCGGAAGTCCTTCTCTCTGATCCCAAACGGTCGTCTGATCCTTCAACCTGGAGACCAGGCGGTTCTGATCGGGGAGCCGGAGGCGCTGAAGGAGGCCCAACGGCTGCTGTCCTCCAGCTCATCAGGGTGAATCCGGGCCAGCGGATCCTGCTTTGGAGTCGGGTGGCGGAAAGAGGATCTATGATCTCCTGGAAAGAGGTGGGGCTGGTCCTGAGCGGCGCCCTGGTCGCCGTTCTCGGTGCGGCGCTCTGGGTTTCGCGGGCGGAGGAGCGCGATCCTTTCTGCGCAAGCTGCCATCTGCGCCCGGAGACCACCTACGTCGGGCGGGCGATGGCGGCCCAGGAGGGGCAGCCTGTGGATCTCGCCGCCGCCCATGCGGCCGCCGGGATCTCATGTGTGGGATGCCATCGGGGCGATCAATCCCTGCCCCACCGCGCCGTTGCCCTCGCCCTGGGCGCATGGAACACCGCCCGCACGCCGTTCATTTCCCCGGATACGCCTCGCCATCCGGTCCGCCTAGTTTCCCTTCCAGAGGCCGGATGCCGGCTCTGCCACATCCGCGAGCCGGAACGCGGGGGCGTGCCCCGGGGAGAACCGAACCCGGTGACTGTTCCGATCTTCGAGAATCACTTCCACACGGACCTGCTCCGGCCGGACCTTCGGACGTCGGTGGGCTGTGTGGATTGCCATCCTTCCCATATGGAGAGCCTGGAGCCCTTCTTCACGATCCGGGAAGTGGTGATCCCGGCCTGCGAGCGCTGCCATCGGGAGGTCGGCCGGGGGCCCGTTCGAATGGGGCCATGAAGCCACGACGCTGGCTCTTCCTCTCGGTTCCTTTATGGGGCCACCTGGACTATGGGGGCTACATGGATCTGGCGGTCGCGCTGGCTCGGCGGGGCCATCAGGTGCTCTGGGCCAGCGGATCCCTGGTGCAGGAGGCAGTGGTCCGCCGGGGCCTTCCCTTTACCCCGCTGCCCTCGGTGGGCTGGCGATGGCTGCCTCCGCTCCCACCGGATGTTCCCCCCGCGGAGCGGGCGCGATGGCGGCGGGAGCGGGCCCTGGAAGCCTGGCTCCATCCGGAGGAGCATGCCCGGGCGCTGCGCGCCCTGGGCTCCCTGATCGAAGTCTGGCGCCCGGACTGGATCGTGGCGGAGCCTTTCGCCGGCGTCGCGGCCTGGGCGGCGGAGCGGTATGACCTTCCCCTGATCGTGGTGGGATTTCCCGCCGGGCGCTGGCCTGCCCCCTCCACTCTGGAGGCCCAGGCCGAGGTGGAAGCTGCCCGGGCCCGGCTGATGGAGATCGCCGCACGCCTCAGGCTGACCGGACGCTTCTGGCGGGTGGATCCTTTCCCTCAGATCACCTCTCCATACGCGCACATCGTCTTCTTTCCCGCCGGCTGGTTCATCGATCTGGAGCGTCTGGATCCCCAGAACCGGTTCTTCGGGGGACGTCGGAAGGCATCGATTGTTCCACCCCCGCCGCGCTCGCGTCCTCGCGTCCTGATCACTCTGGGAAGCACCTTCACCGGGGATCCCGCCTTCTTCATCGGAGCGGCTCGCGCTGTGCAGAGCCTGGGCGGCGAGCCCCTCCTGGTCCTGGGGAGGAGCCCCTTCGCCCCCGGGCTCCGGGAGGCTGTGGCGCGGGCGCTTCCAGATCTCCCGGTTCGGGATTGGGTGGATTACCCAACCCTGTTCCCGCAACTGGATCTGGTGATCCATCACGGGGGGATGGGAACTACCCATACCGCGCTGGTCTATGGTGTCCCTCAGCTGGTGGTTCCGCATGCGGGGGAACAGCACCTGCAGGCCCGTCGGGTGGTGGCGGCGGGGGTGGGCATGACGCTGTGGCCTTCTGAGGCCACGCCCCGTCGATGGCGGGAACACATTGCCGCCCTGCTCCAGGAACCTGTCTTTCGAGAGCGAGCGCAGGACTGGGCGCAACGCATGGAGGCCGCCGGCGGCGTGGAGGAAGCAGCAGTCTGGTTGATGGGGTGGGCGCATTGCGCCGATTGAAATCGGCCTGGTGAGGCGCTTCGCGCCGAACGTCGGCCTTCGCCGACGCGAAGATGCTTTTCGGCCGGCGGAGGCCGGCCGCTGGCCGGAGGCCTTTTGCGCCGATTGAAATCGGCCTGGTGAGGCGCTTCGCGCCGAACGTCGGCCTTCGCCGACGCGAAGATGCTTTTCGGCCGGCGGAGGCCGGCCGCTGGCCGGAGGCCTTTTGCGCCGATTGAAATCGGCCTCCCGAGGCGCTACGCGCCAAGCGTCGGCCTCCGCCGACGCGAAAAACCTTCCGGCCGGCGAAGGCCGGCCGATCGGCCGGAGGCCTCTCGAGGTCGAATTCATTCGACGTCCTAAGGCCGGCCGATGACCCCCACGCCGATTGAAATCGGCCTGGTGAGGCGCTTTGCGCCGGGCGTCGGCCTTCGCTGACGCGAAGATGCTTTTCGGCCGGCGGAGGCCGGCCGATGGCCGAAGGCCTTTTGAGGTCGAATTCATTCGACGCCCTAAGGCCGGCCACCGGCCGCAGGCCGATAAGGTCGAATTCATTCGACACCCCCCAATCCCTCACCGCCCGGCTAAAAACACCCCGGCCAGGATGAGCGCCATGCCCCCGAGAAGCCATCCGGAAAGGGGTTCCCCGAGCCAGACCGCCCCCCAGAGCACCGCGAAGATCGGGTTGAGATACACCACCAGGGAGACCCCCACCACTCCCACCCGCTGGAGCAGCCCGTAATACATCACATAGGCGATCGCGGTGCCCAGGACCGTTAGGAGGATCAGGGCGGCGAGGGACTCCGGTGCCGGGGAGAGCGTCCACGGCCGATCGAGGAACAGGCTGAAAGGCAGCAGCAGCATCCCGCCCCACCCGAGCTGACCGATCGCCGCGTCCACCGGGGGAACCCCTCGCAGGGCCCGTCGGGCATAGACCGTGGCCGCAGCGTAAGAGAGGGCGGCCACTACCACAGCCCCTTCGCCGATCAGATGTCCATGGGCCGCCCGCCGGAGATCCGGGAACAGCAGGATCAGGATCCCCAGAAAGCCGAGGAGCAGCCCGGCCAGCTGCCGTCGGGATGGTCGTTCCTCTCGAATCCCGATGGCTGTGAATCCTGCTGCCCAGAGCGGCATCGTGGCCACCAGCACCCCTGCCAGCCCGCTGGGGATGGTCTGCTCGCTCCAGGCGATCAGCGTATGGGGCAGCGCAGCGTTGAACAGCCCCATCGCCAGGTAAGCGCCCCACGGTGGATCCACTCGGGCACCGGGACGGATCCGCCGGAACAACCCGAGGAGAGCGGCGGCGATCAGCAGCCGCCCCGTCACGAACGTCAGGGGCGGGATCGTCCGCACCCCCAGGGCGAAAAACAGATAGGAGGCACCCCAGATCGCCCCCAGCATGAGCAATGTGAAGACATCTCCGACACGCATCCTTCCCATGAGACCCTCGGTCAGAATTCGATGTCCCTATCATAGATCGGGAGCTCTCAACAGGCGCTTCCGATAAGTCGCCGTGGATCCCCCTTCATCCCTGTCGTGCTCTCCAGAGAGATTCCCGTGAATCCACCGCGAATCTGGGGGAGCACGCCTGTCCGGTCGGGGAAAGGGTATTCCACAGATGGAAGCCCTTAAAGCCGCACGAGCCTGTTATAACACCCTCGAAGGGCTAACCAAAACCACAGGCCTGGATCTCTCGGAGATCCGCCCAACCACGTAACGGCCGCGGCGGTTTCCTGGCCTGAAGGCTTCCCATTGCGGGGGAGAAGGGATCCCGGGTGGCCGCTCTGAGGGATCATGAGGATCCTTTTGCTCGATCCCCCCTCCCCATGCGAAAGGCCATGGAGAGGGGGGAGAACAATACGTCTACACCCGTCCCATCCACCGCAGGACGGCTTCGGCGTTGAAGAGGGCGGCGCCGGCGGCGCCCCGGATGGTGTTGTGGGTGAGGGCCACGAACTTCAAGGTGAAGACCGGGCATCGCTGCACCCGCCCCACCACCACGCTCATCCCATTGCCTGTCATGCGGTCCAGGCGAGGCTGGGGTCGATCCGGCTCCATCCGCACCACCATCGGCTGGGCCGCCGCGCTGGGAAGATCCGCCACTTCCTCCGGTGGACGGTAACCCGTCATCGCCCTGATCGCTTCCTCCGGGCCGATGGATTCCTCCAGCTCCACGGAAAGGCATACGAGATGTCCATCCAGGGTAGGAACCCGATTCGTCTGCGCGCTCAGGCGCACCGGCGCTTCCTCCACTTTCCCGTCCTGTAACCGCCCCAGCAGCTTGCGGGGTTCGGTTTCCAGTTTTTCTTCTTCCCCCGGGATATACGGGAGGACGTTGTCCGCGATCTCGACAGCGGAGACACCGGGATAGCCGGCGCCGGAGAGGGCTTGCAGGCTCACGAGATGCACCCGCCGGACGCCATAGGGCAGCAGGGCTTTGAGGGGAAGGACCGCCGCGGTGGTGGTGCAGTTGGGGTTGGTGACCAGGGCACCGGACCAGCCCCGGCTTTCGCGCTGGTGCGAGAGCAACCCCAGGTGGTCGAAGTTGACATCCGGCATCACCAGCGGCACATCCGTGGCCATCCGGTAGGCGGAGGCGTTGCTGGCCACCAGATAGCCCGCGGCGGCGAACCGGGGCTCCACCTCCCGGGCGATGTCGGATGGGAGGGCGGAGATCACGATCTCCGCGTCGAATCCCGGTTCTGTCGGCTGCACGACCATGCGGGCGGCCCACTCCGGCATGGGGGCGCTCAGCAGCCAGCGACATGCCTCGCCATAGGGACGGCCCACCGAGCGATCGGACCCCGTCAGTGCGACCACCCGAAACCATGGATGACGGTCCAGCAGGTGCACCAGCCACTGGCCCACCATCCCCGTTGCGCCCAGCACCGCGACCCGAAAAGAGGATTTCGCGCTCATCCGGTTCTGCTCCCAGAGGACTTATGCTTTCCTGGGCGGGCGGACACGCCCTCGGCGTATCCACCCGCCCAAAAATATCTCTTTCCTCTCCCCGCGCCATAGAGCGGCCTGGTCCGGAGTCCAGTTCTTACCCTTCACAAATGGCCCCACGGGCGGCGGAGGAGACCAGACGAGCATATTTGGCGAAGAGCCCCCGAGGATACCGCGGCGGCGGCGGTGTCCAGGCCGCCCGACGCCGGGCCAGCTCCTCTTCGGAAAGCTCCACATTCACCGCCCGGCGATCCACATCGATCTCGATGATGTCACCGTCCTGGAGCAGCGCCAGCGGGCCTCCCACCGCGGCCTCCGGGGAGATATGGCCGATCATCAGCCCGTGGGTGGCTCCGGAGAACCGACCGTCCGTCAGGAGGGCCACCTCATCTTTCAGGCCCTGGCCCACCAGGGCCGCGGTGACCACCAGCATTTCCCGCATCCCCGGCCCGCCTTTGGGACCTTCGTAACGCACCACGACGACATCCCCCGGCCGGATCTGGCCGGTGTTGACCGCCTGGAAGGCATCCTCTTCCCGATCGAAAACGCGCGCCGGGCCGCGGTGATAGCGCTTGGTGGTCCCCGTGATCTTCAGAACGCCGCCCTCCGGGGCCAGGTTGCCGCGCAGGATGACATAGCCGCCGGTCGGGTGCAGCGGACGGCTGACCGGCCGAACGACATCCTGATCCTCCGGGAAGACCACCCCGGCCAGGCGCTCGGCGATGGTCTCGCCGGTGACGGTGCGACATTCCCCGTGCAGCAACCCGGCATCCAGCAGCGCCTTCATCACCACCGGCACGCCGCCAATGCGATCCACATCGGCCATCACATAACGGCCCGCCGGTTTCAGGTCCGCCAGATGGGGCGTTCGCTCGCTGACCCGCTCGAAGTCCTCCAGGGTGAGGGGAACTCCGGCCTCGTGGGCGATGGCCAGCAGGTGCAGGATGAGGTTGGTGGACCCACCCATCGCCGCGGCCACGGCGATGGCGTTTTCGAAGGCTTCGCGGGTCATGACATCCCGGGGCCGGATGCCGGCTTCCAGAATGCGGACGATCGCCCGGCCGGTCTCATAGGCCAGCTCCTCTCGGGCCCGGCTGGGGGCGACCGGTGCGGCCCCGTTGGGAAGGGTCAACCCCATTGCCTCGAAGGCGGAGGCCATCGTGTTAGCGGTGAACATCCCCCCGCAGGCACCATAGGTGGGCACCGCGGCTTCCTCCAGCTCCCTCAATTCCTCGACGCTCATCCGCCCGCGGCTCACTGCTCCCACCGCCTCAAAGACATCCTGAATGGTCACGGCCCGCCCGCGCCAGTTCCCCGGGGGAACGCTTCCTCCATACAGGTAGATGGCGGGCAGGTTCAGGCGGGCCATGGCCATCACACAGGCCGGCTGCGTCTTATCGCAGCCCCCAATGGTCACCAGGGCATCCAGCTGATAGGCGATGGCGGCCAGCTCGATGGAATCCGCGATCAGCTCCCGGCTGACCAGGGAAGCCCTCATGCCCTCATGGCCCATTCCGAGGGCGTCGTTGGCCGGGACGGCGTTGAATTCAATGGGCGTTCCGCCGGCGTCCCGGATCCCCTGTTTGACGAGCTCGGCGAGGCGATGAAGATGATGGTTGCAGGGCTGCGCTTCGAACCAGGTGTTGGCGACGCCAATGAAAGGCCGGCGGAAGTCCTCGTCCCGGAATCCGATAGCCCGGAGCATCGCCCGATGCGGAGCTCGCTCCAGGCCCTCCGTCACCTGGGCACTGCGATGCTTGCGGCCATCCGAGGGAGTGTGCATTGCGAAACCTCCGGATCCGAATTGGAGTAGAAGCGGTGCAGCTGATTTCATCCAGTGGATTTAGGGCTGCGCCGGGCCCCGAAGGCGCTTCCCCCCTAACCCCGATTATCCTGAAGGAGGCAGCCGGCCGGTCATGCGCCGTCCAGGATATATCGGGCGATGGCCTCGCCCATCTCTCGCGTCCCGACGATACAGGTCTCGCCATCCGCGATATCCCGGGTGCGGTAGCCCGCTTCCAGGGCTGCTTCCACCGCCTGCTCGATCGCCCGGGCTTCCGCCTCCAGGCCGAAGCTGTAGCGCAGCATCAAGGCGCCGCTCAGGATCGCCCCGATCGGGTTGGCCAGGTTGCGTCCGGCGATGTCCGGGGCGGAACCATGCACCGGCTCGAAGAGGCCGGGCGGCGCTTCCCCCAGCGAGGCGGAAGGAAGCATCCCCATGGATCCCGCCAGCACCGCCGCCTCATCGGTCAGGATGTCTCCGAACATGTTTTCTGTGACCACGACATCGAAGACCGCCGGACGCCGGATCAGGTGCATGGTGAAAGCGTCCACCAGGATGTGCTCCAGGGCGAGATCCGGGAATTCCTGCCGGACCACCGCTTCGGTCACCCGTCGCCAGAGGCGGGAGGCCGCCAGCACGTTGGCCTTGTCCACGGAGGTCAGTTTCTTCCGGCGGTCCCGGGCGAGGCGGGCGGCCAGCCGCACCACCCGCTCGATCTCCGGCCGGGTGTAGCGCATGGTATCATAAGCTTCCTCCCCATCCGGCCCGGCCTCCTGACGGGGGCCGAAATAGAGGCCCCCGGTGAGCTCCCGGACGAACAGGATATCCACCCCTCGCACAATCCCCTCCTTGAGAGGGGTCGCATGGACCAGGGCGGGGAACACGCGGACCGGACGGAGGTTGGCGAACAGGTCGAAGGCTTTGCGCAGGCCCAGCAGACCCTGCTCCGGCCGCACCGGGGCGGTGGGATCGTCCCACTTCGGCCCGCCGACCGCTCCCAGGAGGATCGCGTCCGAGCGACGGCAGCGCTCCAGCGTCTCGGGGGGAAGCGGCGAACCCGTTGCATCGATGGCGGCCCCGCCGATGAGCGCCTCGTGGAATTCAAAGCGATGCCCGAACCGCTGCCCCACGGCTTCCAGAACCCGCACAGCCTCAGCGGTCACCTCCGGCCCGATCCCATCCCCAGGCAGCACGGTGATGACGAAGCGCCCCATAGCGTGTTCCCTCTCCTCCCTGAAGATTCGGAAAAAGCCTGGCGGACCGCTGAGGGCGGCCCGCCAGGTCCGGTGATGAGCCCTGCGCCATTGATCCACCGGGTGCCTATCCGATCCCGAACTCCAGGCTGTCCTGCAGGGCGAGACGGCTGGCCTCCAGGATATTCGTGGAAGCCCCGACCGTCCGCCACACCCGCTGGCCATCGGTGCTCTCGATCCAGACCCGCACCCGGGCCGCCGTGCCGGCGTCTCCGTTCAGGATGTGGACCCGATAGTTGGTCAGGTGAACACGGGCCAGGGCCGGGTAGCGGGGGAGCAGCGCCTTGCGCAACGCCGCGTCGAGGGCGTTGACCGGGCCGTTGCCCTCCGCCGCCGTATGCACGGTCTCCCCGTCCACCCGGACTTTCACGGCGGCCTCCGCGACCGGCTCCCGGCCGTCCCGCCGCTCCACCATCACGACGTAATCGAGAACCTCAAAGGGCGGTGTGTAATCGGGCTGCGCGCGCCGCAGCATCAGGATCACCGAAGCCTCCGCATCTTCGAAATAGAAGCCCTCGTTTTCCAGGGCCTTGATGCGGCGCACCACCGCCTGCACGGCCGGGTCATCGGGATCCAGCCGCAGTCCGAACTCCAGCGCCTTGGCCACGATGTTCCCGCGCCCCGAGAGCTCGGAGACCAGAACCCGCTTGACGTTGCCCACGCGGGCCGGATCGATGTGCTGATAGCTTTCCTCGGCCTTCAGGATCGCGGCCACATGGATGCCGCCCTTATGGGCGAAGGCGCTGGCCCCCACGTAGGGTTGATGCGAATCGTGAGGCAGGTTTGCCACCTCCGCCACGAAGCGAGAGATCTCGGTCAGGCGGGCCAGCTGCTCATCGGTGACACAGTCGATGCCCATCTTCAGCTTGAGATTGGCGATGATCGAGATCAGGTTGGCATTGCCGACCCGCTCCCCATAGCCGTTGATGGTCCCCTGCACCTGACGGGCACCCCGGCGGATGGCAGCCAGGGAATTGGCCACGGCCAGCTCACAGTCGTTATGCGTGTGGATGCCCAGGGGGACGGAGACCGCGCGTTTCGCTGCATCGACTCCGTCTTCGATCTCCCAGGGCATGGATCCCCCATTCGTGTCGCAGAGGACAATCCAGTCCGCCCCGCCCTCCTGGGCGGCCCGCAGGGTCGCCAGGGCGTAATCCGGATTTCGCTTCCAGCCATCGAAGAAATGTTCGGCGTCGTAAACAACCTCCCGCCCATGGGCCTTCAGGAAGGCCACGCTCTCCCGGATCATCGCCAGGTTCTCCTCCAGCGTGGTCTCCAGCACCCGATGGACGTGGAGATCCCACGACTTGCCGACCACGGTCACCACTGGGGTCTCCACCTCCAGCAGTGCCCGCAGGTTTTCATCCTCCTCCACCTGGCGGCCTGGACGTCGGGTCATGCCGAAGGCGGCGATCCGGGCGTGGCGGAGGGGCAGCTGGCGGACCCGGCGGAAGTATTCGGCGTCCTTCGGATTCGAGCCGGGCCAGCCCCCTTCGATGTAATGGACCCCCAGTTCATCCAGCTTCTCGGTGATCCGGAGCTTGTCCTCAACGGTGAACGAGATGCCTTCGCGCTGGCTTCCATCGCGCAGCGTGGTGTCGTAAAGCAAAACAGGTTCCATCGCGCACCTCCTCGACCGGTATGGGATGGAAAGCAGGGCAGGATATCCGGCCGAACGCGGCGGCGATGGCGCGGGCGGCCCCGCTCAGGACCTCCATCCAGTGGTCCCAGCGCGGGGCAACCCGGGTCCACCTCCTTTCCTGACGGGACATGAAGACCTCCTCTGAATCCTCAAGCTGAAATAACCCCGCTCTCCTCAAAGCTGCCCGAAAGGGGTGGGCGCCTATGCCCGTTCCTGTTGCAGGCGGGCGCGGGTGTAAGGGATCAGCCCCCCGGCGCGGATCAGCTCCAGCATGAAGGGCGGGTAGGGCTTCGCCCGGAAGGTCTGACCGGTGCGGCGGTTATGGATCTCGCCGGTATCCAGATGGACCTCCAGCTCATCCCCTGGTGCGATCGCCTCCACCGCTTCCGGGCACTCCAGCACCGGGAGGCCGATGTTGATGGCGTTTCGGAAGAAGATACGGGCGAAGGATTTGGCGATCACACAGGAGACCCCGGCCGCCTTCAGGCTGATCGGCGCGTGTTCCCGGGAAGAGCCGCTCCCGAAGTTTCGCCCCGCCACCACGATGTCCCCCGGCTGCACTTTGCGGGGGAACTCCGGGTCGATCCCTTCCATGCAATGCGCGGCCAGCTCCTTCGGATCCGTGGTGTTCAGGTAACGCCCCGGGATAATCACATCCGTGTCGATGTTGTCCCCGAAGACCCAGGCGCGTCCATGGAAGTGCATGATCCCCCTCCTCAGTTCTCCTCAGGCTCGGTGAAGTTGTAGCAGCCCATCATGCAGTCCACCACCCAGCTCGTTGGATGGGAGCTGCGCGCGGGATCCTCCTCCGGATCCGCCCCCCAGGAGGGGATCGCTTCCTCCAGAAATTCCTCCCAGACCGATCGCGAGTCCTTCATGGGATCCTCCTTTTTTATGTGCCCGGAATTCGGCAGGATGGAGTCGGAATGCATCGTGAGGCGAAAAATCTCTCATGGCCCGGATCGCGGGAGTGAACTCCCTCAGGCTCCCCGGCCTTTACGCGGCCATGGCCTGAGCCCTTACCTCCTCCGGGCTGGCGATACGGCCCATGATGGCGCTGGCTGCGGCCACCGCCGGGTTGGCCAGATACACCTCGCTGGTCGGATGGCCCATGCGGCCGATGAAGTTGCGATTGGTGGTGGAGACGCAGCGCTCCCCGGGCCCCAGCACGCCGGAGTATCCGCCCATGCACGGGCCGCACGAGGGCAGGCCCACCACCGCGCCGGCCTCCACGAAAATATCGATCAGGCCCTCCTCCAGCGCCTGCCGGTAAGTCGGCCCGCTGCCCGGGATGATGATGCAGCGAACCTCGGGATGCACCCGCTGGCCCTGAAGGATGCGAGCCGCCAGCCGCAGATCCTCGATTCGCCCGTTCGTGCACGAGCCGATGAACACCTGATCGATCCGGATGTCGGCGAGCTCGCTCACCGGCCGCACGTTCGAGGGCAGGTGAGGCACCGCGATCACCGGCTCCCATTCGCTGACGTTGAAATCCAGATCGACCTCATACCGGGCATCCGGATCATCCCGATAAACCGTGAAGGGGCGCTTCGCCCGGGGGCGAACGTAATCCAGGGTCTTCTCATCCACTTCCATCAGCCCGGCCTTCGCCCCTGCCTCAATGGCCATGTTCGTGATGGTGAACCGTCCATCCATGCTGAGGCTCTGGATCACCGGACCGGTGAAGAACATCGCCATATAGAGGGCCCCATCGACCCCGATGCGGCCGATGGTGTGAAGGATGAGATCCTTCGCCGTGACCCAGGGGCGGAGCGTCCCGTGATAGAACAGGCGCATGGTGGGGGGCACCTTGAGCCAGAGCCGGCCGGTCGCCATGGCCACGGCGGCATCGGTGGAGCCCACGCCGGTCGAGAAGGCGCCCAGAGCCCCATAGGTGCAGGTGTGGGAGTCCGCCCCGATGATGATCTCTCCGGGCAGCACCAGGCCCTGCTCCGGCAGCACGATGTGCTCGATGCCGCCCTCCCGCCCCCCTTCGAAATAGAGGATCCCTTTACGCCGGGCCCAGGTGCGGACGGTCATGCATTGCTCCGCAGCCTTGATGTTGGGGGGTGGGACGAAGTGGTCAGCCACGAAGGCGACCCGCTCCCGGTCGAACACCCCTTCCACGCCCAGTTTTTCGAACTCCCGGATAGCCAGGGCGGCGGTGATGTCGTTGGCCATCACGAAATCGACCCGAACCTCCACCAGATCCCCTGGCTCCACGTGATCCAGGCCTGCGTGAGCGGCGATGATCTTCTCGGCCATGGTCATGCCCATCGGTGGACCTCCGGATGGTGTTTCATCGCTCCAGCGCGTTGTTGTCTCTTCCCCCACGGTGTGAAGAATGCGCTTTTGGGTCGGTCCGGCCCAGAACGCTCTCGGCCTGCCCGATCGCTATGGAACCGGGATGGACATCCTTTCCACCGGAGCGGTTTGAGGGGCACGGCTGAGCCGCAGGAGGGCGTGCAGATAGGCCTTGGCCGCCGCCACGACGATATCCGTATCTGCGCCAAAGCCGCCGGCCAGGGTGCCAGTCTGGGGATCTTCCGCCTGGACGAAAACACGTCCCATCGCATCGCGTCCCGGGGTCACCGCGTGGACGTTGAATTCCAGCAGGCGGGCCTGAACCCCCAGAGCGGCCTCAATGGCCCGGTAAGCGGCGTCGACCGGTCCGTTCCCCGTTCCGGTGCCCATGCGGACCTCCCCATCGGGTCCCACCAAGCGGACCGTAGCGGTGGCGATCAGCGGCGTGCCGCAGGTCACCTGGAGCGTATCCAGCCGCCAGCTCTGGCCGCTGCTCTGGGTGAAATCGGCCATCAGGGCTTCCAGGTCGAAGTCCGTCACGTATTTCTTGCGATCGCATAGCGCCTTGAACCGGCGGAACGCTTCCTCGAAGGCGTCCGGCGGGAGGTGATAGCCCATCTGCTCCAGGCGAACCCGGAAGGCGTGTCGTCCGGAGTGCTTCCCCAGCACCAGACGGGATTCCGGAACCCCCACCGTCTCCGGCCGCATGATTTCGTAAGTCAATGGGTTCTTCAGCATCCCATCCTGGTGGATGCCGGCCTCGTGGGCGAAGGCGTTCGCCCCCACGATGGCCTTGTTGGGCTGGACGGGGATGCCGGTGAGGGCGCTCACCAGACGGCTGGTGCGATAGATCTGGGTGGTGTCGATATGGGTGCGCACCCGGAAGACATCCCGCCGGGTGTGGAGGGCCATGACCACCTCCTCGAGGGCGGTGTTGCCCGCCCGTTCGCCGATGCCGTTGACGGTGACCTCCACCTGGCGGGCGCCGTTTCGGATGGCCGCCAGGGTGTTGGCGGTGGCCAGGCCCAGATCGTTGTGGCAGTGGGCGGAGAGGATCACCCGCTCCACCCCCGGAACCCGGCGGCGGATCTCCGCGAAGAGGCCGCCGAACTCTTCGGGCGTGGTGTAGCCCACCGTGTCGGGGATGTTCAGGGTGGTCGCCCCGGCCTCCACCGCCGCCGTCAATGCCTGCATCAGGAAATCGCGATCGGTGCGCCCGGCATCCTCGGGGGAGAACTCCACATCGTCACACAGGCTACGGGCATAGGCGACCATCTCCCGAATCCGGGCCAGACATTCCTCGCGCGTCATCCGCAGCTTGTATTGCAGGTGGATATCCGAGGTCGCCAGGAAGACGTGGATCCGGGGGCGGGGGGCCTCCCGCACCGCCTCCCAGCAGGCGTCAATATCCTCTTTATTGGCCCGGGCCAGCCCGGCGATCACCGGCGGGCCATGGGGGCGATCCTTCCCCAGGGGGCCGATCTCCCGGGCGATCCGTCGCACGGCTTCGAAATCCCCTGGCGAGGCGATCGGGAACCCGGCTTCGATGATATCCACCCCCAGGCGGACCAGCTGCCGGGCGATCTCCAGCTTCTCCTCCACGGTGAGGGTCGCCCCTGGCGATTGCTCACCGTCCCGCAAGGTGGTGTCGAAAATCCGAACGACATCGTCCTCCATCCGAACCTCCTTTCCTCCTGCTGAGCGCTCGAGTTAGCCGGGAACGGTTGCCCCACATCATACTTCCTTTGGATTCAACCAGGGCATCATCGCCCGCAGCCGGCGGCCCACTTCCTCAATGGGATGTTTGCGCTCCTCTTCCCGCTTGGCGTTAAACCACGGGCGGCCCTTCGCGTTCTCCTCGATCCATTCCTCGGCGAAGGCTCCGCTGCGGATCTCTTCCAGGATCTGCTTCATGGTGGCCCGCACGTGGTCGTCGATCACCCTGGGCCCGCTGCGGTAGTCGCCATATTCCGCTGTGTCGCTTACCGAATAGCGCATGTAAGAAAGCCCGCCCTGATACATCAGGTCCACGATCAGCTTCAGTTCGTTGAGGCATTCAAAGTAAGCGATCTCCGGCTGATACCCGGCTTCCACCAGGATCTCGAAGGCGGCCTTGATGAGGTGCGTGACTCCTCCGCACAGCACGACTTGCTCGCCGAAGAGATCGGTCTCCGTTTCCTCCGCGAAGGTGGTCTCGATCACCCCGGCTCGGGTGCATCCGATACCCTTTGCATAGGCCAGGGCGGTCTGCAGGGCTTTCCCGGTGGCATCCTGATGAACGGCCACCAGGGCCGGAACCCCGCCCCCCTCCTTGAAAACCTCCCGCATCCGATGCCCGGGGGATTTCGGGGCCACCATGCTCACGTCCACGTCAGGAGGCGGAACGATCTGGCCGAACCGGATGTTGAAACCGTGAGCGAACATCAGGGTCTTGCCCGGGGAAAGGTTCGGCGCCACCGCCTCCCGATAGAGGGCCGGCTGGGCCGGATCCGGCACCAGCATCACGATGATGTCGGATTGTCGCACCGCCTCCGGAACCTCATAGACGGGCAACCCATCCGCCTCGGCCTTCTCCCAGGATTTGCTCCCCCGGTAGAGGCCGACACACACATCGCAGCCGCTGTCTTTGAGGTTCAGGGCGTGGGCGTGGCCCTGGCTGCCGTAGCCCAGAACGGCGATCCGACGGCCGTTCAGGAGGCTGAGATCCGCATCGGCGTCATAGTAAACGCGCGCCATCGGGATACCTCCAGTGAAGGGATAGGATAGCTGTAAGCTGAACTCAGGCTCCGGGTCCTTCCTGCGTGAGGGAAGGTTTCTTCCGGAAACTGCGCTCACGCGGCCGCCTCCGCCATCGGCTCGACCGGCGCGGCCTCGCCATGGCCCCGGACCATCGCCATGGGTCCGGAGCGGGTCACCTCCACCACACCGAACCGTTGCAGACGGGCGATGCAGGAATCCACCTTCTCCGCCGAGCCCGTGACTTCCACGATGAGGGTCTCCGGACCGACATCCACGATCCGGGCCCGGTAGAACTCCGCCAGCTGGGCGATCTCCACCCACGCCTCTGCCGGGGCCCGGACCTTCACCAGGGCCATATCGCGGACCACCAGCGGGCGCTCCCCCCAGTCCTCCACGGCCTTCACGCAGAGAAGCTTCTCCAGGTTGGCCCGGACCCGCTGCGGATCCACCTGAGCTGGATCCACCGGGATCAGCAGCCGGAGATCCTGCGGATCCTCCGTCCGGCACATGGAAATCGCGCCCACCGGAAGATGACGCCGGCGCAGCAGATGGAACACCCGGTTCAGGCTCTCCACAGAGTTCTCAATCGTCACCGCCAGCCAGTGTGGCATCTCCACCTCCTGGTTGGATTTTTCCCCTGAGGAATTACGGCACGGCCTTCACGCCGGGGGCGATCATCATGTCGAACACGGTCATCCCGGAAGGGATCATCGGGAAGCAGTTCTCCTCCGGATCCACCAGGATGTCGACCACCACCGGCCGATCTGTGATCGTCAGGGCCTGCCGGATGGCTGGCTCGACCTGATCCGGCCGCTCCACCCGGATCCCGGCGGCGCCCACCGCTTCAGCCATGCGGGCGAAGTCCGGGTTGGCCAGATAGACGGCGGAGTAACGCCGGTTGTAGAACAGCTCCTGCCACTGGCGGACCATCCCCAGATACTGGTTGTTGATGACGAACACCTTGATGGGCAGCCGCCATTCCACGGCGGTGATCAGGGCCTGGAAGGTCATCTGGAAGGACCCATCGCCGTTGATGTTGATCACCAGCCGGTCCGGGCGGCCGAACTGGGCGCCGACCGCAGCGGGGAGGCTGAAGCCCATCGTCCCCAGCCCACCGGAGGTGATGCAGGTCCGCGGCTCCGTCCACGTGAAGAACTGGGCCGCCCACATCTGGTGCTGGCCCACATCGAGGGTGACGATGGGTCGATCATCCTTCGTCAGCTCGTAGATCATCTGGATGGCGAACTGGGGCTTGATGACATCATCCCCCTGCCGGTAGCGCAGCGGGTAACGGGCCTTCCAGTCCTCGATCTGGCGCCACCAGGCCTCGGTATCCGGGGGACGAACCAGCGGGAGCAGGGCGCGCAGGATCTGTTTGGCGTCGCCGATGAGGGCCACATCGGCCCGGCGGTTCTTGTTGATCTCCGCCGGGTCGATATCGATGTGGATCACCTTCGCATGGGGCGCGAAGGCGGAGAGCTTGCCGGTCACCCGGTCATCAAAGCGGGCACCCACAGCGATGATGAGGTCGGAGAAATTGATGGCGAAGTTCGCGTAAACGGTCCCATGCATTCCCAGCATCTTGAGGGCGTAGGGGTGATCCTCGGGGAACGCCCCCAGGCCCATCAGCGTCGTGGTCACCGGGATGCGGGCCTTCTCCGCCAGTGCCCGGATCTCCGGGGCGGCGCCGGAATGGATGACGCCCCCGCCGACATAGAGGATGGGGCGCTGGGATTGCGCGATGAGATCGGCCGCCTGTCGGAGCGTCCTCTCGTCCGGGAAGGGCGGGCGCGGGCGCGGGAGCGAGAAGGCCTCCGGGTCCTCGAGGACGAAATCCGCCTCGGTGAGCAGCACATCCCGGGGGAGGTCCACCAGGGTCGGGCCGGGCCGTCCATCCGTGGCCAGCCGGAAGGCCATGTGAACGGCCTCGGGGGCCTGCGCTGGCTTTCTCACCAGCCAGTTGTGTTTGGTGACCGACATGGTGAGGCCGATGACATCGGCCTCCTGGAAAGCATCGCCGCCCATAAAGAATGTGGGGACCTGGCCGGTGATCGCCACCACGGGCGTGGAATCCATCATGGCGTCCGTGAGGCCGGTGACCAGGTTCGTCGCGCCGGGGCCGGAGGTGGTGAAGCACACCCCGGGTTTCCCGGTCGCCCGGGCGTAACCTTCCGCCATATGGATGGCGCACTGTTCATGGCGGACGAGGACATGGCGGATCTGGGGATAATCGCAGAGGGCATCGTAAAGGGGCAGGGAGGCGCCGCCGGGGACCCCGAAGATCACCTCCACACCTTCGCGGACCAGGGCTTCCATCACGGCCCACGCCGTCTTCATCCGACGGCGCTCCCGCCGGAGCGGGCGCGCGGTCACCTGGGTCTGGGTCATCGTCGCTGTTTCCATCGGATCCCTCCTTTCGACAGGCGGGGATAAAAAAGGGAGGGGGCCTCCCGTTTGGGAGGCCCCCTCCCGATGTGCGGATATGAAAATTTGGAATGCGATCCGGGCTAACCGGGGGTGGTTCCCTCCCAAACGGGCATCGCCTCTCCGAGGCGAAGGATGCCCCGAAGAATAAGGGCGATAAGGACGAGGGAGAGAACCACCAGACCGAATGCCATGGGCTTCTGTTCCTGCCGGTTCAGGGTTTGACGCTGTTTATAGCACAGATCGGAAATTTTGTCAAGACCGGGCTTGGGGGCTGAAAGCGACCTGCCCGGCTCCTGAAAAGGGGAAGGGGCCATTCTGCGTCCCGAAGCCGGTCGCAATGGCGTAACTCCTGAGCTCATCACGGGCGGGGGCGAGCGACCACAATCAGGCGATGGGAGTTGCTCCAGGGAGGCCAGCAGGTGACCAGCGTTAATCGCTCATCCGGAAACGGCCGGATCCATTGCGCGTTCGCCTGTCGAACCTGCAGGGGCTGGCCTCGCTCCGGAAGGATGTGGCGTTCGGTCACCTCATAGCGGAAAACCCGGTCGCGGGTGTAGATCTGAATCGGATCTCCGATCTTCACATCCCCCAGATGCCGGAACACTGCTCCCGCGATGTTGTTGTGGCCGCTGAGGACCATATTGCCGGGCATCCCGGCCCGTGCCGAGGTCGGATGCCAGCCTGCCGCATAGTGGTCCGGCGCCAGCCATTCCCGATAACGACGGCCCTCGATGAGAACGAGACGCGATGCCGCGGGAACGATCGGGGCATCCAGCGCGATGGATGGGATCACCAGACGCTCCGGGATCCCACCCTCTGGAAGGGCCGCGGTCCGCTCCGGCCTCGCCATCCACGGTCCATGCCCGGACGCGCCCCCATCGGAGATGGGAGGTCCCGGGATCGGTTCTTCGAGGCCCGAAGCGATGTCGGCTTCCTCCACGGGAACGATGGAGGGAGATGTTGCCCGAGCCGCCTCCTCCGATCGCCGGGCTGGAGGCATTGCGTTGGGGAAGCCGCTTAGAAGGAGCCCGAGGCTCAGGATCCAGCGTTCAAGGACCGTCATGGAAGATCCCCGGAGCGATCACCGCAGGCCCTTATCCGCGATGTCGGCGGCCGAGAATGCGCCTCATCGCCAGCCCCCCAGCGATCCCCAGGGATAACCCGGAGATCCATGGGGTGGGGAATGGAGCGCCCTCCGCGCCCGTGCGGCCCAGCAATTCCCCATCCACTGGCTCGGAGCGCGTTGGCGTGGGGTCCATCGCAGGGGGAACGGGTGGAGCCACGGGTGGAACCGTGATCGGCGTTTCGGTGGGAAGCGGGCTGGGAGTGGCGGTCGGGGGCGCGGCGACCGGCGTTGGTGTGGGCGTGACCGGGGGCGGCGGCATCGCCGTCGAGGTCGGGGATGGAGTCGTCGGGGTCGGAGATGGAGTCGGCGAGGGGGTCGACGTCGCCGGCGGCCGCTCCGCCAGACAGAAGATATCCCACGGATGCCCCGGCCCGATCGTCCCCAGCAGATTCGTGCCCGCCCGCGCATCCGCCTCCGTTGGATAGATCTCGAAGACCAGATCCACGTGCATTTCAAAGAATCCCGCCGGCCATGTCTCCCAGGCCGGGTAGATAATCTCCAGGCGGTAGTCTCCTCCCTGGAGGATATCCCAGCGCTGGACCATCTGGCGTCCACCGCCGTCGGGGATGACGAAGTCCAGCTGGACATATCCCCTCAGCCAGCGGGTTCCCACATTGCGGAGCGCCACCACATCGGAGTCCGTGCCCGATGGGCAGATCATATACGTCTGGGGGGCAGTCAGCACAATATCCGCGATATTGGGGTTTCCAGCGTGGTCCGCCCTCACCAGCGCCGGGGTCATCTGTATGGTGTAAAGCAAACTCAGCAGAAGGAGAAGGATCCGGCCGCCTACCCATACTTTACGAAAATAGATCATAGAGGGGGCTCCTTTTTTAGCGAAGACATAACCACCGATTTCACCCCTTCCTCAGAGAAAAGAGGCTTAGGGGTGAGGCACTGGTAGATTGTTATCCGGCGAGTCTTTCAGAACACAAGTTACTAAAGTTTATTTGCACAAAGTTGGAATTTAGTAGAGGGGAAGTTACAAAAGGGAGTCTGGGAGTAGCCTGGAAAAGGGAGCCAGCGGCTATGGGCGATCCTGGAAAGCATGCCACCAGCGGGGCAGGGTTTCTCCCACCGGGCCGCGCCAGACTTCATCCGCAAGAGATGTGAGGGGGGTCTCCTCGATGTTAAACTCGATGATGCGGGCCCCATGGGCCCGGGCCAGGCGCGAGAGGCTCGCGGCCGGCTCCACGATCCCGGAGGTTCCGATCACCAGAAAGATCTCCGCCTGCTGGGCCGCTTCCAGTGCCTGACGCCAGGCTACAGGAGGAAGGGGCTCGCCGAACCAGACGACGTCGGGGCGCAACAGCGCGCCACAGGCGGGGCAGCGAGGCGGGATCTCCGGTAGAGGAACCCGGTCATCCTCCCAGGTTCGCCCTTCCTGGACGCAACGCACGCGCCACAGATTGCCGTGCAGCTCGATGACCCGACGGCTGCCGGCTCGCTGGTGCAGGCCGTCCACATTCTGGGTGATGAGGATAAAGCTTGGCAGGGCGGCTTCCATCTCAGCCAGCGTGCGGTGGGCGGGATTCGGCTCCGCCCGGGCGATTCGCTCCCGTCGCCATGCATACCACGCCCAGACCCGGGTCGGGTCGCGGGCAAAGGCCTCCGGCGTCGCCAGTTCCTCAGGGCGGTAGCGCTCCCAGAGGCTACCGGGACCTCGAAACGTCGGGACCCCGCTCTCCGCCGAGATCCCGGCTCCCGTCAGGGCTACCACACGGGGACCAGCGTTCATTGCCCTCTTCATCCCTGTGCGCCATGGTCATCCTGGCGACCCTGGCCCCATGCTAATGCGGCAACCGCGCCCCGCGGGTGCGAAGCACGGTCCACAAAAGCCCCACATTCCGGACCAGCACCACCAGCATGACCGCGAAGGCCGCCGTTAGACGTTCGGGGGGAACACGCCAGAGGAGCATCAGGCTCAGCCCGAGGGGGAACGCCACAATGCCCACGCTGGGCAGCCAGCGGAGACGATAGGCGACGAGCGCCCCCAGGATGTAAGCGGGCACCACCTCGCGGAAGGCCATGGCGAACAACGCTCCAGTCGCGGGCCCTAACCCCCGCCCGCCCCGATCCAGACGGATGATCTTGTAGAACGGCCAGCAGTGGCCGATCACCGGCGCGACCGCCACGGCGATCAACTCCGGTGGGCGGAGCCCTGCCTGCAGGGCAATGGCCGTGGGGATCGCCCCCTTCCCCAGATCAAACAGAATTGTGATCACCCCGGCCAGCGGCCCGGCCAGCCGCCATGCCCCACCGCCTCCCGGGTTATCCTCAAAGTCATGGGGGCTTCGACCAGTCCGCCAGCGCACGAAGAGCTCTGCCGGAAGGATCGAACCCACCAGGTAAGCCGCCAGCGCCAGCCACCACCCCATCGCCCCCCCTCGAATCGTTCCTTCCACACATCTATTTTAGGACAGGGGGGTCACCCCAGCGGCAGGACGCGCACGGAATCCGGGCCCAGGAGGCTCTCCAGGCGGGCCAGCAGCTCCGGGGAATACGTGGTGCCGTGATGGGGGAAGCGCAGGCGTACCTGTCGCCGGTCCGGATACACCACCACCACGCTGAACGGATCCGGCCCGGGCTGTTCCGTCAGCACCCGATGAAGTTCGCGGAGACGGCGGAGATCCTCTTCCAGCTGTTCAGTTCGATAGAAATAAATCAGGAGATGCCGGGAGGGAACGGCTCTCGGCTCGGGCGGCTCTTTCCGGGATGCTTCGCCCTGCACCACCCCGGGCGTATCTCCCTGACCGGGCGCGGAAGCAGGGGATGAGGGCCCTGGAGCGCCCGATGAAGGTGAGGTGGCCTCTTCATGCTCAGCGGGGCCTCCAGCCATCGTGAAGGGGGAAGGGATCGGCCCGGTGGGGATGGAATGCGTATCCACAGGCTCCATAACCGGGCGGATCTCCTGGGGAGCCCTCGATAAGGAAAGGGTCTCTCCCCCGGCCGGGCGCACTCCGGTGTTCCCGTTGGGTGGTCGGGCGTCGAAATCCATCCCGGTGTCAGGCATCGTAGCGGCGTAGCGTCGCTGCGCCTCTACCTCCTCTTCCTCCTCTTCCTCCTCCCATGGCTCTTCCACCGGTCTCACGATCGTATCCTGATCCCGCAGATCCTCCGCCACCACTCGGGGCTCCCGCCCGCCCGCCTCCGCTTTACCCACCACGATCAGGATCGCCTCCGGGCGCGCGAGGTGCCCCTTCTGTTTCCAGAGCCGGGGGAAGATCACCACCTCCACCGTTCCGTGAATATCCTCCATGGACACGTAAGCCATCGTCTCTCCGGTTCGCGTGGTGGTCGTCCGCACCGCCCGGACGATCCCGGCGAGCTTCACGGTCTGACCGTGGAGTTCTTCGCTCAGGTCCGCTGTGGTATGGGAGATGAGCTGCTGCAGAGTGGGCCACTGCCGGGTAAGGGGGGTTTCCGAGAGATAGGTTCCGACAAGATCCTTTTCCCACTCCAGGATCTGGCTCTCCTCCACCTCCGGGAGCTGCGGGAGCGATCCGACCAGGGAGGCCGCTTCGATGGATACCCCGCTCAACTCGAAGAGGCTGAGCATCCCTTGCTGGCGCTCCCGGTGATAGCGGGCGCTGGCCTCCATCAGGCGATCCAGGATCTCCAGAAGCTGCGCCCGGTTCCCGAAAGCTCCCAGGGCCCCCACCCGGATCAGCGACTCCATCGCCCGCCGGCCGACCTCCTTCAGATCCACCCGTCGGGCCAGATCATCCAGATCCCGGAACGGGCCGCCCTCCCGGCGCGCGGCCAGGATGCGGGCCACCGCTCCCTCCCCCACGTTCTTCACCGCCGTCAGCCCGAACCGGATGGCCTCCTTTCCCTCTGGCGTCCTCTCAATCGTGAACGTGGCCTCGCTTCGATTGACATCGGGGGGCAGGACCGGGATTCCCAGCCGGCGGCATTCCGCCACGTAAAGGCCGATCTTCTCGGTTTTGTCCCGGTCCACGGTCATCAGGGCGCACAGATACTCCACCGGGTATTTCGCCTTCAGGTAAGCGGTCTGGACGGTGATCACGGCGTAAGAGGCGGCGTGGGCGGCGTTGAAGCCATAGCGGGCGAAGAATTCGATATCCCCCCAGATCGCCTCGGCGGTCTCCTGCGGGATGCCGTTGCGGACGCAGCCCTCCAGGAATTTCGCCCGCTGCTTCGGGAAGGCTTCGCCCTTCTTCTTGGCCACAACCTTGCGCAGCTCATCCGCCTCAGAGGGCGTATAGCCCGCCAGGTCGATGGCCACCCGCATGATCTGTTCCTGATAGACCAGGATGCCCATCGTGCGCTGGAGGATAGGCTCCAGGCGAGGGTGCCGGTATTCAATGGGCTCCTGTCCGCGCATACGACGGATGTAATTGGGGATATACTCCAGCGGGCCGGGACGATAGAGGGCCAGGGCGTCCATCACGTGGGAGAAGGCGCGGGGTTTGAGATCCCGCATCATCCGGCTGAACCCCCGGCCTTCCACCTGGAAGATTCCTACGGTCTCGCCCCGGCCCAGCAGCGCGTAGGCCTCCGGGGCGTCGGTGGGGATGGTCTCCAGATCCAGCCGGACGCCGTGTCGGCGGGCGACCAGATCGCATGTCTCCCGCATCACCGTAAGGGTGGAAAGGCCGAGGAAATCGATCTTCAGCAGACCCAGGGCCTCGAGGGCTTCCATATCGAACTGGGTGACCGGCAGGAGGGTCTCTCCTTCCCCGTTCCCCTCACCGTTCTCCTCGCGTGGGGGCGACCCGCCGGGTCGCCCCTCCTTCACCCCGGTCGGTCGATGCAGGGGCACATAATCCACCAGTGGACGGTCGGCGATCACCACGCCGGCGGCGTGGGTTCCGGCGTGACGCACCGTTCCCTCCAGCTGCATCGCCAGATCCAGCAACTCCCGGATGTAGTCTTTCTCCTCATAGAGACGACGCAGCTCTCGCCCTTCCTCATTGGAGGGATCCAGGAGATCGCGGATCGAGACCTCCTTGCCCGGGATGGCCGGGATCAACCGGGCCACGCGATCGACCTCCGGCAGGGGGAGATCCAGCGCGCGCCCCACATCCCGAACGGCCGCCCGGGCCTTCATCGTTCCGAAGGTGATGATCTGGGCCACTCGATCGGCCCCGTAGCGGCTCACTGCGTAACGGATCATCTCATCCCGCCGGTCGTCCGGGAAATCGATGTCGATATCCGGCATCGACACGCGGGCCGGATTCAGGAAGCGCTCGAAGATCAGATCCAGCTCGATGGGATCCACCCGGGTGATCCCCAGGCAGTAAGCGACCAGGCTCCCGGCGCCGGAGCCCCGCACGTTCCACCAGATCCCTCGCTCCCGGGCGTAGCGGATGAGGTCCCATACGATCAGGAAATACGCGTCGAACCCCATCCGATGGATGATCTCCAGCTCATAATCCAGCCGCTCCCGATAACCCGGTTTGGGTTCGGGGAACCGGGCCCGGAAGCCTTCCTCCGCCAGATGGCGAAGATACGCGGCGGGATCGGGGAACCCGGGTGGGGGCTCAAACCGGGGCAGGCGATGTCGGCCCAGCTCCAGGGTGAGGGAACACATCTCCGCCACCCGGAGCGTATTGATCAGGGCCTCGGGGACCTCGGCGAAGAGCTCCCGCATCTCCTCCGGGGAGCGGAGATAGTAGGTCGCGTCGCTCATCCTCATCCGGCCGGGCTCTTTCAGGCGTTTCCCCGTCTGGATGCAGAGCAGGACGTCCTGAATCCCGGCATCTTCCGGACGGACGTAGTGGACGTCGTTGGTGGCCACCAGGGGGAGATTCAGACGACGGGAGAGCGTGACCAGCCCCCGATTGATGTCATTCAGCTCTGGAACCCCGGGGTGGGATTGCAATTCCAGGAAGAAGCGGCCGGGGAAGCGCTCCGCAAACCAGGCGGCGACCGCCTCGGCCTCCTCCATCCGCCCCTGGGCCAGCAGGCGGGGGATCTCCGCCGAGGGGCATCCGGAGAGGACGATCAGCCCATCTGCGTGCTGTTCCAGGAGGTTTTTGTCTATACGCGGTTTATAGTAAAAGCCTTCCAGCTGGGCGATCGTCGCCAGCCGGATGAGATGACGCCACCCGATCTCATCCATAGCCAGGAGGGTCAGGTGGTAAAGGCTCCGGTCATCCGGCTCCCGATCCTGGATCGTGCGGCGGGCCAGATAGGCCTCCATCCCCAGGATCGGGCGGATCCCGGCCTCCTGCGCTTTTTGATAGAAGGTCACTGCTCCATAGAGGACACCGTGGTCCGTCAGGGCGATCGCGGGCATGCCCATTTCGACCGCCTGGCGGATCAGGTCATCGAGTCGGCTCAGGCCATCGAGCAAAGAATACTCGCTGTGGACGTGCAGGTGGACGAACGACATGAGGCCTTTCGCGCTGATCCGGATAGGGTGAGTCGGGAAAGAGGCCGCGTTACTTTACAGTTCACTTATACCACTGTTCCTCTGGGGAGGGGAGCCCTGGGGGTTCGCTTTAACTTTTAGGGGGCTATGTCTCCCAGGACGCCGATGGGGATTCGGTTCCGGCTCCTGCAGGTCGGTTCCCGTTGGGAGGGGAGAGGCCTCCTCTTCCATTGGGAAAGGGTGTAGAGTTCCTTCCCTCAAGCGGGGCTGGGCCGGTTAGGAAAAGAGGAGGGCCCTCTTCAGGCGTGCGCTTCCGATGCGCTTCCGGCAGGCCGCCGCGGGCGCGGGATCGAGAAGCTGAAGGAGGAGCCGCGCCCCGGCTCGCTCTCCACCCAGATCCGTCCCCCATGGGCCTCGACGATCGCCCGGGCCAGATAGAGCCCCAGGCCGGTCCCGGGGGTCTGACGCGCCCGCGCTGCGCTGGCCCGGTAGAACCGCTCGAAGATCCGCTCCTGCTCCTCCGGTGGGATCCCGATCCCCTCATCCGTGACGGTGACGATCACCTCCCGCGGCGTCACGCGCCCGGAGATCCGGATGGTTCCCCCTTGGGGGGAATACTTGATGGCGTTGCTCACCAGGTTGGCCAGCACCTGCTCCAGCCGGCGTGGGTCGCCCTGAACCAGCGGGAAGTCCGGTGGGAAGTCCACCACAATGAAATGGCGATCCGTCTGGGGACGGAAACGGTCCGCCACCTGCTCCGCCAGCTCATCCAGGGCCACTTCGACGAACTGGAGCTCCAGCGCTCCAGCCTGCAGGCGGGAGGCGTCCAGCAGGTTGTCGATCAGCTGGGTCAGTCGGTCTGCTTCCTCTTCGATAATGGCGGCGATCTGCCGCACCATGGTGGCATCCCACGTCGTATCCTCGCGCCGCAGCGTTCCGGCATAGCCTTTGATGATCGAGACGGGCGTCTTGAGCTCGTGGGAGATGATGGAAATGAACGTAGATTTCAGCTCCTCCGCCTCCCGGATGCGGGTCATATCCCGGACCACGCCGATGATGTTCACCAGACGTCCGGTGCGATCCAGTAGGGGGGAGTAGGTGATCCCCACAGCGACCCGTCCGCCATCGCGACGGACCAGATCGCCCTCCACATAGATCGGCCGGTCGGTCGCCAGGGGCCATCCACCGGCCTCCGCCTCCGCCAGCGTCATGCCGGAGCGCCGGGGATTGAGGATCACCACCTCATCGTGGGGTCGCCCGATGACCTCGAAAGGGGACCATCCCGTCAGCCGGGCCATCGCCCGGTTAAAGACCTGGATGCGATGGGCCGGGTCGAGGATGATCACGCCATCGGCGGTGGCCTCGATGATCGCCTCCAGCCGCCGCTTCTCCGTAGCCAGCTGCTGGTAGAGTTTGGCATTATGCACCGCGATAGCTGCCTGATCCGCGAAGGCGCGCAGGAGCAATCGATCATCGTAGGTGAAAGCGGTCCCGAAAGTGCGGAAAACCACCAGCAGGCCCAGAAGGTCTTCCCCCACGATCAGGGGGAGGGCGACGGCTTGCTGGGCTTCCACTCGAAGCCAGCGGGCGATCTGGGTGAGCACCCGTTCCACCTCCGCCCGTCCCCAGGCTTCCGGGTAGGCGGGGAGCTTCGCCAGCAGGGCATCCAGCTCACCCCATTGCGTGTCCGGCAGGCCATACGCGGCGCGGATGGTGAAGGCATCCTCTTCCCGCAGGGCGATGAACGCCACCTGCCCGGCCAGCATCTCCGCCGCGGCTTCGACCACCAGTCGCAACACGGCGTCCAGATCCAGCTGCGCGGTGATCGCCCGCGTGATCTCCAGGAGATAATCCCGCTGTCGAACCCGGAAATCCGTCAGCATGCTCCGCGCTCCATCTGCCTGTGCCTTCCATGCGGGGCCAGGCCGCCCCCAAAAGTTTCCATAGGGGAAGCCGACCGTGGAGCTCCTGCTGAAGATTGGTTCGGAAGGGAATTGTTTCACAATGGAATCGATTCTGGATCCTCCTTTCGCTTCCCCATTATACGCGGAAATCCAGGGTCGTTGATGGCGGCGGTAGCCCGAAAAGCCACAAGGAGGGAAAATCTTCTGTGCCCTCCCCGATGCTTTTGACGTCAGGTTCAAACTCAGATAGAATAAGGATCCGGCAAACTCATCCATTCCTTCTGGGGGAGGTGCATCCTTGCCGAACACGCGATCCGCTCTGAAGGAGTTGCGCAAGGCTGAGCGAAGGCGCCAGCGGAACCGCGCCATCCGAACCCGGGTGCGCACCTTTGTGAAATATGCCCGTCAGGCCATCGCCCAGGCGGATCTGGAGGCGGCGCAGAAGGCGATCCAGGAGGCTTACCGGGAGCTGGATCGTGCGGCTCGCAAAGGGGTGATTCACAAGAACACGGCCGCGCGCCTCAAGTCCCGCCTGATGCAGCAGTTCAACCGAACCTTCGGTCCGGTTCAGGCGGCAGCGTCGGCCTGAAGCATCCGGATAGCTCCGGGAAGCGGGGCGGGGATGGGTGGCTTTACTGCCATCCCCGCCCCGCTTTTTGTTTCTCAGAGGATCAGGCGGTGGGCAGTCATGCAGCAAATGAGCCCCACCTTCATGAGGAGGGAGCGAAGGCCGGCTCACCCCATCCTCTCTCGCGGCATGAAGCTCCCAACCGGCATCCGGGGAGGCTCTGTCAGCTTTCTCCAATGGCAGCCCGCCCCTGATCCGTGATGCCGTAAACCGGGTTCGCCAGGCTCTGGCGCACGAGACCCCGCTTGGCAAGGTCTTCCAGAATCCGGATGACATCCCGGGGGTTCATCGCCAGATCGCGGGCAATGGTGTAGGGGCTGTGATATCCCCGGTGATCCCGCAGATAGACCAGGATCTTGCGCTCCGCCTCGCTGAACGTGGTCACCGCCATCGCTCACCTCCCGGGGCGCGCTTCACCTTCTCTTCGGGGTCAGGCGAATGGGCCTCCAGCGCGCCCCCGGCCTGAACGGATCTCTTTTCCCGCTCCGCACCGCAGAACAGCGCAAAGGAGGAGGGGTGAACTCCTCCTGCTGCGCAGCGCTTCTGGTTCAGAGTCCAGCTATAGAGTATTTTAACGCAATGGGGAGAACGTCCGCGAGAGCAGGGCAGAGAGGCAGCCGGTTTGTCCATGGAGCTTTGGGGCTGGGCGGAGGCCCTTCGGGGTTCCCGCCCAGCCCTGGGGGTATTTTTCCTTCGGCTCGGGGATCTCCCCCGGCTCCTTGTTAGAGGACTTCAGGGGCCGGGATGCCCAGGAGGTTCAGGGCGTTGGCCATCGTCTGACGGGCCGCGGCGACCAGGGCCAGCCGACCCTCACGGATCGGGGAAGGCGCCGTCAGGACCGGACAATCCCGGTAGAATTCATTAAACGCTTTCGCCAGATCGAAAACATAGTTCGCGATCAGGAGCGGTTTGTAACGCTCCGCGGCCGCCTGGACCAGATCCGGGAAGGTGGCGATGGCTTCGATCAGCGCGACTTCCTGGGGTTCCAGGGTTTCAAAGAGATGATCGCCCTCCAGCCGAACCGGCGTCTCGGCCTTCTCCAGGATGCGACAGGCCCGCGCGTGGGCGTATTGCAGATACGGTCCGGTCTGTCCCTCCAGGTTCAGCGCAGCATCCCAATCGAAGACGATGACCTTGTTGTTGTCCACACTCAGCATGCTGTATTTCATCACGCCCTTCGCCACCGCCTCCGCGATGCGCGCCTTCTGCTCCGGCGGGAGCTCGGGGTTCTTTTCCTCCACGATCCGGCGCGCCCGCTCCCGCGCCTCCGCCGCGAAGTCCTCATAAAGCACGATCGTCCCCGCCCGGGAGGACATCTTCCCGCCCGGCAGGGTGACCATTTCGTAGGCCAGGTGGTAGCATTTGCTGGCCTGGGGGAAGCCCCACAGCTCCAGGATTTTGAAGATCTGCTTGAAATAGAGCGACTGGCGGACATCGACGACGTAGATGGAGCGATCGATCCGATATTGCTCGAATTTCCGCTTGGCCAGAGCCAGATCCTTGGTGGAATAGAGGGTGGTCCCATCGCTGCGCAGGATCGCTAAGGTCCGGTATTCTTCCTTTCCCTCCTGGCCCAGGAGGCGATCGATCTCCACCACCACCGGGCCATGGGGACGCAGGTCCGTGGCGATGCCCTTCGCGATCAGCTCCTCAACGATGCGCTTGCCTTCCTCTTCCACCTCGCTTTCAAAGAACCAGACGTCGAATGTGATGTCCAGCTCCTCGTAGATCCGGCGGAACTCCTCCAGGCTCCACTCGCGGGTTCGTCGCCATAACTCCAGCAGTTCCGGATCCCGCGCCTCCCATCGGGCGAAGAGCGCCCGGATTTCCTTCTCATAGTTCCATTCCTCCGGTCGATGGCCGATGGCCCGATAACGGGCCTGCAGGGAGGCCACCGCCTGGCGATCCGCCTCCCCACCTTTCCCCCGCCGGCCCCGCGCTTTCTCCGCCAGCTCCTCCAGCCATCGGCCCATCGCCTCCCAGAGAGACCACAACCAGTCCTTATCCACAATGGCGTCGAGGTCCGGCAGCTCCCCGGTAGCCATCGCCCGGATCAGGACGGCGGTGTCTTTCTGACCCACCGGCCCGGAAGCCGCGTGGGCGGCCAGGGCTTCCGAGAGGCGGTTCAGGAGGAACTCCCGCACCCATGGGGTGGTTCCCTCTTCCCGGAAGGCGCCGAGCAAAAATCGAACCACCTCCTGGCGGTAGGCATCCGCTTCCTCCAGGCGAGCCTCGGCCTCAGCATAGATCTGGCCCAGCCAGGCGCCCCGCCGCTCCGCGGGCTCCTCCCCCTGATGAAACCGGAGATATCCCCACAGGCACTTGATCACATGGGCCCCGATATCCCCGGGGTAAGTGGCCCGGATCACCTCGAAGCCCGCAAAGTCCAGGATGCGGGAGAGGGCATCCCCCAGGACCGCGTTGCGGAGATGGCCGATGTGGAAGGCTTTATGGGTGTTGGGCTGGGAGAACTCCACCATCACCCGTTCGCCTTTGGGAGCACCCCGGCCATACGCGGGTCCCTCCCGGAGGACGGTCTCGATGACGAACCGGGCGACCTGAGAGGGATTGAAGTAAAGGTTCAGATAACCCCGTACCGCTTCCACCCGCTGAAAGCGGGGATCCCCCTCCAGGACCCTGGCCAGGTGCTCCGCGAGGCGCTGAGCGATCTCCTGAGCCCGGGCTGGGACATCCAGGTCGGGGCGGGTCTTTTTCTCCTGCGCGGCCAGTTGCATGGCCAGCGGCGTGGCGATACCCCAGGTGTAGGCGAAGGGGAGATCCCGCCACTCCAGGGCTGGGGGTTGGGGAAGGCCCAGGGCCTGCAGTGCCTGTCGGATCTGTTCGGAAGCCCACTCTCGATAGGCCGCTAAAATCATCGTGGATTCCTGTGAGCGGAGTTCGGGGGAATAAAACCAGCAGAGGCCGCCGATCGGCGGCCTCTGCGATGTTCGATGGCGCGCCCGGCAGGATTTGAACCTGCGACCTTTGCCTCCGCAGGGCAACGCTCTATCCAGGCTGAGCTACGGGCGCGTTCGCTGTTTACATTTTAGCAGGATTCCATCGCAATGACAAGCGGTGGGGGTCTTCAGACCCCGACCTCAGCCCAACCAGCACCGCCGCTCAAGCGGCTCCTGCAGGTCACAATTGCAATTGGTTAGGAGGGGGCTGAAGCCCGACCCCTATGTCGCCGCTGAAGCGGCTCCTACAAATGACTCCTGCAAACCACCACCAACCCGGCAGGGAGGGGCTTTAGCCCCCTTCCAAGGTCCCTTCGTCGGGCCAGGCGCTACGGCTGATGCGGGTTGAACGTGCGGATGAAGGCGATGATATCGGCCAGATCCTGATCGGTGAGGGCGGGGTTGCCGCCCTTCGGCGGCATATCCACCCCGGTGGTGTTGGCCGGATCCGTCGCCGGCCGCCCCTTCTTGATGAACTCCAGCAGCTGGGCATCGGTCTGCTGCTTCACGAAGGCGCTTGTGGTCAGATCCTTCCCCAGGCCGGGCAATCCTTTGGCATCCGGCCCGTGACACGAGGCGCAGGTGCCCAGAAACAGTTCCTTGCCCTTCTCCGGGTTCCCCGAAAGCGCGGCCGCCACCGGCTGGGGGGACGGGGTCGATGACGCGGGGCTTCCCCCGGAGGATGTCTCGGGCGAAGCGGTCTGAGGTTGGGGCATAGGATAGAAGATGACCGCCAGCACGACCAGCAGGGCCAGGCCGCTGATCACAAACGGCCAGGGGCCGATCCGCTGCGAGGGGGCCGCGGGAGCGGCCGCCGTCTCCGCTGGCATCGCGGGCGCTGGCGCTTTCGCGGTCGTCGCCGGAGCCTGCCCGTAGGCCGCCTGGACCTCCCGGGTCAGCCAGGCCATGAGGATGGCCAGCAGGCCTCCCAGGATCAACGTGGCCAGAAGGACGCCGACGATCAGAAGGGTGATCTGAATCGGTGAGAGCGCGGGCATGAACGTTCACCTCGCCATAAGGGAATCCGCATCGAGCATTCGGCTCTTCAGGTTGGGGGCGGCACGCCGTTCCCCACGGATGCTCTGCCCGATCTCCCTTTCCCTGCAAGCTTGGGCAGCGGGTCCGGGCTCTTCCAGCCTCCGACCCAGCCATAAACGATTCGATAGAGCTCGGAATCCAGACCTGACCTGATCGGATTCTACGGGAAGGAAGAGGAAACGTCAACCGGGCTTCCCGGGTTTTTTGGGGAAAGAGATCCAGATTCCAGGTGACGATCTGTCACTGTGTGTCATGCAGGAGCCCGGGAGAACAGCGACCGGGCCTGCGCCGACAGGATCCGCTCGGGAGCGGACGGGAGCAGCCGATGGGCCAGCTGGAGCGTGAGCAGCCAGGCCAGGGTGGATTCCGCGCCCTGGTGGATGCTGGGCCCGAGCGGCTCCAGGCCATCCCGGCATCCGCCGGTCTTGGGATCCGCCAGAGCGCATCCCCGGTCGTTCCACCCGAGGAACCAGCCGACGCACCGTTCCAGGACTTCCAGCCAGCGCGCATCCCGGGTGGCCTCCCAGGCCCGCGCCGCCGCTTCCGCCATGGCCGCTCCTTCCAGGGGCTGCTGGGCGAACCGGGCCCTGGACCCGCCCCGGGGGAACCATCCCCGGTTTCCGATCCAGGAGAAATGCCCTCCCTGGGGATCGGTCTGGATCTCCACCAGCCATCGCAGGGCGTCCAGGCCCCCCGTGACCCATCGCGGCTCTCGCAGGCGATGCCCGGCAGCGATCAGGGCCGCCGGCAGAATCCCATTATCGTAGGTGACCACCTCATCGCACCACCGCCAGTCGGGCCGGGCGTGAGCCTGGAAACGATCCGCCAGACGCTGGGCCAGTTCCTTCACTCCCTCTCGCAATCGGAGATCGCCCGGAAACCGCTCTAAACTGGCCAGGCCTCCCAGAATGGCATACGCCCAGGGCCGCGGATGCTGAAATGCCTGGCTGGCTGGCCAGGCCTCCCGGAACAACGCAGCGGCGATGGCCTGAAGATCCTCTGGCCCGAACACCATGGCCTCGCCCAGCGCCCAGAGGGCGCGGCCATGCGCATCCTCGGATCCGACTTCCTCCAGCCATCGCCGGTCGTAGCCCATGAAGTTGCGGAATCGCCCGCGCTCGGGATTCCAGGCGTGGATCAGAAACGCCAGATATGTCTTCATCAATGGAAGGAGGGAAGGATCCCTGCTCCGCGTCCATTCCCGCACGATCACCAGCAGCCCGCGGGCGTTGTCGTCGGTGCAGTAGCCGAACTGTCGGTCCGGGATCGTCCCCCGTGCGTGCTGGAGGAGGCCCGTATCGTCGGTGAGCTGGCGCAGGTGCTCCAGGCGTATTGCAGGCAACTTCGATGGGCGGAGGGGAAGCCAGGCCGGGCGATGAACCGACCGGGGGTGTTCCAGGACCCTCCGGAACAGGTCCAGGTAGCGGTGGCCGATGACCGGCCACGCCATCTCCCGTCCCCGCTCATAGGCGGCCCGGCGCAACCGCTCGCGTTCCTCCGGATGGGAGAGCAGGTAGTCCAGCGCCCGGGCCATGGCCTCCGGATCCTGGAAGGGAACCAGGATGCCCCGCCCATCCCCCAGGATCTCCTCCGCATACCACGAGGGCGTGGAGAGGATGGCCTTTCCGCAGGCAAGGGCGTAGGTCAGGGTGCCGGAAACGATCTGCTCCCGCGCCAGATAGGGCGCAACGTAGATATCCGCCGCCATCAGGAACGTCAGCAGCTCCTCTCGATCCAGATAGCGATCCACGAAGCGGATATGATCCTGCAACCCGGCCCGCGCGATCGCTTCCTCCAGGGAGCGGCGGTAGGATTCGCCGAACCGGCGGCGGACCTCCGGATGGGTCGCCCCCACGATCAGATACAGGAGATCGGGATGCCGGGGGACAAGCGTCTTCATCGCCTCGATCACCGTCTCGATCCCCTTATTCGGGCTGAGCAGCCCGAAGGTCATCAGCACCCGCCGTCCCTCCAGCCCCAGGCGCGCCTTATAGGGGGCGGGATCCTCAAAAGGCATAGCGGGGGCCCCATGGTCGATCCGTTCGATCTGCTCGGCGGGCACCCCATAGCGCTCCATCAGGAACTGACGGGCCCGCTCCGTCATCACCACCACGCGATCCGCCCGGCGGGCGAGGGCGATCAGAATCCGCCGCTGGTTCTCCGATGGTTCAAAGAGAACGGTGTGCAGGGTAACCACCAGGGGTTTGCGCAGGGCTTCCACCAGATCCAGCACATATGCGCCATCCGTCCCTCCAAAGATCCCATACTCGTGCTGCAGGCAGACCACATCCACACGGGTCTGGTTCAGGTAATCCGCCGCGGCCCGGTAGTCTTCCGGGATTTCATCCCGGATCTCGAAGATCACCTCCGGACCATAGGCATAGCAGTGAGGCGGGTTGGTGAGGGCAACGATCTGGACGCTCCTGGAGCGGTCCAGCGGCTCTCCCTGGGCCTCGGCAATGGCCTTTGCCAGATCGTGCGTGAATGTGGCGATCCCGCACTGCCGGGGCACATAAGTCCCCACCAGAGCGACCCGAATGCGATCCCTGTTCATCTCTCACCTCCTGTATGAGAGATGGATCGCCTCAGGGTCTGGTCAGAAGGCGAAGCCGCCCACTCCAGTCGTCCGGTCTATACCGGCGCATGCCTCAAGTAATCCAGTAACTCCTGCAGATTGGCTGTCGCCAGGGCGACGCATGTATCCGCCGCCCCGTAATACATCAGCAGCTCCCCGGAAGGTGGATCCACTACCGCGCCGCACGGAAAGGTCACGTTGGGCACGTCGCCGATCCGCTCGTAAGGAGCGCGGGGGCCGAAAACCCACTCGGCGCTGCGCCGGATCACCTTTCGAGGGTCCTCCAGATCCAGCAGAGCCATGCCCACGCGATAGATCCGCCCCGATGCGGTCTGGCGCACGCCGTGATAAAGAATTAACCAGCCCTCCGGCGTCTCGATGGGCTGAGGCCCCAGGCCCACCCGATCGGAATCCCACCAGCCCCCGGGGCGTGCTTCAATGATCACCGTATGGTCCCCCCAGTGGCGCAGATCCGGGGAGAAGGAGATCCAGATGTTAGGGCGGGCTCCCGGCGCGGTGGGCATCGGGCGGTGGATCATGGCCCAGCGGCCCTTGAACCGGCGGGGAAACAGGCTGGCGTCCTTATCCTCCGGGGGGAGGATCGGTCCCAGCCGATGGAAGGTTTGGAAGTCCGCGGTCGTCGCCAGGGCGACCAGCGGCCCGCCCCGGGAGTAAGCGACATACGTCACCGCATACAGGCCTTCTTCCTCCAGAAAGACGATGCGGGGATCCTCGATCCCCCAGAATTCCTCGGGATGATGCAGGGGGTCCGGGAGCAGGGTGGGCTCAGGGTTCACCCGCCAGCTGCTCCGCCCATCCGGGCTACGAGCGACGGTGAGATGGGAGAGACCCTGGAAATCCTCCACGCGGACCAGCAGGAGGACCTCGTTGTTGAAACGTGTGGCGCCCGGGTTGAACACCGCGTTCACCGGATACGGCCAGTCGGCCGCTGTCAGGATGGGATTTCCCGGATACCGGTGAAAGAGCTCGGGCATGGCAGCTCAACTCCTGGAGGATGTGGCGATGTCAGCACATCGGACGTTGGGGAATAAAGCCGGGCGAGGCGCGAGGGCGTCCCGCCCGGCCCCAGCGCATATTTCCCTTCCCGGAGACCATTCGGCCTCCCGGATAGGATCTGAACGGCGCAAGTCCGGCTCTGTCCAGACCCCGGTTCATAAAATAGCAACCTTCCATCAGAAGAAGATTAGAATGCCCCTCTTCACCTGGGGTCCGGCGACCGGATAGGCCCGCTATGGCTTTCCTTCAGGGTGCCGCAGGCCGAGGGAGCGGCCTGTAAGAGGATCCATCCAGCACAACTGGATGCTGGGTTTGCGACGAGGCGTTACGGTATAATTCGAAGCTGCGCGCCTGATCCGATTCTGGAAAAGGAGCGATCACCTTTGCGGGTGCTCATCACCGGCGTGGGCGGCTTCGTCGGTCGTCATCTCGCCTCCATCCTGGATCAGGAAACCGACTGGGAGCTCTGGGGATGGGCCCGGCGGCCCGCGACTCCGCTTCCGGAGCGCTTGCGGCTTGTCCAGGTAGACCTCCGGGATCCGGAGGCGGTCCGTCAGGGGCTTGCCCTTGTGCAACCGGAAGGCATCATCCATCTGGCCGCCCAGTCCGATGTGGCGGAATCCTGGAGGGATCCCTGGGGGACCTTCGAGACCAACGTGCGGGGCACTCTGAATTTGCTGGAAGGCATTCGGGCGCTGGGGTTGCAACCCCGCGTTCTGA
>JAEVEX010000093.1 GCA_016842085.1 Candidatus Thermoflexus tengchongensis | reverse complement strand
CGACGCCGCTGGCGGCCTCGCTCGCCAGCGATGGTCGCCGGCTTGACCGACCATATTTGGACTGTTAAAGAGCTACTGATGACCGTTGTGGCTCCTGAAGTCATCAACACAAAATAGGGAGACTACCTTTTTTCGCGAATACTCAAAAAGGTTAGAGGGATTAGTGGGGGGCGGCTCGCCGCAATCGCGACCGCTCCGCCATCTCTTGCAAGCGGGAGAGCAGCCTGGCGCGGCATTTCGGGCACTTTGACAGGCCGTCGCTCACCTCACCACAATCCGTGCACATTTTCGCCCCAGCGGGTTTCACTACCTCCGCAGGGGAGGCCTCCGGGGATATCTCCAGGGGCGGCTCCGTCTGGGCCTCCGGGGGCAGATTCTTTTCCTCCCCTATATAGGGTTGAGAAGAATGAGAAGAATCCGGGATTCGGGGAGGGGCCTCCAGATTGTTCTCAAATTCTTCTCGTGAGAAGAAATGAGAAGAAAGTGAGAACAATCCGGGCTCTGGGGAGGGGGTCTCCGGATTTTTCTCATCCTTCTCACTCTCTATAAGGGAGGGAGTGAATTGGGCCTCCCGGGCCTCCGCCAGAAACCAACGATAGGGGCTGCCCCGCTTCCCGGTCCCCTCCCGACGCACCCGACCTGCCCGCAGGAGCTCTTGAAGATGCCGGTGGACGGTCTTGAACGGCATCCCCAGGACCTGGGCCAGCTCCTCCGCCGTGGCCCCCTCGTTTTCCGCCAGGGCCTCCAGGAGCTGCTCCCGCTGGGCCCTGGTCTCGTAGGCGCCCGGCGCGCCCAGGGCCTCGTAATCCGGCCCGCCGTTCCAGCGAATGACCATCTCGAAGGGCTCAAACCGGCTGTAGACGGTGAGCACCCGCCGCGTATCCTCTGGCTCCTCCGCGCGATAGCGCCGCATTTCAACAATCACATCCACGAAGCCGCTCACCGCGCCGGAGCCGCGGCCCGCCGTCCCCTCCGCCCCGCCGCTCTTCCGCGGATGGCGAATCAGGAGCACCGCCGCGCCCGCTTGGGTCACGGCCATCAGCGGCATCAGCGCGGCGATGACCTGCGCGGCGTCATTTTCATCCTCGACTGGCCACAGGTTCGGCAGGGCGTCAAACACCACCAAATCGAACTTCTCCTCCACCACCTGTTGGACCAGACATGTGATAAACGCTTCCCATTCCTTCAACGTAGGACGCTTGAGAAACGGGCGGGAGATGATGAACACATTGTCCTGAAGCCGGAAGGCCTCATAGCGCTCAGCCCATAGCGATTCCGCCTCCTCCGTAACCACCAGCGCCTTCCCGGCCCGAACCATCCTCCCGGCCAGCGCTCCGCCCGCGGCCATGTGGTGCAACAGGGCCGCCACCAAGGTGGTCTTGCCAGACTTCCAGAAGCCGTAGAAATCTGTGATGCAGCCCCGGGCCAAGAAGCCCTCCCACAACCAGTCCGCCTTCATGCCGGGCTGGTTGGCAATCACGGAGATGGGTTTTCCTTTCCACCGGGGATTGGTCGCGGGGGAAAGGTCATCCCGCGAAAGAACCGGAAGCTCCGGGAGAAGCTCTGGCTCCGATTCGGGCCGAACTGCCCGCCAGACCTCCTGCACCATCTCCCTCCACCGCTTCGGAGAAATGCGGGGCCACCGCCGCCAAAGATTCACGGCCAGCGAGCTCCAGTCCTGAGCAGAGGAAAGCCCGAAAATGTCGCCGATGATGCTTTCCCATCCGTTGCCGTTGTGAGCCTCCACTTGGAGCGCAGCTTGTATCCGGTCTGGATTCCGCGGGTCGGGCTCCGCCCTCACCACAAACCGGATGCCTTCTTTCTCGAACGGAATGACCTCGTTCATCGCCGAGCCTCCTCAACAGGGATGTAAAGCTGAACGAATTCGAAATCCCATTCCTCGAGCCGCAAAGCCAGCTGCTCCCCGTGGCCGCGGTCCAAGCGGAATCCGCGGAGGCGGATGCGGGAAATCGGGGCGCGGTATCGGAGGCCGGATTCCAGGTCCAGAAGCTCCACCAGCCAGGCGCCCAGGGCTTCCGCCTGCTCCAGGCTCTGCACGTCCAGCGCCCAGGCCTTCTTCGGCTTGCGCAGCATGTGGCGGGAGCCGCGGACCCGCTTTCGAAAAACGCCGTCCTGAACCCGGCCCACGATGCGGCCACGAACCCGGATGGGGATTCCCGAGGTAGAGGATTCTGGGGTAAAATGGAGGTGCCGTGTTGGTGCACCTCCGTTTTCGGGCCGCCTGGCCCCGCTCCAGGCGGCCTTCTCTTTTTCCTTCATCGCGCGCCTCCTTCTTCCATCAGGAACCACCGGTATGGACTTCGGGACGTTCCGCAACCTTCCCGGCGCGCCTTGCCCGCCTTGAGCAATTCCTGCAGGCGGATGAGGGTCTCCACCAGCGGCATCCCCAGGAGACGGGCCAGGTCTTTCGCTTTGGCGCCCGGGTTTGCCGCCAGGGCCTCCAGGAGCGGGTCCCTCCAGGCCTCCTTCCGCCCCACTTCCTTCAAGCGTTCACGGCCTTTCGGGGTGATGACCCATTCCCGCCGGAGAATCCGGTCGCCGCTTCGGACAGCCCGACCTTTCTTCACCCACCCGCGCTTCGCCAGCGAATAAAGCGCCTTCTGGATTTGGTAATAGTCCACCTCCGCCGGGCGATAGCGCAGGTAAAGTTCCTTCGCCGAAGCCGGACCCCGGGCCAGCTCCCGGAGAAGATAAGCCTGAAGCGCGGAGAGGCGCTCAATGGCCATCCTTCTCCTCCTTTCCGGTGAGATGGAAGGGGCCTATCGGTTGAACGAAAGCCGAATTCTGGGAAACGTGTTCAGAGAGAGGGGCCACGGGTTTCAATCCCACGAGGCCCTTCCAAGGGGGAACGGGCTGACCGGCTGGCTCGAGCTCTCCCGCCCGTGCGGCGCGGGAAAAGCCGCAGCCCCACAGCCATGCGGCCTGCAGGGGAAAAAGGTCGCCGTTCCGACACCCTGCTTCTCGATTGCCGCCAGGCCCGTGCGGCGCCTGCGGAAACCGAGGAAACTAAAGCCTCCATCCCCGTGCGGCAGACGGAGGAAGCAAGCAGGGCGCTCTGCTCAGGTCACCCCAAGATTACCATGGGCGATGGTGAAGAAATGGCCAAAGACGGTGTAGGTTTGGTTAAGAACGGTGTAGATTTGGTGAAGCCCTATGCGCCGCGCATCGCCTTCGCGATGGCTTCCGCCGCCCGGCCATCCTCCGGCTCTATCACGTGGGCGTAGAGCATGGCTGTCACATAGGGACTGGAGTGACCCGCGCGCCTCGCCACCTGGGTAAGCGGAAGGCCCGCCTCCAGAAGGAGGGAAATGTGCAAATGCCTTAAGCCGTGGGGAGAGAGAGGGGGGAGTCCCAGGCGCTGGCAGGCCTGGCGCATCGCGCGAACGATGCTCTTCCGCCACAGGGGTCGCCCGTCCCGCCCGGTGAACACGAGTCCAAGCGCATCGGCCCAGGTCTCTCCGGCCTTCTCCCGCCATCGCTCCTGTTGCTGGCGCTGGCGAGCCAGGGCCTCCATCGCTTCCGCTGGGAGGAGCAGCTCTCGAACCCCGGCCCGGGTCTTCGGTTCCTGGAGATGCCAGGAGCCGTTCGCGAATTGCAGGCTCCATCGGATGCGGACCTTTCCGGAAGCCCATTCCACGTCGGCCCAGGTCAGCCCCAGGGCCTCCCCGATTCGGCAACCGGTGGCGGCCAGGAACACCCAGAGGGGATGGAGCCAGTGGCTACAGGTCCCCTCCAGGAATCGGCGCAGCTCATCCAGGCTCCAGAGCTCGCGACGCTTTGGCCGGTATCGCGGGGGAGGGATTCGTTCGCAGGGGTTGGCGTTGAGCCAGCCCCAGCGAACCGCCATCCGGCAGGCGGAGTTCAGGGCGCGAAAAACCTTGAGGGCGGTTCGGTGGCGCTCCTTCTCTTCGAGGGCGGTGAGGAAATGGGCCAGCTGGGCGGGGGAGAGGCGGGAGAGGCGAATGTGTCCCATGGCGGGAATCAGATGGCGCTCACAGACGCGACGCCAGTCCTCCAGGGTTCGCGGCCTCCAGCGGGGCGCGTTCAGCGAAAGCCAGGCCTCCAGCAAATCCTTCACCGTCCTCGAGCCGGGATGGGGAAGCGCTCCATACAGGGCGGCCTGGCGTTTGAGTTCTTCGAGGCGCTGGCGGGCCTCCCGTTCCGTTCTGGCATAGACGGTTTTCCGAACGCCCGCCACCTGCAGGGAGACCTGAAAGCGTCCATCCTTCCTTTTGCAAATGCTTCCCTCGCCTGGAGCCCTGCGGGGCATTTTTCGCCTCCCCTGCCGCGGGGGAATGCTGTCAGAATGCTGTCAGGGCAAAGGAAGCGCTCCGGGGAGGCCAGATGTGGGGGAAGAGGAGGAGGGAGCCGCCAGATATACGGGAGCGGATGGGAATCGAACCCACCCCGGGCCGTTCCACGACCCGACACCGGTTTTGAAGACCGGGGGCCGCACCAGCGGCCAACCGCCCCCACATCCATTGAAGCAGAAAAGGCCCCTGTGAGGAGCCCGTTGCGGAACTCCTGGAGAGAATTATACCGCCTGGAGCTCCCGTGGAAAGCGCCTTTTCGCCGTCCTCCTCAAGCCTGGAAAGAGCTTCGGGGAGGGAGGAGGAAAAAACCCCTTTGGGCCCATGGGGGTGCCGAAAACGCCTCCGCAGCCCCAAAAGCTCCCATGGAGAGGGCAACCGCCGGACTCGGGTATAAAAATCGGGGCGGGGGATACGCCCCCGCCCCGATATGCCCCGGCCCGGCGAATCGTTCGGATCTCACTGAGGCTTCGCCGGTGGAACATTGGTCTTGATGGTCCCATCCTTCAGCCCTTTCTCGATCTCGGCCAGCTTCTGGCGGACTTCCTGGGGCACCTGGCTCTCGAGATCGTGGAAGGGTGCCAGGCGGACAGGACCGATGACATTGCCGCCCTGCCACTTCCCCTCATAAGCCGCCTTGATCAGGTTGAAGGTCCCCTCCGTCAGGTCCTTCATGGCGCTGGTGAGCAGGACGCTCTTGGCTTCGGGAACCGTGTAATACTGATCGACGTCCACGCCGATGGCCAGGCACTTCTTGGTCTCCGCGCAGGCGATCAGGGCGCCGTTGCCGGTCTTGCCGCCTGCCCCGAAGATCACATCCACGCCTTTATCCACCAGGGAAAGGGCAGTGGATTTACCCCATTCGGGGTCCGTGAAGGTCTTGTCCAGCCCCACATCGTTGTGATAGACCACCAGCACCTCGATATCCGGGCGGACATACTTGGCGCCAGCGCGGTAACCCTCGCCGAACCGCCAGACGGGCGGCACGGCGTCCGTGCCCAGCACAGCGCCGATCTTGCCGGTCTTGCTCATCAGAGCGGCCAGGGCCCCGGCCATGAAACCGGCCTTATCCTCCTCGAAGATCAACCCGGCCACATTCGGAATGGTGCTCTCCTGGAACTGATCGACGCCGATGAATTTGACGTTGGGATACTTCTGGGCCGCCTCGCGGGTGGCCTCCCCGAGGGCGAATCCGACGGTGACGATCACATCAAAGCCGGCGTCGGCGAACTGGGCGATGTTCTTCATATAGTCGTTGGGGTCCTGGGTCTCGATATATTTCGCCTCTACGCCCAGCTCCTTCACCGCTTTCTGGACGCCTTCCCAGGTGCCCTGGTTGAAGGATTTGTCATCGATCTTCCCGACATCCGTCACCAGGCCGACCCGGAAAGGTTTCCTGGTCGGTGCCGCTGCCTGGGTAGGAGCAGCAGGTTGAGTGGCCGGTTGGGTGGGGGCTGGCCCAGCGGGCTGCGCGCAGGCGGCCAGCAGCAAAGCGAGGACAACCGGGATCAGCATCAGGACCTGTGTTCTTTTCGACATGGAAACCTCCTCCCCTCCAGCTCGAGGTCAAAGGGCCAGGGCACATCTGAGATTATAGCGGATGCCTGGGAGCCCGACAAGTTCCCTATGGAAAAAAAATTCTCTCCTCCCTGTCCGTGAAAGCCGGGTTCGCCAATGGGGTTTGGGAACGAATCTGCTTGCCGTCTGCCCCACCCCTTCCGCCTCATTTTCGATATTTCCGGTAATCCGAAAAGAGACGATGTTGTGATTTTATGCACGAGAACTTGTGACAGAATCCACAACCCCTCGGGGAGCTTTCCGGTTATCCTGTTAACCGGATACCCGAAGAGGAAGAGGAGATGGAGCGACCGACGCGACAGGAGATCCACCAGCTTCATGCCGAGATCTGCGCCGGGCTGGCGGATCCCACGCGGATCCTGATCCTTTATGAATTGGCGGACGGGCCTCAAACCGGAACGGCGCTGGCCCGGGCGCTGGGCCTTCCCCAGTCCACGGTGGCCCGTCACCTCCGGGTGCTGGCCTCCAAAGGTCTGGTGATCCCCACCCGCCGGGGAGGCGTGGTGGAATACGCCCTGGCGGATCACCGGGTGATCCAGGCTCTGGATCTGATGCGGGCCGTCCTGATGGATCGAATCCATCTTTACCAGCATATTGCCGGCTGAGCCTGGAAGGAGGTCTCTATGGCTCTCGAACAGATTGCAGAGGCGACTGCGATGCCTTCGGAGCGAGAGGTTCAGAATCGGCTTTCCATGGTCGTGTTCAGTGGCGACATGGATCGCCTGATGGCTGCTTTCATTATCGCCACGGGCGCGGCTGCCTCCGGAATGGACGTCACGATGTTCTTTACTTTCTGGGGGCTGCAGGCCATCAAGAAGCAGACCCCCACGGGGCGCAGCCTGTTCGGTCGGATGCTGGGCGTTTTCCTGAAAGACATCCACGGTGTAGGACCCAGCAAGATGAACTTCGGGGGCCTGGGCCGGTGGATGTTCAAGAAGATGATGAAAGCGCACAATGTGACGTCGTTACCGGAGCTGCGTCAGCTGGCCGCTGAGCTCGGGGTCCGTATGCTGGCCTGCCAGATGAGCATGGAGGTGATGGAGATCCGGCGGGAGGACCTGATCGACGAAGTTCAGGATGTGGTGGGCGTGGCCACGTTCCTGGAAGAGGCTTCGCGTTCGAAGATCACGCTGTTTATCTGAGGAGAGCGGGGCTTTCCCAACAGCCTGGGGCGCGCGGGTTTTCTTCCCTCTGAAAGGGGCGGGGGTTGCAGGGGCCGCCTTCGGCGGCTCCCATTTCTGGACGGTTTCCCCGTAAGCCCCATTCCTGAAGAGCCGGATTCCTCTGCAGGAGGTGCATGATGGAAGTGAAAGCCGATCTCACCCTGGACCTCAAAGGTCTGCTGTGCCCGATGCCGGTGGTGAAGATCAACCAGGCCATCAAGAACGTTCCCATCGGTGGGATCATCGAGGCTTACGCCACGGATCCGGGGGTGATGGCCGATATTCCGGCGTGGTGCCGGAGCACAGGCAACGAGCTGGTGACCATTGAGAAACAGGATAAAGTCATCCGATTCGTGGTGCGGAGGCTGAAATGAGCGCGACCGCGCTGTGGGGATGGATTGTCCTCATCGCGCTGGGCCTGTGCATCGGAGGGCTGGGCTGGCGGCTTTATGGGTTGCTGGCCCGGCCCTATCGGCCGGATCGGGCCCAGCCCCGGGGCTCCGCGTGGCGGGGCATCGCCTACGCGTTCACCTGGGGCATGATGCCCTGGGCGAAGGAGAGCACCCGACGACATTTTCTTCCCTATCTGCGGGGAGTGCTCTTCCACCTCGGGATCTTCGCCACCCTGGCAACCCTGGCGATCAGCCCCTGGCGGCCCTCCCTCCCGGCCTCGATTCCCCCGGCTGGCCTGGTCTTCACCGGGATTGGAGCCGCGGGCGGCCTGATCGGCATCCTGATGCGGATCTTCGATGAGCGGCTCCGGGCCCTCAGCCACCCGGATGACTATGCCGCGGTGGCGCTGGTGACGGTCTGGCAGGCGGCCGGCATGGCGTTCTGGGCGGATCCGCGCTGGACGGGGGTATTCTACGCCCTGTCTGCGCTGACCCTGGTTGCCATCCCCCTCACCAAGATCCGGCACTGCATCTATTTCTTCTTCTCCCGCTTCTTCTTCGGCCTCTTCTACGGCCGACGAGCTGTCCTGGGGTAGGAGGGCCCTATGAGCGAGCACGTTCGGCAAGCGTTGGCCGTTTTTGAGAAATCCCTGGACCGGCGGCTGCTGGCTGCTCTGGAGGTCTGTGCGCGCTGTGGGATCTGCGCGGAATCGTGCCATGTGTTCGCTGCCGAGCCCGATTTTCGCAATGCTCCCGCGGCCAAGGCGGAGGCGGTCCGCCGCTTCTACCGGCGCCTTCATGACCCCATCGGCCGTTGGTTCCCATGGTGGGTGGGGGCAAAGGATCTGACCGAGGCGGATCTGGAGGAACTGGCGGAGATCGCCTTCGGCGCCTGCACCCTCTGCCGGCGCTGCACGATGAACTGCCCGATGGGGGTGGATACCGCTCTCATCATGCGGGCGGCCCGCGCCATGCTGACAGCCGTCGGAAAGGCCCCCGAGATGCTCGCGCAGCTCGCCGATGCGGCGATCGCCCGGGAGGAGAACCTGGAGTTCTTCCGGGAGTTCTATATCGATCAGATCCGCGAACTGGAACGAGAGCTGCAGGAACAAACCGGCGATCCCGATGCCCGCATCCCGGTGGAGAAGGTGGGGGCGGAGATCCTTTATGTCGCCCTCTCCGGCGCGCACACCATCCTGCCGGCGGCGATCCTCTTCCACGCGGTCGGAGCGGACTGGACCCTGAGCCTGTTCGAGGCGGCCAATTATGGATACTTCCTGGCGGATCTCCAGCGCGCGAAAGCCATCGCCCGTCGGATCGTGGATGAGGCGCGTCGGCTCGGAGTGAAGGAGATCATCCTGGCCGAATGCGGCCACGCGTATACCGTCCTGCGCTGGGAGGCGCCCAACTGGTTCGATGATTTCCCCTTCCGGGTCCGCAGCATCATCGAAGCGGCGGCGGAGTGGATCCAGCAGGGCCGCCTGCCGCTGGATCCCTCGGCAAACCCGGAGCCGGTCACGTATCACGATTCCTGCAACCTGGGTCGAAACGGCGGCCTGCTGGAGGAGCCCCGGGTCATCCTGCGGGCGGTCGTTCAGGATTTCCGGGAGATGACCCCCAACCGGGCGGAGAACTTCTGTTGCGGCGGCGGAGCGGGCCTGGTGGCGGTTCCCGAATGGTATGAGAAGCGTATGCGCGCCGGACGTCGCAAGGTGGAGCAGATCCGTCAGACGGGAGCCCGCATCGTGGTGGCTTCATGCGATAACTGCCGTCTGCAACTGGGGGATCTGAGCGAATATTACGGCCTGGGCGTTCGGGTGAGCGGTCTTATGGATCTGGTGGTGAACGCCTATCTGGCGGCTCGTGTGAAAGCGGCCGTTCCGGCCGTGCCTGCCCGAGTTCACGCGGGGGAGCCGGTCTGAACACTCCACACGGCGAGGCCGCTGCCGATCCGGATCTCTCCTCGCTGCGAATGGGTGGGTCGCCTCCGGCGACCCACCCGGCTTTCGAAACATAAGCCGGGATCTTCACCCCAGGCCGAATCGGCGGCGGAGGAATTCCCAGGCCACCCGGTCGATGCGATCCCCTGGCTGCCAGCGTTCCTCCAGGTTCTCGATCCCGAACAGGGTCTCCAGGGCACGCCGTGTGGCCTCATCGTAAACTCCGGTGATCTCGCCGGAATAGTAGCCTGCATGTCGAAGCAAACGCTGGATCTCCCGGGCCAGGGCCTCATCGATGGGGAGGAGGTCTTCCGGCCGGGTGGCCCCGAAGTAGAGATGATGAAGTTCCACCAGATCCTTCAGCTTCGCCACCGGATCCGGATCGTCATCGACGCGCAGATCCATGTAGCGATCGTTGAAGCCACCGTAACCGCCGCCCTCCCGGACCACCAGGATGGCTGCGGACTGGCGGCCTCGCCGGTCGCCGCCGGCACGGTCTCCGGCCAGCAGGGCGGTCACCAGGCGATCCGCGAGCTCTCCCGAGGCGTTTACGAAGGCCTCAGCCATCGCCTCCAGCGTGCGTTCATCCACCAGCAGGTTCCCCTGACAGCAAAATCCCTCCCCGATCCGATGGCCGGCCCAGGGCAGGCACTCGGAACCGGTGAAGGCCGCGGCACGCCCCTGGCGGTCCACCAGGCCGACCTGACGCTTCTCCCGTTCGGGATCTTCGGCCAGAAGGGCGGCCAGCGTTTCCTCCGCGGAGAGCCCCTGGGCCATCCGGGTCAGCCCCTCCGGCCCGAAACGGGTGTTGGCGTAAGACTGCGTGGCGACGGCCCCGGCGCCTGCGCGAGCCCAGGGCACCACCGCTCCGGCCGCCAGGAACTTGGAAGCCACGGCCACGCCCCACTCCTGGCGAGCGGGGTCGAAGGCGACAATAGAGAAGGTCGTGTAAGCCCGCATCCACACCTCCGGCGCAGGAGTCGCTTTTACGCTGTATTTTAGTGTATGACCTGGCTGATCACCTGGAGAAGGGTAACCGGTTGTGCGGCTGGGTTCGGATCAGGAAAGCAAGAGAGGAAGATGCCTGGGGGCTGGGGCTGAGCGGGATGCCGGGCAAGGGGGGACATCGGGAACCCGGTTGCGGAGGGAAACAGACGGGTGCGTTAAAATGGATATGGAACCAACATTTTCCAGGAGCCCCTTGATGTTTTCAGCGCTGGTTGAAGCGGCGATGGAAAGGGCGCGTTACCGCCAGCTGGAAGACGGCACTTACTATGGGGAGATCGAGGTTTACCCGGAGGTCTATGCTACGGGGCGGACCCTTGAGGAGTGCCGTCAGGAGCTGGAGGAGATCCTCATCGAATGGTTGCAGGATCGACTGTCCCGACCATGAGCTTCCCAACCGCCCGCTGGCGCCTTCTCTGGTCGCCCCCTGCGGACGGGGCGATGAATATGGCGGTCGATGTGGCGATTGTGGAGGCCGTAGCGGCGGGTGAGGCACCGCCCACCTTGCGTTTCTACCGCTGGGATCCGCCTTGCCTGAGCCTGGGGCGTCGCCAGCCGGTTGATGACGTGGATCTCGCCCGTTGCCGGATGGATGGCGTGGAGGTGGCCCGGCGGCCAACCGGCGGGCGGGCGATCCTTCACGTGGATGAGCTGACGTATAGCGTCATCTTTCCCGAGAGCGATCCCCGCGCGGCGGGCGGGGTGCTGGAGACGTTCCGTCGGTTCGCGGAGGCCTTCGTTCAGGCCCTGCGCGATCTGGGGATCCCGGAGGTCGCCTTAGCTCCCCGTCTCGATCCAGCAGCCCGGGGAGATGGTTTTGTATGTTTCGAGGTGCCGACGGATTATGAGCTAACGGTCCGCGGGCGGAAGATTATGGGAAGCGCCCAGTGGCGCCATCGTGGGGTGGTCCTTCAGCACGGCTCGTTGCCTCTGGAGGGGGATCCCGGCACGATCGCGGTCTATCTGAAGAACGGGCCGGACCCGGAGCGCCTTCGACGCCGGGCCATCACCCTTCGGGAGGCCGCCGGCCGTCCTGTAACGTTCGAGGAGGCGGCGGCGGCGATCATGGAGGCGTTCCGGAGCCTCCTCGCTATCGAGGCGCAGCCTGGGGATCTGACCCCGGAGGAGCGACGCCGTATCCCGGTATGGCGGGAGCGTCTCAGCGTTCTCCGACAGGTCGGGGCCGTGCCCGCTGAACCTTTTTGAGGATATGTCCCATGGTCGTCGGCACGTGCACGGTGGATCTGCATCTGCCCGGCGCGCTGTCCCTGAAGGACAAGCGCAGTGTGATGAAGTCCCTGATCGCTCACCTGCGCCAGGCTTTTAACGTGGCGGCCGCGGAGATCGACCATCAGGATTTCCCCCAATCCGCCCGCCTGGGCCTGGCGACGATCTCCAACGATGCCGGGCATACCCACGCCATCCTGGAGAGCGCGGTTCGCTGGATCGAAACCAACCGGCCGGATGTGATGGTGGTGGATTGGGAGATTGCGATCATGTAGAGGCCGTTCCCTGTGAGGGAAGTCCTGAACGAAGGGGCTTCCCGGTGAGCCTGCCTGGGCCGAAGAGAAAGGAACGGACATGGCGCGCGTGAAGATGGAGATCCGGGAACCCGCGGTGGCGGGGGCCTTCTATCCGGCGGATCCTGAGGTGCTGATCGAGATGGTGGATCGCCTGCTCGCGGAAGCTCCACGCTACGACCCGGAGCCCGCCGCCCTCATTGTGCCTCACGCGGGCTATATTTACTCGGGCCACGTGGCCGCGTGGGGATTTAAACAGCTCGCGGGCCGCTCTTACGATGCAGTGGTGGTGCTGGGCACCAACCACGTGGAGCCGTTTTTCCGCGAGATCTCGGTGTGGGCGCGGGGCGCCTGGCGGACCCCCCTGGGGGAGGTGCCGATCGATGAAGCGCTGGCGGATGCCCTGTTAAGCGCGGGCCCTCCCCTCCGCTATGTTCCCGAGGTGCATCTCGAGGAACATTCGATCGAGGTCGAGCTTCCCTTCCTTCAGCGTCTGTTTCCTGAGCTCCGCTTCGTCCCGGTGATGATCGGGGAGCCTTCTCCGGAAAACGTCGAGGCCCTCGCGGAGGCCCTGGCCCGGACCCTCGCCGGGCGTCGGGCCATCGTCATCGCCAGCAGCGATCTCTCCCATTACCCCCGGGATGAGCACGCCCGCCAGGTGGATCTCAACACCATCGGCGCCATCCTCTCCCTGGACGGGGAACTGGTCCGCCATACGATCGCGGAATGGATGGCCCGCCGGATCCCCGGGCTGGCGACGCTGATGTGCGGCGAGGGGCCGGTGCTCACCGCCATGGCCTACGCCCGGCGCACGGGCGCGGTCCACGCCAGCCTGCTCAAATATGCCAACTCCAGCGACGTCCCCTACGGACGGAAGGATCATGTGGTGGGCTACGCGGCCATCCGCTTCGCCCGGGAGCCGGATCCTCCGCTCAGGGAGGAGGATCGACAGACGCTCCTGAGGATCGCGCGGGAGGCGGTGGCCCAGGCGGTGCAGGGGAAGCCGCTTCCGGAGCTTCAGGTTTCCTCCCCGTGGCTCTGGTTGCCCCGGGCCTGCTTCGTGACCCTCACGAAGGGCGGCCACCTCCGGGGATGTCGGGGGGAGATCTGGCCCCGCTCCGATCTCGCCCACGCGGTGCAGCGGGTGGCGGTGCTTTCCGCCCTGGATGATCCGCGCTTTCCTCCCGTGACGGTCGAGGAATTGCCCGACCTGACGTATGAGATCAGCATCCTCTCCCCGCTGCGGCCGGTGGAGCGGGTGGAGGAGATCGTGGTGGGGCGGGATGGCCTCTTCATCCTGGCCGGAGGACGCACCGGGCTGCTGCTCCCCCAGGTCCCGGTGGAGCAGGGATGGGATCGGGAGGCCTTCCTGCGGGCCATCTGTCTCAAGGCCGGCCTTCCGGAAGACGCCTATCGGTGGTCGGACGCCCGGCTCTTCCGCTTCGAGGCCGAGGTGTTCGGGGAATCTTAGAAGATATCCAGGAATGAGGAGGCGGCACCATGCGATGGGGCAGATGGCTGATCCTGACGCTGATCTGGGTTCTCAGCGGGCTTCCGGGTGCCGGCCTGTGGTCTTCTGCGCCCGGTGCGCCCGGCGCTTCGGCGGCGCCGGGCTGTTTCCTCCCTCTGGAAGACGGCCGTTGTCTTCCCCCTCCGGCCCCGGCGGATTCGGTCGCGGCTTCGGCGGCGCCACCCCGCGCGGCTTCCGCTTCCCGCGGCCCCGGCGTCCTGGTGAAGCGCAGAGCGGAGGTTCCCCCCGGCGCTTTCCGCGCAGGCCTCATGGTGGCGGGATTCCCCGGGGCTGAAGCCCTCGCCGTCCCCCGCTGGTGGCGGGTTCCGGTGCCGCCGGGCCAGAACCCGGAGGCCGTGGCCCGGCGGCTGCGCCAGCATCCGGATATCGAGGTCGCCGAAGTCGATCGCGAGGTCCGCATCGCCTTTACCCCCAACGACCCGTATTACGGGCCTTATCAGTGGAACCTGCCGAGGATCCGGGCCCCCCAGGCCTGGGATGTGGTCACCGGGACCTCCGCGGTGTGGATCGCGATCGTGGATACCGGGGTGGATTATACGCATCCGGATCTCGCCTCCCCACGGCTGTGGTTGGGGTGGGATTTCGTAAACGACGACAACAACCCGATGGATGACCATGGCCACGGCACCCATGTCGCGGGGATCGCCGGGGCGAACACGAACAACGGGGTCGGCGTCGCCGGTGTGTGCTGGGGGTGTGATCTGCTTGCCGTGAAGGTCCTGAATGCGAGCGGCTCCGGCTCGGATTCGGATGTGGCGAGTGGGATCCGGTATGCCGCCGACTGGGGCGCAACATACGGCAAACGCACCATCATCAACCTGAGCTTGGGAGGACCGTTTCCCAGCAGCATCCTCGCTGATGCTGTCGCCTATGCCCAGAGCCAGGGCGCGCTGATCATCGCGGCGGCGGGGAATAACGGCGTGAACCAGCTGTTCTATCCCGCGGCCTATCCCGGGGTGATCGGCGTCGCCGCCACGGATTCCGCCGATCAACAGGCGAGCTTCTCGAACTCCGGCGCCCACGTGGATCTGGCGGCGCCGGGGGTGAGTATTCTATCCACTTGGCCGGGCTCGTCGTATGCTTATGCAAGCGGCACCTCGATGGCCACGCCCCACGTGGCCGGGGTGGCGGGGCTGGTGTGGTCGGTATGGTGCCTGGCTTCGGCCGACATGATCCAGAACATTCTGCTTTCAACGGCAACGGATCTGGGGGCTCCGGGTTGGGATCCGGATTTTGGCTATGGCCTGGTGAACGCGGAGGCAGCCGTCCGATGGCGTCCTGCCGTGGCACCTGCTCCGCCTCCTGGGCCTTATCGTCAGTATTTGCCATTGGTGACTGCGAGTTGCCCTTAAATTCGTTTTCGTTTGGGGGGCACTGTTTTTGAGCAATTTGAGCATGATGCTTGTTCTAGAAACCCTTCTCAGGAAGGCTGTAGAGCGCGATGCCACGACCCGTCCTCATCGTTCACGGCGGCGCGGGGACCATCCCGGAGGAGCGCCATGCGGCGGCGGTGGAGGGATGCCGCCGCGCCGCGCAGGCGGGATGGTCGGTGCTGGCCGCCGGCGGCTCCGCCCTGGATGCGGTGGAGGCCGCCGTGCGCGCCCTGGAGGATGATCCCACCTTCAACGCCGGGCGGGGCAGCGTGATGACCCGGGCGGGGACGGTGGAGATGGACGCCCTGATCATGGACGGCGCCACGCTGCGGGCCGGCGCCGTGGCCACCGTCCGCCGGGTCCGCAACCCCATCACACTGGCCCGGGCGGTGATGGAACGCACGCCCCACGTGTTGCTGGTGGGGGCTGGTGCCGAGGCCCTTGCGGAGCTGCTCGGGCTGCCGATGGCCGACGATGCGGAGCTGGTCGCCCCCCGGGATCGCGAGCGCTGGGAGGTCCTGCAGCGGGATGGACCCCCGGATCTCCGGGAGGTCCTGGCCCGGGCCCTGGCCGAGCCCATGGACACGGTGGGCGCGGTGGCCCTGGATGCGGCCGGGCACGTGGCCGCGGCGGTCTCCACGGGCGGCATGTCGAACAAGTGGCCCGGTCGGGTGGGGGATTCGGCCCTCATCGGCTGTGGCGCTTACGCGGATGATCGGATCGGGGCTGCTGTCGCGACCGGGTGGGGGGAGACCCTGATGCGGGTGGTGATCTCGAAAACCGCCTGCGATTTCATGGCCCTGGGGCTCGCTGCCCGGGCGGCCGTGGAAGCCGCCATCCATGTGCTGGAGGAACGGGTGCAGGGGCGCGGCGGCCTGATCGGCGTGGATCGGATGGGGCGGATCGGGATCTTCCATAACACGCCGCACATGGCGTGGGCATGGACGGATGGGGAGGCCCTGCAGGCGGGGATCTGCGCCCCTGATCCTTAGCCGGCGGGGGGCTCCGGGGGCGATCGAGGAATGTCCGCCCGGATTGGCCCTCAGGCCCCGTCATGAGGAGCGTCGGAACCAGCGCTGTTCGATCTCCACGCTCAGGCGCAGCGCCACGCCGCTGAGGACCCCGGTGAGGTGCGCGGCGAGGTAGGGGGAGATCTCCACTTCGTTCCCCAGCACCCGGGTTTGATAGAAATACGGCGTCCAGGCCAGCACCCCCAGATAGATCAGGAGGCGGCTGAGCAGACGTCGATGACGGCCGATCTCCGGAGCCGCCGGGGCGATCCCCTCCATGGCCGCCGCCCGGGCTCGCAACCGCCATCCGCCCAGCACGCCGGTCAGATGAGCCGCCAGAAAAGGCAGGAACGGCCAGTCCTCCCCCATCGCCACGGCGGCCAGGAAAGGAGCCCAGACCAGCACCCCCAGCAGAATCAGCCCGTTCCCCAGCCATCGCCATTCCGAAGGGGTCAGCGAGATCCGCATCGATCCCCCCGAATAATTCTCGGAGTGCGGTGTCTCGGCACCGCCCTGAAAGCATTATATCTCGCTCTTGGAGTGCGGTGCCTTGGCACCGCTCTGAGAGCGGCCGTCCGCTCTTGGAGTGCGGTGCTTTGGCACCGCTCTGAGAGCGGCACCGAGGTGCCGCTCCTAAAATCGCTAAAATCGCCTGCGGGGGAGGGGGCATCCGTCCGCCAGCCAGCTCTTGGAGCTCTTGGAGTGCGGTG
>JAEVEX010000092.1 GCA_016842085.1 Candidatus Thermoflexus tengchongensis | reverse complement strand
AGCCCGTGCCTCCGACTGCGTGGCCGGATCCTGATCCGCCCCCAGCACCGGGATGCCCTGCTGGGCCAGCCGACGGGCGATGGAGCCGCCGATCAGGCCCAGGCCGATAATGCCCCAGCGGAAGTTTTCCACCGCAGCACCCTCTTGCAGAAGGGATCATCGCGCTTCCCGAAGCCCGCTGGCAAGCCCGCTGGCAATTGGGCACATTTGTAGGCGATCTCTTCAACGGGCACTCCGCTTCGCTCCGTGCCCTACTACAAACAGAGGGCTTCTCGTTCGTAGTAGGGCACGTAAGTGCCCGTTCTCTTTTTGCGAACGCTTAGACGGGCACTCCGCTGCACTTCGTGCCCTACTACAAACAAAGGGCTTTTCCCGTTCGTAGTAGGGCACGTGAGTGCCCGTCCTTTTCGCCAGCTTACACATATTGCAACCTGCGCAGGGCGTGGGCGACAGTCCGCACCTCCCGGACCATCCGGGCGAAGGCCTCCGGAGTGAGAGACTGACGGCCGTCCGACCACGCCTCCTCCGGGCGCACGTGGACCTCTGTGAGCAGGCCGTCGGCCCCTGCCGCGATCGCCGCGCGGGCGATGGGGATCACATAGGCGGCATCCCCCGTGCCGTGACTGGGATCCACCAGCACCGGCAGATGGCTGAGCTGCTTTACCACAGGCACCGCATTGATGTCCAGGGTGTTCCGCGTCATCCGCTCGAAGGTGCGGATCCCCCGCTCGCACAGGATCACATTGAAATTTCCGTAGGCCATGACGTATTCCGCCGCCAACAGCCATTCCTCAATGGTGGCGCTCATCCCCCGCTTGAGGAGCACCGGTTTGGGCTGGCGGCCCACCGCTTTCAGCAGGCTGAAGTTCTGCATGTTCCGCGCCCCGATTTGCAAAACGTCCGCCACCTCGGCGACCAAGGGGACCTCCTCCGGGGCCATCACCTCGGTCACCACCGGGAGCCCGGTCTCGGCCCGCGCCTCCGCCAGCAACTCCAGCCCCTCGAACCCCAGGCCCTGGAAAGAGTAAGGAGAGGTGCGTGGCTTGAAAGCGCCGGCCCGCAGCATGTGGGCCCCCGCCTCCCGAACCGCATGGGCGGTCTCTAACAGCTGGGAACGGGATTCGATGGCGCAGGGACCGGCAATGAAGACCGGCTCCTCGCCCCCGATGAGGACCTCCCCCACCCGGATCTGCGTGCCCTCCGGCCGGTAATCCCGGGCCGCCAGTTGAAAGGCGTGGCGGACCGGAATCACGCGCCGGACCCCCGGCCAGGACTGGAGCTCGCGGGGATCCAGGTCGCGCTCATCCGGACAGACCAGCACCGGTTGCGGTCCGTGGACCCAATGAACCGGCTTGCCCCGGGATTGCAGGTGGTCCACCAATCGCTGGACGCTACGGGGATCCGCATCGGCGGCGCATTCGACAATCATTGTTCCCCTCCTCCCTCTGCAGATGCCGGTGTCCTGCCTTCCGCCGCAGGATAAGAGCCCAGCAATTTCACGAAGGAAGCCCGCTGGAGAAGCCCCAGAAGCGCCTCCCGGCAGGGCGGATCCTGCCAGTGCCCCTCGAAATCCACATAGAAGACATATTCCCAGGGGCGACCGCGTCGGGGGCGGGACTCCAGCTTGGTGAGATTGATCCCCCGTGTGGCGAATTCCCCCAGGCAGGCATGCAGCGCGCCGGGGACGTGTCGCGTGCTGAACACGATGGAGGTCTTGTTCCGCTCCGCGCGGGGCGGCTCCCGGGTGCTGACGATGAAAAAGCGGGTGGCGTTCTCGGGATCGTCCTCGATGCCTTCCACGAGGATCGCCAGACCATAGCGCTCCGCCGCCAGGCGGCCCGCGATGGCCGCGATCCCGGGCTCCGGGCGCTCCGCTAACATCCGGGCGCTGCCGGCGGTGTCATGGGCGGCCAGCGCCTCCCATCCGTGCCGCTCGATGAAGCGGGCGCATTGTTCCAGCGCCTGGGGATGGGAACGCACCGCACGGACATCGGCAAGGGTCGTCCCGGGCGGCACCAGGAGACAATGCCGCACCCGCAGGATCACCTCCCCCCAGATCCGGAGATCCCGATCCAGCAACAGGTCGTAGACCGCGTTGATCGATCCGGCGGTGGAATTTTCCACCGGCAGGACCCCGAACTCCGCCCGGCCGGCCTCCACCGCCTGTGCGACATCGGCGAACGTGCGACAGGGGAGCAGCTCGATCTCCGGCCCGAAGAAACGCAACGCCGCTTCATGGGAATAGGCCCCCGGCTCCCCCTGGAAGGCCACTCGCGGGCGCGCCGGAATCGGCTCGGGGGGATCCGGTTCCTCCAACCGCTGGGGGTCTTTAGAGCCGTTGAAGAGGTCGGGCCGGAGTTGCTGGGCTTCTCCCAGGTAAACCGGAACCGGCCGGAAGGGGCGCTGGGGGCGAACCAGAAGCAGCACGCGGATACAGCGGGGGAGCGCATCGGGGACCGGGATCTCCTGGGCGCATAACATCGGCACATGGGTCCAGCCCATTTCCCGGGCGACCGAGGCCGGGAACGCGGCGGTGAGGTCCGGCGTGGCCGTGAACCAGGCGGCCACGATTTCCGCCAGAGCCAGCCCGTTGGCTCGGACGATGGATTCCAGCAACTGCCGGGTTGCAGAAGCGATCGCTTCGGGGGTGTTCGCTTCGGCCGTGACCGCGCCGCGGATGCCGTAGAGCATGCGTTCCCCCTATAAAAAACCATCGGCGCGGGGGCTCTGGGGAGCCGCTCCGCGCCGATGGTGGGAATCGTAGAGTTCAAGCGGAAAAATCAGGTGGCATACGCGAGCGGCCCCGCCGGACGCGCGGCAAAGTAATAAAAGTAATACCGCCAGTAAGCGTGGGCGCTCGCGAAATGCCGGGCCTGCATGTCTAAAACACGCTCCTTCTGGATTTGGTTCCCAATTATACCGATCCGGGCGGATTTGTCAAGCCCCGGCGAGACCGGGGCGCGCCCTGAAATCGTCGGGGCCCTATCCGCTTCCGCTTCCGCCCCCTTCCCGATCCTCCCTTCTTATCGGCAACGCCCCTGCATCGGTCTTAATGCCCTTTCGGGCATTAGGGGCTTTCGGACTGCTTCCCAGGGTGGGCGATGGAACGGTCCGCAAGCCCATGGGCGTTCGGTCTTAATGCCCTTTCGGGCATTGGGGGCTTTCGGACACCTATGCCTATGTGGGCGTGGGGCCGAGGTTGGTGGTATGTCCGAAAGTCTTAATGCCCTTTCAGGCATTGAGGGCTTTCGGACCCCCATGATTGCGCTCGTCATGCTCCTGGGGGGAGTGATCTTTTCGCCGTCTTAATGCCCTTTCGGGCATTGGGGGCTTTCGGACGGAGGTCAAGACCGATCGGGACCGCGCGCTGCAGGAAGCAGATCTTAATGCCCTTTCGGGCATTGGGGGCTTTCGGACCCTTCTGCGGGCAGACCTTCGAGCTGTCCCAGCAGCCGCTCCGGTAAGGTCTTAATGCCCTTTCGGGCATTGGGGGCTTTCGGACCCATATGGCCTCGGTCTATCGGAAGTTTGCGGTGGAGATGTCTTAATGCCCTTTCGGGCATTGGGGGCTTTCGGACGAAGGGCCATTCGGGCGGGCAGGCGGCCGCCCCGGGCTCCTCCCGTCTTAATGCCCTTTCGGGCATTGGGGGCTTTCGGACTTACCCACAAGGTTGACGTAGTCCGGGTTTTCCTTCAGTGTATTGGTCTTAATGCCCTTTCGGGCATTGGGGGCTTTCGGACGTGGAATGTTCGCGGTGCGGTCGGCTGGAGCCAGTGGGAATCTACGTCTTAATGCCCTTTCGGGCATTGGGGGCTTTCGGACCACATTTTTCTGCCCGAAGTGTGATTTCTGGGCAGCCGTCGTAGGTCTTAATGCCCTTTCGGGCATTGGGGGCTTTCGGACGTAATCGAGCGCCTGCCTCTGGGGGTCTGGGGGGGCTACGTCTTAATGCCCTTTCGGGCATTGGGGGCTTTCGGACCCACATAAATCCGGTGGGGGATGCTATGGATGAGAGGGTCTTAATGCCCTTTCGGGCATTGGGGGCTTTCGGACGGCCAGATCTGGCTGCACGTTTCCTGTTCGACGATCTTTGCCCCCACCCACTCACACGCTATTTTACACAACTCCAGTCGTTCATGTCAAGCCTCCTGTTCCCCAAATCCGGTTCACATCATTATCCTTCGCGACACGCTGCGAACACCCCCCTCTTTCTCCCCTTCTCCCAGGGCCATGCAAGAGGGGGTGTTCGCAAAGCCCTGACGTGGACGTCAGGGCTCAGATGGAAAGGGACGCTTCAGCGTCCCTTTGTAGAGCGCCTGGAGCGCCCATCCAATCAGCGAGCCCGATCGCGAACAGCCGGGCATACATTGTCAGAATAGACCGGTCAGCGACCATACGTCCGGGCCGCTTCGTAAATCCTGACGTCGGATATGGAAGGAGCCTCGACTATCCCGCAACCCCATCCCCCCGCTTGACGGATGGCACAAAATGACCATTAATAGTATATAACGATCCCCTATCTGGAAACCGATCGATGTTGACGAGCCTGGTGATCACGCTGGAGACGGAGCGCAGGGCCACGTTGCCGCCTCACCTGGGGCGGGCCAGCAACGCCATCTTCCTGAAATGGGTGGCCCAGAGAGATCCAGATCTGGCCGCGCGCCTGCACGCGCCGGATGATCGACGGCCCTTCACCTGCTCCTCCCTCATGGGGGCAAGAACCGATCGCGTCAGCGGAAAGGCCATCACGGTGATCACGCCGGGCCAACCCCTCTTCCTGCGCTACACGGGATTGACGGCGGAGGTCTCCGAGCATCTCGCTCGCTGGGCCGAATCGCCACCCTCTGAAGTGGAGATCGAAGGCGTCCGCCTGATCGTTCGCGGCGCCACCCTCGACCCCGCTGTTCACCCATGGGCCGGCCAGACCACCTATCAGACCCTTTTCCGCAACTCCCTGCCGCCCCGGGAACACCTGCCTCGCTACCTGGAGCTGGAATTCTGCTCCCCAACCACCTTTCACTCGAAAGGCCGAAATGTCCCCCTCCCCCTGCCCGAGCTGGTCTATGGAAGCCTGGCGGAGAAGTGGAACAGCTTCTCGCCGGTGGCTGTCTCGCCTGAAGTGCGGAGGTTCGCGGAGGAATGCATCGCGATCAGCCGGTATGACCTTTCCACCCGCGCGGTCCCCGGGAAGGGAGAGGGAATTCAAATCGGCTTCACAGGCTATTGTCGCTACGCCACCCTCCGCCCCGATCCATACTGGGTGGGAGTGCTGGAGCTGTTGACGAACTATGCTTTTTACGCCGGAGTTGGTTATCAGACGACCACAGGCATGGGACAGGCGCGGCGAAGAGTGGAGGAGGATCGTCGGGAGATGAAAGCGGATCCCCCCGGATGAAGCGCCAGGGCCTCCCAACCCCGATCTCGTGGGGATGGACCACGGGCGCTTCCCCGCCCCGCCGCATTCCCATCCTGAACCCAGGAGGCCGCTCATGGAACAGGGTCTGGATGCTTATCTCATCGCCCTGGCGGGTCTGCTCCACGACATCGGCAAGTTCGCTCAGCGGGCGGAATGGATGAGCGGCCCGCACACCGAAGTGGGCGGCGAATTCGTCCGACAGTTCGTCCCTCCGGCCTGGCGGAAGAATCTCTACCCGGTTATGGGTCATCACGAGCGGCCGCTCCCCGACTACGCGACCAGGGTCGTGGCCCTGGCGGACCGGCTCTCCGCGGGGGAACGGATCCCAGAAGCGGAACAGCAGCCCCGTCAGCTTATGTCGATCTTCTGCTCCCTCACCGCCGATAACCTGCGGACCCCGAAGAGGGCCTACTGGCCCCTCCGTCCCCTCCGGATGGAAGAAGAAACGATATTCCCCGGCGATCCCCTGGAAGAGGACGCGATCCGGGAAGCCTATCGCTCCCTCTGGAGAGGGTTCAGCGAGGGCGCCCGCGCGCTGTTGAAAGCTCACGAAAATGGAGAGAGCCTCCCGGTCTATCTGGAGAGCATGCTCCTTCTGCTCCAGCGCTATGCCTGGTGCGTCCCCTCCGCCTATTACCGCGCTCTCCCGGATATCAGCCTGTATGATCACAGCCGGGTCGCCGCCGCGCTGGCCGTCTGCCTGCTGGAAAAAGACGAGGCGGCTATCGACCGGATGCTGGACGCGCTGGAGCGATGGCCCGAGGCCCCGGAGAAGGACGTCCCTCCGCCGAGGGAACTGGAGGAGGCGGAGGTCGCCCTGCTCGTGGGTGGGGACATCAGCGGCGTGCAGGATTTCATCTACACCATCACCGCACGGGGGGCCACGAGCGCGCTCCGGGGCCGCTCGTTCTACCTGCAACTCCTCACGGAGGCCGTCGCCCGCTACATCCTCCGGCGCCTCCAGCTGCCGGCGACCAGCCTCCTTTATCAGGGGGGCGGCGGTTTCTACCTGCTGACCCGCCCCTCCGACCAGGGCCGTATGCGGGAGATCCAGGGGGAGGTGAGCCGCATCCTGCTGGCCCACCACCGGGGCAACCTGTATCTGGCGCTGGAGGCGGTCCCCCTCGCGGCCTCCGATTTCTATGCGGGGCGCATTGCGAGGAAATGGGAAGAACTGAGGAAGAGATTGCAGAGGGCCAAACAGCACCGCTTCGCCGAACTGGGAGAAGGATTGGGAGCGCTCTTCCATCCCCAAGGGCATGGCGGCAACGAGGAGCACGCCTGTCAGGTTTGCGGACAGGAGCATCCGGGAACGAAGGAGGAAGAGGGAGTCCGCAAATGCCCTCCGTGCCGCTCTTACGAAGACCTGGGGGACGACCTCCGTCGCGCCTGCTATCTCTGGATGGCGGAGGTGGAGCCTTCGGCGCCGGAAGACCCCCTGGCGGTCTCGCCGGGCGGCTGGGATGAGGTCCTGGCCGCCTTCGGGATTCAGGCCGGCGTCGTGGAGGATCGGAATCAGGTCCCCCGGGTCGATGGCCCCCGCTGGATCCTGGCGCTGGAAGACGAAGCCATGGAAGGTCTGCAACCGGACCCCCAAACCGTCGTCGGGCGTCGGCTGCTGGTCAACGTGACCCCGATTCTGACGGAAGCGGAATACCGGGAACTGCGGGGGAAAGTGAAAGACCTGCCGGTCCCGGGGAGCATCAAGCCCTTCTCGGTCATGGAGTGCCAGTCCACGGGGATCCAGCGGCTGGGCGTCCTGCGAATGGACCTCGACAGCCTGGGGGAGCTGTTCTCCGAGGGCCTGGGGAAGAACGCCACCCTCTCCCGCGTCGCCGCCCTGAGCTTCGCCATCAGCCTCTTCTTCGAGGGCTGGGTGGAGCAGCGGGCGAAGCAGATCAACCGGATGGATCCGAAGGGCCGGGAGCGGCTGTATTCCATCTACTCCGGCGGGGATGATCTGTTCTTTGTCGGCTCCTGGGATGCGGTTGTGGAGCTGGCCCGGGGGATCCGGGCTGATCTCTCCCGTTTCGCCGCCGGGCATCCGGGGATCCACGCCAGCGCGGGCATCGCCCTGGTTGACGGCCGATATCCCCTCTACCAGGCGGCGGAGGACGCCGGAAGGGCGGAGGATCGCGCCAAGGGCTTCCGGCGCGAGGAGAACGGGCGGGAGCTTCGGAAAAACGCCATCGGCTTCCTGGGACAGGTCCTCCCGTGGGATCGGTTGGGGATGGAGGATTGCCGGGAGGGGATGGAAACCGCCCACACCCTGGCCCACTTCCTGGAACGGCTGACCCGTCCCCGAGGAGAGGGGGGCATGGGTGTGCCGAAAGCCCTGCTCCAGATCCTGATCCGACTCCAGGAGCAATATCAGGAGGCCGCCGAGAAACGCCGTCAGCGAGGCGATGATCGGAACCGGGAAGGGCAAGAGCAGGTTTACTACGGCCCATGGATGTGGCGGGGGTATTACTTCCTGAAGCGGATGGCCCGGCGGTATGAGAAGGAAAATCCAGAGGTATCGAGGGCGGTGGACGACCTGGCGGAGCGGCTGCACGGTGAGGATTTCCGGGCCATCGAGTGGATCGGCCTGGCCGCCCGCTGGGTGGAGCTGTTAGGGCGGGATTGAATGTTGAGCCCCGATGTCAACGTCAGGGCTCAACGTGACCAGGATGCTCAAGCATCCCAATATCCCCAGGACTTACACCGTTCGTTTCCCATGGGGGCTTTGGGGGCGGAGAAAGGGGGGTGGGGCCATTCCGTCCCACCTTTAGAGCTTTCAACTGCGTAACTCCTATCCGATAAAAGACACTCCCGCTGCATCGCCGCGCCCGGCCATTGATCATTCTCACCCTAATCCAGCATCAGGCATGGAGGTGTCCTATGGCCCCACAACCGAAAGCCTCGACCGGGGAGCGTCCCAGCCATGAAGATTTGCGCACGATCATCACGGACCCCAATGGCGCGGAGAAGCTGGTGGAATGGGCCAGTCGCCTGGGAAAGTCCCTGAAGGAAATGGGCCTCACCACCAGCCAGATCCGCGCCCTCTTCGGCGAGGTGCGCCAGATTCAGGCCGAGTGGAGCATTAACCCCCAGCGCGCCTTCCGCCGCCTGGTCCTCCTCCGGCCCAAAATGGCCTACCGCGCCCGCAAGGAGCGCGGCAAGGCCGTGGAGGAACTGGTCGCCGTCCTGGACCCCGCGCTGGACCACGTCATCAAGGCCCCACCCCGCCGGAAGGACCAGCCGCCGGGGACCGGGAACAACCAGGACGACAATTTCCAGCGCTTTGTGGAGTTCTTCGAGGCCATCCTGGCCTACCACAAGGCCTACGGCGGACAGTAGCCCCTCGCATTCCGAAAGGAGGAACCCATGCCCCGGCGAATCCAGCTCAAAGGCCGTATTTTCCTGACCTTCAACATTAAGGCCGTCACCGGCCTGCACATCGGCGGTTCGGAGACCGGGATTGAGATCGGCGGCGTGGACAAGGTCGTCATCCGCGATCCCATCACCAACCGCCCCTACATCCCCGGCTCCTCCCTTAAGGGGAAGGTCCGCTCCCTTCTGGAGAAATACCGGGGCCTGATCCTGAATCGCAACATCGGCGGCACCGCTATCCACACCTGTGACAAATCCGAAAACTACGCCGGCTGCGACGTCTGCCAGGTCTGCGGTGTCCCCGGCGAGATGGACTTCGCCACCCCCACCCGGCTGGTGGTGCGGGACGTCCACCTCGCCGAAGAGAGCGCCCGGGACCTGACCGAGCGGGCCCGTACCGACCTCCCCTACACCGAAGTGAAGACCGAGGTTTCCATTGACCGGGTCACCTCCGCCGCCAACCCCCGTCGCATGGAGCGAGTCCCTGCCGGCGCCGTCTTCGGCCCCGCCGAATTGATCTATTCGGTCTACGAAGGAACGGACGGCAACACCTCGATTGCCAACCCGAGGAAAGATGTGGAGCGGCTTCGCATCCTGGTGGAGGGGCTCCAGCTCCTGGAAGACGACTACCTGGGCGGCCTGGGCTCCCGCGGCTCCGGCAAGGTGAAACTCCAGGGGATTAAAATCTTCGTGCGCCCCAGCGAGAGGTATCTGGAAACACCCCAGCCCGTTGGGGAGTATGCGGACCTCCCCGCCCTGGCAAAGGATCTGGACAACCTGATCCAGAGAGTGGCGAACGCCCTGGGACTGGCGTGAAGGGAGGCGGGCGATGGCCAGCCTGACCGTCTACCGCCTGACCTTTCGCAACGGCTTCCACGTGGGAGCGCACGGTGTCAACCTGGAAGAGAGCGCGGAGCACATCCCCTCCGACACGCTCTTTGCCGCCCTGCTGGATGCCGCGCTACGTGCAGGAGCAGGGACGGAGGATTTCGCCCGGCCTTTCCAGAACGGCGACCCGCCCTTTCTCCTTACCTCCGCCTTCCCCTTCGCCGGCCATGTCCGCTTCTTCCCGATGCCGGTCCCGCTGGACCGCTGGTTCAGCGAGGAGACCCTCCGGGAACGGTCCGGGGAGCTGAAGCGGATCCGTTTCGTCTCGGAGGCCCTCTTCCAGCGGATGGTGAAGGGGGAGCCGATGGATGACTGGCTCTTCCCGGAAAAGGAAAGGGAGGAACCGACCCGGGGCGCGGCGCTCCAGGGCGGGGTCTTCTGGCTCACCGTAGAGGAGGCGGAGGGATTGCCGGAAGGAATGTCGGTTCGCCCGAACCGCCTGCGCGCCCTGCGCTACCACCGCGTCTTCCAGTCCCACCAGGTCCCGCGCGTGACCCTGGATCGTGTGAGCTCCGCCTCAAATATCTTCCATGTCGGGCGGGTTTCCTTCGCCCCCGGCTGCGGGCTCTGGTTTGGCGTTCAGTGGCGGGGCGACCACCCGTCCCTGCGGGATCTCTTCCGGAGGGCCCTGGCCATCCTCGCCGACGACGGCCTGGGCGGGGAGCGGACCATCGGCTACGGGGGGTTCGTATGGGCGGAGGAAGAGGACAGCCTGACCATGCCTGACCCCGCCGATGGCGATCGGATATGGCTCCTCTCCCGCTACCATCCCCGGCCTCCGGAACTTCCTGCCGCGCTGACCGATTCCCCCGGCTATAAGCTGACCGCCGTGGCCGGATGGCTGCGCACCTGGGAGGGCGCGGCCCAGCGGCGCCAGCGCCTCTGGCTGGTGGAGGAGGGAAGCCTGATCCGCGCCGTCGGCCCCGGCCCCTGGGGGGATCTCACCGATGTCCGCCCCCGCTACCGGAACCCGGAGGGCGACCTTCCTCACCCCGTCTGGCGCTACGGCTTCGCCCTGGGAGCCGTGGTGAAGGAGGTGCCCAATGCCTGATTACATGGTCTATTCGGCGAAGGCGACCCTGCTGACCCCTCTCCACATCGGCAGCGGGCAGGATCTGCTCCTCTCTTACGACTACGCCATCCACGACGGGCGGACCTGGCGGCTGAACGAGGAAGCGATCCTGGAGGCCCAGAATGTGGACGATCCGAAGGTCCTGAGGCAGCTGATGGCCAGCCCGCCCGCCCAGCTGCTGCGGCCCTCGGATTTCCAGGAAGGAAGCCCCTTCTTCCGTTATGTCATCCGGGGGACGCCTCGCTCCCAGGCGGAAGGCGCCCAGCTGCGGGAGCAGTGGAAGGATCCCTACGACCGCCCGTATCTCCCCGGCACCAGCCTGAAGGGCGCCCTGCGCACCGCCCTGGCCTGGCATGCATGGGAGGAACTGGGCCTCCGCCCGGAGCGCACCCGCCTCAACCCCGAACCCCGCTTCGCCGCCCAGGGGTATGAACGGACCATCTTCGGCCCCAATCCGAACCACGACCTCCTGCGCGCTCTGCACGTGACCGATAGCGCCCCGGTCGGGGCCGACCGCCTCATCCTCATTAACGCGCGGGTCCTTCACCGCAGCGGAAAGATGGCCTCCCCCATCGAACTGGAGGCGATCGCGCCGGGGACGGTCTTCCACTTCACCATCAAACTGGACCTGGCGCTCTTCTCGGAGTGGGCCCAGCGGCACCGGCTGAAGATGAAGGGGGAGCAGTGGCTACGGGAGCTTCCGGCGATCGTCAACCGCCACACCGCCCAGCGGATTCAGGAGGAACGGAAATGGTTTCATGGTGTTCCTGGCGCGGAGCGGATTCTGCAGTTCTACCAGGACCTGGGGATTCCCGCCCGGGGCTTTCTCCTTCAGGTGGGCTGGGGCACCGGCTGGGATGACAAGACCTTGGGGAGCCGCCTGCGGGCCGACCCGAATTTCCTGGAGGGCATCCTGCGGCCGCGCCGGGAGGGCGGCTACGGCATCGCCCGGGGCCGCCGTCAGCCCGGCGACCCCTTCCCCAGGAGCCGCCGGGTCGTCGTCCAGGTCCAGCGCGCCCCCGACGGCCGCACGCTGGAACGCCCGATCGCTCCTCTGGGGTGGGTATGGGTGGAATGGGGGTGAGACGACCTTCCTGTGACGGAGGACGCGATGAAGATTCTGGCTCTTACAGTGGGAGGATCATGTGCGCCGCTGGTGACGGCCATTCAGACATACCGGCCGGACCGGGTCTATTTTTTCGCCACGAAGGGCCCCCGAGGGAGCCGTGTCACCGTGGATGGGGAAGGACGTCCCTGCCGTCCGCAATCCGGCGAGGGAGAGCCCAGCATCGTTGCCCAAACCGGCCTGACCCCGGATCGGTATGAGGTGATCGAACTGGAAGATCCGGATGATCTGAGCGGGCTCTACGAGGTCTTTGTGAAGAAACTGCGGGAAGTCCGTCTCAATGATCCCGACGCCACCTGCATTGCCGACTATACCGGCGGCTCCAAGAGCATGGGGGTGGCCCTGGTTCTGGCTGCCCTGGAGTGCGGATGGGAGCTCTCCCTTGTTCGGGGTCATCGACCTGATCTCATCAAGGTGGCGAACGGGACGGAATGGGCGGCTCGGGTAGACGCAGCGAAAATCCGAGTCCATCAGCGCCTGGAAGAGGCCCGTCGGCTTTTCAACGCTTATGCCTATACCCCTGCCCTTGAGATCCTGGAGAGTATGCTTCGAGATGTTCCGGTCCCTCGCGAACTGAAAGAGACCATTAGCCTCTGGATTGCCCTCTGCCGGGGCTTTGATGCATGGGACCGCTTTGACCACCCGCAGGCCTATCACATCCTCCAGACTGTCCAGTCCCATATCGTTCCGCAGTGGCGCTTCCTGAAGCGTCTGATGGGCCAGGACCGTCCATCGGGCTACGAGCCGGTGCTGGACCTGTTGCGGAATGCGGAGCGAAGGGCCGCGCGCGGCCGTTACGACGACGCGGTGGCTCGCCTCTACCGGGCGGTGGAATTGCTGGCGCAAATCCGTCTTCGAACGACCCACGGCATCGACACCGGGGACGTCAGAGCGGAAGCCCTTCCAGAAGTCCTGCGTCCCCGGTACGAACAGAGGCGCAATGCGCAGATGACGCTGGGATGGGGTCAGACGCTGAAATTGGGGCTCTGGGAGGCCTATGGCCTTCTGGCCGATTTGAACGACCCTCTCGGATTAGCGATCCGGGCCCGGGAGGACCGTCTGCGGGATGCTCTCGCCCGACGCAACAACTCTATCCTGGCCCATGGGACCTCTCCAATCCAGAAGGAGGAATATCAGCGCATTCACGAAATCGTCGCCGGCCTGATTCAGGAGGGACTGGAGGCCATCGGCGTCCGGATCGAAGCGCCCCAGTTCCCCCAGCTGTAGCCCTCTTTCGGAGCTCGACGATATGCTGGTGATCCATTTTAGGAGTTACGCAGTTGAAAGCTCTAAAGGTGGGACGGAATGGCCCCACCCCCCTTTCTCCCCCCTCCCCACGGCCCAAAGGGCCGTGGGGAGGGGGGAGAAAAATCCTTGCCCCCATGGGAAACGAACTGCGTAAGTCCTATCAATTTTTCACACCCTCTGACGAACGATCGCCTGACCCAATTGGAGGCGATCACGGGCCAGCGGGTGGAGCGGGTCATCGAGATCCCTACCCATCTGGATCCGGGGAGGCCGTTTGGGCCACAAATCGTGGAACTGGCCAACTCGGTCGGCCTGACCATCCAGGAGTGACAGACCCTGCCCATTCTGGTGGCGCCTCCGGCCCTCCATTTCGCCGCCGTCCTCCTCCTGGCCGAACTCCACGGACGCATGGGCTACTTTCCCCCATGCGTCCGCCTCCGGCCTGCGGAGGGGATCCTCCCATCTCGCTACGAGGTGGCCGAGGTCCTGGACCTCCAGGGGCAGCGGGATGCCGCCCGCGCCCGCCGCCAACCTGCGCCCTGCCCGATGTGACCCTGCGGCCTGCGACTTTGCACCTTAACAACCGACCATCTGGGGGCTTCGCATGCCACCGCTATACGTCTCTACTCAGGGTGCCCGGCTCGCCTACCGGGACCGCCGTCTGGTGGTGGAAAAAGAGGCTGAGGTGATCGCCGCTATCCCGGCGGCCCACGTTTCCCAGGTCATCCTCCTGGGCCATGTCGCCCTCACTCCGTCGGCCCTCTCTTACCTGCTTGCCCAGGGAATCGAGGTCGTTTTCCTGACCGTGGACGGGCAATACAAGGGGCGGCTGGTGGGGGCAGAACGGGGCAACGGCCTCCTCCGCCTCCGCCAGTATGCCCGGGTCAGCGACCCGGAGTGGGCGATGGGGGTGGCCCGGGCGCTGGTGGCGGCCAAACTACACAACCTGTGCACCCTTCTACGCCGCTACGCCCGTCGGGTGGATGCCCCGGAGAAGGAGACGGCCCTTTCCGCCGCCGCCGAGCAGCTGGCTGACCTCATCCTCCAGGCCGAACGGGCCCATACGCGGCATGCCCTGAACGGGGTGGAGGGACGGGGGTCGGCCATTTACTTCTCCGTCTTCCGCCATCTCATTGCCGTCCCCGGCTGGCGCTTTGAAAGACGGGTCCGCCGTCCGCCTCCCGACCCCGTTAATGCCCTGCTCAGTTTCGGCTACACGCTTCTGACCCGCCAGATGGAGTGGGCAGTATGGACCGTGGGATTGGACCCCTATCTGGGCTTCCTGCACCGGACCGAATACAACCGCCCCAGCCTGGCCCTGGATCTTATCGAACCCTTCCGCCCGATCCTGGTGGATAGCCTGGTCCTCCGCTGCCTGAACAATTCGATCCTCCGACCGGATCACTTTGAAGAAAACCCGGATGGGCCGCATCCGATTCGCCTGAACGATGAGGGACGGGCGTGTTTCCTTCGGGAGTGGGAGGGGCGGCTGAACCTGGAGCTGACCCATCCGGACACCGGGGAGCGGATGAATTACCGCCGCTGCCTGGAGATAGAGGTCCAGCGGCTGGCTCATGCGATCCAGACAGGGGAGCCTTTTCGCCCCTTCCGGGTTCGGTGACCCACCCGGGATCTCTCTCGAGGAGATCGCGTATGGAGGATCAGGAGAAAAAGCGGAGAGCGGAGCGGCGCCGGTATGTTGTGGCCTATGACATCCCGGATGATCGGCGGCGGAATCAGGTGGCCCGTTTCCTGAACGGCTATGGGGAGCGGGTCCAGTACAGCGTCTATGAGTGCATGCTGACGGCTTCCCAGGCGGAGAGGTTACGGCAGGGGCTGGCCCGACGGATCAAGGCGGAAGAGGACCGGGTGCGGATTTACCGGCTTTGTCCGGTTTGCGCCGAGGAAACCCAGATCCTGGGGCAGGCTGCGCCGGTTGTGGAGGTGCCAGAGGTCTACATCGTATAAATGATAGGACTTACGCAGTTCGTTTCCCTGGGGGCTTTGGATTTTTCTCCCCCCTCCCCACGGCCCTTTGGGCCGTGGGGAGGGGGGAGAAAGGGGGGTGGGGCCATTCCGTCCCACCTTTAGAGCTTTCAACTGCGTAACTCCTAAATGAGCGAGAGAAGTGGGAGCGGGTGGCGTGGCGAGGGGATGGTTCAGGCCTGAGGGCGCCAGGAGGGTAAGAGGGCGGGTGCGGCCCGGGTGGGGCTTTTGCGAACACCCCCCTCGCCCGGCCCGGCAGGAAGGGGAGAAGAAGGGGGGTGTTCGCAGCGTGTCGCGAAGGATAATGATGTGGACCGGGTTTGGGGAACAGGAGGCTTGACATGAACGGCTGGAGTTGTGTAAAATAGCGCGTAAGCGGGTGGGGGCAAAGATCGTCGAACAGGAAACGTGCAGCCAGATCTGGCAGTCCGAAAGCCCCCAATGCCCGAAAGGGCATTAAGACTCATAATGCATCGAGTATTGAAACACATCCCCCAACGAGTCCGAAAGCCCCCAATGCCCGAAAGGGCATTAAGACAGGTTCTCTGCCCCCTCCGGAACCTGCGAGGCCACAACTAGGTCCGAAAGCCCCCAATGCCCGAAAGGGCATTAAGACAGCAAAATGTGGAACCGATGGAAGCGTGAGAACGCCCCTTGGTCCGAAAGCCCCCAATGCCCGAAAGGGCATTAAGACTCACCAGATCCAGGCCGGTCTCGACGGCCCGGGGATGGACGACCGTCCGAAAGCCCCCAATGCCCGAAAGGGCATTAAGACTCATCGCATCCGCTGGATCCCCGACGGCCCCATCCACGTCGTCCGAAAGCCCCCAATGCCCGAAAGGGCATTAAGACCGGAGCGCGAGCAGGGCCTTATAAAGTGGCACCCTGACCTCTGTCCGAAAGCCCCCAATGCCCGAAAGGGCATTAAGACTTAAGACGCGGCATACCTCCTTCGAGCATCCAGGGGATGGACGATCCGTCCGAAAGCCCCCAATGCCCGAAAGGGCATTAAGACGGATTCTCGCTTACGAGCGGAACCACTTGTTCGGTTGCGTCCGTCCGAAAGCCCCCAATGCCCGAAAGGGTATTAAGACCCCATGTAGGGGCGAGGCATGCCTCGCCCCTACATGGGTTGGTCCGAAAGCCCCCAATGCCCGAAAGGGCATTCACCCCGCCCCGACGCAAATGGGAGAGGCCGCAAGGGTTCGGCAGAGAAGGGCAAGCAACCGGAAGCCGTCCCCCTTCAGGAGCTGTGTCCCCAGACTTTGGGCTGGGATGCGGATCTCCCCAACAGGGGCCTCCGCCGGAAGGGGAAGAACACGCGGAAGATCAGTGCCCTTCGGAGGGCTCTGCAGCGGCTTTCATTCGCAAATCGTCCTCGATGGATGGAGATAGGGGGAAGTCTCTCCCCGCGACCCCTCAGGCCGCGGGGAGGAGGATCCGGAAAGAGGAGCCTGCTCCGTATTCATGCGTCTGAGAGTCGCAAGATCTCGCTTCGCCGGGGGCCGTTACGGAAGCGGAATCGTAAAGAAGAAATGCGCGCCCTTCCCCGGCGCGCTCTCCACCCCCACCCGCCCTCCATGGGCTTCTACCAGATGCTTGACGATCGCCAGGCCCAGGCCTGAACCGCCATCGGAGCGCGCGCGGGATTTCTCGGCCCGATAGAAGCGATCAAATACATGCGGGAGATCCTCCCGGGCGATCCCCACGCCGGTATCCCGCACGCTCACCTGAACGGCACGCCCCAGATCCCGGGCCTCCACCGTGACCCGCCCACCCG
>JAEVEX010000081.1 GCA_016842085.1 Candidatus Thermoflexus tengchongensis | reverse complement strand
CCGTAATCCGGACAATCTGGGTTCCAGCAGAAGGAACCGGGCGAAACTAATCGTGTGTGTTCCATTTTGCTCCCTCAACCGTCTTGATGCGGTAGATTATATATCAACACGATTGAGGGAGACTACCGGATGCGGAGATATAGGGGATCTGGTCCTTAGCCACCGTGGGGGCCAGCGCCGAGGTGTCCCCTGTGCCCCAGCCCAGGACGGCGATCACTTTATCGATGTCCCGATAGCGTTTATAGAGGGTGATGGCTTCCGGCACGCGGTAGCCATAATCGTTCAGAATCAGGCGGATCCGCTTGCCGTTGACGCCGCCGTGGTCGTTGATCCAGCGTATGGCGTCCTGGATGCCGGCGGCATAATCCTTTCCCACATCGGAGGTTGGTCCTGTAGTGTCCATGATGGCTCCGATCGGGATCTCCCCTGCGGGCGCCTGGGCCGCTGGGGTTGCCTGCGGCCCGCAACCGATCGCGAGGGCAAGAGTTGCCAGCAGCGCGATGATCGTGATCGCAATTCCTCCAGGCTTGCTCATGGCTTCCTCCTGGGATGAGCTGGAATGCAACCGGTCATTCGCCAGGCAACAGAATCCATTCCCTCTTCATCCTCCATCCCCACGGCCGGAGGACCGCGGGAAATATATCCTGCGAATTATTCGTATGAGAACGGCCACAGGTGGATATAGTTCTTGATCTGCCACCAGCGGTAGGCCAGCCCGTTCGGCTCGTAGAGCAGGAACAGGATAATGGCCAGGCCGAAGGCAGCCTCTTTGATGAAAAGAAAGGAGGTTTCCAGGGAGGGGAAAAGCGGCGCCAGGGCGGTGACCATGTTCCGCAGGGCCTCCATCACCAGGGTCATGAAGAGGGATCCAAAGATGGTGCCGTAGTTGCTGCCCAGGCCCCCGATCAGGATCACCCCCACCAGCCAGAGAGACCAGCTCCAGGTGAAGTGTTCGGGGCTGACGGCGAAGAGGCTGGCGATCCAGAAGGCACCGGCCATTCCCCCGAACACCCCGGCCATGAAAAAGGCGAGGAGCTTATAAGCCACGATGTTGATTCCAAGGGCTTCAGCGGCAATGTCGTGATCCCGGATGGCCATCCAGGCACGGCCGATGCGGGTGCGGGCCAGATTGGTCATCGCCAGCACCGAAAGCGTGACCAGGGTGATCATCAGATAGTAGATGTCACGATCGCTCTGGATCACCCATGGGCCGATGGAAAGGGTTCCGGGAGGCAGGGAGAAGGAGTGCCCGCGCTCCCCAATGCGGCTGACATACTGAGTGATGATGAAATCCACGGTGATGAATTGGGCGGCCATGGTGGTCATGATGAGATAGAAACCTTTCACCCGGGCGGAGGGCAGGCCGAAGAGCACGGACCACAGCCCGGCGACGATCAGGGCGGCGAGGAAGGCCAGAGGATAGGGAACGTGATACTGGAGCACGAGGACCGCACAGGTATAGGCCCCGGTGGCGATGAAAGCGGCATGCCCAAGGGTGACCTGTCCGGTGTAGCCGATCAGGAGCTGCACCCCCATGGCGGAAAGGATCGTATAACCAACCAGGTTGGCGAGGGAGAGCCAGTAGGGGGAAGCGATCTGGGGGAAGATCACGAACAGAAAGACCAGCAGCCCCCACATCCGGAGCTTTACAAACGTCGTTGGCCACAGGGCCTGGTCCTGCTTGTAGGTCTGATAGAACACCCCACTGGGAAGATGCATACGCATTGCCCGCGCTCCCTCCTGGTGAGCTGTGCCCCCATCGGGTTGTGTCCTGACCCGCTGCGGCCCCTAAAGCCCCAGGGAGCAGGCCAGCCGTGGGGCTCCTGATGATTTACACCCGCTCGATCCGCACCCAGCCGAAGAGCCCATATGGCTTGAGCAAAAGCACCAGGGTCATCACGACAAAGGGGAAGATCTCCTTCACCCCGCCGGGGGTGAAACGATCTAAATAGCCCCCGGCCAGGTTCTGAAGGACCCCGATGATAATCCCTCCGACGATGGCCCCGGGGATCGAGTTCAGGCCGCCCAGGACCACGGCCGGAAGCACCAGGAGGCCCAGGTAGCCCACGGAGATGTTGACCCCATTGATATTGCCCAGCAGCGAACCCCCCACCCCGGCGGCCATGAACGCGATGGCCCAGGCAGCGGCGTAAACGAACTTCGGGCTGATCCCCAGGGACATCGCCGCCATCTCATCATCGGCCATCGCCTGCATGGCCAGGCCCCACCGGGTGTAGCGGAAGAAGGCCGCCAGGATCCCCAGCAGCGCCAGGGCGGCGATGAAGCTCCACAAATAAACCTGGCCGATCACCACGGAGCCCAGCCGAACAGGTTCATAAGGGAAGACAGGGGGATGGAAGACTCGCGTATCAGTTCCCCAGATCAGCTCAATGAGGCCCCGGAAGAAGAATGAGAGCCCCACGGTGACCATGATGATCGTCAGCACCGGCTCTCCGATCAGGCGGCGCAGGAAAATCCGTTCCGTCAGGATCCCCAGGATGGCGCCGATGATCAGGGTGGCCAGCAGAGCCAGCGGGAAGGGGAGCCCCCAGGTATAGAATGTGAGGGAAACGTAGGCTCCGATCAGAGTGAGTTCTCCCATGGCCAGGTTGAGGACCCCCGAGCACTTGTAGATCAGCACCCAGCCCAGGGCCACCAGGGCGTAGATGCTGCCCACCATAATTCCGGTCAGGACGAGTTGAAGAAAGGTCTCCATCCCGATCGCCCCCACATTCTGTGGCATACCAGCGGTTTGAAGCGGAAGAAGCAGCCCGGGATTTTTCCCCTTAGCTCGATGAAGCCGTCGGCCAGCGTGGAGGCCGTTTCTCAAGAAAGGCGCAAATCCCTTCCTGGGCATCCGCCGTCATGGCGTTCAGGGCCATCACCTCTCTGGCGTAGGCATAGGCTTGAGGCTGAGGCAGCTCCAGCTGGCGATAAAAGGCCTGCTTGCCCAGTCCGACCACGAAGGGGCTGGCCGCTGCGATCTTCTCCGCCAGCGCGCGGGTCTCTGCCTCCAGAGCCTCTCGAGGCACGACCCGGTTCACCAGCCCGTAGAGGAGGGCCTCATGGGCGGAAATCGGCTCCCCGGTGAGCAGCATTTCCATCACCTTCTTGCGGGGAAGGTTCCGGCTCACCGCGACCATCGGTGTGGAGCAGAACAATCCGATCTTCACACCCGGGGTGGCGAATCGAGCATCCTCGGAGGCCACGGCCAGGTCGCAGGTGGCTACGAGCTGGCAGCCAGCGGCGGTCGCCATACCGTGAACCTGAGCGATGACCGGCTGAGGGATGGACTGGAGGGCCTCCATCAGACGGGTGCAGACCTCAAAGACATAGCGGTAGAAATCCGGGGAACGGCCAAGCAGCTCGTTCAGGTCATGACCAGCGCAGAAAGCCGGCCCATTGCCGCGCAGGATGACCACCGCGATCGCCCGCTCCTCTCCAATGGCCTGGAAGCACGCTGTCAACTCCAGCATGTGGGCCACGGAGAGGGCGTTGCGTTTCTCCGGGCGATTCATGGTCACACAGGCGATGGGGCCATCCGCCTGGAAGAGGATATGCTGATAAGCGTGGGCTGTCACCGCCGCCATGGGCCCCTCCTGGAAAACCGGCCTGGACAAACGCAGTGCGCACAACGCTCCCGGTCGCAAGCGCCGGGTCTGGGAATAGCGGGGCGAGCAACTTCATCACCCGGCCCACCACTCCTGCCTTATTCCTCTGCCCCATGTGCGATCAGAGCCCTCGCTCCCTCCACATGCGTCCATGCGGGGATCGGCTCCAGATCCATAATGCGCAGATCGGCCCGGATCTCGTTTACTGTGCCGTCTTCATAGGTGATCGTGGTTTCGAAGCGGACTTCGTGAGCGGAGGGGTCATAAAGGGCCCGAACGATGGGCTGGTATCGCTGCAGCAGGAAGGCCCGACGGAGCTTGCGAGTGCGGGTGAGCTCCTGGTCATCGGCGTCGAATTCTTTAAACAGATTCACAAAGCGGACGATCCGGGCGGGCTCCGGCAGGCTGGTGTTGACGCGGCGGATCTGGCTGGCCACCAGGTCGTAAACTTCTGGCTTCTGGGAAAGCTCCTGATAGCTGGTGTAGGGGATACGCCGGGCCTCCGCCCATTTGCCCACCACGTTGTAATCGATGCAGATCACGGCAGTGACATAAGGCAGCTCATGGCCGATGACCCATGCATCCTTGATGTAAGGGCTGAACTTCAGGCGGGTCTCGATATATTGCGGTGAGAAGGGCCGGCCATCTCGCAGGGTCATCACATCCTTCGAACGATCGAAAACCACCAGATGGCCGTCCTCGTCGATAAACCCTCGATCCCCGGAGTGCAGCCACCCATCCCGCAGCGTCTCTGCCGTCGCCTCCGGATTCTTGTAATAGCCCCGGAACACGCAGGGACTGCGGGCCAGGATCTCCCCCTCCGGCGAGATACGGATCTCCGTCTCCGGGATCGGCTTGCCGACGGTATCGAATTTGATATCGTCGTCCCGATGGAGCACCGAGATCCCGGCGATCTCCGTCTGGCCATAGATCTGCTTCAGGTTCACCCCCAGGGCATGGTAGAAGCGGAAATGATCCGGTCCCATCGCGGCCCCGCCGGTGTAGGCGTAGCGCACCCGGGCCAGCCCCAGACGATCTCGCACCGGGCGAAAGACCAGCCAGTAGGCGCACCATCCCATGAGCCGCTCCAGGGGCGTCAGCTTTTGCCGGGCGAACTTTCGGTCCGCCAGCCGGTAACCGATCGCCATCCCCAGCTCGAAAACCTTGCGCTTCAGCCATGGGGAGTCCGCGTGCAGGACCTGAATCGTGCGGACCATCTGTTCCCAGACCCGGGGTGGGGAGAAGATGATATGGGGGGCGATCTCCCGCAGATCATGCCATGCGGTCTCCGGCTCCTCCGGGAAATTCAGTGTGAACCCGGCCAGGATCCCGCTGGAAACCGACATCATCTGCTCGCCGATCCAGGCGAAGGGCAGAAAGGAGACATATTCGTCGTCCTCATAATATGGGTCGACCCGCATCAGGTTCTGGCCCATCTTGAGGAGGTTGTAATGGGAGAGGAGGGCCCCCTTGGGCTTCCCGGTCGTCCCGGAGGTGTAGAAAAGCAGCGCGATGTCATCCCCATGGCCCCTGTCGATCAGCTCTTCAAAGCGGGTGGGATCCTCCCGCTCAAGCTCCCGACCGAGGCGCATGACTTCTGTCAGAGGCATCAGCATGGGGTCATGGTAATTGCGCATCCCCTTGGGGTCATCCCAGAAGATCCGTTCGATTTTGGGGCAGCGATCCCGGACAGTGAGGATCTTATCCACTTCCTCCTGGGTTTCGCAAACCACAAAGCGGGCGTCGCTGTGGTCCAGAATATACGCGATTTCGTCCGGAAGGCTGTCCTGATATAACCAGACGGCCACCCCGCCCACGCAGAGAATCGCCATCTCCGACCACAGGCCTTCCGGCCGGTTGTCGCCGATCAGGGCCACTTTGTCTTCCCGACGCAGCCCCAGCCGGTGGAAGCCCAGGGCCAGGGCCTTCACCCGATCCAGGTAGTCTGCCCAGGTGTAAGCGCGCCAGATCCCAAACTCCTTCTCCCGCATGGCGACCTTGCGGCCGCCGTATTCCCGGGCGGTGCGGACCAGCTGCTTGGGGATGGTAAGGTCTTTGGTGATCTCGATCTGAAGCGCTCGACAGCGCTTACCGGCGCGTCGCATAGGCCGCTTCCTCCTCCCCAAGGTAGGCCTGGATCACCAGCGGATCCCGCTGGATCTCCTCCGGAGGCCCTTCGGCGATCTTGCTGCCGAAGTTCAGCACGGCCACGCGATGGGAGAGATCCATGACCACGCCCATATCGTGTTCGACCAGCACGCAGGTCACACCCCAGCGCGGATTCTCGTTGATCTCCAGGATGAAGCGGGCCATATCTTCCACTTCTTCGAGGTTCAATCCAGCCATGGGTTCGTCCAGGAGCAGGAGACGAGGCTCGAGAGCGAGGGCGCGGGCGAGGTCCACTCGTTTCTGAAGCCCATAGGGGAGCATTCCCACAATCCGGTGCCGCAGGTGGCCGATCTCCAGCAAATCGAGGATCTCTTCCTCGATAAAGGCCCGATGAGCCAGCTCTTCTCGTTCCGCCCGACCCCAGTAGATGAGAGCGTCCAGGAGATTGGTCTTCATATGGATATGGCGGCCCAGGCGGACGTTATCGAGGACGGTCATGTTTTTGAACAGCTCGATCTTCTGGAAAGTGCGGGCGAGGCCCATACGGGCCCGTCGATAAGCAGGGAGGCGGGTGATCTCCTGACCGTTGAACAGGATGCGGCCATGCTGGGGACGATAGAGGCCATTGATGCAGTTCAGGAGGCTGGTCTTGCCGGCACCGTTCGGGCCGATGATGGAGAAGATCTCACCGCGATGCACTGCAAGGGAGACCCGATTCAGAGTCACCACCCCGCCAAAAGCTAAAAAAATATCCTCAACTTGCAGGATAACCTGAGGGGAACTCATGGAAGTTGCTCCCATGGCCAGGGAGGAGATTCCCTGGGCAACGGGAGAGCCCTGGCCCTCTTATTTTGAACTATTGTAGTAAGCAAGCGTTCGCTTGTCAAATGAGGTCAGGTCGTTAAAGGAAAACATTTTGACCGAATCCCTCAGCTCTCCCTGGATGCTCGAGGGCAGGTGGAGAACCCATTGCCCGCTGTTTCACCAAAGACCCGGAACTTCCGCAAGGATTTGCCTTTCATGCGGAGTTCGATTATGATAGAGGCAACGGCGCTGCCGGTTTTGCGGCAGGGGCTTTTCGCAAGAGGGCGCTCTCCGTAAGCCGGGAGGGCGCCCTTTTAACTTTCATGGAGGTTTGACCCATGCTGCAAGAGCGTCTGACCGTTCAGGACAATATGGTGGTGACCCTGGCCTATACTCTCCGCCTGAAGGACGGTCGGGTCGTGGAGTCTTCCGAAGAGAGCGAGCCGATCACCTTCATTCAGGGCGCTGGAGAGATCCTTCCTGCCCTGGAGGAGGCCCTCTATGGGATGGCCGTGGGGGAGGAGAAGGAGGTCTGGCTGGCTCCTGAGGACGCCTATGGACCTCGACGGGCGGATGCCTACCAGGTGGTCCCTCGCAGTGAGTTCCCGGAGGATTTCCCCCTGGCTCCAGGTGTCGGCCTGTATGTCTACACGGAGACCGGTGAGGCCTTCCCGGCTTATATCGCCGAGGTCGGCCCGGATACGGTGACCCTGGACTTCAATCATCCGCTGGCAGGGGAGGAGCTCCACTTCACGGTGAAGATCCTGGCCCTGCGCCCTGCGACCCCGGAGGAGCTGGAGCACGGCCATCCCCACGACTAATTCTACAGCCGCACCTGGCCTTTCCCGTAGGGCAACTGCAAGCAGTTGCCCTACGGGGAATGGGGAGGCTCTGCTCAACGATCTGCGGTTGTTGTGCTAAGGCGCGGGATTGCGCCTTTCATCGGGGGGCCTGACCGGGTGCCTTCCAGCGTCCGGCCAGGCCCCTGAACTTCCCCGGGCAGCGCTCGCTGGCAGGAACCCTGAATCATTCTGAAAGCCCCCAGGTGGATCCAGCCAGAATATCATCGGGCAAAGCCCCGCTGGTTGCTCCCGGTGGGTGTCTTTCTCGCTTTCCCCACCACTCCAGAGGCCATCGGGAAGCCATGGGGCGGCTCCAGGCATCCTGCTTGCGCTTACGGTGTGGAGATAGCGCGTGATCTCCGCGCGAAACCATCGCGCTCCCTTCATCGGGAGAAGAAAGACCCCGGGTTGCCCCTCGCGCTAAAATATTCAGGGTAAAGACCCGGCGACTCTTTTCTGCTCTGTGATCAGGAATATGGAACGCCCGGAGACCAGACCAGGCCCCGGGCCTCCGGTCCGGTTCCTAATCCTCACGATGGATCCGTGGCACTGGCATGGTTTTCTCGTTCAGCGAATCCCAGATCCGTCGCTATGCCCGGCATATCGTGTTGCCCGGAGTGGGGGGGCGGGGGCAACGCCGGCTCCTCCAGAGTCGGGTTCTGATCATCGGCGCAGGCGGCCTGGGTTGCCCTATCGCCCTCTATCTCGCTGCGGCAGGAGTGGGCACCATCGGGATCATCGACGACGATGTGGTGGATCTCAGCAACCTCCAGCGACAGATCCTTTTCCGAACCGAGGACGTGGGCCGTCCCAAGGCGGAGGTCGCCCGGGAGCGGCTTCACGCTCTCAACCCGGATGTCACGGTGATCCCTTACGTGGAACGGTTCACGGCGGCCAACGCGCGCCGGCTGGTAGCCGGATACGATCTGATCCTGGATGGAAGCGATAATTTCCCCACCAAATACCTGGCCAGTGATGTCTGCGTCTGGGAGGGCAAGCCGCTGATCTGGGGAGCCATCTTCCAGTATGAGGGCCAGATCGGCATGGTGCCTCCCGGAGGACGGCCATGTTATCGCTGCCTTCTGCCCACCCCGCCGCCTCCCGATCTGGTTCCGGATTGTCAGCAGGCCGGCGTCTTCGGGGCGCTGCCCGGGATCATCGGCGCGATGCAGGCCTTTGAGGCGCTGAAGTGGTTGCTGGGCCTGGGCCCATCCCTGGCCGGCCGCCTCCTCGCCTTCGATGGGCTTCGCGCGGAATGGCTGGCGGTCCAGGTGGAGCGCCGTCCGGATTGCCCGGTGTGCGGCGATCATCCGACGATCTTCGAGCCGATCGATTACAAAGTGTTCTGTGGGATCTCCCGCTGATTTTCCCTGTTCCCGCAGCCCCTTAATACTGCAGCCGCGTGGGAGTAGGGCAACTGCAAGCAGTTGCCCTACGGGGAACGGGGAAGCTCCGCTCAACGATCCGCGGTTGTCGTATTAAGCTGCGGGGAAGAGCACAGCACAAGCCCCATCCCTGAAGATCAAAGGAGCATGGTTCGGATGGCGCAGACCATCGCGTTGCTGATGGGTGCCTATCTCCTGGGGTCCTTCCCCACTGGATGGGTGGTCGTTCGACTCCTCACCGGCCAGGATGTGCGACGGGTGGGCAGCGGGCGGACGGGAGGGACCAACGCCATGCGGGCGGGAGGGCTTCCGGCGGGCCTCCTGACAGGCCTGGGGGACCTGCTGAAGGGAGCGCTGGCGATCCTGCTGGCGCGCGCGTTATTTCCAGACCGGCCGATGGCCGAAGTGATCGCGGGATGGCTGGTCGTGGCCGGCCACAACTGGTCGATCTGGATGGGATTCCGGGGCGGAGCCGGCACGGCCCCGAACATCGGCGCGGCCCTTGCCCTCTGGCCCCCTTCCGCTGCTGTGCTGTTGCCGATGGTTCCCCTGGCCGCTGCCCTCACCGGTTACGCTTCCCTGACCTCCATGGTCCTGGCCCTCGCCATCCCGCTGACCCTGGCGGCGCGAGCGGCTTTCTTCCATGGATCGTGGACGGAGGTTCTGTTTGGGCTGGGCACGCTGGGGATGGTCGCCTGGGCGCTGCGCCCGAATTTCCGGCGCCTCCGGGAGGGCACCGAGCCTCGCTTACGGATCTCGATGCAGCCGACGCATTCGATGAGAATCCCTCAGCAATAGGAGGAAGGATCCCCGCCATGTCTCCACCAGGCTGGGAAACCCTGGAGGGCCTCCCGATCGGAGCCTATCGGATTCGAGTCCGGGAGGAAGGATCGGCCGGGACGGCCGGACAGCGCTATCTGGCTGTTTACCTGGAGCGGGAGGGAATCCTCTCCGAGCGACCGATCCTGCGGGGCCTTTATGCGGAGCCTCGCCCCCGGCCGATCCCGGGATGGCTGGATGGCTTCTTTCGAACCCCAATCCCCTTTCAGGGAAAGCCGGTGGAGCTTGACGAACCGGAGCTCCGGGAATTCTTCCGGGCGATCGGCGCGCTGATCCCGCCGGGGGGATGGTTGGCCCTGGCGTATGAAACATTCGGTGAACCCCTGGCGATCCATCAGGAAACCGAACAGGCGCTCCGGCTGGGGGTCCCCCCCATCCTGACGCCGCTGGGGATGTGCCTGTTCCATGCCCGCTGTGCCTTTCCGATCCGGGACTGGTCCATTGCGGAGGGGTGGCGGGAAGGGCCGCGCAAGCTCCAGGGGTTCAAGCCCCGGGAGGAAACGCATTACCGGCGGCGAGCGGAGGAGTTGTGGGAGGAGATCCATGCCTTCCTGCGCCGCACGCAGGGAGCGACCCGTTTGGAGTTCCTGCGCGCCCGACAGCGGGCGGAGCAGCTGCTCGCGATGTGGCCTTCCCTCGAGAACCGGTGAGGTTCCCCGCTCGCCAGCAGGGTTCCGGGAAGGGACGGGCGGCGAAGCCGCCCGCCCCGCTCTGAACGTGAACCGGAGGGGTCACCGGGGCGACCCCAGGAAGAACTGGGCGGTCATCCGCGCCATGTCTCGCATCATGCGAACCGCTTCTTCCCATTCCATCAACAGGGGGCGATGCAGGAAGACCACCAGCACATAATCGGACTGGCCGGCCATAACGATCCCGGCGTCCGCGCGCGTTTCGTTCGTCCATCCCATGCGACGGGCGAAGGAGAGGCCGGCGGGGAGGCCCGCGGCCAGGAGCGTCGGCTGGCTCCGGGCATTCTGAGCCATCGCTTCCAGGATAAACTGGCACTCGGCCGGCTCAATGGCCCCTTCAAAAGCCAGCAGCAAAGGGCCCCCGTTGCGCGCGCACTGGTAAAGCATCTCCAGGAGCACCCCCATGTCCTCGGGCGTGGTCTGCTGCTGAGGATCCGGATGGGTGGGGAGCTCCGAACGGCTGTTGGCTGGGGTGACCACAGCCGGTGGGGCGCCGGGCTGATCGAAGGGCCATGCGAGATAGGAGTTCACCAGGCCCAGCTCCCGGAGGAGAGCGGTGACCTGCTCCGCCCCTTTCGCCGGATCGCCCTCGCCCAGATCGACGATGAGCTCCTGAAAGGCGGTCAGGGCGGCTTCATCCGTCAGCATCTGGAGCACCCGGGCGCGGCGGGCCTCATCATGGGCCAGGTCCCGGTTCCGGGCGACGGCGAGGGCGACAGGCAGGCGCATAATCCCGACGCCGGAGAACGCCAGATCCCCGTTGTGCATCCAGGTTTGTCCGCTTTGCAGATCCTTCACAAAGATCCCGGCCGTCCCATCAAAGGATTGCAGGTAAGCCTCAAAGAACCGTCCCAGGGCGGTTAGGGAGAGGGCGGGCGCGGGCTTTTCATCCACCACCAGCGTCACCTCGCGAGGGGCCCCCTGGGCCAGCGCCGCCTGAAGCCGTTCGGCGGAGAGGCTGATGTTCAGCACGTGGCCCGGCCGACCCGGGAGGAACGTGAAACGCTCAAGATCCGGCTGGGGTTCCACCGGCGGTTCGTCATACCGCCGGGCGACCTCCAGCAACCAGAGGCGGATCCGCTCCGCGGAGACCTGGATTGAGATGGGGAGATCGCGCGGGGGCGGAGGCTGACGGAACAGGAACTGCAGGAAGGCCACCGGGCGCTGGCGTTCCGCCAGGGCCTCTCGAAGGAGCTTCCGGCTGGCCTCCCGATCCAGCTGCACTTCGAGATCGGCAGGATCCAGCATCAGGATCTGATCGCGATAGTGAACCTGAAGGGGAGTCTTCAGGGCCTGCTCCACGGCGTCCAGCGCTTCTTCCACCGAACGGCCCCCCACGGCCAGCCCGGCCACCGTCCAGGTGCGCGGGATGCGCTGAAGCTCCTGCTGGAACAGGGCGAATTGCCAGACCAGAAACCCCACAAGCAGGCCCGCCGTTCCCCAGCTCAGCCAGCGGTTCCGTGAGCGCTGCATAGAGAAAACCTCCTGATCGATCCTTCCAGATGATCGCTTCCTCCCTCCTCACACCGCATCGCGATGCGGGGAGGGAAGAGGCGCTATGCTTGTGGCGGTAAGAGAGCCCCGGCAATCCTCCTTATTATATCCACGAATCCTCCCCCCTCTCCGAAAGGGATCACCCCTTCCCGATATGGACGTTTCAAAGCCCAGCCCATCCGGGGCTGCCCCCCGCGATCCCGTTTCATCCGGGATCTTGACAGCCGTGGGGGAGTCGAGTAAACTCTCTGTGTGTAATTAAACTTAACGTTAGATTTAGATTTTGGAGCCACCCGATGGGGATGACCCCGGAGATCGGGGGATTGCATCACGTGACGGCCATCGCGGGGGATCCGCGGGGGAACCTGCAGTTCTACCGGGAGGTCCTGGGGTTACGGCTGGTCAAGCGCACGGTGAATTTCGACGACCCGGGCACCTATCACCTGTATTACGGGGACGCTCTGGGCCGGCCGGGGACCCTGCTGACGTTCTTTCCGTGGCCGGGGGCGCGCCCGGGGCAGGTCGGGGCCGGGCAGGTTGCCGTGACCGCTTTCACGATCCCGGAGGCCTCCATCGGTTACTGGCGGGAGCGATTGCAGGCCCATGGGGTCACCGTGGAGCGCATCGCCCCGCGTTTGGAAGAGGAGGAGGTGGTCTTGCGGTTTCGGGACCCCGACGGCCTGGCTCTGGAGCTGGTCGCTCATCCCCGGGCGGAGGAACGTCCGGGCTGGCCGGACGGGCCGGTTCCGCCGGAGCATGCGATCCGGGGCCTTCATGCGGTGACCCTCCTGGAGGCGATCGCCGAACCCACCCTTCGTTTCCTGATCGAGGGAATGGGGTTCCGGGTGGAGCGGGAGGAGGGGGATCAGATCCGCCTGCGGGCCGGCCCGGGGGGTCCAGGCGCGTGGGTGGATCTCCGGATCGATCCCCGGGTCTCCCGGGGCCGCGTGGCGGTAGGGACCGTGCATCACGTGGCCTGGCGGGTCCGCAACGAGGCCGAGCAGAGCGCCTGGCGGACCCATCTGCAGGCGCGGGGGGTTTATGTTACCCCGGTGATGGACCGGAAGTATTTCCGCTCGATCTACTTCCGGGAGCCCGGCGGGGTGCTTTTCGAGATCGCCACGGATCCGCCCGGGTTCACGGTGGATGAGCCCCCGGAGCGCCTGGGGACGGGCCTGATGTTGCCGGACTGGCTGGAGCCCCGGCGGGGCGAGATCGAGCGAGCCCTGCCGCCTCTGGAGGTTCCTGGAGCGCTGCCGTCCGTGAGCCCGACATGAATCCCCGAACCGGGAGGAGGGGGAGGAAGGGAATGGATCGTCTCGAAGATCTTCCCACGCGCGCGGGGGAGCGGCCATTGACGCGCCAGCCGATGCCCCATCAGCAGCTCACCCAGAACGCCCCTCCAGCCCTTCAGGAGGCGCTGTTCGGGCGGGCGCGGGTGCTGCCAGGCGTTCGGGTGGCCCCCAGTCGGATCTCCGTGCCCGGAGCCCGGGCGTTTTATCTGGAGCCAGAATGGGCGCAGGGTCCCTCCGAGGCTTTTATACTCGGCCACGAGTTTGCCCATCTCCATCCCCCTTACGATGGAAGCCTGCATCTCACGCTGCCGCCGGAGCAGGCGGAACGAGTGGTGGAGCGTGGATGGGGGGAATTCCATCCCCTGGTCGCTCAGGGTGTATTGCCTCCTACCTATGTGATGGTGTATGGGCCGCGGGATGAGACGGAGCTGGAGGTGGTGTGGCGGATCTTCCGGGTCAGTTACGCCTTCGCGCGCGGCGAAGGGATGAAGCCGGCCCGGGCGGGAGGAAACGGATGAACGAGCACATCGGATTGCCGGAGAAGACCCATATCGGTTGCGTTCACCTTCAGGTCCGCGATCTGGGGCGTTCCCTGGCCTTCTACCGGGACCTTCTGGGGTTCCGGGAGATCGGGCGGGAGGGAACCACGGTGTTCCTGTCCGCGCCGGGATGGCGATCTCCGTTGCTGGTACTGACGGGGCGCCGGGACGCGCGGCCGAAGCCGCCGCGGACAGCCGGGTTATATCACGTGGCGATCCGGCTGCCGACCCGGCGGGATCTGGCCCGGGTGTTCCGCCGGCTGCTGGAGCATGGATGGCCGTTCCAGGGCTTCTCGGATCACGGCGTGAGCGAAGCTCTCTATCTTCCGGATCCGGACGGGAACGGCCTGGAGCTCTATCGGGATCGGCCGCGGGAGCAGTGGCCCTGGCGGAGCGGACGCCTGGCGATGGTCACGGCGCCTCTGGATGTGGAGGACCTGCTCCGCGAAGCGACTTCTGAGCCATGGGAGGGGCTCCCGGCCGGGACGGATATCGGACACATCCATTTGCATGTGGCGGACCTGGACGAAGCGGAGGCGTTTTACAGCGGGATCCTGGGCCTGGCGGTGACGCAGCGGGACTATCCCGGGGCGCGCTTTTTCGCCGCCGGGGGTTATCACCATCACGTGGGAACGAATATCTGGGCCGGACGGGGCGCGCCCCCACCGCCTCCGGAGGCAGTCGGGCTCCGCGCCTTCACCCTGGTGGTCCCGGAGGAAACCGCCTGGGCGGGGATCCGGGAGCGGGCGATGGCCGCCGGCCTGTCGGTTCGGGAGGGGTCCGGTGTCCTCTTTCTGCGGGATCCATCCGGCAACGCGGTGCAGGTCACCATGGAGGACCCCTGCGTCCTGGAGGGAGCCGGCGATGGGGAGCGCGCCGGATGAACGCGGTGGTGCCGTTCAGGCCGAACATCAATCCCTCAAGGGAAGGTCCCCAGGGCAACGGCTCGCCGTTGCCCTGCCTTGCGGGGCGCAGGAGGAGGTTCCGGCGGGTCCGCGGAGGCGGATCCCGCCCGGGGAAAGCCCAGGACGATCCAGCCCTGGGCTTTCCCCGGGCGTTCGCCCGGGGCTTGCATCCCTGCTCATCCCTGCGCTCACGGAGGTTCACCATGGAGGTCCTGTTCCTCATCGGTCGGATCATCGTCGGGGTCTATTATCTGTTCAACGCGGCGAATCATCTGATCATGGGCACGGAACAGCTCACCGGATACGCGCAGTATAAGGGCGTGCCCTCGCCGCGGTTAGCCGTCATCGTCACCGGGCTCCTGTTGCTGATCGGCGGCCTGAGCCTCCTGCTCGGCGTCTATCCGGGCGTTGGGGTGCTCAGCCTGGTCCTGTTCTTCCTGCCCGTGACCTTCAAGATGCACAACTTCTGGGCGGTGCAGGACCAGCAGCAGAAGATGATCGAGATGGTGAACTTCACCAAGAACCTGGCTCTGATGGGCTCGGCGCTGATGTTCCTGATGATCGAGCGCTGGCCGTTCAGCTTAATCCCACAGCTGTGGCCGTGAGGTGTTGAAAGGCGAAGGGTGTGCATCGGAGCCGCGCACCCTTCGCCGGTTTCTTTTCTCCGGCTTCCCGGAGGGATACCGGAGCAGATCTGGAAGGCGGAGGGAGCCATGGCCTTTTACCTGGTGCGCGCGCGGTTGCGGGTGGAGCGGGCGGCCGAATTGCGGGCCCGGCTGGAGCGGGGGGAGTTCCGGACGCTGCGGCCGTTCGGAATGGCGTTGACGGCCTCCCTGGAGAACGCCCGCTGGGATCCTGATGCGGGCGAGGCGGTGTGGGAGGAGGAGGATTACTGCTCCCCGCCGCTGGCCATGGAGCGCGCCGCTGTCCTGGATCATTACTTCGATGCGCTCCAGGTGGAGCGGGTGCCGCAGGGGGAAGGATGGCGCCGGATCGCGGATCTTCCCTCCCTGTGGGCGCAACCTTTTATCCAGGAGCCGGGTGTCCTCCGGTGGGAGGAAGAGGGCCCGGCGTGCGATCTCGCCACCGGGCAATGCGGTTAAAGCGCCCTCCGGGTTGCGAGAGCGGCCTTCCCCGACAAACGTTCTCGCTGGAAGGCTGGAAGCCAGGCTGGATCCTTCCCACACAGGAAAGGAGGGGGCCATGCTGGAAAGTCTCTTCATGCCTTATCGCGATATCGGTCTGTTGATCCTGCGCGTGGCCATGGGGCTCATTTTTCTCGTCCATGGCTGGCCCAAGCTCAATCCCAATTCCCCGATGAAAGGAACGGCGGGCTTCGCCGGCTTCCTGAAGCAGATGGGGATCCCTCTGCCGGGCTTCTTCGCCTGGGTGGTCGCCCTGCTGGAGACGGTCGGCGCGGTGCTGCTCATTCTCGGGCTGGGGACGCGGATGATGGCCCTGGGCTTTGCCATTGACATGGCGGTCGCCGCCTTCGTCGCCAAGCGTGGCTTCATGAAAGTGCCCTTCATGGCCCAGCAGACCACGGGGTGGGAGTTCGATTTCGCTCTGCTGGCCGGGTCTCTGGCCCTGCTGTTCCTGGGAGCCGGTTCCATCGCGGTGGATCCGCTCATCGGGTTGTGAGCCGTGAAGCCGGCGCGCGATGACAGAGGACCGCTTCTGCCGCTGGCTTCCGCCCCAGAAGGGGATCCGCCTGCTGGACATCGGCTGTGGGACGGCGGAGGAGGCTGGGGAGCTTCTGGCCTCCGGCAGGGTGGCGGATTTCCTCGGGGTGGATCTGGACGAACGGGCGATCGCTGAGGCGCAGGCCCGATGGCCCCAGGCCCGTTTTATATGCGAAGATGCCGCCCGGCTCTCGCCGGAGGTGGTCGACCCGTTCGAGATCATCCTGATCCGACGCCCGGATCTCCTGGCCCAGCCGGCGCGCTGGCATCAGGTGTTCCTCCGGCTGCCGGATCTATTGCGGCCGGGCGGGCGGGTGATCGTGACGCTGATCGGCGAGGGCGAGGCCGCCCTGGCCCGGCGCTGGCTGGAGGAAGCCGGCCTGCGCGTTCTCCAGATAGAGGACCGATCGGAGCCGGAGGAGCGTTACTGGATTCTGGCCGGATGAACCCGGTGTGGGGGGGTTATGCAGCGGTCCGGGGGCTTTGAGGGGCCGGTCTGGGGTGGTCTGCTGCCCCAGGCGCCGGCTCAGGTTGCCCATGATAACAGATCGAGGCGAAAGCCCCTCGTCGGGGCTGAAGCCCCTTCTTACCGGTTTCTGGTAGGAGCCGCTTTAGCGGCGACAACCGTCAGGGCGAGGGGTCTGGGCGAAAGCCCTTGTCGGGGCTAAGTGCCTATCCGAAAAGTCCAGCAGCACGGAAGGCAATCCAGGCACAAGCGAAATGGAGCATAGCCAAGTAGTTCTCGATCTTCTTTTCCCAGCGGATCAACAGCCGCCGGAAGCGGTTCAGCCACG
>JAEVEX010000076.1 GCA_016842085.1 Candidatus Thermoflexus tengchongensis | reverse complement strand
GCATTTCCCGGGCCTCCGGAAATTATCTTGCGAAAGTTTTGGGGGATATCGTCCCCCAATCCCTGCTTCCAGGATAGGAGAAGCAGGGGTTTTTGGCAAGTCAAGGTTCCTTGGATTGCGAAATTATCTTGCCAATCTTGAGGACCTCTGGAAATGCCTGGTCGAGGGAAAACAAAGAAGGCCAAGGCTTTAAGCCTTGGCCTTCTTTTGGGGAAATGAAAGCCAGGGGTCTTACGGCCTCCTGGCTTTTCTGTGGGCGCTACCCCACAAGCTCGCGGATCTTATCAGCGATGAATTGGACAGCCGTAAACCGCATCTCGATCCCCCGCCGCGCCACCGGATCATCCAGGCTCAAGCCCTTCGTCTGGGCCTGAGCCAGCTCCCGGTAGATCTCCAAAGCTGCGGCCGCGATGAACGTGGCGACGGGATCGGAGCCCGCCTTGCTCTTGGCCGCCTTCGGCCTCTCGGCCTTCTGGCGGTCGAGCAAGGCGCGGGCCGCCGCCTGGAGGCGGCGATCCTCTTCGGACCGCACCTCCATTTTGAATGCCGCCCAGGCCACAAACCCACGAGGCACCTCACGCAACCGCATTCCCTTATATTTGCCCCATCCGATCAGAAGTTCACCCGGGTCCTCCTGAGTGGAGACCTGGGAATCCAGAGCGGTCTGGGTGACATTGGGTTGGGCCTGGGCCTCCGTGGCAGCCTTGGCCGGCTGGGTCGCCTTGGCCGGCTGCGCGGCGGACGCGGGCTGGGTGGGCTTGGCAGACGCGCTCGCGGCCGGGCTGGCCGGCTTGGCCGGGGCAGCCCGCGGGGAGGTAGGGGCCGCGGTGGCAGGCTGACCATTCTTAACGAACAGCCTCACCATCTCCACATGCTTGCATGTGCCCAGACCCCTCTGGCGGAAATCCGGGCATGTGCAAGTGGCCTTCCGCTTCCCGTCCTCCGTGGCCTCAACGGCGACGGTGTAAGTCGCACCGTCACCGTTGATCACTTGCCACCTCCCCTTCTCGACACGCTCCACACGGTATTGACCAGAGCGCAGGGCCTCCTCGGCCCGCTTCCGGCGTTCCTCGATGGCCTTCTGACGGGCCTCATCGGACACGATGGACTTGACAGACATGGCATACCTCCCTGAGCTGAGATTTCAGGGGACTTCACCCCCTCCCCTCTACCGACCGGCTCCGTCGGCAGTGGGGAGGGGGCGAGCCCCTCCCCGCCCAGGGAGGTCAACATGACACGAGCACACGCCCATCGCTTGTTAAGGTGCGAGCTTAGGGCGAGCGCCCAGTCGCCCGTCCGGGGCTCGAACCCGGCGCGGCGCCGTCCGCCCGGGCGATGAAACAAAAAGCCCGCGCCTCCACACGGGGGACGCGGGTGGAAACCATCACCGCCAGTGTTCCACGCTGGCGGTATCACGCGGGAGACGGGGGATGGAAAGGCGAAGCGCTACTCGCTTATGGACTGCCAGTTCAAGACAACGATCTCATTGAAGTTGAAGCGTATCTTCCGTCCTCTGAGCTGCTCCGGAATCTCCCCACCGAGCACCTCCTCCACGGGCTGATCCATATCCCGCGACACAAGCACTCCAGCGACCCAGATCCTTTGCCCCGGCTGGAGCTTAAGCCCCATCCTGCGAGCACCGGGAAAAACGATAGTCACGAAGTCGAACGGTCCCTCCTCTTTGGGGCTGATAAACGATGGCCTTCTCATCCGCACGCGGACCTTCACGTCGCTGTTGTAAAACCAGATCTTGATAACCTCACAAATCGCGGTCACCTGGTTCATTTCATCTTGCCCTCCTCTTTTTTACTTCCCGCCGGCCGGAGTGGCCGCTACGGGGCTTCGCCTCCTGGCTTTGCTACGGGATGATCTCCCGTACCATCCGCACCACCCGCAGGATCAGGAGGTATTGGATCCATGCCTGCAGGCGGGCGAAGACGTAGTAGACCGCGAGCAACAGCGCCACGTAGGTCAGCCCGCGCATTTCCACCCCCTTTTGGGAGAGTGGCACGCGGAGCCGAGGGAAGTCCCCGACCGCTCCGGCGCCCCCGGGGAAGCGCCGGAGCGGCGGCCGGAACGCCTCGCGGCCACCCGGGAGGCGGCTACCGGATGATGGTCGTGTCGATCAGATATGCCCGAGCCGGATCGAGTGACACGTATGTTAAGGTGCGCTTGTTAGTCGAAATTACTGCAGAAACATCGTAATACCCGGGGTCTCGCACAGGGAAATAGGCTTCCAAGACAGCGATCGTCGCGTTGCCCGCATCGTATGTGGCGATCACACGCGCTGGCCGCTCCCACATTGCCTGATAGACCCGTGCCCCGGGGTAGCGTGCCGCCAATTCAGACTGGATCCACTGGATGCTGGACTGCCGCAGTTGCAGGCGGATTGTCCCACCCGTGGCATATTCTGGATAGCTTTCATCGTGAGAGGCGCAGAACGGCACGCATTGTCCATTCCGCCACTCGTGGTCCCGCCACTCCCAATGTCCTGGCGTCCCATCTGGCATGGTGCATGCCTCCTGACCCGGGGCGGGATCCCCTTCGACGCAAACCCGTCGGATCTCCTTGTGCGATTTCCTCAGGATCCAGTCGGGGATGGTCACGGAGAGCCGAATGGTGATGCCCTGCCCACCTTGACCGACGACGATCGGGTAGGGCGGGAACTGTGACATGTTGTATGAAGGCGTTCCCAGGATCTCTTGAGGTCCTGGGCATCCACAAGGCTCCGCCGTCGGGGTGGGTCCAGGCGTTGGGGTGGCCCGCACAGGGGTCGGGGTGCAGGCGCCCGGCTGCCGGCAGTCGCGGAGCAGCCGGCACGAGCCGCATTCTCCTGTGGACACTACTACTCCATATAGTAGTTCCCCCGTCACGCAATCGATATATTCATGCATCGTCTTGAGCTGCCCTTGCGCCGGGTCGGGGCAGCTCCAGGAACAGTAGTAGGTCGTCCGGTAGCATAGGCGAGAGTCGGGGGTGCCGACCGGAGCTGGCGTGGGCGTCGGTGCCAGTGTCCCCTGCCCCCCGGAGCAGCTGCAATAGCCATAACATCCGCACTGAGGATCCGGGATGGTGCAAACGAATGTGCATCCCGGTGGACACGGATTATTGGATCCCCCACCCTGGGCCTGGGCCAGCAGGACGGCGGAGAAGAGGATCATCATGAATGTCCCCATGACGGCATAACGACGAGGCATCCTTACTGCCTCCTCATGGAAGCGGAGCGTTTGCCTTATACGCAACGGCCTTGTACCGTTCCCCGCGCCATTCCAGAAGCCAACGCATGATCCCTGTGTTTCCCACGTTGGTCCCCGCCTCAGCGTCATCCTTGATGCTCCGCTGCTGGACCGGGATGTCCCCGCGCTCGTAGAAGACCCAGACCATCGATCCGATTGGGTCCTGATACACCCCTCGGACCCGCTCAGGGTCATATCCGCGAGGGTCGAAAACCGGGTAAGTCCCCCCGCGCTGCTCGGCATAGTACTTGAGCAGAAATTCCCACATCACCCCCGCCGGCTGCCCAGGAACGAAAAACTCCTCCCGTTCCCGATAGCCCGGCTTCCGCCTGTAGGGGTTGCCGTCCGAATTGGCCCAGAAGCGGTAGATCCGCTCGAAGTCCCGCAGGGCCAGCTCCCGGGTACAGGGGGCCGCCTCGATCTTGAAGACGCCATCTGCCCCGATAGGGGGCCTGCCCTGTATGGGCACAGGCTCCGGTCGGATGCAGGACCGGGGAGTGATCACGGGGGACGCGGTCGGCACAGGGGTTGCGGTGGCGGTCGGCATCGCGGCCGGAGTTGCGGGGGCTCCAGCTGCTGGCTGGCCTGCTCTCCAACAAGCTGGGGCGAAAACCCCGACAAGAGCCACAAGAGACACAAGGGCGGCAATTTTCTTCATGGCTTCATCCCTCAAGGTTGATTTCTCACGCGCAATTCTGCTTGACCCTGGGCGCGGATGACAAGAGGGATACGGGTCAGACCGGGAAGGAGCGGGCGCACCGTCGCCCGCAGCCGCACGAAGACCTGGCGCCCGGCGCTGTCCACGAAGATCCCCTCCGGCTGGACGTAGACGCCGCGCTGGAACAGATAGGAGACGTTCCAGGCGGCGACCGCCCATGCCTCCGCATCAGCGCCGGGGCGGAACACGGGGACCCCTGTCCACTCGAACCGCCAGACATCCAACTGCCGCGCCGCCGCCTCCGCCGCGGCATCGGCGCTCTTTTGAACCTCCCCCCGGATGAAGAGAAGGCGGGTCCCCTCGATGGCCACGAGCATCAGGGGAAGCACCACGATGGCCATGAAGAGGGCCCACAGCACCGGGGAATTGCCGCGCTCTCGCATCCCTTACCATCCCTCCTGGCGGAAGAAGGCCACGGCGCGCCCCTCGAAATCGCGATTGAAGAGCCCCGGGAAGCGCTTGAAGAAATTGGGGACGCGCCAGCGGACCTCCACCGCCAACACCGATCCGGGGACGCCGCCGGGGGCCAGCAGACGCACCTGGTAGGACCCAACGCGGATATGTTGGAGCATCGCCTGGGCTTCTGCCACCGCCACCGCCCCCGCGTTGGCCTGGGCGACGGATCCCCGACGTGCCCCAAACGCGGCGGCCTGTTGGGCCGCGGCGCTGGCATATCCGGCCAGGGCAAAGTTAACGAGGCCGATGAGGATGAGCAGGATGAGCGGCGCGACCAGAGCGAACTCCGTGATCTCCCCCCGCTCGTCCATTTCCCCCCCTACTGAGTGGGGTTGGCTACAATCCCAGCGATACGGTTGAAGAGATCCCGGATGTTGCCGCCCAGGAGCCGCAGGGCGGCGATGGTGAGGATGATGAGGACGGCGAGGAACACGGCGTTTTGAGTGATATCCCCACGTTCGTCAATCAGGAACTCCCGCAGCATGTTTCCCTCCTGGTGGTGGAATAAAAAACGCCCCGCGGGCGGGGCGATCCCCCCGCGGGGCGTTCCTGTTTCCAGATATAGTCGAATTCCTTCATTTTGTCAAGATCCCCAAAGGCGCCAGATCCCCAGGGCCGGGATGGCAAAGATCGCCCCCGGCACCGACCGACGGAGGAGGAGGGCGAAAAATCCGGCCAGCCCGGCCGCCAGGGCCGGCGGCCAGGGGCCGAAGGCCAGTCCGTAGGCCATCAAGAGCTTGGTATCCCCCCCGCCAATCCACCCAAAGCTCCAGGCGGAGAAGATGACCAGCGCCGCCAAAACGGCGAGGGGATCCCCTCCGCTCAAGACGAAGGCCAGAAGGCCGGCCGCGAGAGCTGGCAGGGAGAGGAAGTTGGGGATCCGACGCCACCGCCAATCGAAATAGGCGGCCGGAATGGAGAGGACAAGGACGATCCCACGCAGAACCTCCACCGCCATCACGGCCCTCCGAAAACCCCGCTCCCCAACAGGGCGAGTAAAGTCAGGCCCAGAACCACCACGAAAAAGGGGACGAAGAAGAAGAGCACCGTCGGCCCAGCCAATTGGGGCTCCAGCCCATCGATCCGGCGGGAGACCTCCAGGATGTAATCCCCTGCCGCCCGCTCCGCAACCTCCGCCAGGAGTTCGGCTCCCCCCACCCCCTTCTGGTGGATGAGATGAAGCTGGGTGGCAAAGGAGACCGCCTCTTGGATCCCCAGAGCGCGGGCGGACTCTAAAAGCTCCTCGAAGGGGCTGCGGCCGCTCCGTTGCGCGGCGGCCAGGGCCCGGCGGATCCAGGCCGCCGTGACCGTTCGGGCCGCCGCCGCCCGCTCCAGGCCCTGGAGCACCCCAGCGCCGGCCGCCACCTCCATGGCCAGAACCTGCGTGATCTCCGGAAGCTCCCGGCGAAATTGCTTGCGGATCCCCCCGGCCCGCGAGCGCTGGAACACTCGCACGGCAAATACGCCCCCCGGAGAGCCCAGGAGGCTCAGGATGGGATCGCCGAAGGCGATGAAAAAGAGCCCAAGCCCCAGGACCGCCCCGATGGCCATCAGCCCCAGCACCCGCTCCGGAGAGGCGAAGGGATGCTGGGGATCTTGCAACGCGACCCACGCCGCATCGCTTTCGACCCCGCGCAGGAACGTCGGAGCCCGACGCTCCACCCAAGGCCGCGCGGCCCGGCCCAGGCGCGCGTCCATGGGGTTCGAGGCCTCCACGTCCATCCCCGCCACCCGGCGAAGGCGGCGGGACCAGATCCCGCCCGCCGTCTCCGGCGTGGCCACGATGAAGGCAGCCGCGACCATGAGGATTGCCATCGCCGCCAGGACCCCAGCCGTCATCGTCATACCACCTCCTCCACCATCCGGGTCACGAACCAATAGCCGAGGGCCATCGCCACGAAGGCCCCGGCCACCAGGAGCTGGCCCGGGATGGAGGCCACCACCGGCCGGTAGACCGGGTCGACCACCAGGAACGTGAGAAGACCGACCATCACCAACGCGATGATCCGCAGGCTCGAGATCGCCGCATCCCCCTTCCCGCGCGCCCGCTCGCGGGCATCCAGAAGCTGGGCCTGGCTGGCCGCCGCTGCGCGGAGGGCCTCTCCGAAATGGGCCCCGCCGACATCCGCGAAGCGCTTGAGCTCGTAGTAGAGCAGCTCGAGGGACGGGCTAATCCCCCGCGCCCGCGCCATCAGGCCTTCCCACGCCCCCGGCCCCTCTGTGGCCACCCGCTGGGCCGCATCGGAGAGCTCCCGCCCCAGAGGGCTGTCCGGATCCGCCAGAAGCAGCGTCGTGGCGGCGGTCCGAAGGAGCTCAATAGGGCTGGCCGAGAGCGCCATCAGCGCGGCGATGCGGTGGAGGGCGATGGGCAGATCCCGCTCAATCCGCTTGCGGAGCGCGGAAAGTCGGGAGTCCACGAACCATTTGGCCAAAAGCCCCCCCACCACCCCGCCGCCCAGGGCAGGGAGAATCGGCAGCCCCAACGCCAACGCCCCCACGAAGCCGAGTAGCGCTCCTGCTGCCAGGATCATCCGATACGTGGCGATCTCCCGGCCCGGGGCGACCCGTACGCCGACCAGCGCCAGCTTGTGGGCGAGGGAGCCGAACTCCGGCTCCGGGGTCGCCTCCAATCCGGAGGGGCGATCAGCCCCCGTCACCAAGCGGAGGCGTTTGACCCAAACGTCCCTGCCGGCCCCCGGGCCGGCGAGGGTGAAGGCGTAGAGGATCAAAAAGATCGCCGACGCCGCCAGAACCCCTGCGATCATTGCCGCCTCCGAGAGATCGTCCCCACTTTCTTGAGCGCCCCGTCCTGCCGGAGCCAGATGGGGGTGAAAGCCACATCCCCCCCGCGCAGCTCGGGAGCCACTTCCCAGACCCCCAGGATCCGCCGTTGACCCCGCTCGTCGTATCCCAGCTGGACGTAGATGTCCACCGCCTGGGCGAAGAGATTTTTCGCGGCCTCCATCCGGACGCCGGCGTCCGAAAACATAATGACCGCCAGCCGATGAACCGCCGCCTGGGGGCTTTCGGCGTGGAAGGTGGTCAGCCCCGGGTGATCCGACATCTGGGCCCGGAACAGGGCGAGGGCCGCATCCCCGGTCCGGACCTCCCCGACGATCAGTCGATCGGGCCGCATCCGCATGGCGGCGTTGACCCCATCGGCGATGGTGTAGGGCTTGACCACCGACCCGGGCGGGGCGTGGCGGGCCTCAATCGTCACCACATTCGGCAAATCCAGGAAGATCTCCTCGGGATCCTCGATTTTGACCACCCGCTCCTCCCTGTCGATGCCGTCGTTGGCGAGGGCGGAAAGAAGGGTTGTTTTCCCGGTCGCCGTCCCCCCAGCGACCATCACGCGGAGCTTCCCCCGCACGGCGGCGATAAGGTCCGCGAAAAGCTCCTCCGGCCCTGCTCCCCAGCGGACCAGCTGCTCCGTCCGCACCGGCCTGGGCTCGAACAACCGAACGCTCACCGCCGGGTATTTCCCACCCCCTACGAGAACCGGATGGAGGGCCTTGACCCGCCCCCCGCCGGGGTTGTCCGGCGTGCGGGGGAGGCGCCCATCGACATCCGGGGTCGCCTCGGTGAGAGCCCGCCCCTGGGGGCCGAAGATGGCATCCAAAACCCGCGCCACCTCCTCCGGGGTCGGGCGGACATCGACCTTCTCGAAGCGCCGGCCGGATTTGGAGAGCACCCAAACCGTTCCGTCGGGGTTGATGGCGATCTCGACGATATCCGTGCGCCGGGGAGGCAGGAGATCATCCATGAAGCCGTAGCCCGCGATCCGGGAGACCACGGCCTCCAGAACGGCCAGCCGCTGGCCGGTGGGGACGAAGACACCTAACGCGGCCGCCACCTGGGAGAGCACCTCCCCCGCCCGCGCCCGCACGCGGTCCCGTTGGGCGCGGGCCGTGAGGGGGTCGAACTCCTTTGCCATCTCCTCCACCACGGCGGAGATCAGCTCTTCCATCTCCGCCGAATCGTTATTGCGCGCGTAGGCAGAAATCGGCATCTACCTCCGCCTCCAGGGGATTTTGCTCTTCTCCTGTGCGGTCGTCGGCGTCACCCCGCGGTAGAAGATCTCCACCATCCCCTCGACGGCCTTGCGGAACCCGTCCAGGCGGAGGAGGGGCAGCTCCCCCTGGTTCTGGATCGCCGAGAGGCCCGGCTCGAAGGGGACCACCCCAATGACCGGCGGCGCGCTGTCGCCGGAGGTCTCAGCGATCATCCGCGTGAAGGCCGCGGGGGAGATGTTGTCTTCCTTGGTGGTCATGTTAAGCACTAAGAAGATGTTCTCGCGGGGGATGGCGTGCTCGACGGCCAGCCGCCGGGTCAGGAGCTGGTAGGTCTGCATCACCTTGTTGGCGTCGGCCAGGGTGGGGCGGGCCACCAGAACAACCGTGTTGGCCACCAGGAGCGGCTGGAGGGCCCACTCCGACGTGAGGTCCGGCGGGAGATCCAGAACCAGCGCCGCCCAGCCGCCCATCGCCGCCGTCATCACCAGCGACCGGATGGATCCCCGATCGGCCGGATCCCGGCGCGCAATGGCGTCCGCCGCCAGATCATCCGGCACGCACAGGAGGATGTCTAACGCATCCTTCTTCTGGATCCCCCCGCGCAGCGCCTCCAATGTGGGGTTCTCAAAGAACAGCCCCTGATTGGGGTAAGGGGGCAGATGGAATTGGACCCCCAAGTCGTCCGGTCGGTCGAAGCCAATGAGCAGCGTGGAGATCCCCCGACGGGCTAAGGCGTAGGCGAAATTGGCCGCCAGGGTGGATTTCCCCACGCCACCCTTGCGGGAAACGAAGGCGAAGATCCGAAGCCCCACCGGAACCGAGGGTCCGATCGGACCCCCGACCTGCACAAAGGCCGGCAGGGGCGCCGCCTGGAGCTTAATGGCTCGCTCCGAGACGGCCGCCTGATACAGCAGCTGGGCGACCTCCACCCAATTGGGGGCCTGGGTCACGAATACATCGCGCACGCACGGGATGCTCCGGACCACCCCTTCGGCGGCGGCGGAGGACGGCGTCATCACCACCACCGCCACCCCCGGGAACCCCTTGAGGCCGGCGATGAATTCATCCGGGCCGGGGGCGATCTCCGCCTGGATCAACAGGGCCTCAGGCTTGAGCGCTTGGATCTTCGACTTGAGATCCCCCCACTCCGTCGCCAACCCCACCACCTGGAAGCGGCCGGTGTCCCCGGCGAGCGCCGGATACATCCCCTGAAGGATCGTGTCGAGCCGGGGGGCTGCCATCATCACCGAAACCGGAGCGCCTTCCGTCATGGACCTCCCTCCTTCTGTTCCGCCGTCTGGGTCTGGGTCAGCACAGGGGACGGAAGCAGCTCGAAGAGCCGCACTCCGTAGGCTTCCACATCGGACCGCTCCATCGGATCCAGGGCGAGGTGGATCTTCCCCACCGCGTTCAGCAAGGCCACCACCTCAGCGGGCGAGAGAAAGCGCGTCTGGGACTCGGATCCGTAATAAACGGTGATGGGTTGCGGGGTGACGGGGGCGGCCAGGACGACCACCCCGCCCTCCGCCTGGCGCGCCGGGGCGCTGGAGACCGGAACCAATCCCCCCTCCGCCGCTGCGGGCGCCAGGCGCGGGGGAGTGTAGGCGAATTCGTGGTGGATGAAGAGCACCCGGAGCCCGCGCAAATAGATACGGGCGTAGGGGAATTCGGGAGCGGGAGCGGAGGCCGTCCCCTCCGCGGGCGGGGATGCCGGCGGCGCGGGGGCGGCCAGCGGCAAGTTGGCTGGGGCAGAGGCGATCACCCCGATCACCGAGACCCGATCGCCGGGGCGAAGGAGGCCCGAAAGGCCCGTCACGCGATCGACCGAGACCCCGATGGCCACCTCGTCCTTCTCCAGCCGGAAGGTCTGCGCCTCCCCCAGGGCGTCCGCGGTGAGGATGTCGCCGGGCAGCCGCTCAGCGATCACCCGCCGGCCGACCGCCTGCTGGGGGGAGGAGAGGGCGTTGGGGGGGACATTGGCCGGGTGGACCTCCCGCACCTCAATGTCCCCTTCGGTGAGGACCGTCCCGGCCAGAAGCCGGGTCCTGGCCACCACGACCGGGGCGCGTTGAGAGAAATTCGCGGCCATGGAGGCCACCAGCAACCCAGCCAGCCCGGCCAGCAGGATCGCCAGGGCCAGCAGCAACATGCGTGTCTTCTTCATGGTCATGGGACTCCTCCGCGTAGATCAGCTTTCTCTCCTCTGGGGAGAGAGGCGGGTCCATCTCCCCGCGAAGCTCCTCCTCAAGGATCAGGTCAGGAGAACATCCGACGGATCTCTTCATCAGTGGGCTCCTGCAATCGGATCATGGCCGGCCGGATCAGGATTGGCTCGAGCTGGCTCATCTCCCCATAAGCCAGCCGGCAAAGGAACTGGCCGACGCCCAAGCGTCGGATCAGCCGCCGGTACGGCTCGTCCACGAAGCCAATCTCCGACCGCTCCAGCATCGCCATGGCGATCTTGGCGTCCTGGGGATCTTTCAGCTGCCCCACAAAGACCAGGGAGCACGAGCTCAAGATCCCCCGTGGCAGAAGCGAAGGCGATTGGGCGATCACGTGAAGGTAGCATCGGTATTTCGCCGAGTCGCGCCACATCAGCGCGAACTGCTCGGCGGTGTAGTTTCCTTCTCCCTCCTCGTCCGCGGCGGCCTGCGGACCGTTGAATATCTTGTTGGCCTCCTCGAAGACGATCTGCATCGGTTGTAGCTGCTGCCCCTCCGCCTGGCGACGGGCGACCATATCGCGCCAGAGCATCCACGCCAGCCAACCCAGAAGGAACGCCTTGCTGAATTCATCGAGATCTGCACCGCCCTCGATGATCACCATCCCCCAGGGCAGGGCCAGATCCTCGATGACCACCGTGTCGCCGGGGGCGTATTGCCTCGCGGCGACCCCCTGGTGCAGGGGGTGCAGCCGATACAGGATCCCCTCCAGCACCCCCCGGAGCGTGGTGTCCCTGGTGGGCACCCCTGCCAGCTTTCGCTCCACCTCGGCGTAGAGGTCCGAAAGCCCCACCCATCGCGAGCGATGGACGGCCAAGGCCTGGCGCTCGAAGGGCTCCAGATCGGCCAGCCGCCATCCGGATCGGTCCTCTTCGGGTAGCCCCCGCTCCGCCCGCGCCCGGCGGATGACCTCCGCCTCCTCCGGTCGGACCGTCCCCCACTCCGGCGGGAGTGCCGGGTCGTCCACCAGAACCCCGGCGCGGAGATAAACCTGTCGGAGGGCCTCCCGGAGCTCCGGCGCCTGTCGGCGGACCCCCATTCTGGAGATGGCGGAAAAGATGTCGCAGAAGGCCCGCCATTGGGTCTCGGGATGGATCCGCCTCCCGATTTGGAGCGGATTCCATCGCAGAGGTCGAGGGCCGCCCGGGGAGAGGGAATAGAAGTCGATATGGCTGACCAGCTGGGGGGCATTCAACAGCTTCCGCCAGCCAGCTCCAAAGTCCAGGACAATCGTCCGCATCCGCCAGGCCACCGTGGATTCCAGGGCCAGGCGTTCGGCGGCAACGCTCTTCCCAAAACGGGTGTCCGCCACGAAGGCGGCGTGGGAGTAGCGGTCGCGGGGGATGAGCAGCGGCACATCCGTCAGATCCCCGGTCTCCGGGCTGTATTGATGCCCGATGAAGATCCCTTCCTGCGCGGGCGGGTAGAAGGCGAGGGGCGGCAGGGCCTCCTGCATCGTCGTGGCCGCCCCTTCCTCGAAAAGGCCGGGGGCGGCGTAGGCCGCCGCCTGCTCGAAGGTGAGGATGGATCCCATTGCCGATCCCCCTAAGGGATGCGCGATGGGGTCGGGGCAGCGACAGGGCTCAAAGACCCGTGCGTGCCGGTCGGCGCATCCCCCCGAAACGGGGATCACCGGCGTGGGCACATCCGGGCCGTGGAAAGCGGAGACGGCCAGCGCCTGGACGGCCCGGAGGGCCATCTCGTCCCGCACGAGGATGAAGGTGCTCCCGCGATAGGCCCCCTCCGCTGCGGCCCGCTCCAGTTGGGCCTCGATCAGCCGGTAGAGGCGGGCCAGCTGGTCAAAGGCATCTTCTTCCGTCTGCCACGAGCGCCCGATGCTCCAGGTGGGGACCATCCCGAAGGACCAGCCGCCCACCGTGCCTTCTCCCGTCTGCTGCCCCCTGGCGACGCCATCCGTCCGTCCCACCGTGTCCGCCGTCCCGCTGCTCTCGGAGGTCGTGGTGGCCTCGCCGTAGGTATCCGCGCGCCCCCACGTCTCGGCCCAGGAGCGCCCGTGGGAATAGGAGTGGGTGGTCGCCGAGAAGGACCCCCATGCCTCGCCGGTCGTGTCCGCCGTCCCACGGGTCTCGGCGTGGCTGGTCGTGTCGGCGGTCCCGCGGGTCACCGCATGGCTCGTGGTCTCCGACGAGAAGGACGAAACAGAAGTGGACGTCGAGACGATGTCGTGGGCCGGCGTCACCGAAACCACCGTCCCCCCGCCATGGGAGGAGAAGCTGGAGGTGCCGGTGGTGGTGGCGGAGATTCCGGTCTGGGCCACGGAGTTGGCCCGGGTGCTGGCCCAGCCGCTCGCGTCCGTCCTCCCGATGGTCTGGGCCTGGCTGGTCCCCGTGGTGCGGCTCCCGCCGATCGAGACGTTGGTCCCCGCATCCAGCCCCAAATCGACCCCCACCTTCCCGCCGCCGCTGGCGCCGAAGGTGTGGGCCTCCGAAAAGCCGGTCGTGGTGGTTCCGGAGTGCGTGACCCCCTGGTGCAGGGTGAGGGCGCTGCTTTCGCTCTTGGTGACGCTGGACCCGGTCGTGGTGGCCGAGGAGGCCCCGCTTCCAAGAGACCAGGACTTCGACTGCGCGGTGATGACCACCCGAGGCACGTGGGTCACCGATGTCGTGGTGGAGCTGGAGCTCCCGGTGGTGTAGGCCTTCCCTTCGGTGATGGCCTGGGATTCCGTGTGGGCCGTCCCGTCCGTGGTGGCGTGGGAATCGGTATGAGCCGCCGATTTGGAATAAGAAGAGCCGGTGGTGGTGGCCGTCCCCCACGCCTCAAACCCGCCCTCGGACCGGGCGTAGGAATCCGTATGGGCCCAGGCCTTCGTGTGAGCTGTGCCCGTCGTATGGGATTCCGTGTGGGCAGTGGAATCCGCATGAGAGGTGCCGTAGGTGTGGCCCGCGGAGGCCGCCCGGGCCACCGCCCCGATGACCGGGAGGCCAACGGAGAATCCGACGCTTCGCTGTCCGCGCACCCGGGAGGCGAAGATGGAGGCCTCCTCGGCCACCCGCTGGAGCATCTCCGCCAAGGCCCGTCGGTCCATCCGGTCGGAAAGGAACTGGAAGAGGAAATCCTTCCGGAGCGCGGCCAGGCCCCGGAAGAGGATCTCGTTCTGTTGGGAAGCGAACTCCTCATCCTTCTCCCCCACCTTCCCGTCCCGCCCCAGCCCTCGCGGGGCCGCCCGCGGGCTGGGCTGGCCCAGCAAAGCCAGGGCATAGGGGAAGTTGGTGATGGCCTCCAGGATCCAGCGGAGATCCTCCGGATCCGCCGCCACCAGGCGGCTTTGGGGATATGCCGCCCGGAAGGCCGCCAGGACGGCGTTCATCCGCCGCCGGAGCTCGGCCCGAGCGGTTTCCTCATTATCTCCCTCGGCCAGGGCCCCATAGAACTGCAGGATCCCGATCGGGCGCGGCGTCCAGATCCCGGCTGCGATGTAGGCGAAGTCCACCCGCGCCGCATACATCCCCCGCAGCATGGCCCAGGACTTCCCCAGGACATCCGGGTCCTCCCGGGCCACGACAGGGATATAGGCCAGCCGCATCAGCCCCAAAAGCCGAAACCGGCCGTCTTCCGTCCGGAACCAAAGGTATTCGATCCCGTTCCCGTTGGAGCGGATCCCGGCGTCCTTCATTCTGTCCCCCTCGTGCGGATGAGGCGCACCCAATCGGCCATCGTGCGGAACGGCGCGGACGGCAGCGGGTGCGCCAGGATCGCCTGCAACATCAACGAGAGAAACCCCAAGGGGAGAACGAACCACAGCGCGATATGGGCCATGGTGGCCGTGTATGCGCGGCCCTGGGCCAAAACCGCGCGGGACTCCTCCACCCCGCCCACCATCGCCGCCCAGGCCTCCGGCGGGATCTCCGCGGTCAGACGGGAGTAGGCCATGTAGCCGATGGCCGCGAGGGCGTAAAGGAGGATCCCGCTCTTCGCTCGCCAGGCCAGACCCCTCCCCCCGATGGGGTCGAGGGCCATTACGGCCGGCACGAAGGCCCACATCACCGCCAGGATCATCGGGATGGGCGGTGGCACAAGCAGGGCGGTCAGGACTGAGATCGCCAACACGACCCCTGTGAAGGCCCGCCACGCCCAGGGTTGCCTCCGCTCCATCCACCCGGCGGCGGAGGCGATCGCAGCCACCGCCGCCGCCGCGATGTTGGCGGAGAGGAAATAGAAAAGGGCCAGCCAGCCGTTGGCTTCATACACCAGGGCCCGCCGGATCCAGCGAGCCGCTTTCCGATCCCATGGCTCCCCAGTTGTTGGCGGGGAGACGGATGGGGGAGAAGAAGCCCGGAAAGCTGGCGCCGACGGATGGAGGTGAGGGACCGGGACCAGCCCCCGCGCCACCGCGCCGGGGCCGCCCAGCGCCATATCCAGGGCGCTCCAGGCCACCACCCCACCCACCACCGCCGCGGCCAACATCAGCAACGTGCCCAAAGCCCTCACGGCGCCGGCCTCCCCGATGCGTGGGTCCCTCCCAGCGTGACCGTCCCGGTGAGATAGCGAGAGGCATAGAGGGTGAATCCCGCCGTCCCGGCTGGCGGGAGGGGGTTGGGGGAAAGGATCTCGGAGATGCAATCGGCCAACCGGCCGTCGTTCCGCAGCCACGCAGTGGCTTGGGGGTCATGAGCCGGGATCCCCCCGGCATTCCGAATCGACCCGCTCACCGACGGGCCGGGGCCCAAGGACGCCGAGACCACCTCCACGTCCGGCCAGGTCTGGGCGGAGACGGTGTAGGTCACCCCTACGGTGTAGGTAACCCAGGACGCGCTGGGGAAGGCGACGGCCTTCCAGCATACCCGCTCCTGGGGCCGGATCCGCCAGGCGGGAACGCTGGCGGTGATGGTTTCCACGGTCTGCCCGCTGGCGTTCTTGAGGTCTACAGTCAGCCAAACGTTGGTGATGCTGCGATCCAGCCCGTTGCCCACCAGTCCCACCCACGTCCACCCATAGCCCTCATTCCATTCAGCGACCTCATCGACGATCACCTGGCCGGAGGGAACCGAACAACACCCTCGGAGCACCAGGGGGAGATACGCCCGATAACCTGGCGTGGGGGTGGGGGAACCTGATCCTTTGGCAGCAGGCGCGCTGCCCCATCCCATCCAGGCCATCCCCACGGCCAGGAGCCCGATCCCAACTTCAACCGCGATCCTTCGAGCGCCCACCGGTCACCTCCCGAAAACCCGGATAAAAACAAAAGCGCCCTGCGCGGGGCGATCCCCCCGCAGGGCGCTTCGACTCTATGTCAATTATATCCCCTCCGCTCAAGCCGTCAATCCCCGGTGCTACCCCCGGCGCTAAGCACCCAACCCTTCAGCACCGCCCCGGCGCTTAAGCACCACACCTCCTCTTTCGCCAGAAGGAATCGGGGGTTTTCGGTTGGGTTTCGACGAGATAAGTGAAATCTGTAATCCAATAGCTTTTTCCCTGGAGATAGGTCTCGAGTCGCTCAGCGGTTTCGCGATCGGGGGCGATCACGGCAATGATCCCCCATCGCTCCGCGATGGCTTCCCACTTCCTGGGATCGTTCCCCGCCAAAGCCCTTTCCACCTCAACGCCCAGCACCTCATTTCCATACCGGAAGATCAAATCGGAGGAGGGGCCGGGGATCGGAGGCCTCCCGGGATACTCCACGATATACCCCGCCACTTCGGCAAACTCCCGGGCCCACACGCAATAGACCGCGTGGATGAGATTGCCCGGGTGCGCCTCCAGCAGGAGCTCCACCTCGCTGGGGATGGGATCGACTCTAAAAATCTGGCGATACGCCTCTTTGCCTTTCAGCGTCAAGGACAGAAGGGAAAAAGGGGCCCCTGGGGCCTTATGAATATGAATCAAATCCAGCCTTTCGCATCGCTCGAAACACCGGGTAAGGCTTCCCGATCGGGGAGAGATCCCCAGCGCGGCCCCAAGGGTCTTGGCGATCCGGGGGCGGCTGGAGATCCCGGTCTTCCCAATGATGGCGATCAAGAGCCCGTCCTTGGCAAAGAATTCCGCCTGAAATTGGGGCGGCGGCCGGCGGACGGACTTTATGATTTCCGCCAAATCCGAGACCTCCAGCGGCGGGGCCGGATGGGTCTCCCCCGAAAGGCGGGCTTCCGACGGGGTCGGGGACGCCTCATCTCCATGCTCCTCGACCGGAGGCTGAGGGCGTTCCCGCTCCGCCGAAAGATGAGCGTTCTCCCTCCTCAGCCGCTCGACTTCCCACCGCAACCGCTCCATCTCCATCCCCGCCTGCCGGAGGCGCTCCACCTCCGCCAAAAGACGAGCGTTCTCCCCCTTCAGCCGCTCGATCTCCTCCCGGAGGCGCTCCGTCGCCTCCCCGGATGGCCATCGGGAGCGCGCCGACAGCCGGCGGCTTACCGCCTCCAAGGCCCCCTCCGGGGTGGAAGGGAGCGCCAGCTTGTCGAGATCCGGCACCATCATTGCCGCCAGGGAGAGAAAGGCCTCCCGCCATCCGGAGGCCAGCTTCTCCGCCGCCCGCCGGAGCTCCCGTTCCGCCTCGATGAGATCGTGCCAGAGGGAAGTCGTATCGCTCATTTCCTCTTGGCCGGCGTGGGAGTAAGGGTGGGGGTCGGCGTGAGGGCCAAACACTCGGGCGCTCCCTTCTCCAACCCGCAGAGGGCCTCCAGGACCCGACGGCGGTTCTCCTCGGACGGCTCATTGAGCCACCTGGCCGCCCGAACCGCCAGCTCCCAGTGGGCCTCCACCGCGGCCAGAAGGGCTTCTTTCCTCGTCTGATAGGCCAGCGGGGGGCGAAGCCGACCGGCCTCCGCCCGGACATCCTGGAGCGCCCGGAAGGCCCGCTCCAGCCGGGCGGACCGCGAAAGCAACGCTTGCCGCTCGTCCAATGCAGAACGCACATCCCCCCGCACCGCGGAGAGCCGCCCGTAAAGCATCGCCTCCGCCTGTTCAAAGCGCTGCGCCTCCACGAGGGACGGGGCGAGCACAACCGGCTCGCCCGCCGCATCCCGTTGGGAAACGGCCGCCCCCAGGGCCCCAATGCCAGGGAGGAGAAGAAGCCCTCCCACCAGGAAAGCCAGCAGGATCCGATGGGCATGGACAAAAGCAACGATCCTATCCTTCATTCTTGCTCTCCCTGGGACACCAGGATGAAATCCTGAACCACGATCTCCCAGAGGGTGCGACCATTTGGGCGACGCTGGCGGAGTTTCCCAAACACCACAACGCGGGCCCCCGCGTCCGCCGAGATCATCACCCTCGCAACCTCGCGGTAGCCAACGGCAACGAAAACCCCGTCCCCATTCTCCAGGACGAGGCGCGCAAACAGCCCCCCCGTCGGCAGCACGTCCGCGTAGCGTTTGATCACCATCCCGCCGAGCATCACCGCGTTCATCCCCTCTCCTCCCACGGCGCGAAACGGCGCGAAAGCGCAAGAGCCGGCGCAAAGCGCCAGGCTATCCACCCGCCGCTCCTGGTGCGGACGCACCGGAGGAAGGCGGGTGGCGGCGGGAAACCGCCCCACCACGGCGCGAAAGCGCCAGGGAGCCCACTCTCACTGCGCCGCTGCTCGCGGTCGGGTCTGGAGGTGGCCGGTCAGGGCCACCCCAACGCCGGGGGCCAGGCGGGGGTAGATGGCCTCCGCCAGCTTCCCATAGGCGACCACGCGGATGTGGTCCTGCCCGGTGGTCGGGCGGGGGACCGCCAGGTAGAACCTCAGGAACGGGACGTTCGTTCTCATCAGGTCAAAGTAGGGCGGATCCGTTACCGTCCCGGCCAGGATCACCGTGCTCGCTGCCATATTTCCCTCCTAT
>JAEVEX010000046.1 GCA_016842085.1 Candidatus Thermoflexus tengchongensis | reverse complement strand
GCGATGTGGACACCGTGATCGTGAACGGGAAGGTGCTGATGGAGGGGCGCCGGCTGCTCACGCTGGATAAGGACGAAATCCTGCGCCAGGTCCGGGCCCGTGCCGATCGCCTGATCCAGCGGGCCCACGGACGCCGTTTGCAAACGTATCGTTCGCACTGAGGAAACCGCTCATGCTCAATCCCCTATTTAGGGGCCAGAGGCCTGCCAAAGGTGATCCCCCTCATATCGTTATGATGCCTAACCTGATTCGTAAATCGATCTTTTTCCTGGTTTCAGGATCCATTGGTCTTCTGGCCCTGAGCATCTGCCGGAGCCGGCCATCCCCCCAGACGGTCTCCCCGACCCCTTCGACCCCCGCCAGCAGTCCGATCCCTTCTTCCCCCTCTGCCCTGCTTCTACGCCTCCTGGAGCCCCTGCCCTCCTCCTTGGGTCCTCTGATCTGGCCCCGCGCGAACGGGCTCTGGATTACGGATCCGCAAGGGCGAACCCTGTGGCGGGTAGATCGCGAGGCGATCGCCGGGCTCTGGTCGCCGGATCGCCGATTCCTGGCCCTGGCCCGGCCGGATCCCGCTCACCCGGAGCTCCTGCTCCTGGATCTCCTCGTTCCTCAAGCAGGGGAGCGGCGCCGGTTTCCACATGTGCGGCTTTCCCGCATGGGCGGCCTGGCCTGGAGCCCGGCAACAGGGTCCCTGCAACTCTGGTTCGTGCCCCCGGAGCGCCCGATGTGTCTGGCCCGCGTGGATCCAGAAACCGGACAGCGGCATGCCGATCTCTGCTTCGGCCCGGCCGGGGAGACCCAGGCGATTCAGGGCCTGGCCGCGATGCCTGACGGGCGGTTGATTTTTGCGACTCACAGCGCCGATGGCCGGTGGACGATCCACTGGCTTGATCCGGTCACCGAGCAAATCCGCTCGTATCCCATACCCGTGGAATCCCCGACCCCGGAGGCCGTGCGGATCCGCCTCCTTCCATCGCCTGCCGGGCAGGATGTGGCGATCCTGGTGGATACGGAGATCCCGGGAAGCCTGCCGGGGCTTCACCTCCTGGATCTTGAGGTAGAGAAGTTGCAGCTGTTCCTGCCTTCCCCACGGCCGCGAGAGGCCATCTGGTCGCCGGATGGCCAGCGTCTGCTCCTGATCCGGATCGATGAGCGAACCGGGAGGATCCGAGGCTGGATGCGCGTGGATCTGAGGAATCCTTCCATGCCCACTTTCTCGATGGAGACCCCCCAGCTGCCCGGGGAGGATCCGTGGCTTCCCTTCTACCCGGGACTCTTCCCGCAAACTCCGGACTGGACCAACGAAGGGGCCTCCTTGCTGCCGCTGGCCTGGGAGCCGGACCCGACGGGACGGATGGATCGTGTCCTCTTCGGGTGGGAAGGTTTGGCGGAGGATCCGGTTCGACGGTTAGGCCGGCTGGTCTGGTTCACCGTGCCGGGCGGCCGGTTTGCAGGTTTCGCCGGACTCCTCGGGGAAAACTTCGAAGCCTGGCCGCGCTTCTCCCTGCCGGAGGCCGCGCTCTCGGTGCGCTACCCACCCGGGTGGATCCCTCGCGAACTCCCCGCGGATGATCGGACGATCCGCCACATCCGATTCGTTCCTCCATTCTATGCCGCCTATCCGATTGCGGAGGCCCCGGGGATCGACTGGATCCTCTATCGAACCCCCATCACCGGGACCCTCGAGGATTGGGCCACGCGCCATGAGCTCGGGCGCCGACTCCTCCCCACTGCCGCAAGCGGGCTTCCGGCGTTCCATGTCCAGCGGGAAGGCGATCCGGCCGAGGAGACATGGATCGCCGCGGGGGTCTATGGGGTCGGGCTGGGATTCACGGATCGCGGCGCGATCGATCTGGGGAGCGCCTTCCTGGCTATGCGGGAGACCCTTGCGTTTCCACCCACAACGCTCCCGCCGGGCCTGATCGGCTGGGAGATGGAATCACAACGCCTCTGGCGGATCGATCCGGATGGTCAGGTGCGCGACATCGCCCGGCTGCCGAGCCTGAGCATGCAGAGCCTCCCGCCGGATTTTCACATGGAGTTTGTCCGGCTCTCCCACGACGGCCGCTTCCTCTGGGGAATCTGGGGTGGCGATCTCTACGAGTGGGACCTCCAGCAGAACACTCTTCGGAACCTCACATGGGATATTCCAGCGCCCGTAATCGCCGCCCATGAATGGCCAGCCCGCCCGGACTGGCTAATCCTGGAAGTTCAATCCGAGGGCTCCCCGCCTCCCGGCCTCGCCCTCGCCGCGATCCGCCGGGATGGCACGGACTATCGGATCCTGGATCCAGAGGCTCGCTTCGCCAACCAAGCCGCGCCGGGGCAGGATGAGCGGACCATCGCCTATGTGCGGGATGGAGCCCCCATGCTTTACATCTGGGAGCGAGGCCTGGTCCCCATTGACGGATTCCCCATGGAATGGGACGGAATGAAACGGGAATATGTCAGCCATCCGCTCTGGTCGCCGGATGGCCGCCGGCTGGCATGGCTGGCCGTCGCGAGGGGTGGAGGTCGGGCTCAGTCCGCTATCGTGATCGTCGACCTTAAGGATCGGCGTCCCCGGGTGCTGCCGCTCTGGACCGTCCCGGAATCCTCGCTAACGTTCCCGAAGACCCCTCCTGTTCCTCAAGAGATGGCCTGGAGTCCGGATGGCCGCTGGATAGCCCTGTTCGTTCCCTATTCGGATCCCGCATACACGGGCGTCTGGGTGCTCCACACCGATGGGCAGGAGCGGCGGCATCTCTTCGCCACCCTGTGGGGACGGATCCTGTGGAGCCCTCGGGAACCTCTCCTGCTGGCGCTGCGCTGGGGATGGGATGGCCGGGGAAAGGCCGTCTTGGTAGAGATCGGATCGTGGCGGATCCGGGAGGCGCCGTGGCCCCCCGCGGGGGGACCGATCGCATGGCGCTGAATTCCCTTTCGCGCAGATCGTAAATTTAGATGGAGCCCTTAGGGATTTTGGGGCGGGCAGGGCCGCCTTTGACGGCCCTGCCCGCCCCCCCTAAAAAACATTCGACTCGCATGAGGGGCACTACTGCTTCGTCCAGATTTGTTTTGAGGATATAAGAGGATATAAGAGGGTGTGGGCCAATGGCCCCACCCCCCTTTATCCCCCCTCCCCACGGCCCTTTGGGCCGTGGGGAGGGGGGATAAAAGAGATTTTGGGGGCGAGCCGGGCGCCTTCGGCGCCCGGCTCGCCCCCAAACCCCCAGGGGACCAAAACCAAAAATCAAATCTGGAGGGAGCACTACTTGCGACGGATGAACCCAAAATAAATATCGTCAGGACACACTCCTTATTTGACCACTACCGTAGCGGTAGCAAAGCCGCTTTGCCCGCTCATCACTGGCCCGGTCACATCCGTCCAGGTCTGACCCTGATCCGTTGAACGGAGCATACGATCCGCCTGCGCGGCGACGGCGACGCTCGAGGTCAGGAACGCCACATCGTTGACCAGACCCTGATAAACCAGTGTCCAGGTGCGCCCTCCATCGACGGTGCGGTAGATCCCCTTCAGTCCGTTCAGGATCGCCCCGGCCACCAGGCCAACCTGGCTATCCAAAAAGTCCATGCCGTAAACGATGGGGCCGTCCGGATAACCCACCATCAGTTGCCAAGTTTGGCCGCCGTCGGTGGTCCGCCCGATGGCCCCGTTCAGCCCCGCGAAGCCGATAAGAGGGAGACGAAATCCACCTGCTGCCACGAGCCCATCAGATCGCTGGGCCTCGGGTTCCAGGTAACTCCGCCATCCGTGGTCCGCAGGTGGTTTCCCCCGACCGTCGAGCCGTTGCCCACAATCCAGCCGTTCATGGCGTCGAAAAACTGGATGTCGTAATAAGGCTCCGCCGTCAGGCCGTCCGAACGGATCCTCCAGGTTGCGCCCCCATCCATGGTCTCGGCCAGGAACTGATAAGGTCCGATGACGAAGCCATGGGTTGAGGTTGCAAAGGCTACCCCATAGAGATTCCGATAGGTGGGAATCGGGCTCTGGCGAATCCATAAGCTCTGGGCCAGAGCGACGTCGGATCCCGGCAGCTTTTGCGAGATCTGGAGGAAAAACCCTGCGGATAGAGCCATGGCGATGAGAAGAACACGAGGGAGCATGGAGCCGTTATGGGGCATTCGTGTTCGCCTGCCCACCTCGCCCTCCTTTCATCTCAGGGGACCAAACAGCAGGTTGTGTTTTTGTTGATACGGATGAAGCCCTGAGATGGTTGAGGGCACGGAGGCATCTCTAACCGATCAGGGAGCACGCCTTGAGCGTGTTGTCCAGCCGCCGGGTCCATTCAGCGCCGCGGGGGACGCGTGGGCTTCGGCGTGCGGGTCGGCGTGGGGGTGCGCGTGGGCGTCGGCGAGGGGGAAGGCAGCGGCGTCCACGTCGGCGTGGCTGTTGGGGACGGAAGCGCCGTTGCGGTGGGCGTGCGGGTCGCGGTTGCCGTCGGCGTCCAGGTGGGCAGGCTCCCCTCTTTCACCATCCGATAGGCAGCCAGGACATCCACCCGGCCGAACCCATAGGTGTTGTCTGGGCCCGAGGCGCCCAGATCAACAGCGGAAGCCATCAGGGCCATCCGTTGCTGTTCCACCGTGAGCTCGGGAACCGCGCTGAGCAACAGCGCTAACGCCCCGGAGACATGAGGAGCGGCCAGCGAGGTGCCTGTCGCCCGAACATATCCTCCGAACAGGTCGGCCGTGAGCACATCGACGCCCGGCGCAACCACATTCGGGAATACCCGGGGGCTTCCGGTCCCGCAATCCGTAGGGCCCCGGCTACTCTCCGGATAAATCTCATCGTTCAAATCCGTCGCCCCGACTGCAAAAGCGCTGGGGTTATTGGCCGGGCTGGCGCTGGTGCTCGAGTAAGGCCCGAAATTTCCAGCCGCGAACACCGGGGTGATCCCCGCCGCCACCAGAGCCTGGAGATCCGGCTCAAAAGTCAGATCGCACCCCGGCGCCCCAAACGTCCAGGAGTTGTTCACAATATGGGGACCATCCGGCGTAGCGGGATTGCCATCCGGATCTAACAGCCACTGGAATCCCAAATGGATCGCGCTGATCCGCGCGATCCCACCGTCGTTGAAGATCTTCACCGCGATCCACCGGGCTTCCGGGGCCACTCCGATCGACTGGCCGCTGGCATCCCGTCCTACCATGATCCCCATGGTCCAGGTCCCATGGCCGCTCAGATCCACCGGAGCATCCGGGTGTTCCCCATAGGGATCAAACCAGCTGTTCGATCCGCCCCGCCACTGATCGCGGAGATCCGGATGGGTTCCGTCCACCCCGGTGTCCATGCTCGCCACCACCACTCCCTGGCCCCGGAACCCCAGGTTCCACATCGCCGGAGCGTTGATCCGTTCGAGGTTGGGCCCCGGATTAGAGAAAAGTATCATCGCGGCGGCTGGGGCGGAAAAGGTGCGGTCCGGGACGATGCGCGCAATTTCCGGAGCCTGTGACAGCTCGAGGATCACATCCGGACTGGCAGTCACCTGGATGGCGTTCAGGATCCAGAAGGGGAGGAAAGTCTGAACCCGGCCTTCCGCCTGACGCTGACGCAACCACTCCCGCAGGCGGTTCTGGCGCTCCTCAGCCAGGCGTTGAAGGGCTTGGATGACCCGCATCTGGCGTTCCGCGCGATCCCGACCCGAGATCCGGCGAACATCGACCTGCTCTCGCAGGATCACAATGACGGAAATCGGAGCGTGCTCTTCCCCTGCCTCGATCTCCGCAATCAGCGATGGATCCAGAACTTCCGGAGATCCTGAGGAAGCAGTTCCTCGAGGGATCTCGAGGAGGAAAGCCACGCCGAGAAAGATCAGCAGAGCTGAAAGCTGTATCCGATGGTCCCTTCGCATATCGGGCGATTCTCCATTTTCCCAAAACGGGATGTCCATCTTGGGAACCAGGATATATGGGGGCGAGCGGGTCTGTCTTCAGCGGTCCCATTCACCCCCAGGAGCCTTAGCGAACCGGCAGGTGTTCCACCGGCACCCCGCCGATGAGCACGGTGACAAAATGGCCCCGTTGCACCTTTCCTCCCGTGTTTAGCAGGAGAACATAATAGGTCACACCCGCTCGCAGGGCTTTTGCATGAGAATGGCCCATCCAGGAAGTCTTCAGGATCTCCCCTGTGCCCTCGAGGATGATCATGGGCGGTTCCTTCAAGACAATGGACCCATTCCGGATCGTGCAGAAAGCGCGAGCCTTCTCCGGATCCAGGACCTGATAGCGCAGGTCGATCATCCCTCCCCCAGCTGTGAGGGCGACCCGCACGATACGAAGCCCAGTTTGCTCCTCAAAGGCAATGGCCCTCTTCTGCGTTTCCTCCGTTTCACCGCGGACCGAACGCTCTAACGGCTGGAGGAAGATCCATCCCAGCGCCGTTCCGACGATCAGGCCCACGCCAGCCAGGAAGAACGCTCGCCCGCCCATTTGCTACCTCTGGCGAGGCCGCGGCGTGCGGGTTGGCCGCGGCGTGCGAGTTGGAGTAGGCGAGGGCGTCGGAGTAGAGGTCATCGTTGGTGTGGGCGTGGGAGTTGCCGTCATCGTCGGCGTAGGAGAAGGCGCTGGCGTTCGCGTCGGAGTAGCCGTCGGCGTGGCGGTGGGGAGCGTCGTCGGCGTGGGCGTCCATGTCGCCACTGGTGTCGGGGTGGGAGCCGCTGCGCCTACACGGATGAAAGTCAACATCCCGCCAGGGAAGGCATCCCGATTGGTCAGGCGTAGCTGCCGGTTGTAAAGCGGGAAGCCTTTCCCCGCCGGCGCGTCCGCCGGGATCTCCACCAGGACATCCATGGTTTGACCGGAGGGGATCGTTTCGGCAACCACTTCGTAAGGGTATGGCAGGAAGAAAGCATCCCGTGCGATGACCCGTTGACGAGCTCCCAGGAGCAGCATCGTGTGGTTTAAGAACCCGGCGTTGAGATAGCGGATGAGAAGCCGACCCCCGGCGGGAACCGGGATCTCCGCGGTCTGTGGATATGCCCGGCCATTGATCAGCCAGTATTTGGGCGTATATCGTAGCAGGTTGAAGCCGCTCGGGTTTGCGTTCAAATCTGGATCGATCTCGCTCAGCACCAGGATAGCTTCCACATCAAAGGCCGTGGCCGGATCCGAGGAGTCCTGATTTGGGATCCCGGGGCGGACGATGAGAGGGCCATATAGCCCCATCGCCACCTGGCGCTCAGCGTTCACACCGCTTTCATAGAGATAGGTCCCGGGATTCAGTGCCCGGAACCGGTAAACCCGGCTTCCCCCAGGAGGAATTCCCAGATAGTCCGGCGATAGGCTCTGACCGGGGAAGATCAGGGAAACGTTTTCGCTTAGCGCGTTGGTCAGGGTGATCTCCACCATCCCCCCGGCTGTTACCTCCAGGAGCGGGCCAGGGACCTGCGCCACCACGGAGGGATCCCCACAGGCCCGGCCATCTGGCCGTATGGCGAACCCCCACACAGGAACGCTGGAGCCATCCGGCAGCGTCAGGCTTCCCCTCTTCGCACAGAGGGTTACAGACAGATTGGCCGGTGCCGCTGGGGCGACGGCGGCTCCCCGGGGCTGTTCCGCCCTTGCCGGGGATTTCGCCTGCACAGGCCGCTCGCCGATCGTCACGACCACCAGCAGTATGAACATCCATCCCAGCACCAGAACCCACCGCACGGATTTGCCCATGGAAAATGCCTCCATTGCCGCTCAGGAATTTAGCGGTTTCACCGGCAGCCACCCGGCGGATCCACCCGCAACAGGGTGGCCAGCCCGCCGAACCCCTCGTCGAAGTTGGTGAATTCGTTGAGGGCATGGGAGTGCCAGGGGAAGTAGAACTCGCCGCACTGGTTATAGGAGACCACCCCCACAGGCAGCTCCCCTTTCTCCCCCAGGTAGGGGCTGCCGCTGTAGAAAGTCACTCCATCTTTGAACACTAAGTTCTGTAACCCGGGGATCTGGACCGGGACCGGATTGCCCGTGGAGGACCAGGCCTCCACATCCGTCCACCAGAAGAGCAGGTCGTAGGTCTGGCCAGAGGCGACCGTGCGAGTGAAATCCTCAAAAGAGGTGTCTTCCCCATTCGGTCCACGCAGCAGCCGCCCGTCCCGCGCGATAACCCGAAGATGATTTCCGTGAGGGTGGAAGGGGTGGTTGACCATACCTGCGTTGGCGTAACGGATCAAAGCCGGTAGCGGGTTGGTAGTCGGATCATAGGGTTCCACCCGCACCAGAGCGCCGTAAGGCTGTTCGGGAAGCCAGGGCACGAAATTATCGGCCGCTGAATCTGGGAACGAACGGCCATTGATCGTCCAGTAGCGGTCCTCGATGGCGCCCGGGTCGTAGGGCAGGCCCTGCTCTACCGCGGCGTGGAAATAAGGATCGATATCGTGGAGCACCAGCAAATATTCCCGACGCGGGTCGAATCGAGTGGAAGGGTCATTATAGGCATAGTCCGGCCCCATGGAAGGGCGCACGATGATCACCCCGTAGAGGCCCATCTGAACCTGCCGGTGAGGGTTGGTTCCGCTCTCATAAAGATAGGTCCCCGGTTCCCTGGCCACGAAGGTATAGCGGACACTCCCTCCGGGAGGAGCCTCCTGGGTTAAAAGCCCGGGTGTCCCGCCTGAAAAGGCGACTCCATCCTGTCCGGGGAAAACTATGGAGACCGGCTCGCTCAGCTCATTCGTCAGATTGATGATCACGGTGTCTCCCTGATTCACACAAAGCACCGGGCCGGGAACCTGAAAGGGACCATCGCTCCGGGCAAAGCTCCACATAAAGATCCGATTCCCATCCGGGGTATAGATATAGCCCGTCGTGGCCCGTAGATTGAAAGTTGGCCCGTAGGTGCAGACCACTCCAATAAGGGGTGGGACGGCCCGGACCGTAGAAGTAGAGATGGGCAATCCCAGGGTGATCAGCAGCAGGGCCAGGAGGCTCGATCGGACGTTTCGAGGGATCGGCAGGCTCATCTCCATCGCTCCTTCCGGCAGGATCTCTTTCCTCCCTGTGGGCACTGGGCTTATTCCTGCCCAGCTCCAAAACGCCCTCATGCAGGTAGCCCATTAAGGGTAAGTCTCATTCGGTATCATCTGAGGTGGAAGCGGGCTGCCTTCGTAGACCCGAACCTCTGTCACCATGCCGCCCAGCCCGGGCAGGCCCCCGTTGGTCTGGGCATAGTAATTGCGGTTTTTCAGCAGATATCGGTTGTATCGTCCCACCGCATCGGTGTAAACCGGTCCATCCGGATCGAAAGGTGGCGCGACGAACAGCACATCACGCGCCTCGCCGGGTCCGATGTAGACGGTGTTCGTCCAGTAAGAGAGGTCCGCTCCATCCGGCCCGCGCAGAAACGACGCATCCTCTCCCACCACTCGCATTCGGATCCCGGTCAACTGCATCGCATGCTGCTCGTAGCCCAGGTTGGCGAAGCGAAGCAATACCCGCTCTCCAGGATTCACCTGAATCAAAGAGGAGATCGGCTGGTTGGGCAGATCGGGATCGTTATTCGGACGCACTGTATCCGGATAAGCACGCCCATTGATGACCCAGTAGTCCGGCTTGTAATCCGGCCAGATGTTCTCCTGAATCGCTTCCAGGTTGTCGTGGGCTTTCGTCCAGATCTCATTGAGTAACAACGCGAATTCCCGATCATAAGCCGTGGAGCGAGGATCCCCGGGAGGCACGCCATCGTTATAAGCGTATTTTCCAGGGGGAATGCCTCCGATCCCCTGGTTCTGGGCCGGGCGCACGAACACAATGCCCGTCATCCCCATCTGGACATGCTCCACATCCTCAAAGTGGCAGTGATACATAAATGTTCCCGCCCGGCGCGGCCGGAAGAAGTAGGGGAAATCCCGCCCCACCGGCACCGAAATGGAGGCCTCGGGGACTCCATCGAAGACGGCCGTCTGGTTGGGGAAGCCATGCCAGTGAACCGTATGGGAATCGTCCAGGTCAGGACGCATGGCCAATCCCAGGTTCGTTAGAGTCAGGTAGACGTCAGCTCCCTCATCCACCCCGATGATGGGCGCAGGAGCCTGGACGTTGCCTTTGTAGATATCCAGAGCGGAGATCGGAGCATCGAAGGGAACCTGGATGAACCCAAACATATAAAGAGGGCGCGCTCGACCGGGGAGCTGAATGAACCCATCCGTCGCCGCCAGGCGGATGTAAACTGGCGGAGGGGCCGGAAGGTTAGCGAGGGGCTCCACAGCCAGCGGCCGAAGGGTCGGGCCCGTGCGGGAGGCACCCAGCGCCCGCATGCCGGTCACCCCCCCGATCAGAAGGGCCAGCGCCCCCCCACCGCCCAGACGGAGAAACTCCCTGCGGGTGAGCCTGCGCGAACCGCCTTGCGTTTCCATGGCCTCGCTCCCTCCTTCCGGTTATGGACGACTAATAACAATGGTCGTCCCATTGCTGTCGCTATCCGGATCGTGATTCAGGAACGGCGCATATCGCATCAGCGGATGGGTGACCCCGGTTACCGTGAAGGTCACCGTGGGGTTATTCGTCCTCGAGAGCCGCCCGCTGTTCAGGTTGCATCGTCCGTTGCTGTCGGTCACGCATGTCGTGGTCTGGCTGGAAGCATCGCCGGCGCTCCAGGTGCCGGTGACCGTGGCGTTAGGAACCGGCTCTTCATTAGGGCCACGGATATAGACGCTCACCTGAGCCCGCCATTGACCTCCACCCAGGTTGATGCCCCGTCCATCCAGATCATGGACGTGCATGCAGTTCTGAAGCACTTCGTCCGCCCCGATGTCCGGCATGCAGGACAATCGGAACTGTCCATCGAAATCGACGGCGGGAGCCAGGATTCCATCGAGGGAAAGAGTTCCACGATCGATGGCGGGCGACCCGGGCTGCAAATGATAATCCCCTTGCGGATCCGTGGGCGCGGAGCGGATCAGCACGGTGATAAACGAGGGATCCCCTGCAAAGGCCAGGGCCGCGAAGTTGAGGCTGACCTCCTGAACCACCATGGGATCCGCCGCCAAGTTAGTGCCGTCATCGGGGCAATTCGGGCCCAGGGTGGTGCAGAGGTTATAACGGGATCGGGTAAAGGCCTGGCCCGGATCCAGGACCTCCAGATCCATATAGCCGGCCGAAGGGAGCCCACCGCCGAAGAGCCCGGTGGTGCCGTCAAGATAGAAGGCCTCATTGCGCCAGAAGATGTTGTTAAACAGCACCGGATCGCTAAAGGTTGTGGGGAGAGCTGGGAAGGCCCGGAGCAATGCCTGGCTGTGTCGCTCGCTGACCAAGCCGGCCCCGTGCGGACATGTGCCATTGGGCGGCGGGTTGCAGGAAGAGCGGTCTGCATCCTCCGCGGTGGCTGTGGAGATATTACGAATCACCGTGTTATTGATGATCCAGACATTCAGGGAATCATCCAGGGAAATGCCTCCGCCGCTATCGGTTGCCAGGTTGTTGACGATCATGTTGTTCAGAATGCGAATGGAACCCGTGACCGGAGTGAGGAGGCGGATCCCTCCACCGTCGTCGTTGGAAACATTGCCCTGGATAAGATTCCGCTCAATCCGGATCGCGCCGGTTCCGCGTGAGAGGCCCAGCGGGTTCCCGACCGGCTCCTCACCGGCGATTATCACCCCACCACCCTCGTCGAAGGCGAAATTGTAGAGGATCTGGTTCTCATAGATCCGTCCTGAGCTATAACCATAGACAGAGATGCCGCCACCGTATTCCGCGGAGTAGTTGCCGCAGATGCGATTCTGAGCGATCTCGAAGTTCTCAGCGCCGTTGAAAACCGCCAGGGCGCCGGCCAGGCTGACGCCGCCGTTGTTCAATACCTGATTGTGATGGATGCGCACGAAGTCATTTTCGTTGTCCCGGGCTCCGCCGGCGTCCGGGTTCGTCACATAAGGCTGACCCAGGATGATCCCACCACCCACGTTCCCGGCGTTGCTCAGGATCCGATTGTTGCTGATGGTCATGTAGCGGGCGTAAGCGTGAAGATAGATGCCCCCGCCCTGGGAAGGAACGGTCCGGTTCCCCCGGACCCGGCTCCCACCTCGGATGGTGAAGCCGTCGATCCGCGGCCGGAACCCCTCCTGGAACTCTCCATTCTCTGCCAGAACGGTGATCACCTGGCCTAGAGGAACCATTGCTGGTCCATCGTAAGGCGTGGCGGCTACCCGGGCAGCCAGGTCGGCAGCGGATATCCCGCCGAAATTGAAGAAGCGGCCGTCCAGGATGGTCGCTCCCGGACCATAGCCCTGGAGAGCAACCGGTCGGTCCACGATCACGCTTTCGTAATAGACGCCCGGATGGACCAGGATGAGGTCTCCCGGATTGGACGCATCGATCGCGGCCTGGATGGTTGCATAAGGCTGGCCGGGCCCCACGTGGCGCTGGGTTGGCCGATAATCCGTCCCCAGCACGTGGAATGTGATCCCGGTCGGGCTGGTTTGCCCATTGTCAGCTGTAACCAGCAGCTGGTGAGGGCCAGGGCGGACGGCAGAGAGGGCAGCCATGGCGACTTCAATCGCTGTGTCTGACCATGATCGAACCGCGAGAGGAATCCCATCCAGGGTCACCTGACCTCGGCCCTGGACGGCACCGAATCCACGGCCCTGAATGACGAAGGTTCCAGGATCACTTGCTCGCCCATAGGGTTGGGAAACCGCCTGAATATCTGGCACATCGGCCGGGAGCTCGCAGACAGGGGCCCGCTCGAACTGAGCCCCAGGGGTCTGCACGAAGGCTGTAATGGGCAGGATCGCCACATCTGCGTAAGTCGTAAGGCCAGGCCACACATCGAAGGTCAACACCAGCGTGCCATAATTCGGATTCCAGCCCGGGTTTGGATTCTGGGGATCCCCCGGATCGTTCCCGACCACGATATACATGCCCGGGCAGACTCCGGCAGGGGTGGGACAATTGATGGTTCCGGTGGATGGCAGCAGCACCTCCCAGTAGCCGTTCTCATCGGAGTAGACGGTGGTGATCAGCCGGCCGGTGAAATCGCGGATCCCCACCGGCGCATTGGGGATCCCCCGCTTTTCCCCATAGAGCGGGGACATCGGGTTCATCTCCAGAGTCAGGTCGTCCAGGAGGACTCCCCGGATCCGGCCCGGCATGGGGACCTCCGTGAAGATAAAGAAGTCCGCCGTGCCGATGAAGCCATCTCGCAGGTCGATGAGCTTCTGAGTGCACAGAGGCATGGGCTGCCCTTCATAAGGGCTCCCACCGTTGGGGGCCAGCGGGCTGACGGTAGCTGCGAAGTCCGGGTTATACACAGCGTTCGGCCCATCCGGCGGCACCCCCGCCACATCGACGATATGGAGGGGACCCACGCACGGCGGCGGCGGGACCGCCGGCTCAACCGGCTGGAACACGTCACCGCTGAACACATTGATGTCTTCTTCCCTGACAATCTGGTACCCCGGAGGTGGGACTACTTCCACAACCCACTTGCCGGATGGCAGAGGGACGCATTCCGTGGAGAGCAAATCCGGATCGAACCGGTTCGGGATTCCATCTCCATCATCATCCCCATCTGGATTGCTCAGGCTCCGATTGCTGCAATCCTCTTCGAAGGCGTAACCGCCATCGAACACGCCGGGTCGCACCTGATTCAGGAGGGCAGGCAGCTCGATGCAATCCGCGAAAATATTAGGAGGCTGCACCTGGTCGGGCGTCCGGCCCAGACTGCCCCTGGGGATGCAGTTGGTGGGGAGCGCATCATTCCAGCTGTCAGTGATGTAGGTGTTGGCCAGGTGATCCTTCAGGATTTCCCCGGTCTCCGGGTCATAGACCGGGTTGCCGTTCGCATCCAGCACCGGGGCATACAGATTCACCCGAACGCCCGGCACGCCAGGCTCGTAATCTTCGGCGGCTGCAAAGCGGGCATTCAGCTCGTTGCGGGTGGTCGCATAGTAAACAATGCCGGTGATTCCGCCGTTCTCCCCTGGCCGGAAGGGGCGTTTCCCCCAGTCGATATAGTTGGTTGTCCCCGCCCAGGTGATCTCGGCCTGCAACAGGCCAGCCAGCCCCAGGTCCTGGTTGATCGGACCATAGGGATAGTTAATCGGGTTGCCGAATTCATCGGTCTGATAGGCTGCCGCCCCCGTATGTCGGAAGCGGGTATAACCAACCTCGGCCAGAGCGAAATGCTCCAGCTCGAAGACCTCGGGGAACTCATAATTCCCATACGCATCTGTGAATGCAGTGTACTGGATCGAACCGTCTTTAAAGCGGGTGTCCAGATCCTGGCGAGGGATCCCCGGCTCGCCGGGGTCCCGGATCCCGTTTTCATTCAGGTCGACGTAAACGGAGCCGCGGATCCTTCCAAACCACCGCGGGATCCCAATGTCCCCCAGATCTACCACACAGGGGGCCATATTATCCGGGCTACAATCATCTCGATTCACCCGAACGGTGAAGAACTGAATGATGTGATCCAGAGGCTCATCCCAGATCACCAGCTGATAGAGGCCGGCCGGGACCTTTGGAATCACAAAGGTGCCATCGGGATTCCCGCGTCCGGTATAGACCTGCTCATCATCCCCGCCGATGTAATTCAGCGCCACATAGGGGGAAGGAACGGGATTGCCCAGGCGGATCTGTCCAACCTCCGCGATCTGAGCGATGGTGCGCACCCGGCCCCGGATCACGGCATTGCCGGTTCGGTCCGCCTGGGGGCTGGTGCAATCGTCGTTAGGATTCCCGAAGGAGCACGGCCGCACAAATCCAAACCACACCACTGCCTGGAGGAAGCCCTCCTCGGTGCTGTAGCCATCGGCCTCCTCGGCAACCCACGCATCAATGGCCTTGGTCCCTTCAATTGTGGTGGTCTGGATCCAGCCGGACCCATCCGGCGGGATGACCTCCACCTCATACTTATTGGGAGGGAGATTGGGGATCACCGCCATCCCGTTTTCGTCCGTGAGGCAAACCCCCCCAGTGCCCGGGATCGGGATGGGGCGTCCTTCTTCATCGAAGCGCAGGGATCCGTCCGGGTTACGTTCGTACTGGGTGCAGATCGGGTTCCCAAACCAGTCCACCGTCACTTCCCCGACGCGATCCTTCAGAACCACTTTAAATCCGGGAAGCCCTTCCTCCATCGGGATGTCATCTTCCGAGTTGACCATGAGGTTGTCGTGGAAGACCCGCACCCGGACGGTGGCGAGGGGGAGGGGATGGGGCCAGAGCTCCACGATGATATCTCCAGCATCCTCCGGCAGGCGAAAATGCCGACCGCCGATTTTGTAATCCGGATCGTTTCGAGAGCCCACCCCGTCGTTGGCGATTACCGTGACCAGATATCCACGATTCGGGGGTTCGGTATCCGGGAGGGAGATGCCAGTGGCGTTGCTTTGATCACCCGTGGCGATGACGGGGCTATGGCTGGCTGGAGGGATCAGAGAGGGAACGTCGTGGGAATTGTCCAGGTTAATCATCCATTTGAAATAAGGAATGGGCGCGCCGGTCCGCGCATCGCGCACGATAATGTTAATCGTCGATACCTGGGCCCGGACTGGAGCGCTTCGTGGGATCACGGGCAGCATAGTGAGGGCCAGGCTTAAGCCCAGCCACAGATGCCAGAAACGGAGGATGCCAGATGACGTTTTCCCCATCATCAACGACCTCCCGGATAATTTCTTTATTCAACTTGCTGCCCAGGCATCCCCTGCAAGAGCAACCCTGCCCGCCCCCTAAAGCCCCATAGATGGGAGGGGAACCGTGCACTCTCTCACCCAGTGCGTGACAGCAGGAAGGTTCTGGGGGCTCTGCCCTACCTCCATCATAGGGAAAGGGAATCCGGGGGTCGATCCTTCTTCGAATGAAGAGGGGATGATGGGAGGGATGATCTGGAGAGGATCAGCGGATCCATCCGGCCTGGCGGGCCCGAGCCACGGCTTCCTCCCGGCTCCGGGCGCCGAGCTTGCGCAACAGACGCCGGATATGGGTCTTCACAGTGGGCACCGAGAGATACAGATGCGCCGCAATCTCTTTGTTCCCCATGCCGCGAGCCATCAGGCTCAGGATCTCACGTTCCCGGGCGGTCAGCGACGGCAGCGGAAGTGAGACAGGGGCTGGCTGGCTGGCGAGCCAGGCCATCACCCGCGCTGTCAGCGCGGGATCGAGGATCGCCTTGCCAGCGACGACATGACGGATGGCGGCCGCCACCTCCTCGATCTCGGCATCCTTCAGGAGATAGCCCTTGGCGCCCGCCGCAATGGCCCCCCACAGATCTTCGTCCCGATCGGAGACCGTCAGCATGATCACATGCGTGTCCGGGCATCGACGCACGATCTCCTGTGTGGCCATCACGCCGCCGCCCGGCATCCGCACATCCATTAACACCACGGTCGGTCGATAGCGCTCGGACAAAGCGATGGCTTCCTCCGCGTCTCCTGCCTGGGCCACCACCTGGAAATCAGGCTCCTCGGACAGGAGGCTGGCCAGCCCTTGCCGGAACAGGGCATGATCATCGGCGATCAGCAGGGTGATCGGAGACATCCACACCCCCTCGGATCGCAGGAGTTCGACCGGGCAACTGAAGCTCCACGCGGGTTCCCCGACCGGGTTCGCTGACAATCTGGAGACGGCCTCCGATGCGGGCGGCCCGCTCTCGCATAATGTTCAGACCGGCGGAAGTCGCCGGAACCGCTTCAGGGTCGAAACCCCGTCCATCATCGATGACGGCGAGGATGAAGGTTCCTCCCTGCCACAGCGTTCGAATCGTCACGTGATGGGCCTGCGCATGCCGGCGGATGTTGTTTAGAGCCTCCTGAACAATATGGAGCAAATGGGCTTCCTCCCAGGGGCTAAGAGCTGGAAACGCCTCGAGCTCCAGGGCGATGGAGAAAACCTCCCGAGTCACGTAAGGAGCGATCATCTGGCGCAGGGAATCCGCAGGATCCGTCCCTCGGGGGGCCTGAAAGCCCTCAATGGTCAGGCGGACCTCCGTGTAAAGATCCCGAAGCGCCTCGCGGGTCTCCCGGAGAGAGCGGGCAATCGCTTCGTCCGGGATGCGGGAGTCAACCATGCGTTCGATCTTCTGGATCCGAAGGTGCAGATAAGCGAGCTGCTGGGCCAGACCATCATGAAGCTCCCGAGCCAGCCGCCTGCGCTCCTCCCAGAGAACTGCCTCGATCAGCCGGCGTTCGCGGCGGAGGCTGAGCAGAAGGAGAGCGGTCTGGACCGCCACGACCTGCGCCAGACGACGCTGGGAGGGCATCATCCGGGATTGGGCCGGATGAGCGAAGAGAAAGCCCCCGATCTGCTTCTCCCCCAGACGGATTGGAATCCAGTGCAGCCAGCCCAGATCCGTTCGATAGAGGGGATCCGGGCTGGGAAAGCGGTGGTTGTTCGGCTTCATAAAAGCCCATGCAGCCTGAAGCAAAGCGGGAATGAATCCGGAGGGCCATCCCCAATGGGCAAGCAGCTCCGGAAATCCGCTCTGAGCCTCCCAAACAAGAAGCGCACCGCTGGTCATCCCGCAGGCCCGTGTCAGTTGCTGGACCAGCCGCACGAGGGCCTTATGATGAATACGGCCCTGCCCTGCCAGGCGATCGATCTCCACCATCACCGAGGCTTCCCAGCGGGCATGATGGGCAGCGGCCACGGCGGCAGAGATCTCCCCCGCCAGGGCCTCCAGCAGCGCCCACCGCTCCGCCTGGGTCAGGATGGCTGGCTCCTGCCGGAGCAGCAGCATACCCAGCAGTTGATCGCCATACGCCAGATCCATGCAAAGCCAGGTCCCTGGCCCCTCCGGTTGCAATTCAGGGGGAAGGAGGGCGCACCCGAGGCGCAGACGCCCGCTGCGGGAGTGGCAGACCCGACATGGGGTGGCATCCTCCATCATCGGCATATATATGCGGATCGCCTCCAGGGCCAGAGGAGGGATCCCTTCGCCAAGCTCCAGGCTCATCCGTCCAGTCAATGGATCCCGATGGAGGAAGAGTCCACTCCGGGTCTCTGCGGCTTCCATCGCCAGCTGGAGAGCGATCCGAACCAGGAGAGGCCAGTCTCCGGCCTCGGCCAGCAGATGGTTGGCCCGATACAGGAAAGCCAGGCGGGAGCGCTCTTCGGCCAGCGCCTGACGGCTTTGATGGACAGCCTGGAAGCTACGCTCGATCGCTCCGGCGATTTCCTGCCACTCCCGGGCCACCCCTTTCGGCACAGCAAACTGAGGGATCCCCAGGCGAATAAGGTGCAGGCTTTCCAGCAAATTATGCAGTGGGAGGAAAATCCACCGGGCAAGAGCAAGCTGAGTAAACCCCAGGAGAATCAGAGTGATCAGCCCGGCCAGGGCCAGTCGGTGCCCGATCAGGTAGCGCCAGTAGGCTTCCAGAAGGGGAACCGGCTCAGAGAGATGGATCAGACTGGCAGATCCCATCACACTGCACGAGGCGACCAGATGGTCCCCATGCCACATGATTTCGAAGGCTCTTGAGGTCTGGCCGGCCAGAACCTGCCGCATCGGAGGCGTGAGGCCGGACCATGAGGATTCATCCACCCCTCGCTCGAAAAGAACCTGGCCCGAGAGGTCGAGCAAATACAGTTCATGGGTGACAGGGTAATGATCCAGATCATCCAGGAGACGAAGGAGGAAATCCGCGTAAGCCTGTTCCTCCTCCAGAGAGGCAGTCTGATCAAGAGCAGTGGCGATAATCCGGGCTTCTTCACAGATGTGGGCCTGGATCTCGTTCAAAAACATCTGCCGTTGCCAGAGGAAATCTCCGAGGAGCAGAATGGTTGCGCCGACGCTCAGCCCCAGGGCAAGCGTCATAAACTGTCGGCGAAGCGAGGGGCGGGGAAGATGAGGGCCTTCTGAGGGTCTTCGCCGGGCCCGCAGCCCTTGCCGGAAATACCAGATTTTCACGCATCCCCTTTCCCTATATCTCCCTCTCTTTTTATGATACTCATACTGATCGAATTGTCAATTAAACATTTTCTAACCGCATCGTTTCCGCGTTTCTCCCTCTAATCCTTTGTCGTGAGCAATAGGAAAAGAGGGTCAGTTTCGAAGTTGTCTCATCCGCAAGACGGAAAACCAGCGGCGAAGAGCATGGGAAATTTGGGCAGCCAGGACCCGGTAGATCAGAAGGCCCATCACCGTTCCTCCAGCGATCTGATACATGATCCGAACGCCAGCTTTCTCCGCATCGGTCCCACTCATCCACCCATGAACTGTGACCAGCAAGAACACGCCGAAGCTCAAATAATGGATGCGCCGCCACAGCGTATGCCCGATCTGCCGCCGGACGTAAAAGGTCAATCCCACCAGGGCCAGCAGATAAAACCCGACCTGTCCCAACCCCACCCAGAATGGTCGATAATCCACACTGG